>NZ_JBHSMT010000013.1:359188-595912 GCF_042654985.1 Paraherbaspirillum soli | reverse complement strand
CCTTTGGGCGACTCGATCTCCCGTTTCGCGGCGGGAAGCGGCTCCACCGCAACCAAACCCAAACGGAGCCTGAAATGAGATCACCGCTATCCACGCCATATCCTGAATCCACACCAGTTACGCCAGACAGTTCTCCACCTATACCCGCATCAACCAGCAACCACCTTCCAGACCGGCTTTTAACCGTCGGCGTCTGCCCGGAGGGCAAACTCAAAACCCCTTGGATTCGGCTGCGTGGCAAGTGGCTGTTAGAAGCCGGCTTCACGCCCCAGACCCGCATTCGGGTGCAGGTGAGAAGAGGGTGCTTGTTCATCACCAGAGAGTAAAAAGTAGGGCGGATGAGCGCAGCGTTATCCGCCGTTTTGGATGCATCGAACGCAGGTGGTACATCCAACGGCGGAAGGCGCTGCGCTTTTCCGCCCTACGATTCCATTCGATTCGGCAAGCGATGCACCTGATACCGTTAACAGGCACTCGAAAATAGCGCAAACGAGCGACGTTTTGGGCCATGTGTCGAGGGCAAAAAAATCCGGCTCACTCGATAGTTTTTTCACGCTCTGTCATAGGGAAAATACGCGCATCGAGCACCGTCAAGGCAAGCCAAAACCGGCGACGCGCGAGCCGACATTCAAGCGCCTATTCGCGCATTTCCAACGACTGCGATTTGTTGCCGCATGGAATTTTTATGTGTAGTATTAAGTCCGACAAAAGAGCACGACCGTGCATTTATTGGAGGATGTTGACATGAAATTTCTACGTGAAATTGCAGTTGCTTCTGTTCTTTCTTTTGGTCTTACCGCGGGGCCGGTGCATGCCTCTTTCTTTCACTGGGGGCGGCCGCATCCCGCCGATGCCTACTCTCAAACCAAGTATCCGATCGTGCTGGTGCACGGCTTGTCCGGGACTTCCAAATACTTTGGCATTATCGATTATTGGTGGAAAATCCCCGAGGATTTGCGTGCTCAGGGCGCCACCGTGTACGTGGCCAATGTGGCCGCGTTTAACAGCGATGAGCAGCGCGGCGAAGCACTGGTGAAGCAGATCGCCGACGTCTTGGCGGCCACCGGGGCCAGCAAGGTGAATTTGATCGCGCATAGCCAGGGCGGCACGACTTCGCGCTATGCCGCCGCTGTCAGGCCGGAATGGGTCGCTTCGGTCACCACCATCAGCACCCCGCATAAGGGCACGCCGGTAGCGGATTATGTGGCAACGACGCCGGCGGTATTGAAAGACTTCCTGGCCGGCGGCGCGTCGATTGCGGGGGCGATCCTGGGGCTGTTCGTCGGCGATTCGCAGAAGCAGGATCCGCTGGCGGCATTGGCCGGCTTGACCACCAGCGGGGCGGCGGATTTCAACCGCCGTTTCCCAAGCGCCGGCTTGCCAGCCAATTGCGATAGCCAAGGTGCGTCTACCGAAGTCCGCAACGGCAATCGGCAAAAGCTCTATTCATGGGCCGGCAACCAGCCTGCCACCAACGTACTGGATGTCACCGATCCGATGATGGCGCTGGGCGGGATGATCATTCGCAATGCCGGCGGCGGCGGCAACGATGGTTTGGTGCCGGTGTGCAGCGCGCGTTTTGGCCAGGATCTGGGGCAGTACGGCTGGAACCACGTTGACGAGATCAATCACTTGTTCGGCTTGCGCGGCTTGTCCAGCGCTGATCCGGTGGTGACGATCCGGACCCATGCAAACCGTCTCAAATTGGCCGGTCTGTAATTGACATGGCGACTCCTGACAAGCAGTGGAAATGGACGGCTCTGACGGCTGCGGTCGGGAGCTTGCTCGCGGCGGCGTTGCTCTGGTTGCCACAACCGGAAGCGGCGCCGCCTGCGGCCAAGGCTGCGCTGTCACAGGCGGCAGTGGCGGATAGTGGTGTACCTGGAGGCCGGACGGATGCGGCCGATGCGCCGGCAGCGGAATCGGCCGACACCGAAGCGCCGGATGGGCTGCAAGTCGGCGCGGATCAGCATCTGGTCGTTAATCGCGCGCTGCATGACGTAATCGATTATTACCTGTTGGGCGGTCTTCCCGGATCGCAGGGCGAGCACGTGACCCGGCTGCACACGCATTTGAAGGGAAGTTTGCCGGCCCCGGCCTATGCCGATGCGCAGCGTCATGTCGCGGCTTACCTGTCCTATCTGGCCGCGCATGACGAATTGCTGGCGCGGCAGGCGCCGCCCGCGGTGAGTCCGGACAGCGTGATGGCGGCAGCGGATGCCGATCGCCTGGCTGCGTGGTTGACAGAACTGTCGCGGTTGCGGCAACAGATTCTTGGCGTCGAGGTGGCGAAAATATGGTTTGGCGAGGAGGAGGCTGAATCGCAGCAAATGCTGGCTGCGCTGCGCAGCGGTGCCGGCATGCCGGCCCATAAGGCTGAAAACAATCCCTTGCAAAAAGGTTCGGACGGTTTGCGCTTGCTGCGTGAGCAGGGCGCAACGCAACAGGCGCAGCGCGAATTGATGGCGCAGCAATTCGGGGAGGCGGCGGCGCAACGCTTCGATCGGCTGGAGCAGGAAGAACAAGCCTGGCAGCAGCGTTATGCCGGATATCGGCAGGCAGCGGATCGCATCCGGCAGCAGGTCGGCGCTGCGGAGGTGGATCGCGTGCGTCAGATCGACGCACTGCGAGTCCAGACTTTTTCGCTAGAGTCGGAGCGCTTGCGGGCGCAAGCGCTGGATGGGATGCCCCGCTGATCGCAACCCCTGGGCCTGGATCAAGCCTCGGTAGCGACGCTGTTGGCTGCGGCCGGAACCTCGTGATGTTCCGGCGCACCCTTGAAGAAACGCAGCGCCCGTTTGCCCCAATTATCCAGGTAGGTGTAGGCGACCGGCACCACCACCAAGGTCAGCAGGGTTGAGGTGATGATCCCGCCGATCACCGCGCGTCCCATCGGCGCCTGCATTTCACCACCGTCGCCGAGGCCCAGCGCCATCGGCAACATGCCGAAAATCATCGCCAGCGTGGTCATCAGGATCGGCCGCAAGCGGACCTGGCCGGCGGCCAGGATGGCATCGTATTGAGTACTGCCGTTGCGTTGCTCGCGATTGGTGAAATCGACCAGTAGAATCGCGTTTTTCGTGACCAATCCCATCAGCATGATGAAGCCGATGATGGAAAAAATATTCAGCGTGCTGCCGGTGACCAGCAAGGCCGTGAATACTCCGATCAATGAAAACGGCAGCGACGCCATGATCGCGATCGGTTGCAGGAAGCTGCCGAATTGCGAGGCCAGGATCAGGTAAATAAAGATCACGGCGATGCCCAGCGCGGTCAATGCTGCGCCAAACGACTCTTGCATCTCCTTGGTGTCGCCGCCGACATCGAAGCGATAACCGGGGGGCAGTTCGATCTTCTTCACCATTTCCTGCACTTCGTTGCCGACGTCGCCGGCTGGGCGTCCTTCGACGTTGGCGTAAATCCCGACCCGGCGTTGCAAGTCCTGGCGTTTGATTACGCGCGGGCTGGTCGACGGCAGGAATTCAACTACCTGGCGCAACGGCACCATGATCGGTTTGCCGTCGCTGTCGAGATTGCTGCTGGCCACCGACAGATCGCCCAGGTCGGCGATTTTCTGGCGTCCCGATTTCGGCAGCTGGACATTGATCTCATAGTTCTGACCGTCGGCGGCCAGCCAATGACCGTTGGCGTCGCCGGAAACAAACGGCCGCAGCGCCGCGCCGATTTGCTGCACCGACAGGCCGAGATCGCTGGCCAGGGCGTTGTTGACCTTGATGGTGATCGCCGGATTGGCTGCGGTGTAGCTGTTCTCCAGATCGGTGATGCCCTTGATGGCGCCGATTTTCTGCATGACCTGGTCCGCGACCCGGCTTAATTTGTCGACTTCGGGACCGAGAATCGCGACATAGATCGGCTTATTCCAGCCGACCGACAGTTCGATGCCGGGGATCGTTTTCAAACGATCGCGTATGACTTTTTCGATTTCCTTCTGGGATTTGCGATGGGTGATTTTTTTGTCGGTCAACTGCAGGTTCATCTCGGCGGTATTGCGGCCGTCGTCGGTGCCGACGGTGGTGCCGATGATGGCGATTTCGGGCAGCACCTTGAGCGCGTCTTCCACCTGGTGCATCTTGCTGTCGGTGTAGGCCAGGCTGGAGCCGACCGGGGTTTTGAGCTTGAGCGTGATGAAGCCGCGATCGACGTCAGGCTGGAATTCGGTGCCGATCAAGGGCACCAGGAAGAAACTGCCGATAAACAGCAACAGGGCGAGGGTGAGCGTGGTTTTGCGCCATGTCATGGCGCGCGCCAGGATGCGGCCGTAAATCGCATGCAGGCGGTCGATCACATGCTCGATGCTTTCCATGAAGCGCGCCAGCCAGGGCAGGCGTTTGAAGCGTCCTTCGGCCGGATCGGACCAGACCGAAGACAGCATCGGATCGAGCGTGAAGCTGACGAACAGCGACACCATGACCGACACCGTGACGGTGATGCCGAACTGTAAGAAGAAGCGGCCGATGACGCCTTTCATGAAGGCCACCGGCACGAACACGGCGACGATGGCGAAGGTGGTCGCCATCACCGCCAGGCCGATTTCCTGGGTGCCGTCGGCCGCCGCGGCGCGATGGCTTTTGCCCATGCCGAGATGGCGCACGATGTTTTCCCGGACCACGATCGCATCGTCGATCAGCAAGCCGATGCAGAGCGACAGCGCCATCAGGGTCATGAAGTTGAGCGTGAAGCCGCAGGCGTGCAAGGCGATGAAGCTGGCGATCACCGAGATCGGCAAGGTCAGGCCGGTAATGATCGTGCTGCGCCAGGAGTGCAGGAACAGGAACACGATCAAGACGGTCAATAGTGCGCCTTCCAGTATCGTTTCCTTGACCCGGTCCAGCGAGCTTTCCACGCGGTCGGAACGGGAATTGATGATTTTTATGTCGACGTCTTTCGGCAGCTGCCGCTCTTTCAGTTTTGCAATCGCGGCCTTGATGCCTTCGCCGACTTCGACGATATTGGCGTCCTGGATTTTTTCGATGTCGAGGCTGATCGCGCGTTCGCCGTTGATGCGCGAGATCGAGGATTCCTCGCGTTCGCCGTCGACCACCTCGGCCACCTGCTCCAGATATACCGGGCTGTTGGCGCGCCGCGCCACGATGATCTTGTCGAATTCGCGCGGGTCCTTCATCTTGCCTTCCAGTCGCACCAGCTGATCGGAAGCGCCGCGGGTGATGAGGCCGGCGGGCATGTCCTGGTTGGTGCTCTGGATCGCGTTCAGGACTTCGTCGACGCCGACCTTTTGCGCCAGCATTTGCTCCGGCTTCAGGTTGACCAGGATCTGACGGCTGACGTTGCCGCCCATGCGCACCTGGGCCACCCCGGGCACGCTTTGCAGGCGTTTGACGATGACTTGCTCGGTCAGGGTCGACAGGTCGCGCAGGCTATGTTCGCTGGCGGTGACGCTGAGCGAACTGACCGGCTGGCTGTTCTGAGTATCGCCGCGGATGATGAAAGGATCTTTGGCGTCCTTCGGCATGCCGGGCCGGATCTGGGCGATTTTGTCGCGCACTTCCTGCAGGGCGCGATCGATGTTGGTCGACAGTTCGAGCTGGATGAAGGTGTCGCTGCGTCCTTCATAGGTGCTGGAAATGATGGACTTGATGCCGCTGACGGCGTTCACCGCATCTTCGATCGGCTTGGTGATGTCGTTTTCCACCGCTTCCGGCGACGCGCCCGGATAACGCATCTGGACCATGAGCACGGGGATGGTTACTTCCGGCATTTCTTCCAGGCCCAGTTCCTGGTACGAAAACAGGCCGAGCACCAGCAGCGCCACCATGACCATGGTGGCGAAGACCGGATGATTGATACTGGTTTTGGTGATCCACATGGCTTAACTCTTCTGGCTGGAAGCCGCTGGCTGCTGGACCGGTGCGGTCGGCATTTTGACTGCGCTGCCGGGTTTGACGCCGTCCAGTTTGACCACGATGACGTGCGCGCCTTTGGCCAGGCCGGCGGTCACTTCCGCCATGTTTTCATCCTCGTTGCGCAGGCCCAGCTTGACCGCTTGCGCGACGACCTGGTTGTTTTCGATTTTGTAGACGACATCGGCGCCGTTTTCGCGGCGCAGCGCGGTCAACGGCACCAATGGCGTCACCGCTGATTTTTGCAGCGTGATGGTGCCCTTGGCGAACATGCCGCCTTTCAGCGCGCCGTCGGCGTTGTCGACTGCGATATAGACCTTGATGGTGCGCGACCCGGTTTCTGTGGTCGGATTGATGCGGTTCACTTTGCCGGAGAAATTGCGGCCTTGAAAACCATCCACCAGGAAGCTGACTTCCTGCCCCGGTCTGATATGCGGAATCTCGCTGGCCGGCACCTGCGCTTCCAGGGTCAGCTGGCTCAGGTCCATGATGCAGAACAGCGGCGAGTCGAGCGATACCTTGTCCCCGGTTTGAATATTGCGCTTGCTGACAATGCCGGCGATCGGCGCATGGATGACGGCGTCGTCCATTGCGCGCTGGGCGATGTCCAGTTGCGACGAGGCCGATTTGACCGCGGCTTCGGCCAGTTCGACGCTGTTGTGCGCGGTATCGAAAGCGTTTTGCGAAATGTATTTTTGCTTCAGCAGCATCTGGTTGATGTCGTGGTTCTTGTTGGCCAGAGTCAGCTTGGCTTTGGCCTCGTCCAGCGCCGCCTGTTGCGTCGCCCGGCGCGCCTGCAAATCAGCCGTGTCTAGCCGCGCCAGCACCTGACCGCGGCTGACTGCCATCCCTTCCTGGATCAGGGTTTCGCGCACCTCGGCGGCGACTTTGGCTTTGACCGTGGCTTGCACCAGCGGCATCAGCGAGCCCGAGATCGGCAAGGTGAGGTGCAGTTCTCTGGCGTCGATCAGCGCGACATCGTTGGCGGCCAATTCGAACACGCCCGCTTTCGGCGCCGCTGGCTTGGCGGCGGCGGTCTCCTTGGCCGCGCTGCTTTTCGAACGCATCGCCATCCAGCCGCCGCCCGCAACAACGATTAATAACAAGGCTGCAAGCGGCTTGCGCCAGCGGCGGCGACGGTGCGAGGAAGCGGGGGAGGGAACTGGTGCGATTTCTTTTGTCATGGCTTGGCAGAGGGATGTCACAAATCAAGGAAAAATGCAGTGCCATATTATGTATGAACTGGCCGCGTTTTTATTGATGTTTAGAAATGTTTTTGATGTGCGGGAATGCACTACGGAATGCACCAAAATGTGGCGTCGACGATCGCGCATTGTGCATTTTCAGGGCGCGTTGCAACCCGGTTGCATTTTGCTTGCCGTTAATAGTCGATCGCGATTACACTCCGGGGCTGATTAGCGCGCGTTTTATTTTTCCGGATCAACCCGAAGCACAATGAGCAGCCAGCCAATACGATCAATCCAGTTGCCGCATCTGCCGTGTGCAGGGCGGGGGATCGTTCATGGCGGCAAATTTGCGGCTGAAGCGGACGCGCCATGCAACTGATCGCCGAAGACCATTTCAGCGACCGGCGCAAGCGCCGCTTGCGCTTTTATCAGGTAGCGCTCTGGCTGGCGATGGCCATCCTGGTGCTGCAACTGGTCGGCACCGCCTTCCATAAGCATGCGCTATCCGAAACATCTTCCGATTGCATCAGTTGCAACCTGGCGAGCAGTTTTCCTTCCGCAGTACCTTCAGTGTCGATGCCGGCTTTGGCGCCGCTGCTGGTATTTGCCTATCGCTCGGCACTGCAACCGGCTTATTTATTTGTCCCCGGGCAAAACAACTACCTGCTCCCATACTCCCAGCCCCCGCCGCGTGTTTTCTCTGCTGCTTGACTCTCCCGTTTTAATTATTTAGTCGACCAAAGACAGGCTCGAAGCCGTCTTTGTGTTTGTTCGCCTTATCGGAGTTTGAGAATGAAAACACGTTTGTTGCGGCTAAGCGCCATGATTGCGCTTGCCTATGGCTTTGTCATCCCTGGCGCTTATGCGGAAGATGCGCCGATAGATACCACCGGAGCGAAGCCGGATGCTGCCGTTGAACTGAGCAATAGCCAGAAACTGGTGGTCACCGCACAGCGCCTGGATCGCGCCAGGAACGGCATTTCGGTGGAAACCGGCAGCAGCATCTATCGCATAGGGCGCAAGGACATTGCCGCCATGCCGCTGGGAGAGGACACCTCGTTTAACCAGGTGTTGTTGCGGGCGCCCGGGGTGGCGCAGGATTCGTTCGGCCAGCTGCATGTGCGCGGCGACCATGCCAACCTGCAATACCGCCTCAACGGCATCATTCTGCCGGAAAGCATTTCCGGCTTCGGGCAAACCCTGGATACCCGTTTTGTCGATAACGTCAGTGTCCTGACCGGGGCTTTGCCAGCGCAATACGGCTATCGGACCGCCGGCGTAGTCGATATCCATACCAAGACCGGCGAGCTGGCCAACGGCGGCAATATCGGCGTGCAGATCGGCAGCAACAATACGCGCGAGATCAGCGGCGACGTCAGCGGCAGCAAAGATGCGTTCAGTTACTATTTCAACGGCTCTTTCCAGAGCAACAATCTGGGCATTGAAAACCCGACCGGCGCTTCCACCGCCTTGCATGACCGCGCGTTGCAAAGCAAGGCATTCGGTTACTTTTCATATCTGTTGGACGCCGACACCAGAGTCAGTCTGATCCTGGGTAATTCGGACGGACGTTTCCAGATTCCGAACCAACCCGGCCAGACCCCGGGTTTCCAGCTGGATGGCGTGACCGACTTCCCGTCGGCCAATCTGAATGAACGCCAGCGCGAGACCAATCGCTACGGCATCCTGGCTTTGCAGGGCAGCATCGGCACCGATTTCGATTATCAGCTGGCTGCATTCAGCCGCTATACCAAGGTCTTGTTCGAACCCGACCCGGTCGGCGATCTGCTCTACACCGGAGTCGCCTCGCGCGTGCTGCGCACCGGCCTGGCGAATGGCTTGCAGGCGGACGGCAGCTACCGGCTCAATCACAACCACACCGTGCGCGTCGGGCTAACTTACACCCGTGAAAACCTGAAAAACAGCAACGATTCGCTGACGTTCACTGCCGATGCCAGAGGCAACCAGCTCGCCACCCAGCCGTTCGAGATCGCCGACAGCAGCCGCAAGACCACCAACCAGACCGGCGTGTATTTACAGGATGAATGGAAGCTGAGCGACAAACTGACCGTCAACTACGGTGCGCGCGCCGACTGGGTCAATGCTTATGTCAGCGCCAGCCAGTTTAGTCCGAGGATAGGCGTGGTATATCAGATGACGCCGCAGACCACGTTTCACGCCGGTTACGCCAAATACTTCACGCCGCCGGCCAGCGAGTTGGTCGGCGCCAATACCATCGCCAGCTTCGACGGCACCACCAATGCCTCGCCCAGCAGCCGCAACGATCCGGTGCAAGCCGAGAGCGCCGATTATTTCGACCTCGGGGTTAACCACGAACTGGCGCCGCATCTGACGCTGGGACTGGATGGCTATTACAAGAAGGTGAAAAACCTGCTGGACGAAGGGCAGTTCGGTTCGGCGCTGTTGTTCACGCCGTTTAACTACGCGCAGGGCAAGGTCTATGGCCTTGAGCTGACCTTGAACTACCGCAAGGACAATTTATCCGCCTACCTGAACCTGGCCCGTTCCACCGCGCTCGGCAAAAACATCGTGTCCAGCCAGTACAACTTCAGCCAGGACAAGCTCGACTATATCTCCGACCATTGGGTGCATCTGGATCACGACCAGAGCCTGAGCGCATCGACCGGGATCTCCTATCTGTGGCAGGGCACGACATGGAGCGCCGATGCCATTTTCGGCAGCGGCTTGCGCCGCGGCTTTGCCAATACCGAGCATTTGCCTGCTTATACCGAAGTGAACCTGGGAGCCAGCCATGTTTTCAACGAAACCCCGGTCGGCAAATTGACCACGCGTTTGAGCGTGATCAATCTGTTCGACAAGGTGTATGAAATCCGGGACGGCTCGGGGATTGGCGTCGGCGCACCGCAGTTTGGGCAGCGCCGTGGGTTTTATCTCGCCATGACCAAATCGTTTTGATGGATTGAAAGGCGGGGAGCTGGCTCCCCGCTGGACGCAATGCCCCCGACACCGCACCTGGTTAGTAGGCGCGATGTTGGGAGCATCGGCAATTACTCGTCGGAGTCTGGCGAGTTGTCTGGTACAACCCGCGTCCATCCCGACGGGCAATATTGGACGTCCGGGTAATAACCAGCCGGGTCGGTGCAGTAAAAGGTGTAACCGGAACCCGGTTCCACATACATCATCGGCAATTCCCCGTAGATGTAAGTCGGGTAATGGTAATAGCCTGGCCAGAAGAATGGATCGACGATAAAGACTCTGCCACGCCCATGAAAATCGTGGAACCTGCCATGGAAATGGTTCTGTCCAGGATGCGCCTGCATGGCGCCCGCATTGCCATGAAAGCCACCCGCATTGCCATGAAAAGTGCCTACTGAATTCACGCGAAAGCCGCCAGATCTATTGCCGTGGAAGCTGCCCATTGAATTCCCATGAAAACTGCCCACGGAATTTCCGCGGCCGCCATGGAAGTTGCCCCCGGAATTGCCGTGGAAGCCGCCTCCGGAATTGCCATGAAAACCCCCGCCATCGTTCGCCCAAGCTAACTCAGTACCCGCCGACAATATCAGCGCGACTGCTGCACACCATAAAAACATCAGCTTTTTCATATAACGCCTACTACTTCCTGCGCCACTCAATCAATTAATTATTTGCCTCCCGCTTTCACTCTAGTCAATGCCATCCAAACGACCAATACAAATCAGTAATGCCTGCAACAAGTTGTATCTGTATTCAGGGCACCTCGAAAAACCTACTGCAGGGTTTGGCAAGCCCGCCAATCTCGGGCCTGTGATGCTCACCCGCTCCGTACGGCTGCAGGTGTTGCAACTTCGTCGCCCCGACCTTGGGCCGCTCGCTACGGTTTTTCGAGGTGCCCTTTAGAAGAGATGGCAGAAAACAAGGCCAAGCGGCACAAATCCCATAATGCGGAATTATTATTTCGCAATATGAAATTGGCGTGTGCAGAGCACCATTTGGATTTTTCATTTGTAGAAATTTTATTCCGCATCGCGAAAATTGATTGTTAACACGTTGATTTATAAGGAAATAAAAATACTTATATGTCTTATATAAGACATTGCTGCCACGCACAGATGCGCCTACTATTTAGTCATTGATTTTGATTTTGCTTGATGACTTTTACAGGAGAACGACGATGACAACACGTGAACAGCAAGTAGCAGCATTGGCCAAGGACTGGGCTGAGAATCCGCGCTGGAAGGGCGTTACCCGCAATTATTCGGCGGAAGACGTGGTGCGTCTGCGTGGCTCGGTACAGATCGAGCACACCCTGGCCAAGCGCGGCGCTGAAAAATTGTGGAACCTGGTGAATAACGAGCCATTCGTCAACGCGCTCGGCGCCTTGACCGGCAATCAGGCGATGCAGCAAGTCAAAGCGGGTTTGAAGGCGATTTACCTGTCCGGCTGGCAAGTCGCCGGCGACGCCAACCTGGCCGGTGAAATGTATCCTGACCAATCGCTGTACCCAGCCAACTCGGTGCCGATGGTGGTCAAGCGCATCAACAACACATTCCAGCGCGCCGACCAGATTCAATGGTCGGAAGGCAAAAACGATATCGACTTTTTCGCACCGATCGTAGCCGATGCGGAAGCCGGTTTCGGCGGCGTGCTGAACGCCTACGAATTGATGAAGTCGATGATCGACGCCGGCGCTGCCGGGGTGCACTTCGAAGATCAACTGGCCTCCGTCAAGAAGTGCGGCCACATGGGCGGCAAGGTGCTGGTGCCGAGCCGCGAAGCGGTCGAAAAATTGAACGCTGCGCGTCTGGCGGCCGACGTTTCCGGCACCTCGACCCTGGTGATTGCGCGTACCGACGCGGAAGCCGCCGATTTGCTGACTTCGGACGTGGACGACAACGACAAGCCGTTCCTGACCGGCGAACGCACCGTCGAAGGCTTCTTTAAAACCCGTCCCGGCATCGACCAGGCGATCTCGCGCGCGCTGGCTTACTCGCCGTATGCGGATCTGGTGTGGTGTGAAACCGGCAAGCCGGACCTGGCTTTCGCCAAGAAATTCGCGGAAGCGGTGCACGCCAAGTTCCCGGGAAAAATGCTGGCGTACAACTGCTCGCCGTCGTTCAACTGGAAGAAGAACCTGGACGATGCCACCATCGCCAAATTCCAGAAGGAACTGGGCGCCATGGGTTACAAGTTCCAGTTCATCACGCTGGCGGGTTTCCACGCATTGAACTACTCGATGTTCAATCTGGCGCACGGCTATGCACGCAACCAGATGTCGGCTTTCGTCGAATTGCAGGAAGCGGAATTCGCCGCGGCGGACAAGGGCTTTACCGCCGTCAAGCACCAGCGCGAAGTCGGCACCGGTTATTTCGATGCGGTGACCCAGGCGATCCAGCAAGGCCAGTCGTCGACCACCGCTTTGCACGGTTCGACCGAAGATGAACAGTTCTTCGAACCGAAAGTTGCTTAATTCCGCGATGTAAAGTTACCCGAATGCCGGGCGACCGGCAGACGATTGTTGTTATCTCTTCAGTCGTATTGTTAGAAGGCCGCATCCCACAAGGATGCGGCTTTTTAAATTTTAGAGGCGCGCTTAAAGCGGATTCTGTAAAGGTGAAATCGTGCTGGACGCAATGCGTCCATCCCGGATCTCGAATATTGCATCGCCCAGTAATTCGACATCGGCCGGGTCGTGCGTGATGACCATCATCGGTACGTCCAATTGCTGTTGCAGCTCGCTCAGCTCGTGCCGCATGCGTTCGCGCAAGCTGTGATCGAGCGCGGAAAACGGTTCGTCCAGCAGCAAGATATCGGGCTCCAGCACCAGCGCCCGGGCCAGCGCGACGCGCTGGCGCTGGCCGCCGGAAAGCTGGTGCGGATAGCTGTTGGCGGTGGCGCTCAGCTCGAATGCGGTCAGCCATTTTTGTACCGCCGGATGCGCCAGCGGGCGACGCAGGTTGAAGCTGCCGGAGCGCAAGCCGAAAGCGACGTTGTGCGCCACGGTCAGGTGCGGGAACAGCGCGTAATCCTGGAATAGATAGGCGACCCTGCGCTGCTGCGGCGGCAGGCAGATGCCGGCATCGCGGTCGAACAGCGAGCGCTGCTTGAGCCGGATCAGGCCTTGGTCCGGGGTCAGCAAACCGGCAATGGCTTGCAAGGTCAGGCTCTTGCCGGCGCCGGACGGGCCGTACAGGACCACCCGGTTACAATCGGTGCGCAAGGCGATATCGAGATCGAAGCTGCGCTCCTCAGCCTGTAAATGCGTGCGGATCCGGATTTCGATGCTCATCAGGCGGCCTTCATGGATGTCGGGTGCGCTGGCTTTTCGGCACCAGGCGGCCGGCGGCCAGCAAGACGATGATGCAGGTCACTGAAGTGATCAGCACCAGCAGGGTGGCGGTGTGGTCGTCGCCGGCTTGCACCGCCTCGTAAATCGCAACCGACAGGGTCTGGGTGCGCCCCGGCAGATTGCCGGCGACCATCAGCGTGGCGCCGAACTCGCCGAGCGCGCGGGCGAATGCCAGCAGAACGCCGGCGGCAATCCCTTTCGAGGCCAGCGGCAATGTCACGCGGAAAAACACGCCGAACTCCGACACGCCCAGCACGCGGGCCGCGCTTTCCAGCTGCGGATTGACGTTGTCAAAAGCGGCGCGGGCCGATTTCAGCACCAGCGGGAAGGCGACGATGGTGGAGGCGATGACCGCTCCCTGCCAGGTAAATATCAACTGGATATCCCACTTCGCCAGCCACGCGCCGAACACACCGTGCTGGCCCAGCAGCACCAGCAGGTAGTAGCCGAGCACGGTCGGCGGCAGCACCAGCGGCAGGGTCAGGATCGCATCCAGCAGGTCGCGCGCCGGCGAGCGCCAGCGCGTCAGGCCGTAGGCGACGCTGACGCCGAGCAGCAAATTGAGCAGGGTGGCCCAGCCGGCGACTTTCAGCGATAGCGCGAGCGGGACCCAGACGCTGCCGAGGTTGCCGATGGAGATCATTAATTTTGCGTGATCAAGGCTTCAGGAAACCGTAGCGCGCCAATGTCGCCTGTCCTGCCGGCGATAGCACGTAGTTGACGAATTTTGCGGCGGCGTCGTTTTGCCGGGTATGGCTGGTCACGGCAATCGGGTAGGTGACCGGGGTTGGCGACGGCACCTGTAACACCACGCTGACCTTGTCCGGCATCACTGCGGCATCGGTCGAAAAGACGAAGCCGGCATCGACTTCGCCGCGCGCCACGTAGTCCAGGCTCTGGCGCACGTTCTGCGCCGGGATGCCTTTGGCCGCGACCGCGTCCCACAATTTTTCGTGCTCCAGTGCGGCCTTGGTGTAGCGCCCGACCGGCACCGACGCCGGATTGCCGTAGGCGATGCGTTTGACCGCCGGCTGCGTCAGGTCGCTCAGTTGGTGCAGCTTCAGCTTGCTATCGGCGGGCACGATCAGGACCAGCTGGTTGTTGGCGAAATTTTTGCGGCTGGCCGGCTGCACGGCTTTTTCGGCTTCCGCCTTGTTCATCGCTTCCTGGTCGGCCGAGGCAAACACATCCGCCGGCGCGCCCTTGAGGATTTGCTGCAGCAATACGTCCGACGCGGCAAAGTTCAGGATCACCTTGGTATCGGGATTTTGCGCTTCGAAAGCTTGCCCCAGGTCCTTGAAGGCGTTGGTCAGGCTGGACGCGGCGGACACCACCAGGTCGGCAGCGTGCGCCGATGGCAGGCCGCACAGGATGGCGCTAGCCAGGATGAGACGTTTAAAACCGATCAACATTGCGGTGCTCCTGAGCCGAATTTGGACAACGGAATATAGGGCAGGATATAACGATAGTCAATTGGACTCCCGGCGCTGGTTGCCAGGCATGCGGGGCGCGTAGGATGCGGTTGAGCCGTAGGCGAAGCCCAACGTTTGGTCGTGATTAACGAAACGTTGGGCTTTCCAGCCCAACCTACGCTCCTGATGCGTGGTCATTAAAGAATTGAACAGCGCAGAGACGGCGAAAATAGTGTTTGAACTTCAATAAAATCTACGCTATCGTCCTTACGTCGTGAGAAAGAGCGACCTGGTGTAAGAGCCAGTATTTAGAGTTACCGGGCAGGCAGCCGCTCCCGGGCGGTTTTTTTTCGCCTGCCCCTATCAATGTGCGCCTTCTATGGCGGGCCTTGGTAGGGAGGGCTTCGGCCCTGCCGGTTCACTGGTAACTCTCCCGGTCTCTTACCCCTGCTTTGTGCCCGCCTCCTTCGTCAGCCGATGAAGGGCGGAAAATCTACCGCAAAAGGAGACCGCATGAGCTACGCAAACAAGCCAGACCAAACAGGCAAATGCACTTCATCCACGCAAGACAGTTCCATCTCCACATCCACCGGCAACAACCTGCCGGACCGGCATTTGACCGTCGGCGTGTGTCCGGAAGGTAAGCTCAGAACTCCTTGGATTCGGCTGCGCGGCAGATGGTTGTTGGCAGCAGGCTTCACGCCCCAGACCCCGATCCGGGTGCAGGTGAGGCGAGGCTGCTTGTTCATTACCAGAGAGTAGGGCGGATGAGCGCAGCGTTATCCGCCGATGGATGTGCCGCATATGGTTGACGCATCCAGAGCGGCGGAAGGCGCTGCGCTTTTCCGCCCTACGTTCTGTCGACGCCGAATCGTGCAAGTAGGGCGGATGAGCGTAGCGTTATCCGCCGTCGGATGTGCCACAAGTGTTTGACGCATCCAAAACGGCGGAATGCGCTACGCTTTTCCGCCCTACAATTCGTCATTCTCGAAAATTATCCCTCCATGCGCATACGAACCACTCTTCTCCGCTACCGGATTCGCCTGCAGCGCCTGCTGCGCTTTTCCGAAAGTCATTCGATGTTGCTATGGGCGGCGGTGGTCGGCCTGCTGGGGGCGTTGGCGACCCTGTTGTTCCGTGAATGCATTGCCGGACTGCAGTTGCTGTTGAGCGGCCATAGCGGCAGCTTTGTGGCGATGGCCAAAGGCTTGCCATGGCAGATGCGGGTGCTGTTGCCGACCGCAGGCGGCGTGCTGGCGGGAGCGATTCTGCTGTGGTCGAAGCGCATGCCTGCCGCCGCCGCTTCGGATTACATGGAGGCGGTGGCGATCGGCGACGGCCATATCCCGGTGCGGCACAGCCTGCTGCGCAGCTTGTCGTCGCTGGCGACGATTGCCTCCGGCGGCTCGATCGGGCGCGAAGGTTCGATGGTGCAGTTGGCGGCGCTGGCGGCCTCGCTGGTCGGCCGCTTTACCCATTTCAGCCCGTCCCGTCTGCGGCTGCTGGTCGCCTGCGGTGCGGCGGCGGGGATTACTTCGGCGTATAACGCGCCGATTGCCGGTGCTTTTTTTGTGACCGAAATCGTGCTGGGCGCGATTGTGATGGAAAGTTTCGGGCCGGTGGTGGTGGCCTCGGTGGTCGCCAATATCGCCATGCGCGAGTTGCCGGGCTATCGGCCGACCTACGAAATGCCGCCGTTCCCGCCGATTGCCGGGCCCGAGGTGTTGTGGTTTGTGCTGCTGGGCATCCTGGCCGGGATCGCCGCGCCGCAGTTCCTGCACTTGCTGGCGTTTTCCAAACGGCAGTTCAAAAAAACCGGACTGCCGCTGCCGTTGCGGCTGGGGCTGGGCGGTTTGTTGCTGGGGGTGATCTCGGTGTGGGTGCCGGAGGTGTGGGGCAACGGCTACAGCGTCGTGAATTCGCTGCTGCACACGCCCTGGCTGTGGTGGAGCGTGTTGCTGGTGCTGGCGCTGAAGGTGACGGCAACCGCGCTGACCACCGGCTCCGGTGCAGTCGGCGGCATTTTTACGCCGACGCTGTTTGTCGGCGCCGCCATCGGCTGCCTGTTCGGACAGGTGCTGCAGGGGATCTGGCCGGGTGCGATCTCGGCCCCGTTTGCCTATGCGATGGTGGGCATGGGGGCGTTTCTGGCGGCGGCGACCAGCGCGCCGCTGATGGCGATTTTGATGATTTTCGAGATGACGCTGAGTTATCAGGTGGTGTTGCCGCTGATGCTGTCTTGCGTGGTGGCGTATTTTGTCGCCCGCAGCCTGGATGGCGCCTCGATGTACGAGATCACCATCAAGCGCAATCGCGATGCGCAGGAGCGGATCCGGCTGCGCGGCATCCACATGAGCGAGCTGATCCGGCCGGCCGAAACGGTACTGAATATCAGTGCGCCGTTCGCCGAGATCAGCCGCCTGTTCCTGAAATACCCGGTCAAATACATTTACATCGTCGACCAGCACAATCGTTATTGCGGGGTGGTGGCGCTGCAGGACATTACCTCCTGCCTGCTGGACAAGACCGACACCGAAAACCGGCTGGCAGCGGATTTTTTGCGCAAGGATTTCCTGCAGGTGGTGACGCCGGGGATGTCGCTGGGCGAGGCCTTGCAGTCGTTCCTCGAACATCAGGGCGAACGCCTGCCGGTGGTGCGCAGCCTCGCCGATCCGGAGTTGCTGGGGGCGGTCTACAAGACTTCGCTGCTGGATGCGTATTTCCGCCTGGATCGTTCGCATGAGGCAGGCGTTCAGAGGTGAAGTTATTGCCGATCTGGCAGCGGTTTTCATCGATATGCGCCATCCGTTGCCTGGAATTGTTAAAATGCGGGTCTTCTTCCATTGCGAAGCGGGATCTGCCCCCTCAGCCGCCTGTTCGCAACGGACCTTATCCATTCTGCATCCGCCACGCACGCGCTCGTAGCTATCGCTGCTAACCGAGCTGTTGATGTAGAGTGTGGAATCACCCTTCACCACGATAGAGTTTCTTATGTTGAGTTACCGCCACGCCTTCCACGCAGGCAATCATGCCGACGTGCTGAAGCACCTTGTGACCATCCAATTGCTGCGTTACCTCGGCCAGAAGGACACCTCCTACATGGTGATCGACACCCACGCCGGGGCCGGCGTGTATGCGCTCGACGGCGGCTATGCGGCGAAAAACGCCGAGTACGAAAGCGGCATCAGCCGGCTTTGGGATCGCAAGGATTTGCCGCCGGCGATTGCCGACTATGTGCAGGTGGTGCGCGAGCTGAACCCTGACGGCAAGCTGCGCTACTACCCCGGTTCGCCGTATTGCGCCGATGCGACGATGCGTGAGCAAGACCGTTTGCGCTTGTTTGAACTGCATCCGAGCGACGGCAAGATCCTGACCGACAATTTCCGCCGGCTCGAAGCCCAGCGCGAACGCAGCAACAGCCGCGGCAAGCGCGTGATGATCCAGCAGGGCGACGGCTTTGTCGGCCTGAAGGCGCTGTTGCCGCCGCCGTCGCGGCGCGGCCTGGTGCTGATCGACCCGCCTTACGAGGTCAAGGAGGATTATCAGCACGTCAAAAAAACCCTGGAAGATGCGCTGATCCGCTTCTCCACCGGCACCTACGCCGTCTGGTATCCGGTGCTGAACCGGATGGAATCGCGCCAGTTGCCGGACAAGCTGAAGCGCATGAAGGCCAACGGCTGGCTGAATGTGACGCTGACCGTCAAGACGCCGTCGCCGGACGGTTTCGGTCTGCATAGCAGCGGCATGTTTGTGATCAATCCGCCGTGGACCCTGGAGCCGCTGCTGAAAGAGTTGATGCCGTATCTGGTGAAGACACTCGGCACCGATAGCGGCGCCGGCTTTACGCTGGAGTCGGGGCAAACCGCCGCGGTCAATACCGGCACCCGGCGGGTGTAACAGGGCAGTCATCCTGCGCCGCAGAAAAAGAAAAGCGACCGTGAACGGTCGCTTTTTCAGTTTACGGCGCAGCAAAAATCGCGCTGGGATGCGCGCTTAAGGTGCTTTATGACAATCGCGCCAATCGACCGCTTTGCCGAGCGCATCGAACATCACAGGCAATGCGCTTTTGGCTTTCGGGTGTATGTCGTGGAACAGCATGATGCCGTGACGCTTGATCAGCATCAGCGTGATCATGCGATTGATGATGTCGTCGGGCGTGACGTGGCTGTTCCAGTCTTGCGAATCAAGATTCCATAAGGCCACTTGCAGTCCCTGCTCCTGGAAGAATGTCCCGCTATCCGCTTTGCGCTGACCATAGGGCGGACGGAAGTAGGGATAGACGGTGTCCTTGGCAAAAGTGGTGTTCAACAGAGCGTGGGTGCGTTTGATGGAGTCTTGCCATTGCTCCCATTTTGCGTGGGATTGATGCTCCCAGCCGTGCGAGGCGACGCATTGGTTTTGGTAGAGGCCGGCCATCGCCGCGGCGCTGGACTTGCTTGACCGGTTTTGAAAATTCTCGCCAAGCACAAAAAAGATCGCGCTTCTCTTGTTGGTTTCCAGCATGCGCAAGGTGTCGTCCGTGGTGCCATTGCCTGCGGTCGGGCCATCGTCAAAGGTCAGCAAGAACTGCCGGTCTTCGAATGCGTCGCCGTTCCATTCGCGGTCGTTGAAGCGATCGATTTCGCTGCTCACCTTGGGGAACAGGGCGGCCAGCCGCAATTGCTCGGCGATATAGGCGTGCGAGAAGCGGCTCAGGTTGTCGCGCCAGGGCAGCAAATCCTGCGGGATATTCTGGTTCCAGTCCGCGGCTTTTTTAAGCAAATCCGAGGTATTGCCCGGGTTGCCTACGCAAGTCCAATCCGTGCTGACGCAGGTTTTCGAGGCGCGTTGATAGTTCAACAGGGAAAACTCGAATTCTTTTTTAAGCCATTTTTCAACCGACACACGGTTAAGACTTTTGATCTTGAACGAGGTCAGCATGTCGGCATCGGAGAGCTTCTGCATCCCCTGCAGCACCAGGACATACGAGAGCAGCGATGCTCTTGATGCTTTATCGAAACCGTTTTGCGTGTTGACCGGCTCCGGCCAAAGGCGCTGATCCGCCTTGGCAACAACAGCGGGACCAGCAGCATCGGCAAGCGCCGGCAATGAAGTCAGGCACAAGGCGGCGGATACTGCCAATGGCAGCATCGCGACTAGCGTTTTTCGCATGGTCCCGCGCTGCATTATTTCGCTCCCTTTTGTTGCATGCGCTGAATCGCTTTGTCGTAGACGGGATTGTTTTTCTCGCCGTTGGCGTATTTATACTCGCGCAAAGCGTCGTTCCATTGCTCGGCCGCTTCGTATATTTTGGCGTTGTTGTAATGCGAGCTGGCGCGCACCGTGGCAGCCGTCGGGCCATTGGCCAAGGCGATCGCTTTACGGTTGGCCCACATGGCTTCCGCTACCCGGCCGGCTTTTTGAAAGACCAATCCCAGATTGCTATACGCCTGGCCGTAGTTGCCGTTGAGTTCAATCGCGGCTTGATACAAGCGGATCGATTCGTCGTAATTGCCGGCGTGATAGGCGTCCTCGCCCTGTTTGTTCAAACTCTTGGCGTCATCCTGATTGCTGGCGCTGTAGCTGACGGTCTGCACTTCGCTGTGGTTGATCACGCCCTGGAACTCGGAAGTTTGCAGACGGTCGTGGCTGGTGACGCCCTTGATCGTGTTGAAGTCCTGGAATTCACCGGCTTCGGTAACGGCGAATACCGTCCACAAATTACCCACCTTATTGGTCGGCACATAGTAGGTTTTGATCAGCGTTTGACCGACATATACAAATACCTTGGCGCCGCTTTTCGACAAGCGGTCTGAATTCGGGTTGCTGCCGTCGGAGAAATTATGGACGGCGTAAACGTAGCGCTCGCCGTCGTGCTTGCGGTTAATGGTGATGGTTTCAGGACCGAAACCGGTGGTGTTGTCGACATCGAGCAGGGCATCGGTGCCCTTCATGTTCATGAAATAAACGTGATTGGCGGGATAGACGATGTGGGAATCCAGATCGCGCGGCTCGGCGCCCCAGTTCAACACCACACGCATGCCATCCAGATTGTTCATCACCGGGCTGATCGCATAGGTGGTGCCGGAGCATGGGCACTTCACGACCAGGTTGGAATAGCCGCTTTTCTTGACGATCAGCAGCACTGAAGGATCGTCGGCAAAGGCAGTGTTCAGGCTGACCTGACCTTGCGCATTGGTGGTTGCAGTGGCGGATTGTTCGCCATTTTTTTGCAGGGTAACTGTCGCGCCGTCAATTTTTCTATCTTTGATGGTGGCGCTCAGAATTTGCACATTAATGTCACTGGCGGCATTGGCGGTATTGACTACGGCGGCACTGATGGCGGCCGCCATCAAGGACAATGCGGTCAACTTAAGAATTTGATTTTTAATACGGGTACGCATCACGGTTCTCCTTTTTGCTGCGACTGGATTGTCGCAACGATTTGCATTGCTCGATATCAACAAAGGCCGCTATCGTACCGTGGCGAAACTATTTGCGAAAGGTAATGTGTTCCGTGATTTCACCGCTGTTGTAAAAAGATCGTCTTACAGCGCCTGCCAGCCCTGGACCCCGGTAAATACCGCGGCGGCAATCAACAGCATGCCCACCGCGCGTGCGGCAGTGGTGGTGGCAGCGGGGTTGGTTTCAAACCAGCCGCTGGCGCGGATGGACAGTAGCGCGATTGCGCCGTACACCCCGGCCTGGGTGAGCGCAGTGATGACACCCAGCACCGCCGCCTGGCTCCAGATCGGGCCTTGCCCGACTTTCAGGAATTGCGGAAATATCGCCAGCATGAAGACGTAAGCCTTGGGGTTGAGCAGGCTGGTCAGCATCGCCTGGCCAAAAGTGGTCGCCGGCGCCCGCGCGTCCGTGTGCCGCGAGAACCGGAACGCCATCTCGCTGCGCCACAGCGACCAGCCGATCCAGGCGATATAAAAGGCGCCGGCCAGCAGCACCAGGTTGAATAAGGCCGGCCATAGTTTCAGCACCACGGCGATGCCCAAAGCGCCCATGGTGACGTGGCACACGCCGCCGGCGATGATCCCGGCCACCGCGGCGAAGCCGGAGCGGCGTCCCCCGACCAGTGCGCTGGCGAGGACGAAAGCCATGTCCAGCCCGGGCAGCACGATGACCCCGAATACCACCAGAAAGTACAGCCACAGATTGACGGATTGGTTCATGGTCGCGATTTCCTTGTTTTCATTTGCTTAGGTAGCGTGTTGCGCATGGGAAATGAGCTTAAGG
Source organism: Paraherbaspirillum soli (assembly GCF_042654985.1). Taxonomy (NCBI): domain Bacteria; kingdom Pseudomonadati; phylum Pseudomonadota; class Betaproteobacteria; order Burkholderiales; family Oxalobacteraceae; genus Paraherbaspirillum; species Paraherbaspirillum soli. Next base: position 573,897 of record NZ_JBHSMT010000013.1, on the reverse strand, counting down.
CAGATTTAGGACATAATTCGCCCTATTTATCGAATACCTTTGAGCCATGTACCACCCGACCACACGCGTGCTGGCAGTGCTGGAACTGCTGCAAACCCATGACCGCATCAGCGGTACGGAGCTGGCGGCGCGTCTGCAAATCGATGGCCGCACCTTGCGCCGTTATATCGTCATGTTGGAAGAAATGGGTATACCGATCACGACCGAACGCGGCCGTCATGGCGGCTACGCGCTGATGGCCGGCTTCAAGCTGCCGCCGATGATGTTTACCGATGACGAGGCGTTGGCATTGGCTATCGGACTGCTGGCGGCGCGCGGTCTGGGTCTGGCCGAGGCGGCGCCGGCGGTGGCCAGCGCCCAGTCCAAGCTGGAGCGCATCATGCCGGCCAACTTGAAGCGCCGCGTCAGCGCCATCGACCAGACGGTGAAACTGGACCTGTCGCGCGCCACCGCCCCCGGTAACAACGCTGCGCTGCTGGCCTTGAGTGCAGCCGCCCAAGCCCGGCAACGGGTGCGCCTGTACTATCGCAGCGCGCAGCAAAACGATAGCGAGCGCGAGTTCGATCCCTATGGTTTGGCTTATCGCGACGGCTGCTGGTATGTGGTGGGGATGTGCCACTTGCGCCATGGCCTGCGCTCGTTCCGGCTGGACCGGATCCGGCAGGTCGATCTGCTGGAAGTAAGCTTTATGCGTCCGGCCGATTTCGACGCGCTCGCTTATTTGAGCTTGTCGGTGGCGACTTTGCCGCGTGCGTTCACGGTTGAAGTGTTGCTGAAAGCCGATCTCGACAGTGCGCGCAGCCACCTGTTCGAAGCTATCGGGGTATTCGAGCAAACCGCGGAGGGGGTGCTGATCCGCAACCAATCCGATGATCTGGACTGGTTTGCGCGCCAGCTGGCGCGGCTACCTTTCGCGTTCGAGATACGACGCCCGGCCGAATTGCGCGACGCGTTGAAGGCTTGCGCCAAGCGGCTGCTTCAACTGGCCGACACTTGAACGGCGCGCTGCTGCAACAGGGTCAACCAGCGCTCGCCGCATTCGGCATCGCTGATACATAGCGCGTAGTCGGTCACGGTTCTGGCGGCGCGTTCCAGCAACTGAATATCCGCTTCGTGCTGGCGTGCGACGTGCGGGTCTTCCAGGAACAATACGCGGCGGCATTGCTGGCGGTCCAGGATCAATTCGGCAATTTGGGCATCGCCGCCCAGCGGGCCGCTCAAGAACGGTTTGACCCAGTTGCGTCCGGCTTCTTCGCCTTTGATCTTTTGCGCCAGTTTGTTCAACAGGCTGCCGGTGGTGCCGGTGGCGCAGCGGAATGCAAATTGATCCAGCAGCTGGAAATGGCGCTCCGCGATATCCAGCATGCGATCTTTCATTGCATCGTGGGCAATCAGCGCGATGCCTTCATTGGCCAGATCGAACGTCGGATCGAGTTGCGGATTGGGTGCGGCGCCCAGCGCGCATGCCTCCAGTTCCAGCCATTCGCGGGCGCCGGCCAGGGTCGACAAAAAGGGTTTGCCATGAATCACGCATTGCCGCTTCAGCGCCACCGCCTCCGGAAAGGTCGATGACGGATCGACCGGATCCATCAGGTAAATGACCGCGTCCAGCGTGCGCGCCGGATCGGCGTCGACCACGCGCGAGACCAGTTTCATCAAGCCGCCCTGACGGCCATAGGGAAAGCGTTCGATGTGCGGATAATTCTTGAGCAAGCCAAGTTGTTCCATTGCATCCAGAGTGCGTCCGACCACGATCAGCTGAGGTTTCAAGTGTTGTTCGATGACATTGCGGCTGCCGTTGAGCAACTGAGCGAGCGCCGAATCAGGCGCGCCCTGATGACTGCGGCTGGTGGCCAGGCCGATGCGGAAATGGGGGGAGTTGGCGGGCATATGAAAGCAGGGAAAAGTCGACATGGGCAACATTGCGCGGCACTGACTTTACCATACCGCCATGCTGTTTCCAGCGCTGGGCGGATCTGCAATAACGATAAAAATGGATCTACAATGCCGTCTATGAATAAAGCATTTGTCAAAGAACCTGAAGGCGATGACGACGATCTGGAGTTCGGATTGCCGCCTATCCCTGCCGGCACCAAGAACTACATGACGCCGGCCGGCTATCAACGCATGAAAGATGAGTTGTTGCAACTGATCGACACCGATAGGCCGGAGGTGGTGCGCATCGTTTCATGGGCGGCATCGAACGGCGATCGCTCGGAAAATGGGGATTACATCTATGGCAAGCGACGGCTGCGTGAAATCGACCGCCGCATCCGCTTTTTGACCAAGCGCCTGGATTTGGCCGAGGTGGTCGATCCGAGCGTGCATCATGGCCGCGACCAGATATTTTTCGGTGCCACTGTCACTTACCAGAATCATGCAGGCGAAGAACACACGGTGACGATTGTGGGGATTGACGAGCTTGATCCGCTGCATGGAAAAATCAGCTGGATTTCGCCGGTTGCACGGGCCTTGACCAAGGCGCATGAAGGGGAGATGGTGACGCTGATGACGCCTGCCGGGTTGGATGAGCTGGAAGTATTGAGCGTCAGTTATCCGGAATCGTAAGCGTGTTGTCAGCGCAATTCTTATGGAGTGTTCATAAATCACTTGGGATGGGGGGATGTCCCCCATCTTTTCATTTGCCTGCCACAGATCAACGTCTTTGATACTGCTGGCTGCCAAACAGGATCTCCCTCTCCTTGTCACCCGTCAGCGGCCTGCGCGCAGAGGCCAGCACTTCGACTCCGCGCTTGACTGCCGGACGTTCGCTGATAGTGTCAAACCAGTTTTTCAAATAGGGAAAGTCGCTTAGCTCGACGCCCTGGTTTTTCCATGAGCGTATCCATGGAAAGGTGGCGATATCGGCAATCGTGTACTGATTGCCTGCCAGATACGGGTGTTGCGACAGCTGTTTGTCGATCACGCCGTACAGTCGCTTGGCTTCATTGGTATAGCGGTTGACCGCGTACTCGATTTGTTCCGGCGCGTAGATGCGGAAATGGTGGGCTTGTCCCAGCATCGGGCCCACGCCGCCCATCTGGAACATCAGCCATTGCAGCGTGTTGAACTTCTCGCGGTCGGTGTCGCCGAGGAGCTTGCCGGCCTTGCTCGCCAGGTAAACCAGGATCGCGCCCGACTCATACAGCGAAATAGGCTGTCCATCCGGGCCGTCGGCATCGACGATGGCAGGGATTTTGTTGTTCGGCGAAATCGACAGGAAATCGGGCTTGAACTGGTCGCCGGCGCCGATGTCGACCCCGTGCACGCGGTACGGCAAGCCGCATTCTTCCAGCATGATGTGAACTTTGTGGCCATTCGGTGTCGCCCAGCTATAGACGTCGATCATGATTTTTTCCTTTCTCTGTTTGGTGACGCTGTCTGTGTGCGGGATTAAATTGTTGCCAGCCGTTGTAGCGCCTGCTGCAAGGTCTGGTCTTGCTTGGCGAAGCAAAATCGCACGATGCCGGATTCACGCGGCGATTGATAGAACGCCGACACGGGAATCGCGGCGACCCCGATCTCGCTGGTCAGCCAGATCGCAAAGTCGGCTTCGCTCAAGGAAGAGATTGCCGAGTAATCGACGCAAATAAAATAAGTGCCGTCGGCCGGCAATAACTTGAAGCGCGAGTTTTCCAGGCCGGCGCGAAACAGGTCGCGCTTGCGTTGGTAAAACGCGGGTAGTTCCAGATAGGGTGCGGGATTTTGCATGTAATTGGCGATCCCGTGCTGCACCGCGGTATTGACGGTGAAAACACTGTATTGATGCACTTTGCGGAATTCTGCCGACAGCGCTGCCGGTGCTGCGACGTAGCCGATTTTCCAGCCGGTGACGTGATAGGTCTTGCCGAAACTGGAGACGATAAAGGCACGCGCCGCGAGTTCGGGGTGGCGACAAATCGACTCATGGCGCGCGCCGTCGTAGATCATGTGTTCGTAGACTTCGTCCGCCAGGATCAGGATGTCGGTGCCGCGCACGATGTCGGCCAGTGCCTGGATGTCGGTCGCGGTCAGCACTGTGCCGGTCGGATTGTGCGGGGTATTGACCAGGATCATGCGGGTGCGTGCGTTGACCGCTGCCGCTATCTTGTGCCACGGTACGCTGTAGCCATTGGCGTCCAATTCCATTTGCACCAGCACCGGCGTGCCGCCGGCCAGTTCGATCGCCGGCACATAACTGTCATAGGCCGGTTCGATCACAATCACTTCGTCGCCCGGGTGCACCGTGCACATGATGGCTGTCAGCAAGCCCTGCGTGGCGCCGGCGGTGACGGTGATTTCGGTGGCCGGATCGTAGCGATGCCCATACAGGTGTTCGATTTTGCCGGCGATGGCTTGCCGCAAAGCGGGCACGCCGGGCATGGGCGGATATTGATTGAAGCCGCTTTTCATGGCGCCGGCGACCAGCTCGACCAGTGTCGGATCGCAGTCGAAATCGGGAAATCCCTGGCCCAGGTTGACCGCATTCTTTTCGCTGGCGAGCGCCGACATGACGCTAAAAATGGTGGTGCCGACCTTCGGAAGTTTGGAGCGGAGTTGGGTCGGGTTGATGGTCCGGGATGCCTCGGGGCTGGTCGTCGGCACAAAGGAATGTCGCTGCGTGGTCATCTGAATCGATTCTGGCTAAAGTGTGAATTTGGCATTTTAGCGTTTTGTCGACGACTGTACAGCGGCCAGAAATCAAGAGTCGGCAAGAGATGGAAGGCGCCATGCCTGCGGCGTGACAATCGAAAACAGCCCGGCCTTGGCAGTCTTGCGCGCCAGTTTCAGCAGCGCCTTGTCCTTGGTGACCAGGGTCGCAGCTCGCGCGCCCAACGCCAGCTCCAGGAATTTCTGGTCGTCCGTATCGCTGCACAGCGGCAAACGAATATCGGTGCGCGGCGACAAGGCATCGGCTGCCAGGCAATGGATCAAAGAGTCGAATTCGGCATTGATGCCGGTCCGCGTTTCATCGCTGATTGGCAGGTGCTGGTAATGCAGCACTCTCTGCCATTCGTTGCGGCAGTCGGCACGGGTCACGGCCTCTATCTCGCCGGCTTGCAGGGCTGCCATCAATGCCGCCCAGCGCGGGTCGCGAAATACAAATAAATCGAGACATACATTGGTATCGAGGACGATGCGCTGCTGATTTAAACCTTGGTTCATGCGGGATTCCGTAATTCGTGCAAAATTCGTGAAGCATTTTACCTTGTGCCCTTTTTCGAGGAGCGAATTACTTTGACGATCATTCTTGAGACCGACCGCCTGATCCTGCGCAGGCTGACTTGCGACGATGCGGAATTTTATCTTGAGCTGGTGAACGATCCTTCGTGGTTGCGGTTCATCGGCGATAAAGGGGTGAAAACCCTGGACGCGGCACGCGAGGCCATCTTGAGTGGACCGGTGGCGATGCATGAGCGTATGGGCTTCAGTTTTTATTTGACCGAGTTGAAAGAAGGCGGCGTCCCGATTGGCATCTGCGGCTTAGTCAAAAGGGACAGCCTGGACGATGTCGATATCGGCTTCGCCTTTCTTCCAAGGTTCTGGGGCAAGGGATATGCGTATGAGGCGGCATCTGCGGTGATGGCGTACGGCAGAAATACTTTCGGCTTCGACCGGATAGTCGCGATCGCGTCGCCTGACAATCACAGTTCAATCAAACTTATCGAGAAGATCGGTCTGAAATTCGAGCAAATGCTGCCGTTGTTTAGGAGCGATGGACGGCCGACCAGTTTGTTTGCGTGTGATTTCCGCGAGTCTTTTCATCATATTGCTGGTATGACGCCGGAATAAGCGCTGTGCTAAGGTTGGTCCTTCGCGGCATCACACCTGGAGGCGAACATGAAATTGATCGAACCGGATGAATTGAATGACTTCAATGCTGTGCTGGTCAGGCACAAGCTTGCTGCCGACGATTTCGAGCTGAGGGAGCTTGATACGACGGACCCCAAGACGGACGAGGTATTTGCGCTGACCGGGTTTGTTACGGTGACGCGGAAATCCTCCGGCCGCAAACAACAATATCCGATCGGCGATGGCTCGATATGGGTTGCTGAATTCGAGAGGGATGTGGCGGCAGGCGTGTTCGGCTGAAAGCGGTTGAAAGGGGAGGGGTAAGCTCAGGCGAGTGCCGGTGGCTTTCGGTATGATGGCGAACTTCTCCTTCGGATGCCTATTTGGATGTTCACATGCTGATTGTTTTATCGCCTGCAAAATCCCTCGATTACACCACCCCAAGCACGACCGAAATACATACCACGCCGGATTTTATTGAGCATTCGGCCGAGCTGATTGATGTATTGAAAGAATTGTCGCCGGCACAGATCGGCAGCTTGATGAAGATATCCGATCCGCTGGCGCAGTTGAACGCCACGCGTTTTTCCTCTTGGTCAACAAAATTCACCAGCGCCAATTCGAAGCAGGCAATCATGGCTTTCAATGGCGATGTCTACGAAGGCCTGGATGCGGCCTCGCTCAGCAGCGCGCAGCTGACTTATGCGCAAACGCATGTTCGTATCCTGTCGGGTTTGTATGGCGTGTTGCGACCGTTGGACCGGATGCAGCCGTATCGGCTTGAAATGGGCACCAGCCTGGTCAATCCGCGCGGAAAAAATCTGTATGCGTTTTGGGGCGATGCGGTGACCCTGGCGTTGAAGCGGCAGCTGCAGCAGCAAAAGTCGCAGACGCTGGTCAATCTGGCCTCGGAGGAATACTTCAAGGTGGTCCGGCCGTCAGTGCTGGATGCCGCCATCGTCACTCCCGTGTTTGAAGACTGGAAAAATGGCAAGTACAAAATAATCTCGTTCTACGCCAAGCGCGCTCGCGGATTGATGGCGCGTTATGCAGCGCAGCACAAGATAGCCGATCCGGAGCGGCTCAAGAACTTTGATGTGGATGGTTATCAATACGATGCCGAAGCATCGAATGCCGGGCGCTGGATGTTCAGGCGACGGCTGGCGGAGTAGGGAGGGGCAACTTGGCTGGCATCCGTTGCCAGCCGGACTTCGGCGTCATTTGTTGCTTCGGTTTGACCGCCTCCGCCACGGCGCGTTAGAATGCCGGGTTATTAAAAATGTGGGCTTGTTTAGATATGCGTCGCAAACTTGTAGCCGGGAACTGGAAAATGAATGGCGGCCTGGCTTTCAATGCTGCATTACTGGCTGAAATCAAGGCCGGTCTGAAGCAAGTCGATTGCGATGTGGCGCTCTGCGCGCCTGCGCCTTACCTGGCGCAATGTCAGTCCGAACTTGCCGGGACGCCAATTGGCTGGGGCGGGCAGGATCTGTCGGCGCATGCTGCCGGTGCTTATACAGGTGAAGTTGCGGCATCGATGTTGCAGGATTTCTCTTGTCAGTACGTCATTGTCGGTCACTCTGAGCGACGTGCATATCACGCTGAGAGCAACGAATTGGTGGCGCAGAAAGCGCTGCGCGCGTTGCAGACTGGATTGACGCCTATCGTGTGTGTTGGCGAAACCCTGGCCGAGCGCGAAGCTGGTCGGACCGATGAGGTTGTCGGCCAGCAGCTCGACGCAGTATTGCAATTGCTGGATGGCGCCGAGCTGGCAAAGATTGTCGTGGCGTATGAGCCGGTTTGGGCTATCGGCACCGGCAAGACGGCGACGCCGCAGATGGCGCAAGACGTGCACGCTGCATTGCGCGCCAAGCTGTCCGCTAAAAATGCCGGTGCTGCGAACGTGGTAAAGATTTTGTATGGTGGCAGCATGAAGCCGGACAACGCTGGCGAATTGCTGGCAATGCCGGATATCGATGGCGGCTTGATTGGTGGTGCAGCTTTAAAGGCGGCCGATTTTCTGGCGATTATTGCTGCGGCGTGAGTGCTGTTCCAGGTGTCGATTTGCAGGTTTGGAATCAAGTCGGCGCAGCCGGAAGAGTATTAAGTAATTGTTGTGGGTATTGAAGTGACTGAAGCTTGCTAGTCAAGGCGTGGCAAATAAGAATTTAAAGAATTAACCCTCATTGGAAATAATTAAATGAACACAGTATTTAACATCATCATGATCGTTCAGGTTCTGGCGGCGCTGGCGATCATCGGTCTCGTGTTGCTGCAGCATGGCAAGGGCGCTGATATGGGTGCTGCTTTCGGCTCCGGCGCTTCCGGCAGTTTGTTCGGCGCCACCGGCTCTTCAAATTTCTTGTCGAAGTCGACCGGTCTGGCGGCTGCGATTTTCTTTATCGCGACTTTGACCCTGGTTTATCTGGGAAATCATCGTACGGTTTCGAGCGGTGGCGTGATGGAGAATCTGCCGCCGGCATCGACTCCCGCAGCGGCGATCCCGGCAACGCAATCGGCGCCTGCAACTCCGGCTGCACCATCGGCTGCAACTCCTGCTGCATCGGCTAATTCGGCGTCGGCAGCGACTGGTGCCGCGCAATCGAATCAAATCCCTAAATAAAACCCTTTTCCGAGTGAAATTGCTGACTTTTAATCTAATAGTGCATTGAATAAATGTACCAAATCAGGTTAAAATAAGCCCTTATGCCGACGTGGTGAAATTGGTAGACACGCTATCTTGAGGGGGTAGTGGCGAAAGCTGTGCGAGTTCGAGTCTCGCCGTCGGCACCAAGCAGTTGCATCAAACAATATCAAGGCCAGCAAAGGTTGCCCCCGCGCTGGCTTTTTGTCGAGGAGCTTGTTGTATGGTTTTCGGGATTGGATGCATCGGCTTTGATGTGTTTTTGTTCTGTGAATCATTCTGCTAATCGCTCAAACTACTAGCGCATAATCGTGAACCTCGAAAACTATTTTCCCGTCCTGTTGTTTATTCTGATCGGTATCGCGGTTGGTATTGCACCGCAATTGCTCGGTCGAATCCTTGGGCCGCACCGGCCTGATTCCCAAAAGACTTCCCCTTACGAATGCGGCTTTGAAGCATTCGAAGATGCGCGCATGAAGTTTGATGTGCGCTATTACCTTGTCGCCATTTTGTTCATTTTGTTCGATCTGGAAACCGCTTTTTTCTTCCCGTGGGGGGTTGCGATGCGCGACCTCGGTTGGCAGGGCTTTATCACGATGATGGTGTTTATCGCCGAATTCGTGGTTGGCTTCTGGTACATCTGGAAGAAAGGCGCCCTGGATTGGGAGTAAGTCATGTCTATTGAAGGTGTATTGAACGAAGGTTTTGTTACCACCACGGCCGACAAGCTGATCAACTGGACCCGTACCGGGTCGCTATGGCCGATGACGTTTGGTCTGGCTTGCTGCGCGGTTGAGATGATGCACGCCGGAGCGTCGCGTTACGACATGGACCGTTTCGGCGTGATTTTCCGGCCGTCGCCACGTCAGTCCGACGTGATGATCGTCGCCGGCACTCTGTGCAACAAGATGGCGCCGGCCCTGCGCAAGGTTTACGACCAAATGCCTGAGCCGCGCTGGGTGATTTCCATGGGCTCTTGCGCTAATGGCGGCGGTTACTATCATTATTCGTATTCGGTAGTGCGCGGCTGCGATCGCATTGTGCCGGTCGATATCTACGTGCCGGGTTGTCCGCCGACCGCTGAGGCGCTGCTGTACGGGATCATACAGTTGCAAAACAAGATCCGCCGTACCAATACGATTGCGCGTTAAGAGAACAGAATGACGACGAAACTGGAAATCCTTGAAGCCGCCGTGCGCAATGCATTGGGCGATGATCTTCAAAGTCTGACTGTTGCCCTCGGTGAGGTCGCAATCGTAGTCAAGGCAGCTAACTATTTGTCGGCCATGCGCGTGCTGCGCGATCACGCCGATACCCGCTTTGAAGAATTGATAGATCTGTGCGGCGTCGATTATTCGACGTATGGCGACGGTGTATGGGAAGGCGCGCGCTTTGCCGCGGTTTCCCATTTGCTGTCGATCGAGCATAACTGGCGCCTGCGGGTCCGCGTGTTTGCCCCGGATGACGATATGCCGTTACTGGCTTCGGTGACGGACATCTGGGCCTCTGCCAATTGGTATGAGCGCGAAGCATTCGATTTCTTCGGCATCCTGTTCGAAGGGCATAACGACTTGCGTCGTATTTTGACCGACTATGGTTTTATCGGTCATCCGTTCCGCAAGGACTTCCCGGTGTCGGGCTATGTCGAGATGCGCTATGACCCGGAACAAAAACGCGTGATTTATCAACCCGTGACGATTGAACCGCGTGAAATTACGCCGCGCGTGATTCGTGAAGAACATTACGGGATCAAATAATGGCAGAGATTAAAAATTACACGCTGAACTTCGGTCCGCAACATCCGGCTGCGCATGGTGTTTTGCGCCTGGTGCTGGAATTGGATGGTGAAGTGATCCAGCGTGCCGACCCGCATATCGGCCTGTTGCATCGTGCAACCGAAAAACTGGCCGAACAAAAAACCTATTTGCAATCCGTGCCGTACATGGATCGTCTCGACTACGTGTCGATGATGTGCAATGAGCACGGCTATGTGATGGCGATCGAACGCCTGTTGGGCCTCGAAGTGCCGTTGCGGGCGCAATACATCCGCGTGATGTTCGATGAGATCACCCGTCTGCTGAACCACCTGATGTGGATTGGCGCGCATGCACTGGACGTCGGCGCGATGGCGGTGTTGCTGTACGCATTCCGCGAGCGCGAAGATTTGATGGACTGCTACGAGGCTGTGTCCGGCGCCCGTATGCATGCGGCTTACTATCGTCCGGGCGGCGTTTATCGCGATCTGCCGGATACCATGCCGCAGCATAAGGCTTCGCTGGTGCGCAATGCCAAGGCAATCAACGCATTGAACGAAAACCGCCAGGGCTCGTTGCTGGACTTCATCGAAGACTTCACCGTTCGCTTCCCTAAATACGTCGACGAATACGAAACCCTGCTGACCGATAACCGGATCTGGAAACAGCGTCTGGTCGGCATCGGCGTGGTCTCGCCAGAGCGCGCCAAGGCCATGGGCTTCACCGGTCCGATGCTGCGCGGTTCCGGCGTCGAGTGGGATTTGCGTAAAAAGCAGCCGTACGAAGTGTATGACTTGCTGGATTTCGATATCCCGGTTGGTAAGAACGGCGATTGCTACGACCGCTATCTGGTTCGCGTGGAAGAAATGCGCCAGTCGAATCGCATCATCAAGCAGTGCGTGGAGTGGCTGCGCAACAATGGCGGTCCGGTCATGACGGATAACCATAAAGTGGCGCCGTCGTCGCGAGTCGACATGAAGTCGAACATGGAAGAGCTGATCCATCACTTCAAACTCTTCACCGAAGGTTTCCACGTGCCGCCGGGCGAAGCCTACGCAGCGGTGGAGCATCCGAAGGGCGAGTTTGGCGTGTACCTGATTTCGGATGGGGCCAACAAGCCGTACCGTCTGAAAATCCGGGCACCTGGCTTTCCGCATCTGCAAGGTTTGAACGAAATGGCCAAGGGCCACATGATTGCCGATGCCGTCACCATCATCGGTACGCAAGATATCGTGTTCGGTGAAATTGATCGTTAATCCGAGCAGCTTGAAAAAGTAAAACGAGTATGAATTTGCCGCGAATTGACGCGGCAATGCAGATGGTAAATTTACCAATAACTAGCGCAGAGCACCGCGCACGAATGGCCGACAACATGTTGTTAAGTCAAGATACATACAAAAAGATTGATCGCGAAGTGGCGAAATTTCCTGCCGACCAGAAGCAGTCGGCAGTGATGGCCGCATTGGCGATCGCGCAGGATGAAAAAGGCTGGCTGGCGCCGGAAACCATGCAGGATGTCGCGGATTATCTCGGCATGCCGGCGATCGCGGTGCAGGAAGTCGCGACCTTTTACAACATGTACAACACCAAGCCGGTCGGCAAGCACAAGATCAGCATCTGCACCAATTTGCCATGCCAATTGTCTGGCGGCGAGCGCGCGGCTGAACATCTGAAGCACAAGCTCGGCATCGGTTTCCGTGAAACTACCGCCGATGGCCAGTTCACGCTGGTCGAGGGCGAGTGCATGGGAGCTTGCGGCGACGCGCCGGTGCTGCTGGTCGATAACAAACGCATGTGTAGCTGGATGTCGAACGAAAAGATTGACGGCTTGCTGGAGGAACTGAAGAAATGACCTGCCTGCACGATCGTCATATCAACCCGCTGATCCTGGCTAACCTGGACGGCAACAACTGGCATTACGAAGATTACGTCAAGCGCGGCGGTTACTCTGCGCTGAAACGCATCCTGACCGAAGGCATTACGCCGGAACAAATCATCGCCGAACTGAAAGCCGGCTCGCTGCGCGGCCGCGGCGGCGCGGGCTTCCCGACCGGCCTGAAGTGGAGCTTCATGCCGCGTCAGTTCCCCGGTCAAAAATACCTGGTCTGCAATACCGACGAAGGCGAGCCTGGCACATTCAAGGATCGCGACATCATCCGCTACAATCCGCACGCGCTGATTGAAGGGATGGCCATCGGCGCTTATGCGATGGGTATTTCGGTCGGCTACAACTACATTCACGGCGAAATCTGGTCCGGCTACGAGCGCTTTGAAGAAGCGCTGGAAGAAGCGCGTGCTGCCGGTGCACTGGGCGACAAGATTTTCGGCAGCGCATTCAACTTCCAGTTGCACGCGTTCCACGGTTATGGCGCCTACATCTGCGGCGAAGAAACCGCGCTGCTGGAGTCGCTGGAAGGCAAGAAGGGCCAGCCGCGCTTCAAGCCGCCGTTTCCTGCCAGCTTTGGTCTGTATGGCAAGCCAACCACGATCAACAATACCGAGACATTCGCGGCAGTGCCGTTCCTGCTGAACATGGGCGGCGAAGCCTATGCCGCGCTGGGCAAGCCGAATAACGGCGGCACCAAGATTTTCTCGATCTCCGGCGACGTTGAAAAACCGGGCAATTATGAAGTGCCATTGGGTACGCCATTTGCCAAGCTGATGGAACTGGCCGGCGGCATGCGCGGCGGCAAAAAGATCAAGGCCGTGATCCCTGGCGGTTCTTCCGCGCCGGTGATCAAGGGCGACGTCATGATGGATACCGACCTGGATTACGACTCGATTGCCAAGGCCGGCTCGATGCTCGGTTCCGGCGCGGTGATCGTGATGGACGACACGCGTTGCATGGTCAAATCGCTGTTGCGCCTGTCGTACTTTTATTTTGAAGAGTCCTGCGGTCAATGCACGCCGTGCCGGGAAGGCACCGGCTGGCTGTATCGTCTGGTGCACCGGATTGAAACCGGGCACGGCCGGCCTGAAGACATGGACCTGCTGGACACGGTTGCCGGCAACATCATGGGCCGCACCATTTGTGCGCTCGGCGATGCGGCAGCGATGCCGGTGCGCGGCTTCCTGAAGAATTTTCGCGAAGAATTTGAATATCACATCGAGCATAAGCATTGCTTGGTGCCCGCTTATATTTAAGCCAACGCAATCATTTGCATCAGTGACTGCGTAACCAAGAATGCTTAGGCAAGAAAAGTAAAAGCCATGGTTGAAATCGAAATAGACGGCAAGAAAGTGGAAGTCCAAGAGGGCAGCATGGTAATGGATGCTGCCAACAAGATTGGCACTTACATTCCCCATTTTTGCTATCACAAAAAACTCTCCATCGCGGCCAATTGCCGCATGTGCCTGGTCGAGGTGGAAAAAGCGCCTAAGGCCCTGCCTGCCTGCGCCACGCCGGTGACCGCGGGCATGATCGTGCGCACCAGCAGCGACAAGGCCGTCACCGCGCAAAAGAGCGTGATGGAATTCCTGTTGATCAATCATCCGCTCGATTGCCCGATCTGCGATCAGGGCGGCGAATGCCAATTGCAGGACCTGGCGGTTGGCTACGGTAAATCGTCTTCCCGCTACGAAGAAGAAAAGCGCGTGGTGGCACCGAAAGATGCCGGCCCGCTGATCTCGATGCAGGAAATGAGCCGTTGCATCCAATGCACCCGCTGCGTTCGCTTCGGTCAGGAAATCGCCGGCGTGATGGAATTCGGCATGGTCGGTCGCGGTGAGCATTCCGAGATCACTACCTTCGTCGGCAAGACCGTCAACTCCGAACTGTCCGGCAACATGATCGATCTGTGCCCGGTCGGCGCACTGACCTCGAAGCCGTTCCGTTACAGCGCCCGTACCTGGGAACTGTCGCGCCGCAAGTCGGTCAGCCCGCATGACGGCCTTGGCGCCAACCTGGTGGTTCAGGTCAAAGCCGGCAAAGTGATGCGCGTATTGCCGCTGGAAAATAACGATGTCAACGAATGCTGGCTGTCCGACAAGGATCGTTTCGCCTACGAAGGTTTGAACAGCGCCGAGCGCTTGACCAAGCCGATGTTGAAGCAAGACGGCAAATGGCAGGAAGTCGAATGGCAAACCGCGCTGGAATACGTCGCCCATGGTTTGCGTAACATCCGCCACGAGCACGGCGCCGACGCGATTGCTGCGCTGGGTACGCCGTATTCGACATTGGAAGAACTGTCGCTGCTGCAAAAAGTGGTGCGCGGCCTGGGCTCCGAGAACGTCGATTTCCGCCTGCGTCAATCGGACTTTGCACTGGATGGCAAGGTCACGCCGTGGCTTGGCATGTCGATCAATGAATTTGCGCAACTGGACCGTGCCTTCATCATCGGCTCGTTCCTGCGCAAGGATCATCCGCTGTTGTCGGCACGTCTGCGTTTGAGCGTCAAGCGCGGCGGCAAGCTGAGCATCCTGCACGCGACCGACGACGATTTGCTGATGCCGGTTGCTAACAAGATGATTGCGGCGCCTTCGGCCTGGCTGGCTGCTTTGGGCGAGGTAGCTGTGGCCGTGGCGCAAGCCAAGAGCGTTGCTGCTCCGGCAGGTTTCGAACAGGTCGTGCCATCGGCGGCTGCCAAGCAAACCGCCGCCAGCCTGCTGTCGGGCGATGCCAAAGCCGTGTTGCTCGGCAACGCTGCCGCACAACATCCGCAAGCGTCGCAATTGCACGCGCTGGCGCAATGGATCGCACAGCAAACCGATGCCAAGTTCGGCTACCTGACCGAAGCCGGCAACACCGTCGGCGGCTACCTTGCGAACGCGGTGCCAACCGCCGGCAAGGGCGCCAACGCGCAGCAGCTGTTCGCGCAACCGCGCAAGGCTTATGTATTGCTGAACGCCGAGCCGGAATTCGATAGTTTCGATCCGCAACAGGCGCGCGCTGCACTGAATCAAGCCGAGATGGTGGTGGCGCTGTCGGCCTATAAACACGGTAGCGACTATGCCGACGTGTTGTTGCCGATTGCCCCATTTACCGAAACCTCCGGTACTTTCGTCAATTGCGAAGGTCGTGCGCAAAGCTTCAACGGCACTGTCAAGCCGCTGGGCGATGCACGTCCGGCATGGAAAGTATTGCGTGTGCTCGGCAATTTGCTGAGCTTGCCTGGCTTCGATTACGACACTTCGGAAGCGATTCGCGCCGAAGTATTGGGTACCGATAATGTCGCTGAAGCCAATTTGCAAGCGCGCTTGAATAATCTGTCCGATCTGCAACCGCAAAACGTATCCCAAGTGGCCAACGGCGCGCTGGAACGGATTGCCGATGTGCCTATTTACTTTACCGACGCCGTGGTTCGTCGCGCGCCGTCGCTCCAGGACACTGTCGACGGACAAGCGCCGCAGGCCTGGTTGTCGGCAGTGCTGGCTGAGAAATTGGGCGTCGCCCACGGCGACCGCGTCAATGTCAAGCAAGGGCAGGGCGCAGCGCAGCTGCTTGCCGCGATTGATCGTCAGTTGCCGGATAACGTGGTGCGTGTCGCCGCGGCGCATGCGTCGACCGCGGCACTGGGCGCAATGTTTGGTTCTATCGTAGTGGAGAAAGCATGATGGCTCATTTCATCGCGACCATCAATGCGCTTGGTCTGGACTTCTTCGGTGCTATCTGGCCGCTGATCTGGAACGTCGTCAAGATCGTCATCGTGGTGGTGCCGCTGCTGCTGTGCGTGGCCTACCTGACCTACTGGGAACGCAAGCTGATCGGCTGGATGCATATCCGTCTGGGACCGAACCGGGTGGGTCCGGCCGGGCTGTTACAACCGATCGCCGACGCGCTCAAGCTGCTGTTGAAAGAAGTGACAACACCGGCGCGTGCCAACAAAGTCCTGTTTTTCATCGCACCTATCATGACCATCATGCCGGCTCTGGCCGCATGGGCGGTGGTGCCGTTCGGTCCGGAAACGGTGCTGGCCAATGTGAATGCCGGCTTGTTGTTCGTGATGGCAATCACTTCGATGGAAGTCTACGGCGTGATCATCGCCGGCTGGGCCTCCAACTCCAAGTATGCATTCCTCGGTGCGATGCGCGCCTCGGCGCAGATGGTTTCCTACGAGATCTCGATGGGCTTCGCGCTGGTCGTGGTGCTGATGGTGTCCGGCAGCCTGAACCTGACCGATATCGTGATGGGGCAAAGCAAGGGCTACTTCTATGACCACGGCCTGGGATTCCTGTCCTGGAACTGGTTGTCGCTGCTGCCGATTTTCGTCATCTACTTTATCTCGGGTATTGCCGAAACCAACCGTCATCCATTTGACGTGGTTGAAGGCGAGTCGGAAATCGTGGCCGGTCACATGATCGAATACTCGGGCATGTCGTTCGCGATGTTCTTCCTGGCCGAATACGCCAACATGATCTTGATCTCGATCCTGGCAACCTTGATGTTCCTGGGTGGCTGGGCCTCGCCGGTGTCCTTCCTGGACTGGGTCCCGGGCTGGATCTGGCTCGGCGCCAAGACGTTCTTCATGGTCTCGATATTCATCTGGGTGCGTGCATCGTTCCCACGTTATCGCTACGACCAGATCATGCGTCTGGGCTGGAAAGTATTTATCCCGCTGGTGCTCGCCTACCTGGTGATCGTCGCTGCATGGATCCAAAGTCCATGGAATATCTGGAAGTAATGGGAAGGTTAGTGTAAATGAACGCGATCAAGGATTTTTTCGGTAGCTTGATGCTGCTGGAGTTGCTCAAGGGTTTGCGGCTGACCGGCCGCTACCTGTTTGCACGCAAGATTACGGTGCTGTATCCGGAAGAGAAGACGCCGATGTCGCCGCGCTTTCGCGGTTTGCATGCGCTGCGTCGCTATCCGAACGGCGAAGAACGCTGCATCGCCTGTAAATTGTGCGAAGCGGTTTGCCCGGCGATGGCAATCACGATCGAATCGGAACAGCGTGCCGACGGTTCCCGTCGTACCACACGCTACGACATCGACCTGACCAAGTGCATTTTCTGCGGGTTCTGCGAAGAATCCTGCCCGGTCGACTCGATCGTCGAGACCCATATCCTGGAATACCACGGCGAAAAGCGCGGCGACCTGTACTACACCAAGGAAATGTTGCTGGCAGTTGGTGACCGCTACGAGCCTGAGATTGCGGCGGCGCGTGCGGCGGATGCTGCGTACCGTTAATTATTGTAAATAAGGTGGGTATGGTGATGCGATCCCAATGCCTACCTTGCAACGACTCTTTGCAATTTAGCCGTTTTTGTTTAGTCAGTTGGGGACAGAGTAATTCGGCGCGCGGCGGCGCCTCTTAAACTCTGTCCCGCAAATAGCTGACTTTCACAATTTGTTATAGGTCATTATGGAATTCAAGACATTCTTGTTCTACGCGTTTTCGGTGGTGCTGGTCATCGCCGCATTACGCGTTATCACAGCACGCAATTCGGTGCATGCCGCCTTGTTCCTGGTGCTGTCGTTCTTCTCCGCAGCCGGCATCTGGATGCTGCTGAAAGCCGAGTTTTTGTCGATCGTGCTGGTGCTGGTCTACGTCGGCGCGGTGATGGTGCTGTTCTTGTTCGTGGTGATGATGCTGGATATTAATCTGGACAAGATGCGAGACGGCTTCTGGGGGTACTTCCCGCTGGCGGCGACGGTCGGTACGCTGATCGTGGTGGAAATGGCCGGAGTGATATTTCATGGCTTTCAAGGCTCGGATGCAGATATCCCGGCGGTTTCGGCCAACATCGGCAATACCAAAGAGCTGGGCAAGCTGATCTACACCCAGTATGTCTATGCATTCGAAATTGCTGCGGTGATTTTGCTGGTGGCGATCGTCGCTGCAGTCGCGCTGACCTTGCGTCGTCGTAAAGACACCAAATATTTCTCCGCGTCCGATGCAGTCAAGGTCAAGAGCACCGACCGGGTTCGGATTGTCAAGATGCCTGCCGAAGCCAAAGTCGAGTCGGTTCCATCGGTTAACCCAGCTGCGCCAGCGGCCCAACAAAAATAAGAGGGACGCATCATGGCATTATCGCTCGCACATTATCTGATCCTTGGCGCGATCCTGTTCGCGATCGGGATCGTCGGCATTTTCCTGAATCGGAAAAACCTGATCGTCTTGCTGATGGCAATTGAATTGATACTGCTGGCTGTCAATATGAACTTCATCGCCTTTTCGTATTACCTGGGTGATGCAGCTGGACAGATTTTCGTTTTCTTTATCCTGACCGTGGCCGCTGCCGAATCGGCGATCGGTCTGGCCATTCTGGTGGCGCTGTTCCGTAATCTGGACACCATCAATGTGGAAGACCTGGACAGTCTCAAAGGCTAAGTGATGCTTATTCCAGAGGCGGATGCCTTTGGAACAAGCAGGTAAAGAACAACGTAGACAACGAATAACGGATAAAGATAAGGTTCATCATGGCGGGGCAACTTAACCCACAATTACTTCTTGCTGTACCGCTGGCACCATTGGCTGGTGCGGCGATCGCAGGTTTATTCGGTACCAAATTCTTCGGTAACCTGATCGGTCGCAAGACTTCGCACACGGTCACCATCCTCGGCGTGCTGGTCGCTTTCATCATCTCCATGCAAACCTTGCTGGCGGTGCTAGACGGCGCCTCGTTTAACGGCACCCTGTACACCTGGATGACGGTCGGCGGCATCAAGCTGGAAATCGGCTTTCTGGTCGACAGCCTGACCGCGATGATGATGTGCGTGGTGACCTTTGTGTCGCTGATGGTGCATATCTATACGATCGGCTACATGCAAGAGGATGAGGGCTACAACCGCTTCTTCTCATATATCTCGCTGTTCACGTTCTCGATGCTGATGCTGGTCATGAGCAACAACTTCCTGCAATTGTTCTTCGGTTGGGAAGCTGTGGGCTTGGTCTCGTATTTGCTGATCGGCTTCTGGTACACCCGGCCGACAGCGATTTTCGCCAACATGAAAGCCTTCCTGGTCAACCGTGTCGGCGACTTCGGCTTCATCCTCGGTATCGGTTTGTTGCTGGCTTATTCGGGTTCGATGAATTACGCCGAAGTGTTCGCGCAAAAAGGTGCGCTGGCCCAATTGACCTTGCCTGGCAGCGACTGGATGCTGCTGACCGTGGCCTGTATCTGCCTGTTCATCGGTGCGATGGGTAAATCGGCGCAGTTTCCGCTGCACGTCTGGCTGCCCGATTCGATGGAAGGCCCAACTCCGATTTCCGCACTGATCCACGCTGCGACCATGGTGACCGCCGGTATTTTCATGGTGTCGCGCATGTCGCCGTTGTTTGAGCTGTCGGACACCGCGTTGTCGTTCATTATGATCATCGGCGCGATCACCGCGCTGTTCATGGGCTTCCTGGGCATCGTCCAGACCGATATCAAGCGCGTGGTTGCGTATTCCACATTGTCGCAGCTGGGCTACATGACCGTGGCGCTGGGCGCGTCGGCTTATTCGGTTGCGGTATTCCACCTGATGACGCATGCTTTCTTCAAAGCCTTGCTGTTCCTTGGCGCCGGCTCGGTGATCATCGGCATGCACCACGATCAAGACATGCGCAATATGGGCGGTCTGCGCAAATACATGCCGATTACCTGGATCACTTCGCTGATCGGTTCGCTGGCCTTGATCGGTACGCCGTTCTTCTCCGGTTTTTATTCGAAGGACAGCATTATCGAAGCGGTCCATGCTACCCATCTGTTTGGCGCCGGGTTTGCTTATTTCGCAGTGTTGGCAGGCGTGTTTGTCACGGCCTTCTATTCGTTCCGCATGTACTTCATGGTGTTCCATGGCGAAGAGCAGTTCGGCAAACATCACGATCACCATGATGCTCATCATGAGGTGGAAGAAGACCACGGCCATCACGGCCTGGCGCCAGGGCAAAAGCCGCACGAGTCGCCTTGGGTGGTGACCTTGCCGCTGGTTCTGCTGGCGATTCCTTCTGCGGTCATCGGTTTCTTCGCGATCAAGCCTATGCTGTACGGCAGCTTTTTCACCGATGTGATTGCGGTCAACGAAGCCCATCACGCGATGGAAGAATTGCGCAATGAATTCCATGACCCGGTCACGATGGTGGTGCATGCGCTGAGTTCGGCGCCGCTGTGGCTGGCAATCGCGGGGGTGGCGGCTGCGTACTATTTCTATATGGTCAATCCACGCGTGCCGGCAGCGATCAAGCAGAAATTCAGCCCGATCTTTGCGCTGCTCGACAACAAATACTATATGGATAAATTCAACGATGTGGTCTTTGCCGGTGGCGCCCGTTTGCTGGGCCGCGGCTTGTGGAACGTCGGCGACCGCAGCCTGATCGATGGTTTGATTGTCAATGGCAGCGCCAAGGCAGTCAGCTGGTTCTCGAAAATTACCCGTCTCTGGCAGTCCGGATATATCTATCACTATGCGTTTGTGATGATTGTCGGGGTGCTGGGTTTCCTGGTTTGGTTCATGCCGTCTCCGTTTGCCAAGTAAGTTGGCTAAGCAAAGTAAATAACAACCATGATGCAGTCAACTTTCCCTCTTCTCAGTCTCGCGATCTGGTGCCCGGTCGCGTTCGGTGTGCTCGTCCTGGCAATTGGCCGCGACGATAATCCTACTTTGGTGCGCTGGCTTTCCTTGTTTGGCTCGCTGGTCAGTTTTGCGGCCACGCTGCCGCTGGTGCAGCATTTCGATAACGCTGCCCACGGCTTTCAGTTTGTCGAAAAAGCACCCTGGATCGACCGCTTCAACATCAATTACTTTTTGGGTATTGACGGCATTTCGCTGTGGTTCATCCCATTGACGGCGCTGATCACGGTGCTGGTGGTGATCGCTGCCTGGCAAGTCATCGAAAAGAAGGTTGCCCAATATATGGGCGCGTTCCTGATCCTGTCGGGCTTGATGATCGGCGTCTTTTGCGCACTCGACGGTATGTTGTTCTACGTGTTCTTCGAAGCGACGCTGATTCCGATGTTCATCATCGTCGGCGTCTGGGGCGGAGCTAACCGTGTTTATGCTGCGGTCAAGTTCTTCCTGTACACGCTGATGGGCTCGCTGCTGATGCTGGTTGCTTTGCTGTACCTGTACTTTGAATCGGGCGGCAGCTTTGATATTCAGAGCTGGCATCAGATGCCGCTGACGATGACGGCGCAGATCCTGATTTTCCTGGCGTTCCTGTTTGCGTTTGCAGTTAAGGTGCCGATGTGGCCGGTGCATACCTGGTTGCCGGATGCACACGTCGAAGCGCCAACCGGCGGTTCGGTGGTGCTGGCGGCGATCATGCTGAAGCTGGGCGGTTACGGTTTCCTGCGCTTCTCGCTGCCGATCACGCCAGATGCGAGCCACTACCTGTCAGGCTTCATGATTACGCTGTCGCTGATCGCGGTGATTTACATCGGCTTTGTGGCCCTGGTCCAAACCGACATGAAGAAACTGGTTGCGTATTCGTCGATTGCGCATATGGGCTTTGCCACTCTCGGCTTCTTTATCTTCAATGACATCGGCGTGCAGGGCGGTATCGCGCAAATGATTTCACACGGCTTTGTCTCCGGCGCGATGTTTCTGTGCATCGGCGTGATGTACGACCGTTTGCACACCCGTCAGATCGCCGAGTACGGCGGCCTGGTCCACGTGATGCCGCGTTTTGCGACATTGTTCGTATTGTTTTCGTTGGCCAATTGCGGCTTGCCGGCGACTTCCGGTTTTGTCGGCGAGTTCATGGTGATTCTGGGCGCGGTCAAGTTCAATTTCTGGATCGGCTTGCTGGCTGCCACCGCATTGATCCTGGGCGCAGCGTATTCCTTATGGCTGGTCAAGCGGGTGGTGTTTGGCGAGATCACTAATCACCATGTCAAGGAAATGCTGGATCTCAACAAGCGTGAGTTCCTGATCCTGGGCGTGCTAGCGATTGCAGTCATCGTGATGGGTGTGTATCCGGCGCCGTTCACCGATGCGATGCAAGTGTCGGTAACAGACCTGCTGAAGCAGGTTGCCATCACAAAGTTAAATTGAGTTGAACCGAACACGAGTGCAATGCGGCAGCAAGCAAGTGCACAAAAATAAGCGGCAAATAAATGAATAACATGAATCTGATCCCTGTTTATCCGGAAATCTTTCTGCTGATTGCGACCTCCGCCGTCTTGCTGATCGATATGTTCGTTGCGGATGCCAAACGGCACATCACTTACTATCTGTCGCTGGCAGTGCTGGCTGTGTGTTTCGCGTTGACGCTGGGTTCTTTCAACGCCGGAGAAACCGTCTATACCTTCCACAACATGTTCGTGTCGGATCCGTTGAGCGATTTGCTGAAACTGGTTTCTTATGCGGCCGTCGGCATGACCCTGGTCTATTCGCGCCGCTACGTCAGCGAGCGTGGCATGGTGGGCGCGCATCTGGGCGGCGAATTTTACGCGCTGGCGCTGTTCGCACTGCTCGGTCAGATGGTGATGATCTCCGGCAGTAACTTCCTCAGCATCTACCTCGGTCTGGAATTGATGTCGTTGTCGCTGTATGCATTGGTTGCATTGCGTCGCGACAACGCGGTTGCCACCGAAGCGGCGATGAAATATTTTGCCTTGGGTGCGATGGCGTCCGGCTTCCTGTTGTACGGCATGTCGATGTTGTATGGCGCGACCGGTTCGCTCGATCTGATTGAAGTAACTCGCGTAGCGGCATCCGGCGGCGTCAATCCGACGGTACTGGTGTTCGGCGTGGTATTCGTGGTTGCCGGTCTGGCGTTCAAATTAGGCGTGGTGCCATTTCATATGTGGATTCCCGACGTCTACCAGGGCGCACCGACTTCCGTCACCTTGTTGCTTGGCGGCGCGCCTAAGCTGGCTGCCTTTGCCATCTGCTTCCGCTTGCTGATCGAGGGCTTGTTGCCGCTGGCGTTCGACTGGCAACAAATGTTGACGGTGTTGGCAGTGCTGTCGATGGCGATCGGTAACATCACCGCGATTGCACAAACCAATATCAAGCGGATGCTGGCGTACTCGACCATTTCGCATATGGGCTTCATGCTGCTCGGCTTGCTGGCCGGCGTCGTCGACGGCAATCTGTACTCGGCAGCCAATGCCTATAGCTCCGCCATGTTTTATTCGATCACCTATGTCATGACGACATTGGGCACTTTCGGCGTCATCATGCTGCTGGCACGCTCCGGCTTCGAGGCGGAAAACCTGGAAGACTTCAAGGGCTTGAATCAACGCAGCCCATGGTTCGCGGGCGTGATGCTGGTCCTGATGCTGTCGCTGGCAGGGATTCCACCGCTGATGGGCTTTTACGCCAAATTGTCGGTGTTGCAGGCGGTGCTCGGCAGCCATCAAATCTGGCTGGCGGTGGTCGCGGTGCTGTTCTCATTGATCGGCGCATATTATTACTTGCGCGTTATCAAGCTGATGTATTTCGACGAGCCGCAAGATAGCGCCAAGATCGTGGCGCATGCCGATGTGCGCGTCCTGCTTAGCTTGAATGGATTGGCGGTATTGGTATTGGGTCTGTGGCCTGGCTTGCTGATGAATGCAACTGCGGCGGCGATCGTCCGCACCATGACCTCGTTCCTGGCCCGAGTAGTTTCCTAATCTGGTGAACGTCTCATTTTCCAGTTTGTTTGTGATCCTGTTGGCGCTGTTCGCCGCCAACTTGCCTTTCCTTAACGAACGCCTGTTTGCCTTGATTCCCCTCAAGTCAGGCGAACAGGCAGCGACAAAGCCGATCTGGTTGCGCTTGCTGGAATTGTTGGTCATGTACGCAATAGTCGGTGCGATTGGCTATGCCCTGGAATCGAAGATCGGCAATGCCTTTGCTCAGGGCTGGCAATTTTATGCGGTTACCGGCTGCATGTTTCTGGTGTTTGCCTACCCTGGTTACGTGTTGCGCTATCTGAAAAAGAAGCATCGCTGATTGTTATCGCTGAACCGCTTTTCTCCCTATCCGAATTCTTTAAGCGCCACTCGACGGGCTGCTAGGATTCAACTCTCCTGACCGCCAGCATCATCGCTTCCCTTCACAACTTGCCCGGAGTGTCCGCATGGATCGCCACCTGAAAGAAACCCAGATCGATAGCGCCTTGGCTTACGACGGCCATTTTCTCAAGGTGCAGCGCGATACGGTTGCGTTACCGAATGGTAAGGCTGCGACGCGTGAATACATCAAGCATCCCGGCGCGGTGGTGATTTTGCCGGTGTTTGAAGACGGCACGGTGCTGCTTGAGCGGCAATATCGTTATCCTCTGGAGCGCGTGTTCATCGAATTCCCCGCCGGTAAAATCGATGCCGGCGAAGATCATTTGGCGTGTGCCAAACGTGAGCTGCAGGAAGAAACCGGCTATACCGCCAGCGACTGGCAACATGTCTGCACGATTCACAATGCGATTGCCTATGCCGATGAGCATCTGGAAATTTACCTGGCGCGCGGCCTGGTTGCGGGGGATAGCCAACTTGATGAAGGCGAATTCCTGGATGTCTTCAAAGCGCCGTTGGAAGAGGTGCTGGCCTGGGTCAGGGAAGGGAAGATTACCGACGTCAAGACGGTGATCGGGACCTTCTGGCTGGAGAAAATATTGTCCGGCAATTGGCAACTGCCCTAGCTGACAGTACAGATCACCAACTCCGGATCGGCATTTAACCGGATAGGCAAGGTACTGCATCCGATCCCGCGGCTGACGATCAGGCTGCCGTTGTTTTCTATTGCATGTCGTCCAAACCAATATTTCCTGCAAAGCGGCCCGTGCGGCACGACTATCGGCGTCCCGTCCGCCAGCGCTACCTGTCCGCCATGCGTGTGGCCTGCCAGGCTGAAGTCGAAGCAATGGCCATCCAGCAGCAGTAATCCGTCGGGTGCATGCATTAAAAGTATTCGCACTTCACCCGCATTGTGAAAAGTCTGGTGCGGGTCCGGGGTGCCGGTCCAAGGGTCGTCCAGACCGCAAATCGAGACCGAATCATAGGGGGCGGGCAACGCGCAGTTTTGGTTGATCAGCACCTCTACGCCAGCTTCCTTCAAGGCTTTTGATAGCTCAACTTCACTCACCCATAAATCGTGATTGCCCAATACCGCGTACTTTCCGAAGCGCGGATTGAGGCAACTGAGCCGTGCGCTGAACTCCTCTGTGTAGCGGGCCTGGCACGACACGAAATCTCCGCCAAGTAACAGCAGGTCCGCTTGTTGACGATCAATTTCGTCGAAAAGGTCGTCAAAGATTTGCGGATGCGTAGTGGGGCCGGCATGGAAGTCGGACGCAAAAGCGATTTTCAGCGGCGTCGACAATTTTTTGTGCGGCGCTAATTCCACTGCATAGTGCGTCACGCCCAGCTTGCCGTGCAAGCCAAACCGATAGCTCCACTTCGCGAACCAGCCGCCGAGTAAAAGCCGGTCGAGCGCTCTTTCGCCCACGCGGCGAGCAAGATAGTTGTGTTTTCCGCGCCAGTTTGTCATCGAGCCAAAATAAGAAAGGCTGCATACGCAGCCTTTGAGTTTGATTACATGTTCGGATAATTCGGACCGCCGCCGCCTTCAGGCGTCACCCACACAATATTCTGCGTCGGATCCTTGATGTCGCAGGTTTTGCAATGCACGCAGTTCTGCGCATTGATTTGCAGGCGCTCGGTATTGTCTTCGTTGGTGACGAATTCGTAGACGCCGGCAGGGCAGTAGCGTGTTTCCGGTCCGGCGTACTTCTCCAGGTTGATATTCACCGGTACGTTTGGATCTTTCAGCGTCAGGTGGATAGGCTGGTCTTCGGCGTGATTGGTGTTCGATATGAACACCGACGACAGACGATCGAAAGTCAGCTTGCCATCCGGTTTCGGATACTTGATCGGCGAATAATTGGCGGCCGGTTTCAGGCATTCATGGTCGGCATGGGTGTGATGCAGCGTCCACGGCGCCTTGCCGCCGAATACCACTTGATCGATGCCCACCATCAGCGTGCCGAGATACAGCCCCTTGCTCATCCATGGCTTGAAATTGCGCGCTTTGTGCAATTCCTGATGCAGCCAGGATTGTTCGAATGCCTGGCCGTAGGCGCTCAGTTCGTCATGCTGGCGGCTATTGCCGAGGGCATCGAAAGCGGCGTCTGCGGCTAGCATGCCGCTTTTGATCGCGGCGTGACTACCTTTGATGCGGCTGGCGTTCAGGAATCCGGCATCGCAGCCGATCAGCGCGCCGCCGGCAAAGGTCAGCTTGGGCAGCGACTGCAGACCGCCGGCGGTAATTGCGCGCGCGCCGTAGGAAATGCGTTTGCCGCCTTCAAAGAATTTGCGGATTTCCGGGTGGGTCTTGTAGCGCTGGAATTCTTCGTACGGCGACAGGTAGGGATTCTCGTACGAGAGGCCGACCACGTAACCGACCGCGACCTGGTTGTTTTCCAGGTGATACAGGAACGAGCCGCCGTAAGTCTGGGTATCCAGCGGCCAGCCGGCGGTGTGGATGACCAGGCCGGGTTTATGCAGCGCCGGATCGATTTCCCATAATTCCTTGATGCCGATGCCGTAGGTTTGCGGGTCTTTGCCCTTGTTCAGATCGAATTTGGCGATGACTTGCTTGCCCAGGTGACCGCGCGAACCTTCCGCGAACAAGGTGTATTTGGCATGCAATTCCATCCCGAGCTGGAACGCGTCCGTCGGCTGTCCATGCCGGTCGACGCCCATATTGCCGGTGGCGACGCCCTTGACCGAGCCGTCTTCGTTATACAGCACTTCGGCAGCCGGAAAGCCAGGGAAGATTTCTACGCCAAGCGCTTCGGCTTGCTGTCCCAGCCAACGTACGACGTTTGCCAGCGAGATCACATAATTGCCGTGATTCTGGAAGCAGGAAGGCAGCATCCAGTTAGGCGTCTTGTAGGCTTTGGTCGCGGTCAGGAACAGGAAACGGTCTTCGCTGACTTCGGTGTTCAATGGTGCGCCCAACTCTTTCCAGTTGGGGAACAGCTCGGTGATCGCCTGCGGATCCATCACGGCGCCGGACAGGATGTGGGCGCCGACCTCGCTGCCTTTTTCCAGCACGCAGACCGAAACTTCCTTTCCTTTTTCTGCCGCCAATTGTTTCAGCCGGATCGCAGCGGCCAATCCGGCCGGCCCGCCACCGACCACCACCACGTCATATTCCATCGCTTCTCGCGGGCCGTATTGCTCTAGGAAGTTCTGCGTCTGGGTTGGGGTCATGGTCTCTTTACCTATATTTAATTTTCGAACGAATGTGCTAATTGTCGGGGATTTTGCGGCAGAATGCTAGGTTTCGTCGGCGGTTAGTATTGTTCCTCGCACTTTGGCGCCTCGTGCTCAAGGCAGCTGTCGCGATCAAACAGTGTAGTTGAGGCAGGGGCGTAAATCGGGAATTTATTCTGATGAAAACCCCAATATTTTTGGTTCGGGAAAATTGAAATAATGGAAACGAAGAAACTCGTCCATAGCAGTCGTATGGCAATTCGATGGGGCGACATGGACGCGCTCGGGCATGTCAACAACACCGTTTATTTCAGGTACATGGAGCAAGCGCGGATCGAATGGCTGCACCTGATTGGCGGCACCTTTGATTCCCAGCAGGGACCGGTGCTGATCAATGCGCAATGCAGTTTTTTGCGTCAGTTGAAATATCCGGGGGACATCGAAGTCCGTTCTTACATAGGCGCAGTTGGTCGTTCCAGTTTCGAGACCACTTATGAAATCTGCCGGGTCGATGCGCCCGACGCGGTTTTTGCAGAAGGCTCGGCGAAAATCGTATGGGTCGACTTCAAGCTGGAAAAATCAGTGCCGTTGCCGGACGATGTGCGTCAATTGCTGAACAATTATTCCGCAGAGTAATAGCTAGCTGCAGGGGCTGCGGTGTTTAAAGCCGCCTTATTGCCTGACGCCGAGCAAGCGGTGCACCAGTTCGCTGGAGGTCGCCGCAGCAAATTTCTTCATCAGATTGGCTCTATGCATTTCCACCGTGCGCGGGCTCAGGCCGATCTGCTTGCCGATCAGCTTGCTGGTCTTCCCCTCCACCAGCAAGGCAGCGATTTCCCGCTCGCGCGGCGAAAGTTCTGCCGATACGCTGCGCTTTTCGCTCAAATCCTCGAAGGTCCAGATACCGGCTGCGTGGGTGTCGTCCGGCACCAGCGAGTGGCCGGTCACATGACACCAGAACAATTCGCCATTGGCGCGCCGCATGATCCGTTCATCGGAATACAAGCCTTTGGCATTCATGATCGGCACGATGCGGGCGCCGGTACGTTCAAACTCGTCCTGAGTCGGATACAGCACCTGGAATGACTGACCATTCAACTCCGCGGGCTGATAGCCGAACATGCGCGTCAACGCCAGATTGCAGACTTGCATGATGCGCCGCTCGGAGACGCACATGCCGATCGGCGCATGCGCAAAAATGGCTTGATAGTCGATCAATGAGTTATTCAACGAATTAGGCAGTGGCCGGTTGGTGATTTTCGTGATGGCGCATGCTCGTCCGGCGATCTGGGCGCGTCTCGAAATTCGTATTTTTACGGTATTGTGGGATCAAACTCTTCATCATATGCTTGCAGACGCACTTCACGGCAATAATAGGGCGCTCCGAAAAACCGTAGCGAGCGGGCCAAGGTCGGGTTGAGAAGCGCAGCCGTACGGAGGTACGGCGAGCATCACAGGCCCGAGATTGGGTCGCGCAGTAGGTTTTTCGAGGCGCCCAATAGTCGGAGTTTACACAAAGAGGAGATGGTAATGAACAAAGTTTATCCTGACGCAGCCAGCGCGCTGGCTGGCATTGTCAAGGACGGCCAGACGATTGCCGTCGGCGGTTTCGGACTGTGCGGAATTCCGGAGGCGCTGATCCTGGCGCTGCGCGATTCCGCGGTACAGAATCTGACGGTGATTTCCAATAATGCCGGCGTCGATAATTTCGGCCTTGGACAGTTGCTGACGACCCGTCAAATCAAGAAAATGATTGCTTCTTACGTTGGCGAGAACAAGGAATTCGAGCGTCAATATCTGTCCGGCGAGCTGGAACTGGAATTTACGCCGCAGGGCACATTGGCTGAAAAACTACGCGCCGGCGGTGCCGGCATCCCCGCTTTTTTCACAAAAACCGGAGTCGGCACACTTGTCGCGGAAGGCAAGGAGATTCGCGAATTCGATGGCGCCAAATATGTGATGGAACGTTCGCTGGTGTCGGATGTGTCGTTGGTCAAAGCGTATAAAGCCGACCGCAGCGGCAACTTGGTCTATAACAAGACCGCCCGCAATTTCAACCCGAACGCCGCAATGGCCGGAAAAATCACCGTGGTGGAAGTCGAGCATCTGGTTGAGGTGGGTGAAATCGATCCGGATCAAGTACATACGCCGGGCATTTTTGTGCACCGTATCGTGGTCAACCCGACACCGGAAAAGCGGATCGAACAACGCACCATACGTACATAAGAACCTGTTAATTCAATTCAACAGCTTCTACAAGCACTTATAAAACGGAGAACACCATGGCATGGACTCGTGATGAAATGGCCGCGCGGGCGGCAAAAGAATTGCAGGATGGCTTTTACGTCAATCTTGGTATCGGCCTGCCGACGCTGGTCGCCAATTATGTGCCGAAGGACATCGAAGTCTGGCTGCAATCGGAAAA
This sequence comes from Paraherbaspirillum soli, assembly GCF_042654985.1. Taxonomy (NCBI): domain Bacteria; kingdom Pseudomonadati; phylum Pseudomonadota; class Betaproteobacteria; order Burkholderiales; family Oxalobacteraceae; genus Paraherbaspirillum; species Paraherbaspirillum soli. The sequence goes on along the minus strand of NZ_JBHSMT010000013.1, from coordinate 544,232 downwards.
CGGTTTGCTCGGCATCGGCCCGTTCCCGACTGAAGGCGAGATCGATCCCGACCTGATTAACGCCGGCAAGCAGACGGTGACGTCATTGCCCGGATCGTCGTTTTTCAGCTCGGCGGATTCGTTCGCGATGATTCGCGGCGGCAAAATCAATCTCGCAGTGCTGGGGGCGATGCAGGTTGCCAGCAACGGCGATCTGGCGAACTGGATGATTCCCGGCAAATTGGTCAAGGGCATGGGCGGCGCGATGGATCTGGTGGCCGGAGTCGGCCGGGTCGTGGTGCTGATGGAACATGTGGCCAAAGCCAAGGACGGTACGACTTCGCACAAGATCCTGGATGCCTGCACTTTGCCGTTGACCGGTGTCGGCGTGGTCAATCGCATCATCACCGATCTGGGCGTGATGGATGTGACGCCGACAGGATTGAAAGTGCTGGAGTTGGCGCCCGGCGTCAGCCAGCAAGAAATGATCGAGAAAACCGGCAGCAAGCTGGATTTCAGCGAATTGCATTAAATTTTCGCAGCTCATACCGCGCTTGAGGCAAACCCGATGAGGTTTGTCTCAAGCGCTTTTTTTTTTATGAGCGCAGTAAATTGACGAGGGCGCCGCTATCGCCGTCGGGTTTTTAAGCCGACATCTTTGGCGTATAGTGCAAGAACAGTGCCGTATGCGATAAGATGTTGCTTGCAAGCGACACAAATAATCGTTTTGCAGCCATTCCTTAGTGCAAGCACACTCCCGCTACTACCCATGACCACACCCACGCTCAAAACCGTCCAGTGTATTTCACCCGCCGGATTGCACACGATGGCTTACAAGGAGTGGGGCGATCCAGAGAATCCCAACGTGTTGCTATGCCTGCATGGCCTGACCAGGGTGTCCGACGATTTCGACCAGCTGGCGCGCGCATTGTGCGATACCTACCGGGTCGTTTGTCCTGATGTGGTGGGGCGCGGACGCTCCGGTTGGCTGCGCGATCCGCAATATTATGTGGTGCCGCAGTACCTCAGCGACATGGTGACATTGCTGGCCCGGCTGAATGCCGAAACGGTCGATTTGGTCGGCACTTCAATGGGAGGGCTGATCGGTATCGGACTGGCTTCATTGGAAGGAAATCCAATCCGCAAACTGGTCCTGAACGATGTCGGTCCAAGCTTGAATCAAGGCGCGCTGGATCGCATCGGCGACTATATCGGCGCCGACATGCGGTTCCCGACTTTTGAGGACGGCGCCGCCTACGTTCGCGCCATTTCCGCACCCTTCGGCGAGCATACCGATGCCGAGTGGCACAAGCTGGCGGCCGATGTGCTGCGCCAGAATAAAGAGGGGCAGTGGATCCGTCATTACGATCTGGGGCTGGCGATGCCATACAAAACGACGACCGGCGAAGCATTCAAGATCTCGGAAATGTTGCTGTGGAAGGCATATAACTCGATCACTTGTCCCACCTTGCTGGTGCGCGGCGCCGAATCCGACCTGCTGTCGCTCGATGTCGCATTGGCAATGACGCAGTGCGGTCCGAAAGCCAAACTGGTGGAGCTGGCCGGTGTCGGCCATGCGCCAACCCTGTTGCATGCCGATCAAATCGAAATCGTCGCTGATTTCCTGATCGGGTGATTTGTCGCTGTTCCACTTCTAAAGGAAATAAAAATCATGGCTATCAAACGCTTACATGTCGGCAAAAGATTGTCGGAAGTCGCGATTCATAACGGCACCGTCTATCTTGCAGGCCAACTGGCCGAAGACGTCACGCAAAACATCGAAGGCCAGACGCGCGAAACCTTGGGGCACATTGACCGTCTGCTGGCGGAAGCCGGCAGCGACAAGGCACACATCCTGTCATGCCAGATCTACCTGGCCGACATCAAGGATTTTGCCGGCATGAATGCGGTCTGGGACGAGTGGGTCGCCGCCGACAATTCGCCGCCGCGGGCGACGGTCGAGGCGAAACTGGCGCGTCCGGAAATACTGATAGAAATTATCGTGGTCGCTGCGCAAAAGTAATTGGAAAAGTAAACATCGCATGGTTTCGCTCACTGCCACACAACGCGCCACCCAGGTTCAGCTTTGCACCACCGGCTTGAGTGCGGAAGATAGCGCTCGGGTGCTGGACGCGTTGGCGTTCGTCGAACCCATCTATGCCGATAATGTGATTGCTACCGGCCAGAGCACGCTCGATTTTTCGCAATGTGTGGCAAGCATATTGGCGTTGCTGGATACCGATGTCGAAACCCGGCTGGCGGGATTGCTGTTCGAATTGCCGCTGCTCGACTCAAGCTATACCGAAGCGATTGAAAAGCGTTTCGGCAAGGAGATCGCCGATCTGGTGGCCGGTGTCCGGCAATTGATGCGCCTGCACGGTTTTACTTTCAGCCTGCCGCAGGAAGTCATGCGCGGTAAAAATGCCGCACAACAGGCCGCCACCCAGGTTGAAACCCTGCGCAAGATGTTGCTGGCGATGGCGAGCGACATGCGGGTGGTGCTGGTGCGATTGGCATCGCGCGTGGCGGCGCTGCGTTACTTTGCCGAGAACAAGCTGGAAAACGAAACTACCCGCCAGTACGCGCGGGAGACGCTCGATCTGTATGCGCCGCTGGCCAACCGGCTCGGCATCTGGCAATTGAAGTGGGAACTGGAAGACCTGTCGTTTCGCTTCATTGATCCGGCCAGCTATAAACGCATCGCCAAAATGCTGGAAGAGCGGCGCATCGAACGTGAAAGCTTCGTCGATGCGGCCATCACGCGCTTGCGCAGCGAACTGGCGGCGGCCGGCATCAAGGCCGAAGTATCCGGACGACCGAAACACATCTACAGCATCTGGAACAAGATGCAAGGCAAGGAGCTCGATTTTTCGGAGCTGTATGACGTCCGCGCTTTTCGGGTGATCGTCGACGACGTCAAGACCTGCTACACGGTGCTCGGCATTGTTCACAACATCTGGGTGCCGATCCCGAAGGAATTCGACGATTACATTTCGCGGCCTAAACAAAACGGCTATCAATCGCTGCACACCGTGGTGCTGGCCGAGGACGACCGGGCCCTGGAAGTGCAGATTCGCACCAAGGACATGCATCATTTCGCCGAGTACGGCGTCGCCGCTCACTGGCGTTACAAGGAGACCGGCGGGTCTCAATTCGCGGCGCAAAAATACGACGAAAAAATCGCCTGGCTGCGGCAATTGCTGGCCTGGAAAAGCGAAGTGGTGGATGCCGTCGTCGAACATCAGGACAGCCGGCGCGAGTGGCTGGAAAAGCTTAAGCAGGCAACGCTGAGCGACCATATCTATGTGCTGACGCCGCAAGCGCGCGTGATCGAATTGCCGAACGGCGCGACACCGATTGATTTTGCTTACTACCTGCATACCGATATTGGCCATCGCTGCCGCGGAGCGCGGGTTGACGGCAGCATGGTGCCGTTGAATACACCGCTGAAAAACGGTCAGACGGTGGAAATCATCACCGCGAAAAATACCCCGGGCGCCGCCGGCCCGTCGCGCGACTGGCTGACGCCGGGCTATGCCGCCAGCGCCCGCACCCGTTCCAAGGTACGGGCCTGGTTCAACGCTATCGAGCAACAGGAAACGCTGGCAACCGGTCGCGCCTTGCTGGACAAGGCGCTGCAGCGCGAAGGCAAAACTGCGGTCAACCTGGAAGAACTGGCGCGCAAACTCGCATTTGCCAAGCTGGATGATTTGTTGCTGTCGCTCGGCAAGGATGAATTCAGTCTGCGTCACGTCGAGCAGGCGCTGCATGACGACCATGGCAGTAAGAGCGCCGAGCACGATATCGAACTCGAAGAAGCCGCGATTACACACAAGAGTCGGGCATCCAGTGTGGCGCACGGCGCCAAGTCGGGCGTGCTGGTGGTCGGCACCGACGGCTTGCTGACGCAACTGGCCAAGTGCTGCAAACCGGCGCCGCCCGATCCGATTGTCGGCTTCATCACGCGCGGCAAAGGCATCTCCATCCATCGTGAAAATTGCAAGAATTTTGCGGAAATGCGGAGCAAAGCGCCTGAGCGGATTATTCAGACCACCTGGGGCGCATCGGAGGGGGAGACCGTTTACCCGGTCGATATCTTTGTGCTGGCCAGCGACCGGCAGGGCTTGCTGCGGGACATTTCAGAAGTTTTCTTGCGCGAAAAAATCAACGTCATCGGCGTCAGCACGCAAAGCGCCAAGGCGCATGCGCGGATGGCCTTTACCGCCGAAATCGCCTCCACCGCGCAATTGCAGAAAGCCTTGGCTGTGATACGCGAAGTGAAGGGCGTGTTGGACGCCAAACGGCAATAATTCCAAATCCCTTGGTTTTCTGCATCACCATGACTTTATTCGCCGAAAGTTTTATGTAATAATAGCGGCCTCTCCGGGAGGTTAGCTCAGGGGTAGAGCGATCGCCTCACACGCGATAGGTCACAAGTTCGAAACTTGTACTTCCCACCAAATTCCTGCTTTAAATCAATTACTTAGTACGATTTGCGATGTCCCCAGAATATTTCGGGGATGTTGTCGCTTGTCCGAGCCAGATTCGGAAAACTCGGATTTAACGCAAAGCCCCTTCCTTTAGTTTGTTTCTTTGTGTCAATATTGGCGCCGGTATATCGGCGGCGGTTTCCGGGGCTGACCAGGGCCGGGATCGCCTCGTCATTACCTGAACGTGAACGCACCCTGCATTCACATCCACCAACTGACCTTTGGTAGCAAACATAACGAGGAAACAAGTAATGAAAAATTTATTCTTGCTTTGCGCTTTGTGTTCGACCGTAGCATCGGCGGCAGAACCCGCCGATGTAAAACCAGACCCCCGTTTCACCCATTACCTATCGTCGTCCGGCCCGCTCTCCAAGGCGGAGCTGCTCAAACTGCAACCCAGGCATGTGGCTGCAAAAACCATGGCCGCGCAGGCCGCTGCAACTGCCAGCAGCAGCACCTACACTTATCTGCGCTGCTACTACCAGACCAGCAGCGACCCCACCAGCCCTACGACTAGTTATGTATGGGGGATAGACCCGGCAAGCGGCGACTATTACCGCATCAACGGCTATTGGTGGGCGGGCGGGCTCATGAACTGGGAGAACATGTTCTATAGCGATGTCTCGCAGGACGCGCTCAAAGCGGCGTGCCAGAGCACGCTCAGCAGCCAGGGCATTGACCAGCCGGTGGCGATGGTTGCCGCGGCCGACAATGCACTGTCGTTCAACTACACCGTGTGGAGTACCGATAGCGTCGCGCAGGACGGCACGATCAACAAGATCGTGGCCTTTGGCGATAGCCTTTCCGACACCCAGAACATGTACAACGCATCGATGTGGAAACTGCCGAACTCCAATAGCTGGTTTCTCGGACGTTTCAGCAATAACAAGAATTGGGTGGAATATCTGTCAGGCAACCTGAACCTGCCGCTCTATAACTGGGCGATCGGCGGTGCCGGGGTGACGACGCAGAACGTGGTGATTCCGGGCGTGATTCAGCAAGTGCAATCGTTCACGCAATACATGCAGAAGGCGCAGAACTACCAGCCGCAAAATACGCTGTTTACGCTGCTGATCGGCGCCAATGACCTGGTCAATTACAACCGCACTGTCGATGACGTCATCAGCGGCGAAACGCAGGCCCTGCAAAACCTGATCAAGGCCGGCGGCAAGAACATCCTGGTGTTGACGCTGCCTAATGTGTCGGCGGCGCCGATTTTCAAGTACCGGACCAACGGCAGCAAGGTGGCGGCGCAGGTCCTCGATTTGAACAAGCGCTTGGCCAGCCTGGTCAGCAGCTTGCAGGCGCAATACGGATCCAGCCTCAATATCCGGTTGTTTGACACCTACGCCTTGTTCAATGATCTATTGAACAATCCGGCCAAGTACAACGTCAGCAACACCGTTGAGTCGTGCCTGAATATCAACGCGGATTCCAGCCTCAATTATCTTAAGACGCAGACACCGCGCTCCCAGTGCACCGATCCCGATACCTTCGTGTTCTGGGATACGCTGCATCCGACAACCCACACGCACAAATTGTTGGCGGACCAGATCACCGGTTACCTCAACGCCAATGTGAGCGGCTTTAATACCGCAGCAATGAAGGTGCGAACTCAGTTCAAGTAAGCCCCCGCAGGCAAAGCCACGTTGATCGAACGTGGCTTTGCTTCAAGCTCTCGCCAGCCTCGATTCCTCATCGTCCCAAGCTCTGTCAAGGCGCGCGTCAGCGCCTAACGCGTCAACAGGGCACCTCTAAAAACCGTAGCGAGCGGCCCAAGGTCGGGGCGACGATGTTGCAACAACTGCAGTCGTACGACTGTACGGCGACGAATATGTCACCCCTGCAGCCCCGAGATTGGCGGGTTTGCCAAACCCTGCAGTAGGTTTGTAGAGGTGCCCAACAGTGTGCAGCGGGATAAACTCTATATGGATCAAATACTTAACTGAGTCGCATCGAAGTTATCCACAGGACTGTCCACAATTTCTGTGGGTAACTCTGAATCGGTGCGATCGACGATTACGGATGCCGACCCTGACATATATTGCAGGCGCAAGCACCGTCCGGTTACCACCATCGTCGTTCATCGGTAGACTACAAAAAAAAACAGTATTTCGAGCGCCAGAGAATGGCGGCGATCCAAGGAGACAAGATGAATGGGATGTCATTGAAAGGGCCGGATCCTGCTTTTTCGGCTGAATCACCTGCTTCCGCACTATCCATGATCGAACAATCGCACCGGCGCTCGACTGCTTACGGCTTAAAAAGAAATGGCAAGCCGGAAATCGCGCCGCTTGATCGCGCTGAGTTGTCCTTGTTGCTGGAGCAGAATCAGGTGCTGCATACCTATGCGCTGCCGGTGATGGAAACGCTGTACGACCAGATCGTCAACACTCACAACATGGTGATCCTGACCGATGCCAACGGCGTCATCGTGCATGCGCTGGGTGACGACGATTTTCTGGCAAAGGCGGATCGGGTCGCGCTGAATCCTGGTGTCACATGGTCGGAGCAAAGCAAGGGCACCAATGCGATCGGTACCGCGCTTGCAGAAGGGGCGCCGACCACGATCCACGCCGATGCCCACTATCTGTCGGCGAACCATTTCCTGACCTGTTCGGCGGCGCCGATTTTCGACCATCAGAGCAAGATTCTCGGAGTGCTGGACGTCAGCGGCGACCGCGGCAGCTATCACAAGCACACCATGGCCCTGGTCCGGATGTCGGCGCAAATGATTGAGAACCAGTTGTTGACTGCCGCGTTCGACGATGCCGTCACCCTGCATTTTCACAGCCGTGCAGAATTCATCGGGACGCTGGTGGAGGGCATCGCTTGTTTTACCCCGGGCGGCCGCTTTCTGTCGGCCAATCGCAGCGCTTTGTTCCAGCTCGGTTTGCCACTGGCGGCATTGCATTCGCATACGTTCAACTCGCTGTTCGGTTGGCCGCTATCGGCCTTGTTCGACCATTGCCGGACTGCCGCGCCGGGCTTGCTCAATCTTTGTCTGCACAGCGGTGTCCGGGTGTTTGCGCGGGCCGAGTTGCGCCTGTCGAAAAGTGTCTTTCAGCACGTCAACGAGGTGCCGCACGTGGCATCGGATGCGGTCACCGCAACATCGCCGCTGCCGGCGCCGCGACGCTTGTCCAGCTTGCGTTACCTGAACACCGGCGATCCCCGGATGGCGGCCTTGATCGACAAGCTCAACAGAGTGATCGGGCGGGATATTGCCATCCTGATTACCGGTGAAACCGGCACCGGCAAAGAATTGCTGGCGCAGGCGATACACAACGATTCGCCGCGAAAGAACGGCGCCTTTGTCGCCGTCAATTGCGCCTCGATTCCTGAGACGCTGATTGAATCCGAGTTGTTCGGCTATGAAGAAGGGGCATTTACCGGCGCCAGAAAGAAAGGCGGGGTGGGGAAGATTGTGCAGGCAAACGGCGGCACGCTTTTCCTGGATGAAATCGGCGATATGCCGCTGAGCCTGCAAGCACGACTGTTGCGGGTGCTGCAGGAGCGCATGGTGACGCCGCTCGGCAGCACCAAGTCGATCGCGGTCAATGTGGCGTTGATTTGCGCCACCAATCGCGATCTGCGCGACCTGATCGCCAGGAATTTATTTCGGGAAGACCTGTATTACCGCCTGAACGGCCTGGTGGTCAAACTGCCGGCTCTGCGCGAGCGCAGCGATCTGGACATCATCGTCGAAAAATTGCTGGCGGAAGAGGCCAACGGCGCTCGATGCTGCACCGTGGCGCCGGATGTCATGGCGTTCTTCCGACGCCATTACTGGCCGGGAAATTTTCGTCAACTGAACAATTTGTTGCGGACCGCAGCGGTCATGGCTGGCGCCGATCGGCAGATTCGACTGGAGCATCTGCCGGATGATTTTCTGGATGATTTGCATGCCGTCGGGCAGGCGCCGCCTGCTGCGGTCGAAGAAGCTACCGAAGACCTTATGTCACCCCGGCTGGACGATCTGGCGCTGACCGCGATCAGGAAAACGCTGGACGCCCATGGCGGCAATATTTCCGCAACCGCCAAGGCATTGGGTGTGTCGCGCAATACGGTGTATCGCAAGCTGAAGTTACGTTGAGGCAGACCGATTAAAGTGGTGCCGTAGGTCGGGAGCGTAAGGGTTGCAAGCCTTAATGACTGCCCAACAAAAAATTACGTTCAGACAGATTGATCTGAGTATCCGCTGCCGCGGTTTCATCCTTGAGCTGCACGCCCGACAATTGCCGTCTGCGCGATTCGGACAGTAGATAGTGCAACTTGAATGCGGCCTCTTCATACGACAAGCCTGCCGGTCGCACATTCGAAATGCAATTCCGGTTTGCATCCGTCAAGCCGACTCCCGGTTTCCAGGTCAGGTACAGACCCATGCTATCCGGCGAACTGAGGCCGGGACGTTCGCCGATCAGGACCACGACCGCTCTGGCGCCCAGCAGCTGACCGACCTCGTCGCCGACCGCCACCCGGCCCTGGCGCACAATCGTGATCGGCGCCAGCGACCAGTTTTCCGATGCCATTCTCGGTATCAGGGTGCGCAGAAATGGCTGCGCGTTTTGCTCGATCGCGAGTGCCGACAGGCCATCCGCGATCACCAAGGCGAGGTCATAAGGACGTGGTTTCAGACCTCCTTCGTGCGCTTCGCTTTCCTGCCGCAACTGGCTCCACTCTCGCAGTATCTGGCGTGAATCGGAATTGAGTTTTCGGCCCAAGTCCGGACGCTGCAAATAGATGTCGCGGTTTTCCGCCGCGCTGCATAGCTTGATGCAGACGCCGTCGGCCGCTGCAGCAAAACTGCTCAACTGATGCGCCAGCAGTTTCGCGTCCAAGGCCAGATGCACCGCATCCCGCGCCCTGGCGTGCGCCAATTGAAATTCCAGTTGCGCCGCGGTCGGCAGGCTGATTCCGGCACGGCCAAGCGCTATGCGAGCCGCCGTGAATTGCCGCAATGCCTGCCATGGATTCGTGATAACGGTTGGATTTATTTTGCTCATGCGATTCAAATTCTCCAAATCAATCGGTCATCAATTGCTCAAGACAAGCGCCGCAAAGCCTGTTGAAAGGGCGCAGGCAGTCCAGCGGCCAGCCTGACTTCATCGCCGTCGCCAAAGATCTGCATTTGCTTCAGCCAGGCCTCGAATTCCGGCGCCGGTTTCAATCCCAAAACGCGACGCGCATACAGCGCATCATGGAACGAGGTGGTCTGGTAGTTGAGCATGATGTCATCCGATCCCGGGATGCCCATCACGAAGGTGCAGCCGGCAGTGCCAAGCAAGGTCAGCAAAATATCCATGTCGTTCTGGTCGGCTTCCGCATGATTGGTGTAGCAGACGTCGCAGCCCATCGGCAGGCCGAGCAATTTGGCGCAAAAATGATCCTCCAGTCCGGCCCGGATAATTTGTTTGCCGTCGTATAAATATTCGGGGCCGATGAAGCCGACCACCGAATTGACCAGCAGCGGCTTGAACTTACGGGCTACCGCATAGGCGCGCGCCTCGCACGTTTGCTGATCGACGCCGTGGTGCGCATTGGCCGACAAGGCGCTGCCCTGGCCGGTTTCGAAATACATCACGTTATTGCCGACGGTGCCGCGTTTTAGCGATAGGGCGGCGTTGCGGGCCTCATCCAGCAAATTGAGATTGATGCCGAAGCCGAGATTGGCGGCTTCGGTACCGGCAATCGACTGAAATACCAGGTCGACCGGAGCGCCGCGCTCGATCGCTGCAATCGTATTGGTGACATGCGTCAGCACGCACGATTGGGTTGGGATTTGATATTGATCAATGACCTCGTTCAACATCGAAACGATCTTGATCACTTGCGGCACATTGTCGGTGGCGGGATTGATGCCGATCACCGCATCGCCGCTGCCGTATAACAAGCCATCCAGGATGCTGGCGGCGATGCCGCTGGCGTCGTCGGTCGGATGGTTGGGTTGCAAGCGGGTGGAGAGGCTGTTTGCCAGTCCGATCGTGTTCCGGAAGCGGGTCACGACACGGCACTTCCTGGCGGTCAGGATCAAGTCTTGCACGCGCATGATTTTCGATACCGCCGCCGCCATCTCCGGCGTGATGCCGGGCGCCGCCGCGGCGAGCACGCCGGCATCGACTTCGTCGCTCAACAGCCAGTTGCGGAAATCGCCCACGGTCAGATGCTTGATCGGGGCAAAGGCGACGGCATCGTGCTCGTCGATAATCAGGCGGCTTATTTCATCCTTTTCATAGGGCACCAGCAGATCGTTGAGGAAGATGCTCAGCGGCAGGGCGGCCAGCGCCATTTGCGCCGCCACCCGTTCTTCCGCGCTGCCTGCCGCCAACCCCGCCAGATAATCGCCGGAACGCGCTGGCGTGGCCTTGGCCATCAAGTCTTTCAGGTCGCGGAACTGATAGGTTTTGGTGCCGACAATATGCGTGAATTGATGGCGTTTCACTGTTCCGGTCCTCCACCTTGCAGGGTCGCGGCGGGGATCGCCGGACTGGCGGCTTCATGGCTGGTCATCAGGAACACGCCGTAGCCGAATGCCAGGAAGGCCGCAAAAATGCCGAAGATCAATGGGTTGTAATAAATCATGGTCGCCATGCAGACGCATGCACCGGCCAGCGCACAAGCCGGAAACCACGGGTAAAACGGCGCCCGGAACGGGCGCACCATATGCGGTGCGCTGCGGCGCAATTTGAACAAGCTCAACATGCTGATGATGTACATCGTGATGGCGCCAAAGACCGACATGGTGACGATGTTGGCGGTCAAGGTCTGACCGCCGAGGGTAATCAGTTGATCGCTATAGATGGCGGCGATGCCGATTGCGCCGCCCGCCAGAATCGCACGGTGAGGGGTGTTGAAGCGGGGATGGATTTTTGCAAAATAAGCCGGCAAATAGGCATCGCGCGCCAGTGCAAAAATTTGACGGGAATAGCCGAGAATGATGCCGTGGAACGAGGCGATCAAACCGAACAGGCCGAGCCACACCAGCATGTGCAGCCAGCCGCTGTGTTCGCCGACAATCAATTTCATCGCTTGCGGCAGCGGATCGTTGATGTTGGCCAGCTTGCTCCAGTCGCCGGCGCCGCCGGCAAACACCATCACGCCGATCGCCAGCAACACCAGCGTGATGATGCCGGTGATGTAGGCAATCGGAATCGAGCGTTTGGGATCCTTGGCTTCTTCCGCCGCCATCGCCACGCCTTCGATCGCCAGGAAGAACCAGATGGCAAACGGGATCGCCGCAAACATGCCGGGAATCGACGCCAGGCTGAAGCTGTCCTGGCCCGACCAACCGCCCTTGACGAAGTGAGCCACCGAAAATCCCGGCGATACCACGCCCATGAAAACCAGCAATTCGAAAATCGCCAGCAAGGTCACGCATAACTCAAACGCGGCGGCGATTTGCACGCCTACGATATTGAGCGTCATGAAGACCAGATACGCACCCACCGCCGCGGTCTTAGGATCCAGCGCCGGGAACTGGACGTTGAGGTAAGCGCCGATCGCCAAGGCAATGGCAGGCGGTGCGAAGACGAATTCGATCAGGGTGGCGGCGCCGGCCAGATAGCCGCCCAACGCGCCGAAGGCTTTTTTGCTGTAGGCGAACGGGCCGCCGGCATGCGGGATAGCGGTGGTCAATTCGGTGAAACTGAAAATGAAGGTGGTATACATCGCGGCCACGAATAGTGCCGTCACTGTAAAACCGAGAGTGCCGGCCGAGGCCCAGCCGTAACTCCAGCCGAAATATTCACCCGAAATCACCAGGCCGACCGCAATTCCCCACAGTTGAACGGTCCCCAGGGTTTGTTTGAGCGCTGGCGCCGCGCCGGATGGGTTCGCTGCATTCATTCGACTTCTCCACTGGAATGATTGGTGCTGATGCAAAAAAAACTTATCCGATGCCCCACGTTGGAGCGGCCGCGGATGAAGATGGTGCACGCCGACTCATGTCGATCGCCGCGAAACGAAGACATGCTGGCGTTGCAGATGTGATCAGCAAAATGCATGCCTTATCGTGCTGCCAGGTGTCGTAGGTCGGAAAAGCGCAGCCCTTGCAGGGCGCGTATCCGCTTGCAAGCGGATACCGTTGCGCAGGCAGATGGCATGCCATCTGAAACCCCTGCTCCACCCTTCCGACATGGTGCAGCTGATACGCGGGCCAAGTGCTTGGCTATCAAAATCGGTTGTTCCTGCTCACAGGTAGTTGGTGCGCGGCGTCGGAAGACGCTGCGCTTTTCCGACCTACTTGCCGGGCAGTTGCGCGTACTCGTCGTCGCTGAACAGCCGCGAGCGTGTCAGGAACCGTTTGCCGGAGCCGTTCTCCAGCGAGAACATGCCGCCGTTGCCATGCACCACGTCGATGATCAGCTGGGTGTGTTTCCAGTATTCGAACTGCTCCGCACCGATATAAAACGGCACGCCATCCAGATCGCCCAGATATACATCCGCGTCGCCGACCTGGAATTCATCGCGTGCGTAACACATCGGCGAACTGCCGTCGCAGCAGCCGCCGGACTGGAAGAACATCAATGCGCCATGTTGTTGCCGGAGTGTCTGCAGCAGTTCTAGTGCGGCGTCGGTGGCGATGACTCGGGCTGTGGTGGTTGACATGATTTTTCCTGTTGATGATGGACGGAGGGCGTGGGTTGCTGCGTTCTGCCCCGTTGGACAACGAGGCAGAACAGACCCCTAGAAAAACCCTAATGCGTTGGGGCTATAGCTGACCAGCAGATTCTTGGTCTGCTGATAATGCTCCAGCATCATCTTGTGGTTTTCGCGGCCGATGCCGGATTGCTTGTAGCCGCCGAATGCGGCATGCGCCGGATACAGGTGGTAGCAATTGGTCCAGACCCGGCCGGCCTGGATCCCGCGTCCCATCCGGAACGCGCGCGAACCGTCGCGCGTCCATACGCCGGCGCCCAAGCCGTACAAGGTGTCGTTGGCCAGCGCCAGCGCCTCTTCCTCGTCCTTGAAGGTGGTCACCGACAACACCGGGCCGAAGATTTCTTCCTGGAAGATGCGCATCTTGTTATGGCCCTGGAATACAGTCGGCTCGACGTAATAACCCGTCTCAAAATCGCCGGCCAGCTGCTTGCGGCCGCCGCCGATCAGCAGCTTGGCGCCTTCCTGCTGGCCGATGTCGATGTAGGACAGGATTTTTTCCAGCTGTTCCTGCGATGCCTGGGCGCCGATCATGGTGTTGTTGTCCAGCGGATTGCCTTGCTTGATGGCTTTGACCCGCTGCAGTGCGCGCTCCATGAAGCGCTCGTAGATCGACTCTTGAACCAGTGCCCGCGATGGACAGGTGCAAACCTCGCCCTGATTCAATGCGAACATGGCGAAGCCTTCGAGGCATTTGTCGAAAAACGCATCGTCCTGCTCCATCACATCGGCAAAAAACACATTCGGCGATTTGCCGCCCAGTTCTAGCGTGACCGGGATGATGTTTTGCGATGCGTATTGCATGATCATGCGGCCGGTGGTGGTCTCGCCGGTGAATGCGATCTTCGCGATCCGCTTGCTGGACGCCAGCGGCTTGCCGGCTTCCAGTCCGAAACCCTGCACGATATTGAGCACGCCGGGCGGCAGCAGGTCATGCACCAGCTCGATCCATACCATGATCGAAGCTGGCGTTTGCTCGGCCGGTTTCAAGACCACGCAATTGCCGGCAGCCAGCGCCGGCGCCAGTTTCCAGACCGCCATCAGGATCGGGAAATTCCATGGGATGATTTGGCCGACCACGCCCAGCGGTTCATGGAAATGATAGGCGTAGGTGTCGGCATCGATGGTAGCCACCGAGCCTTCCTGGGCCCGGATGCAGCCGGCAAAATAGCGAAAATGATCGATCGCCAATGGGATGTCGGCCGCCATGGTTTCGCGGATCGGCTTGCCGTTGTCGATGGTTTCGGCGGTCGCCAGCATTGCCAGATTGGCCTCCATCCGATCGGCGATCTTGTTCAGGATGTTGGCGCGCTCGGCAGGCGAAGTCTTGCCCCAGCTTGCTTTTGCGGCATGGGCCGCATCCAGCGCCAGTTCGACATCTTCGGCACTGGAGCGGGCGACTTCGCAGAAGGTCTTGCCGATCACGGGGCTGATATTTTCGAAATATTCACCCTTCACCGGCGGCACAAATTTGCCGCCGATGAAATTGTCGTAACGCTGCTTGAACGGATTGCGGATTCCCAGTTTGCTGATGTCTGCCAGATTCATGTCATCCTCTTTGAGTGTGTGGGTAGCTTTGGAATAGATGCAACAAGCACTGACGCCAATACGCAAACGGCATGCCAATGATGTGAGCAGGCGACGCTGAAAACATCGCAATGGCTGCTGTATAAAGAGAGACCGGGAATAAAGCGTGAGGCAGGGCGTTGACAGCGCGGCGCGAGTTGACCAAGAATTGTGTCAAATTGGATCGCTGGTAGCGCGCCGCTGTTCCAAAGTTGAACATTGCTGAAATCAACTTTGTTGCGAACAGCCGGACAGGATTTGGTATTTCGATAGCTAATAAAGACCTGGAGCGATTGATCATGCAAAACAAGATAGTGACTTTGGCATTGCAAGGCGGCGGTTCGCACGGCGCGTTCACCTGGGGTGTGCTGGACCGCTTGCTGGAAGAGCCGCGGATCGAGATCGAAGGAATCAGCGGCGCCAGCGCCGGTGCGATGAACGCGGTGGTGCTGGGTCATGGCCTGGCGGTCGGCGGGCGCGATGGCGGTCGCCAGGCGCTGGCGGATTTCTGGGGCAGCGTCAGCACCAAGGAGCTATTCAATTTCATGCGGCCCGATGCGTTGAGCGATGCCGGGATCGCTTCGCAGGCAACTTCGGCGGCGCTATTGAAAGGTATGTTTTCGATGACGCGCATGTTCTCGCCATATCAGTTCAATCCGTTCGACATGAATCCGCTGCGCGACATCCTGGCCGCGCAGATTGATTTCGATCGCTTGCGCGCAGCCGGAAAAGTCAAATTGTTCATCGCCGCGACCCAGGTCAGTACCGGCACGCTGAGGATCTTTCGCAACCGCGAGTTGACGCAGGATGTGCTGCTGGCATCGGCCTGTTTGCCATCCATCCAGCACGCGGTCGAGATTGACGGCGAAGCATATTGGGATGGCGGCCTGACCGCCAATCCGCCGATTTTTCCTTTGCTGCATTTATGCACCGCGCCCGATATCGTGGCGGTACTGTTGCATCCGTTCCGGCGGCCGGAGACGCCGACCACCACTGACGACATCGGCCAGCGCTTGAGCGAGATCAGTTTCAGTTCGACCTTTTTTACCGAGATGGGCGGCCTGGCGCTGGCCAAGCGCGAGGCTGAAAATGATCCCGAGGCGCGCGGCAAACTGCATCAGCGCTTGAAAGATCTTCACATGCACGTGATCGACGCCAATGCCTTGATGAGCCAGCTGACTGTCGCCAGCAAATTGAATACCAAGGCATCGTTCATCAATGCGCTGCGCGACGCCGGCCGCGAACGCGCGGATCAGTGGCTAGCCGAGGAATTTGACGGCATCGGATTGCATTCGTCTTTCGATCTGGACCAGTTTTTGCCTTAACAGTTTTTGTTTAGTCGCTAGAAAGATTTTTCCTGCTTATGAAACCATCACGTTCAGAATTCATCCCGCTACGCGGCCTGCGCTACCACCTGCGCCATTGGGGGCGCGAGGATGCGCCTAAATTTTTCATGCTGCACGGCTGGATGGATGTGTCGGCTTCGTTTCAGTTTGTGGTCGACTGCCTGGAGCGCGACTGGCATGTGATCGCGGCGGATTGGCGCGGCTTCGGCCTGACCGAAGGGCCGCCTGTGGATACGTATTGGTTCCCGGATTATCTGGCGGACCTGGACGGTATTTTGCAGCATTATTCGGCGGCCGAGCCGGTCAATCTGCTTGGTCACAGCATGGGCGGCTATGCGCTTGGCCTGTATGCCGGGGCGCGTCCAGAACGGATCAGGACCTTGATCAATCTGGAGGGTTTTGGCGGCGAGCAGTTTTCGCCTGACTTGGCGCCAGCGCGTTATGCAAAATGGCTGGATCAACTGCGGACGCCGCCGCCGTTGAACACTTATCCCACGCAAGCGGCGGTGGCGGCGCGCCTGCAAAAAACCAATCCACGCTTAAACGATTTGCGAGCGGCATTCCTGGCGCAGCATTGGTCGCGGCAGAATGCGCAAGGACACTGGGAAATTCTGGGCGACCCGGCACACAAGATCATCAACCCGGTATTGCCGAGGGTGGAGGAACTGATCGCCTGCTGGCGGCGTATCAGCGCCCCGGTGCTGTGCGTCGAAGCGGCGGACACCAATATGTGGCAGTGGATGGGGGGCAAGGAGTTGATGCGCAGTGAAATCGACCGGCGCATTGCCTGCCTGCCGAATGCGAAAGCAGAGGTCATCCCGGATGCCGGCCATATGCTGCATCACGATCAACCGCAATTGCTGGCGCGAATGATTGAACGATTCCTGGCTGAGCAGGGCGTCTAACCAAATTGAAAATTTTGCCGAGGCCAAAATGTGCATACGCAGCATGCAACGGCAAGGGGCGTACAATCTCGGAGTGATGACTTTTTGCTTGCCTTGCGGTACTGACTAATGATGTTGAATGTTGATCTCCATTGCCACTCGAATGTTTCCGACGGTACCTTGACCCCGACGGCGGTCGCCACCCGTGCCAAGCTTAACGGCGTCGATATATGGGCCTTGACCGATCACGACGAAGTGGATGGCATTGCCGAAGCCCGGGCGGCAGCGGCGATGCTAGCTTTGCGTTACGTGCCTGGGGTTGAAATCTCGATTACCTGGGCCGGCCACACGATTCACATTGTTGGTTTGCAAATCGACGAGACTAACCCGCAACTGGTGCAAGGACTCGCCGCTACCCGCGGCGGCCGCGAACGGCGGGCGCGTGAAATGGCGGCGCAACTGGCGGCAGTGGGCATCCCGGATGCGTTTGAAGGGGCGTTGAAGCATGTCGGCAACCCTGACCTGATTTCCCGTACGCATTTTGCCCGCTACCTGGTGGAAATCGGCCGCTGTGCGGATACCCCGGAAGTGTTTCGCAATTTTCTGACCGAAGGCAATCCTGGTTATGTGCCGCACCGTTGGGCATCTCTGGAGCAGGCGGTGAGCTGGATCCGCGGCGCCGGCGGCGTGGCCGTGGTGGCGCATCCGGGGCGGTACAAATTGAGCGATCTGGCGTTCGATGCTTTCTTCAACGAATTCAAGCAATTAGGCGGCGCCGCCATCGAAGTCATGACCGGCAGCCACACCATCGACCAATATGCGGTGTACGCAAAGGTGGCCGCCGACTACGGCTTTATGGCATCGCGCGGCTCGGACTTTCATAGCCCCGGCGAATCCCGGGTCGATCTCGGCGCGCTGCCGCCGCTGCCTGCTGGCGTGGTGCCGGTCTGGCACGACTGGTAGTTCACGCAGGTACGTATTACTGCTAAACAATAATGCGGGTACCATGAACAATTGCCAATTTCTTAGTGGAGATAATCATGTCGACTCATGTAATTGAAGCGGTGCGATTCAATGCTGCCGGTGACCGTGTTGAACAAGTGCGCTGGGGCAGGGTGATTCCCACGAACGGCGGACCGCTTGCCTGGGATGCCAAAACTTCCGAACAAGATGTGAGTCTGGTGGTCGATGCGCTTAACTTCGGCGATGAGGTTTTAACGGTTTTTGCGGTCGGACCCGGCACGGTATTGGGCCCCAGGGTGCAAGTTGTCATCCATGAGCACGGTGTCGAAGGGATTGCAACGGTTGGTCACGATATGCCAGGAAGAACGTTGAGCGATCTGCCGAGGTTTTAGTGCGCTTCTGGCCCGCTCTTGAAATTTGAGGCGGCGGACTTATTTTAAAGACACTTTCTTCCCATTTTGGAGCTTTTCAATGAAACGAATTTTCCTGT
Source organism: Paraherbaspirillum soli (assembly GCF_042654985.1). NCBI lineage: Bacteria > Pseudomonadati > Pseudomonadota > Betaproteobacteria > Burkholderiales > Oxalobacteraceae > Paraherbaspirillum > Paraherbaspirillum soli. Next base: position 525,856 of record NZ_JBHSMT010000013.1, on the reverse strand, counting down.
TCCTCGCTACCAATATCGCAGTGATGGTTGTGATGAGCATCGTCCTGTCGCTGCTGGGCGTGGATCGTTTTCTGACGCGCAGCGGCTTGAATTTGCCGATGCTGATGGTGTTTTCGCTGGTGGTCGGTTTTACCGGAGCGATCTTTTCGCTGTTAATCAGCAAACAGATGGCCAAATGGTCAACCGGCGCCCATGTCATCGCTAGCCCGTCCAATGCAACCGAGACCTGGCTGCTGAATACGGTCGGCAAACTGGCGCAGCGTGCCGGAATCGGCATGCCGGAAGTGGCGGTGTATCAGGGCGAGCCGAACGCGTTTGCCACCGGCGCGTTCAAGAATTCCGCGCTGGTAGCGGTGTCCACCGGTCTGCTGGAAAGCATGACGCAGGAAGAGGTCGAAGCGGTACTGGGCCACGAAATCGCCCACATTGCAAATGGCGACATGGTTACCATGACGCTGATCCAGGGCGTCGTGAATACCTTTGTCGTGTTCCTGTCGCGGGTGATCGGCTACGCCGTCGACCGCGCCTTGTCGCGTGACGAAAACAGCGGCCCCGGTATCGGCTATATGGTGACGGTGATCGTGTCGCAGATCGTGCTGGGGATCGGCGCCTCGCTGATCGTTGCCTGGTTTTCGCGGCACCGCGAATTCCGTGCCGACGCAGGCTCGGCCAAATTGCTGGGAAGTGCGTTGCCGATGCAAAAAGCGCTGGCGCGGCTGGGCGGGGTCCCGATTGCGCAACTGCCGGAGTCAATGGCGGCAATGGGTATTAATGACAAGCCGGGTTTCATGGCGCTGTTCTCCAGTCATCCTCCGCTTGAACAACGGATTGCCGCGTTGCGTAATCCGCAAGTTACCAGCATGTAAATATCATTTGGAATTTGTCCAAATGACCCATTAGGGCGGCGGTAGCCAAACGGCTGCCGCCGTTTTTCATTTCCAATAAAGTTGCTGAACCATGAGCCAGTTTTTTCAAATTCATCCCGATAATCCGCAACTGCGGCTGATCAAGCAGGCGGCGCAAATCATCCAGGCCGGAGGCATCGTCGCATTGCCGACCGATTGTTGCTATGCGCTGGTTTGTCAACTCGACAACAAGGATGCGGTCGAGCGCGTGCGGCGCATCCGCGGCGTCGACGATAAGCATCATTTGACCATGCTGTGCCGCGATTTGAGCGAAATCGCGCTCTACGCCAAAGTGGACAATCGTCAGTACCGCCTGCTGAAAACCGCAACCCCGGGCGCTTTCACTTTTATTCTCGAAGCGACCAAGGAAGTGCCGCGCCGCCTCAGTCATCCGTCCCGCAAAACGATAGGCCTGCGGGTGCCGCAACACGGCATCGCGCAGGCGTTGCTGGAAGAACTGGGGCAGCCGTTAATCGGCACCACCCTGATTTTGCCGGGGCAAGAAGATGCGTTGACCGATCCGGAGGAGGTGCGCGACCAACTGGAGAAGCAAGTCGAGCTGGTGATCGATGGCGGCGCCTGTAGCCTGGAGCCAACCACGGTGCTCGATCTGACCGACGATGCGCCGCAGTTGATACGGCAGGGACGCGGCGACGCCAGCCTGTTCGGCCTGTGAGCTATTTCTGCTTGCTGGTCCGAGTATTCGTGGCCCCTCTGATAAAATCCCGCCCATGAACGAACTTATTCAAATCATCGCAGTATCGGCATTACCCGTGCTTTTCGCGATCACGCTGCATGAAGCCGCGCATGCCTATGCAGCCAAGTATTTCGGCGATAACACCGCCTATATGCTGGGCCGCATGAGCCTCAACCCGGTTAAGCATATCGATCCATTCGGGACCATCCTGATTCCGATATTGCTTTTTATCGCCACCGGCGGTTCATTTCTGATTGGCTATGCCAAGCCGGTGCCGATCAATTTCAACCAACTGCGCAAGCCAAAGCGCGATATGGCGTGGGTGGCGCTGGCTGGCCCTGCCGCAAACTTTGTGATGGCTTTAGGCTGGCTTTTGCTTTTTCTCCTCTTGTCTCCTTCTCAAGGAGAGCACAATTTTTTCGTGCTGATGGCGAAAGCAGGCGTGGGGATTAATCTAGCCCTGTTCGCGTTAAATCTGTTGCCGCTTCCGCCCTTGGACGGCGGCCGAATACTGACTAGTTTGCTACCTAATAAATTGTCTTGGCAGTTTGCGAAAATCGAGCCCTACGGTTTTTTCATCATATTGGCCTTGATTCTCATCAAGATTGGCAATGTGCCTTTGCTGTACATTTGGGTCGATCCTGTACGGCAAGCGACTTTCGTGGTGCTTCGTTTGATTGTTTCGCCGCTGTTTCCCATCCCCCATTAAATTAACCAACCATGTATCCTGACCGCGTTGTTTCTGGTATGCGTCCGACTGGCGCACTGCATCTTGGCCATTATCACGGCGCATTGAAAAATTGGATTCGACTGCAATCCGAATTGCCTTGCCTGTTTTTTGTCGCCGACTGGCATGCGCTGACGACCCATTACGACGATCCCAGCACGATCGAGAACAGCACCTGGGAGATGCTGATCGACTGGTTGGCGGCAGGCGTCGATCCATCACAGGCGACCTTGTTCATTCAGTCGAAAGTGCCGGAGCATGCCGAGCTCCATTTGCTGTTGTCGATGGCGACTCCATTGGGGTGGCTGGAGCGGGTGCCGACCTATAAGGATCAACAGGAAAAACTCGCGGACCGCGATCTGGCGACCTATGGCTTCCTCGGTTATCCGCTGTTGCAGGCGGCCGACGTGTTGATTTATCGCGCCACTCAGGTACCGGTCGGCGACGATCAGGTGCCGCATATCGAGATGATGCGCGAAATCGCGCGCCGCTTTAATCATCTGTACGGCAAGGAAAAAGGCTTTGAAGAGAAAGCGCTGGAAGCCGTCAAGAAGCTCGGCAGCAAGCGCGCCAAGCTGTATCACGAATTGCGTACCGAGTTCCAGCAGAAGGGCAGTGAGGACGCGCTGGAACAAGCCAAGGCGATGTTGGACGATGCCCAGAATCTGTCGATGATAGACCGCGAGCGCTTGTTCGGCTTCCTGGAAGGCAGCCGCAAACTGATTCTGTCCGAGCCGCATGCGCTATTGACCGAAGCATCGCGCTTGCCGGGCCTGGACGGGCAGAAGATGTCGAAGAGCTATGGCAATGCGATTGCCTTGCGTGAAGACAAGGACGTGGTGACCAAGAAAATACGCACCATGCCGACCGATCCGGCACGGGTGCGCCGCACCGATCCGGGCGATCCCGACAAATGCCCGGTATGGCAATTCCACCTGGTGTATTCCGACGACGCTACCAAAACCTGGGTTGCCAAAGGCTGCCGTTCAGCCGGCATCGGCTGTCTCGAATGCAAACAGCCTGTGATCGACGCCATCATCAAGGAACAGGAACCGATGCACGAACGGGCCCAGCAATATCTCGACGATCCATCGCTAGTGCGCGCGATTGTTGCGGATGGTTGCGACCACGCCCGCAAATTGGCGCAGGACACGATGCGCGACGTGCGTGAAGCGATGGGCTTGAGCTATAGCTGAGCGCGAATGAATTCATGCCCGCCGCGTTTCAAATGACTGTTGCCGAGATGACTGCTGCATCGACCTGGATCAGTCGCTTTAGCGGCTTGATACCGCCTGGGCAAGTACTCGATCTGGCTTGCGGAGGAGGGCGTCATGCCGTGTTGCTGGCGGCGCAGGGCCTGGATGTGTTGGCGGTCGATCGGGATCCGGCAGCGCTGGCCGGAATCGGCGCGCCAGGCATCTCGACACAGCAAATCGATCTGGAGGCGGGCAGTTCGGATGCGCTCGACATGCTGTTCCAGCCTCAGCGATTTACCGCTGTCGTGGTCACCAATTATTTGCATCGTGCTTTATTCCCGTTGATCTTGCGTAGCGTGGCGGAGCAGGGCGTCCTGCTGTATGAAACCTTCGCTGCCGGCAACGCGCAATTCGGCAAACCATCCAACCCCGATTTTTTGCTGCAACCCGGCGAGCTGCTGTCGGTGCTGTCGGCCGACCGTGCTGATTCCTGGCGGGTGCTGGCGTTCGAAGACGGTTATGTGGAGCAGCCGAAACCGGCAATGGTGCAGCGGCTTTGCGCCGTAAAAGGACAAGACGGGGCCGCAGCCAGTCTGCGTATTGCTTAAATTTTATTGGATCTATTGGTGCTCCAATAAGGTTGATGGCATGTCAGGCGTAACTTGTTTTACAAGTGGAATTTCCCCATCGGCACGGCGATCCGCTACAATCAGACTTTTATTTCTTCGCACTTATTTATCATGATCCAGGGCAGCATTGTTGCAATCGTTACTCCCATGCATTCTGACGGCAGCCTCGACTTGCCGGGTTTGCGAAAGTTGATCGACTGGCATATCGCAGAAGGCACCGATGCCATCGTCATCGTCGGTACTTCGGGCGAGTCCCCAACGGTATCGGTTGAGGAACATTGTGAATTGATCAAAGTCGCGGTTGAGCACGCCGCCAAACGTATTCCCATCATTGCCGGTACCGGCGGCAACTCCACCGCCGAAGCGATTGAACTGACCCGTTATGCCAAGGAAGCGGGTGCCGACGCCTCGCTGCAAGTGGTGCCTTACTACAACCGGCCGACGCAAGAAGGGATGTACCAGCATTTCAAGAAGATTGCCGAAGCGGTCGATCTGCCGGTCATTCTGTACAACGTTCCCGGCCGCACCGTAGCCGATATGAGCAATGAGACGATTCTCCGTCTGGCGCAAGTGCCGGGGATTATCGGCGTCAAGGATGCAACCGGCAACATCGGGCGCGGCTCCGATCTTATTCGACTGGCGCCCGCATCGTTTGCCGTATATTCCGGCGACGATGCTACGGCCATGGCGCTGATGTTCTGTGGCGGCAAGGGCAATATTTCAGTCACTGCGAACGTTGCGCCGCGCGACATGCATTTGCTGTGCGTCGCTGCCATGAGCGGGAATGTCGCCGAAGCAGTCAAACTCAATAACAAACTTCTGCCGCTGCATAACAAGCTGTTCATAGAGCCCAACCCGCTGCCCGTTAAATGGGCGCTGACCGAAATGGGCATGATGGCCGACGGCATACGTTTGCCGCTGGTGCCCTTATCCGCTGAATATCATGCGACCGTACGCGAGGCATTGCGTGAATCGGGTGTATTAAAATAAGCGCGCTGCCAGGCGTGTCCGCTTGAATTTCCCTCATTTCTTTCATCCTGTATCCACATGACTATTCGCAAGAACATTCCTTCGATTCAATTCAGTCTTACACAACGTAGTCTTGTTATCGGTTTAGCGCTAGCCAGCCTGGCAGGATGCAGTTCGGTCGGGTCGATCTTGGAACCGGACCGGATTGATTACAAAAGCGCCGACAAGATTAAAGCGCCAAAGTTGGATATCCCGCCCGATCTGACGCAGTTGCAGCGCGAAAATCGTTATGCGATTCCTGAAGCCAATCAAGGTACGGCAACAGCGTCCGGCTATAACCTGGAGCAAGGTGCGCGGCCGGCCGCTGCGGCAGCGGCAATCGCACCGAATGCCGCGCCCGACATGCATATCGAGCGCGATGGTTCGCAGCGCTGGCTGGTGGTCAAAGCAGCCCCTGAAAGCCTGTGGCCCAAGGTCAAGGATTTTTGGCAAGACTCGGGTTTCTTGATCAATATCGAGAACTCCGAAGCTGGCGTGATGGAAACCGACTGGGCCGAAAACCGCGCCAAGATCCCGCAAGATTTCGTGCGCAACACGCTCGGCAAAGTATTTGATTCGCTGTATTCGACCGGCGAGCGCGATAAATTCCGCACCCGCTTGGAGCGCGGCCAAAACGGCACCACCGAGATTTATATCAGCCATCGCGGTGCCGAAGAGGTGTTGTCCGGCGCGCAAAAGGAATCCAGCATCTGGACTGCTCGTGCACCCGACCCGCAACTCGAAGCAGAGTTCCTGTCGCGCCTGATGGCACGTTTGGGGGCAGACGAAGTCAAGGCCAAGGCAGCCGTGGCCAATACGCCATCGTTACAGTCGCGCTCCAAGCTGGTTAAAGATGCCAACGGTGCTTATGTCCAGGTTGACGAAGGTTTCGACCGCGCCTGGCGTCGTGTTGGCCTGGCGCTTGACCGCGTCGGCTTCACGGTCGAAGACCGTGATCGTAGCCAAGGATTGTATTTCGTCCGTTACGTCGATCAAAATGCGGATGCCAAGGACAAAAAATCCGAACAGGGCTTCTTCTCCAAATTGTTCTCCAGCTCGGATAGCGACAAGGCAAAATCCGCAGTCGGATATCGGATTTTCGTGAAAGGCTCGGAATCCGCCAGTCAGATTTCCGTGTTGAATAAAGACGGAAAGCCAGAGGCATCGCAGACTTCCGATAAAATTCTCGCGCTGCTGAACGAGCAACTCAAGTAATCGCTCGGCATAAAACCAGTAAGCAGGACAGCAATGTGTTTTGCCCTTAGCCACCGGGATTTCCGTTGAAATTCGCCAGTCTTGGCAGCGGTAGTGAGGGCAATGCATTGCTGATTTCCGCCGCATCCGGCGGCACTACCACCAACGTCATGCTGGATTGCGGATTCGGCATCCGTGAAACCGAGCGGCGCCTGGCCCGGCTGGAAATGGACGGCGCTGCGCTATCGGCCATCGTCGTCACCCATGAGCATCAGGATCATGTCGGTGGCGTTTTCAAATTCGCCCGACGCCACCGTCTGCCAGTCTGGCTGACATTCGGCACTTATCAAGCCTTGCGCAAAGATTGCAGCGATGTTGCGCTGCAGTTTTGCCGCGACGGCGAACCTCTGGTTATCGGCAATCTCGAATTAACGCCTTATACGGTTCCGCACGATGCGCGGGAACCGGTTCAATACGTGGCTACTGATGGCGAGTACAAGCTCGGTGTCCTGACCGATGCCGGTAAATCTACCGACCATCTGGTGAATGCCCTGGGTGGATGTGATGCATTGGTTCTGGAGTGCAATCATGATCGCCAGATGTTAAGCAATTCCAATTATCCGGCTTCACTCAAGCGCCGGATCGGCGGACAGTACGGTCATCTATCGAATGATGCTGCATCCGAGATCCTGGCTGCGCTGGATCAGTCGCGCTTGCGCAAGGTTGTCGGCGCGCATCTGAGTCTGCGCAACAATACGTCTGAACTGGCGTATTCAGCGCTTTGCAGTGGTCGTCACAGCGAGCAGGTGGAGGTGATAATCGCGTGCCAGGAAGAGGGATTCGGCTGGATCGAAATATGAGGGCACATCTAAAAACCTACTGCAGGGTTTGGCAAGCCCGCCAATCTCGGGGCTGCAGGGGTGACAAAATCGTCACCGTACAGTTGTACGGCTCCGCTTCTCGCCCCGACCTTGAACCGCTCGCTACGGTTCTTAGAGGCACCCATGATTTCGATTTTTGAATCAGCAATGCGCTCGATTGAGAAAAGTAAGCGGATGCCGGTTAAAAGCCCAGCAGTCAGGCAATAAAAAAGCCGACCCATGGGTCGGCTTTTTTTAAGCAACCAAAGATTACTTGGAAGCAGCAGGAGCAGCAGCAGATGCTTCAGCGGCTGGAGCAGCAGCTGGTGCAGTTGCTTCAGCAGCAGGAGCTGCTGGTGTCGATGCTTCAGCAGCTGGTGCTGGAGCAGCAGCAGGAGCTTCAGCTGCTGGAGCAGCAGGAGCAGCCATAGCTGGTGCCGAAGCTTCAGCAGCTGGTGCTGGAGCAGCAGCTTCTTCTTTTTTGCCGCAAGCAGCCAGAGTCAATGCCAACAGGGATGCGATCAAAAGTGTTTTTTTCATGAATGTTCCTTCAGTAGTAATCAAAAGTTTTGCGATGAATAATTACCGGTAATTATCGCTCTACAGGATGTTTTCGCAGTGCTCTGCTTTAATTACGCATCGCGATGCAACAAAAACTTTCCAGGACAGGATTATAGCCGGGTTTTGTTAAATATGGCATTGACGGTTTGCTATTTGGTAAGAATTTGTATCAATGCAACAGGGATTATATATGCCTTGGTCTAAATGTCCGGGGTACACCGGCAAATTACAGAAATTGCGTCAAATAACGCGGCTTTATTTGGCGCTATATTGTTTTGGCAAGGGTGGGCGCAGCAGGGCAGTCACCCTTTCAAGCCAACTGGAATCAAGCAAGAACTACCCAGCCGTCTTCATACCAGGTGTAAAGCGCCTCCAGCACGTCGTTCGACACTTTGCTGGCGGCATCGGGGTCCAGTCGTCGCTGGTCTGCCAGCAGCGTCAATGATTCCTTGTCCGCACGTCCGGCGGCGAACGATTCGCCATTGATGAACACATGTTTGCCGCGGTACAGCATCTGGGTTTTGCGCGACAGCGCTACGCCGCGTTTGGCGAGCGCTGCGGTAAAGCGAGGCAAGGTAAGCGGTCGTGCCGGGGATTCAAAAAACACGTTGGCTTTCGGCTCCGACAGATATTGGCCGACGAAGATGGCGATATCGTCGTCGGTGAAGCGAACTTTGTTCAGTTCGTCCGAAATTTGCGTCAGCATGCCGCGGCTGATTTCCGCCGGGTGTGACGACGGCTTGAGGTCGGCGTCGGCGTAACGGCCCGGCAGGTCGATCGAGTCGGCCATGAATTGCAAAAATGCTTCACCCAGTTCTTGAAAAGCCGGAGCCCGGAAGCCAATCGAGTAAGTCATGCACTCGCCGACTGCAATGCCGTCGTGCGCGTATTGCGGCGGCAGGTAAAGCATGTCGCCCGGCTCAAGAACGAATTCCTGCTCGGGTTCAAAATTTTTCAGGATCTTGAGCGGACTGCCTTCAACCAGCGTCAGGTCCTGGCTAGCGCCGATCTTCCAATGGCGCTGGCCGTGCGCCTGTAATAAGAACACATCATAAGAATCAAAATGCGGGCCGACTCCGCCGGTGTCGGTCGCGTAACTGATCTGCAAATCGTCCAGCCGTGCGTCCGGAATGAAGCGGAATTGACGCAGCAACGCGTCGGCTGCATCGTGGTGCAGATTGACGCCTTGCACCAGCAGCGTCCAATCTTTTTGGCGCACGCTTGGCAGGCTGTCGAACGGACCGTTTTGCATTTGCCATTGCTGCTTGAAATGGGTCACCAGGCGCGATTCGACGTCGTCTCTGGATGCCAGTTCAAACAAGGCGTCGGCTGATAAAAGCGGCTTGAAGCCGGGCAAGGCTTGACGAATCAGTAGCGGCTTTTTATGCCAGTAATCGCGGAGAAATTGTGCGGGCGTTAAGCCGCCAAGGAGTGTGGAATTTTTCATGCCGCAATTATATCGGTTTGCTTGCAGCAAAATCGCGAATCGAATTGTGGACACCCCTAAGAACCTACTGCGCGGCCCAATCTCGGGGCTGTGATGCTCACCGTACAGTCGTACGGCTGCGCTTCTCGCCCCGACCTTGGGCCGCTCGCTACGGTTTTAGGGGCGTCCTTGTGTCAGTGTTATCACCTTGTAGCCGGGATAAATTTCAAATTTGCCGCAAAGAGCGTCCGCGCGGCAGCGTATAATCCGAACGCCCGTTAAATGAAAGGAATGATCATGAAGATTGCCAAAAATACGGTAGTGACCGTGCGCTACAAGTTGTCGGATGCCCAAGGCAATCTGATCGAAGAAGGTAGCGAGCCTATGGTGTATTTGCACGGCGGCTACGAAAACACGCTGCCGAAAATCGAAGAAGCGCTGGAAGGCAAGGAAGCCGGTTACAAAACCGAGCTGCAAGTCGAGCCGGAAGACGCATTTGGCGAGTACGACGCGAACCTGGTCAAGATCGAGCCGCGTAATCGCTTGCCGACGCCGCTGGAAGTGGGCATGCAATTTGAAGGTGCGCCGGATGGCGATGACGAAGATGAAGAGCATGGATTGATTTTTACCGTGACTGACATTGCTGACGACAAAGTCGTGCTGGATGGAAATCACCCACTGGCTGGCGTTGCTTTGCGCTTCAATCTCGAAGTTGCCGAAGTGCGCGAAGCTTCCGAAGAAGAGATCGCCCATCAGCACGTGCATGGCGCCCACGGTCATCACCACGACGATCTGGACGACGAAGCTGCCGACGATCATTTCCGCAGCCAGCCGCTGCACTAAAATTTCGGCATGCGCCGGATAAGTTTTTTCCGGCGCACCGTGAAAATGAAAAAGCCGCAGGCAATTTATCGCCTGCGGCTTTTTTTATCCTGCGAAAAGATATTACTTGCGTGAAATCTTGGTCTGCTCGGCAGTCTTGTCGAGTTCGAACAGCTGCGGATTCGCTGTGTCCACGGTCAGTTTGATCCAGCCGCCGGCGACTTCGAGATCGCCCAGATTGCGCTGCCAGACGATCGCGGACGCGGTAGCGGCGTGCCCGGCCGGACGTCCGTGGATCACCAATACCTTGCCGTTGAATCTGGATGCCAGCGTGTTGATTCTTTGACGAATTTCGGTAAAGCCGTCGCGCTTGACGTTAAAGTCAAAGACGCGATGACGCTGCGCCACCAGTGGATCGCCATCGCAAAACAAGACGATGGCATCCGATTTTTTCTGCATCGCATTCAAAAAGATCCGCTGCAACCACTCTCGATTGGCAATCTGCCGATCTTCAAATTCGCTGTTGCGGCCACCCTCGGACAAATAATGATTATTGCTGGCGGGCAGATTGATCGTGGCGAATAGTACGTTGCCGATTTCCCACCGCGCATTCTCGACGTAACTGCGGAACTTGGGCGAGGTCGACTGCCGTATCAGCGGAATTTTGCTGTCGCCAAATGAAAAATCATCGACAAAGAAAAGTTCGCGCAGTCGGTTCAGGCGCTCGATCGCGGCGGAACGGTCGCCAGCCGTTTTGCAATAGACCCAGTCGCTGGCTGTCAGCGACAGGATCAGGCCGTTTTTTGCGCTGCTCAATAATGCTTTGCGTTGACTATATAGCTTGTCCGAGCATGGCTCGCTGCTCGATTTGATGCCGTTGGCAACCACAAACGCCAGGTTGTCGGCATCGCTTTCGGCGATCGCATTGCGCAACGCGGTCTCGTCCGACGTGGTTTGGAACGCGTGCCCGATCACGCCGAAACTGAAGTTGCCGGTGTCGGCCAAAGCGCAGCCCGAACCTGCGGCCAACGCCAGCCAAAGGGCCATCCGGACCGCCGCCGGGCGTCCGAATGTGCGGCTAGCAGCAAGTCGAAAAAAAACGTTCATGCGTGTGCGTCAGTGAGTTTCTTTAGCCGGTACAGCTGTTCCAATGCTTCGCGCGGCGTCAGCGCGTCCGGATCAATCGTCGCCAGGGCGTCGATCAGTTCGCTTGACAGCGCAGCGGCAGCGCCATCCATGGCCGCAGGATTAAAGCCATCAGTAGCATCTACAACCGGATGGGAAAACAGATCGAACTGCGGCGATGCCTGCACCGATTGCGACTCCAGCAAAGCCAGATGCTTGCGCGCGGCGCGAATCACCGGCGACGGCACGCCGGCCAGTTGCGCCACTTGCAAACCGTAGCTTTGCGAGGCCGGTCCGACCTGCACCGCGTGCAGGAACACGATACTGTCCTTGTGTTCCACCGCCGACAAATGGACGTTGGCGGCGGAAGGGTGCAGTTCGGGCAGTTGGGTCAGTTCGAAGTAATGGGTGGCAAACAGCGTGAAGCTGCGGCTGACTTCAATCAAATGGCGGGCAATCGCCCAGGCCAGCGCCAGGCCGTCGAAAGTCGAGGTGCCGCGTCCCACCTCATCCATCAGCACCAGCGAGTTCTCGCTGGCGCCGTTCAGAATCGCCGCCGACTCGGTCATTTCGACCATGAAGGTCGAACGGCCGCCGGCCAGATCGTCGGCCGCGCCGATGCGGGTAAAGATGCGGTCGATCGGGCCGATGGTTGCGCTGGCGGCCGGCACATAGCTGCCGACGTAGGCCAGCAAGGTGATCAGCGCAACCTGCCGCATGAAGGTCGATTTACCGCCCATGTTGGGGCCGGTGATCAGCAGCAGCTTGCGTTCGGTCGACAGCTGGCAGTCGTTGGCGATGAAGCGTTCGATCTGTTTCTCGACCACCGGATGGCGTCCTTGCTCGATCCGCAGCGCCGGTTCGGCCACCAGTTGCGGTTCGCACCAATCGTGGCGTGCCGCATGGTCGGCCAATGCCACCAGCGTATCGAGTTGCGCCAGTGCCTGCGCGATGCTTTGCAGCGTGCCGATATGCGGCGCCAGTGCTTGCAGTATTTGCTCGTAAAGATATTTTTCCCGAATCAGCGCGCGTTCCTGCGCCGACAATGCCTTGTCTTCAAACGCTTTCAGTTCTGGTGTGATGTAGCGCTCGGCATTTTTCAGGGTTTGGCGGCGGCGATAATCGTCCGGCACCTTGTCGGTCTGACCGTGCGTGACTTCGATATAAAAACCGTGCACCTTGTTGTATTCGACGCGCAGATTGGCGATGCCGGTGCGGGCGCGTTCGCGGGTTTCCAGGTCGACCAGGAATTGCCCGGCGTTTTCTGACAAGGCGCGCAACTCGTCCAGCTCGGCGTCGTAGCCGGTGGCAATCACGCCGCCGTCGCGCACCATGGTTGAAGGCTCGGCCGCAATCGCGCTTTGAATCAATTGCAGGCAGTCCTCCGGCGTCGTCAGCGCATTTTGCAGCTCCTGCAACAACGGCGCTTGCGAGTCGCTGCCGCACATGGCAAGGTCGGCGCGCAAAGCGTCCAGCTGCAACAAGCCGTCGCGCAAACCGGCTAGATCGCGCGGGCGGGCCGACAGCAATGCGATCCGTGCGGTGATGCGTTCGATATCCGGTACCGAGGCCAGCGTGCTCGATAGCCCGGCGCCGGCATCGGCGGCGATCAACGCGCCGATCGCGGCGTGACGGCCGCGGGCGACGGCTTGATCGCGTTTGGCGTGATGCAGGCAATGCCGTAAAAAACGCGAGCCCATCGCGGTACGGCAGTGGTCCAGCAAGGAGAACAAAGTCGGCGCGCCGGACGATGCGTCCTGGCCGCGTATCGTTTCGGTCAGTTCGAGATTGCGGCGGGTCGCGGCGTCCAGGCCGATGAATTCATTTTCGGTTTCGACGGTGAGCGCGCGCACATGCTGCAAGCCCTTACCCTGCGTCGATTGGGCGTAGCGCAACAGGGCGCCGGCGGCGCCGATGGCGGCGCTCAGGCCTTCCGCGCCAAAGCCGCTCAAAGTGCTGGCCGCCAGTTGTTCGAGCAGCGACTTTTGGCCGTGGGCGATGTCGAAATGCCATTCGGGCACGGTGGTGGCTTTATTCACCAGGGCGTTCGCCAGCATCGCGTCGACCATGTCGGCCACCAGGATTTCCGCTGGCGCAATCCGTTCCAGCGCTTGCTTCAGCTGGGCGTCCAGGGTTTGCGGATCGCAACTGGTTTCCATCATTTTCAGCGCGCCGCTCGCCATCGACAACCACGCCATCCCTAACGTCACGGTCTTGCGTTGTTGTGTGATGTACAGGGCCAGCAGCGGCTGGTCGGATTTTTCCGGCAGCAGGTTGGAGTCGGTCAAGGTGCCGGGGGTGACCACGCGCAGCACTTTTCTGTCGACCGGTCCTTTGCTGGTGGCGGGGTCGCCAATCTGTTCGCACAGCGCGACCGACTCGCCGAGCTTGATCAGTTTTGCCAGATATTGATCGGCTGAATGAAACGGCACGCCGCACATCTTGATCGGCGCGTTGTTATAGGTGCCGCGCGAGGTCAGCGTGATGCCGAGCAGGCGCGCGGCTTTTTCGGCATCGTCGAAAAACAGTTCGTAAAAATCGCCCATCCGATAGAACACCAGTGTGTCCGGATAGTCGGCCTTGATGCCGAGATACTGCTGCATGCCGGGTGAAACTTTTTGGGGGGCTGCCGTCATTGAACGACTCGCTTGCTGATGATGGATTGCATTGGATATTTTCTTTCTGGGGCGAATTGCGCCTCGAATTGCGTCTGATTATTGGATGTTTTTTGCAAAGTGATTGCTGAATCGCCTGCGCATACAAAGGCGATATTGTATGTCGAAGATCAGGCTAAATCCGCTCCGCTGCCGTCAATTGTGTCAACGGATAAATAATTTATCGCCGCGGCTGGGGGGCATAGTCAGGAAAGAATTCGCGCATCAGGAAACGTTGCAGTTCGGCCGTATCTTCCGGTCTGGCACTGAGCGTAAATTCGCGGTCGCGGCGGTTTGACTTGAAGATGAAATCCCGCTTCTTGATCTTGCGGATGACCTCGATCATTTTATTGACGACGGCCATTTCAATGCTGTCTTCGCTGCCTTGTTCGACCGGGATGACTTGCAGCGCGCGCCTGCTGTAATCCGGGCTCCATCCCTGGAAGCTGAACTCGGCGTCATGCGCGCCCATGTGACGCAGGTTGAACAGGCCGCCGGTTTCGCCCGGACCCATGCCCATCGAACGCTTTTGCGCCGCGATATTGGCCAGCGCGATGCTATTGGATGCCGGCGCCTGGCCTTCTTCCGCTGGCGTCTCGTCGGCTTGCAATGAACGCTCCTGCGCCTCGGCGGCGGCCCTGCGGCGGCGTGCCGCGTCGACGTGAGCGGAAAAATCTTCCTCCAGCGACGGCGTGTTTTTGGCGCTGTCCGGTTGCACTGCGCTGGCGGTTTCCGGGGCGACTGCGACCACCGGCTTGCGAATCGCGGACGGCTTCGAAGGTGCGCTGCGTGCACTCCTTGCGCGTGGCTGCGGTTTCGGTTTTGCCGGCGGCGCCGATTTTGTTTGTTGTGGTGCGCTGGCAGCTTGCGGCGTCAAGGTGATGGTGGTTACTTGCCCTTGATTTCCGGCTGGGGACAAGTTGATATCTTGCGGCAATTGGGTGAGCAGATACCAAATGCCGATCGCGTGGATGGCGACAGTCAGCAGCGCGCCGACAATGGCCGGAGTGCGACGGCGAGGCTGATGGCGATCGCTGGTGCGTTGAGCGATTCCAGGATTTGCACTCCTTTCCGTCATCGTGTCGGCCTTGTCTTGCAAAATGGTTGATGGCGTCATGCTACTAGCGTCGCTCACATTGCCGCAACCAGCTTAAAACGCCGTTGGCGGCGGCGCGGCCGGACGCAAAGCACGCGGTCAGCAAATAACCGCCGGTCGGCGCTTCCCAGTCAAGCATCTCGCCGGCGCAAAATACGCCAGGCATGGCACGCAGCATTAATTGTTGGTCCAGGCCGTCGAAGCGCACGCCGCCGGCACTGCTGATGGCTTCGTCGATGGGACGGGTTGCGACTAGTGTTAACGGCAAGGCTTTGATGGCCTTGGCCAGCCGTGCCGGATCGGTAAAATCGGCGGCCGCAACCAATTCCCTTAGCAAACCGGTTTTGACGCCTTTCAATCCCAGACGGCTTTGCAGATGGCTGGACCAGGAGCGGGCGCCGCGCGGGTGCGACACTTCATCGGTCACGCGTTGCAAGGACCAGTCCGGCAGCAGATCGATATGGATCTCGGCGCTGCCGTGCGCCACGATGCGATCGCGCAAACCGGCTGACAAGGCATACACCAGACTGCCTTCGATGCCGGCGGCGCTGATGACGAATTCGCCTTGCTTGCGTAATTCGCTGCCATAGGCTTGAGTGCATGTTACGGCGACCGACTTCAGGTAATGACCGGCAAAGCGGCTTTGAAAATGCGCGCTCCAGCCGACATCGAAACCGCAATTGCTCGCTAACAGCGGCGCCACCGGTATCGCACGTTGCGTCAGCAGCGGCACCCATTTGGCATCCGAACCCAGCCGCGCCCAGCTGCCGCCGCCGAGCGCCAGCAGCACCGCGTCGGCATCCACCGATTGCGGTCCTTGCGGCGCGATAAAGGACAGTGCGCCATCTTCAGTCCAGCCCTGCCAGCGATGCCGCATATGAAAACGCACCCCGGCCTGGCGCAACCGTTGCAGCCAGGCCCGCAGCAAAGGCGCCGCTTTCATATCGGTCGGAAATACCCGGCCCGAGGAGCCGATGAAAGTGGCGATTCCCAGTGCATGCACCCAGTCGCGCAGCGCATCCGGTCCGAACTGGTCCAGCAACGGCGCTATTTGCGGGCTGCGCGCGCCGTAGCGGGATAGAAACGCGTCATACGGTTCGGAGTGGGTCAGGTTCATGCCGCCTTTCCCGGCCAGCAAAAACTTGCGGCCGACCGACGGCATGGCATCGAACAGATCAACCTGCACGCCGCCGCCAGCCAATATCTCGGCCGCCATCAGGCCGGCGGGACCGCCGCCGATGACGACTACCTTTTTGACTGCTGGGAAAGCCTGATCCAGGGAGGGCGTTGCAGGAACTGCCATAACTATTCGCTACTAAAGTGATTGGGATGGTCGGGAAATTGGTTTGCAACTTTAACATATCGGGTAGGGCGGATGAGCGTAGCCTTAGTTGCCAACTTATCCGCCGTTTGATGTGCCTCCCGTGGCTGAAATTGCTGAAACGGCGGATAACGCTGAGCTTTTCCGCCCTACTTGGCGTGCATCCCAATAAAAAAGAGGCCGGAATTGCTCCGGCCTCTTTGATGCGTCTGCAAACGCTGCGACAACGTTTGCAATGACGACAATTAACGCTTCAACTGGCTGATATCGCGCACCGCTCCGCGGTCGGCCGAGGTCGCCATCGCCGCATAGGCTTGCAAGGCCTGTGACACGTAACGCTGGCGGTCGACCGGCTTCCAGGCGTGCTTGCCTTTGGCTTCCATCGCGGCGCGCCGTTGCGCCAGCTCTGCATCGCTGATTTTCAGGTGTATCCGGCGTTCGGGGATGTCGATCTCGATCGTATCGCCGTTTTCGACCAGACCGATCGCGCCGCCTTCGGCCGCTTCCGGCGAGGCGTGACCGATCACCAGACCCGATGAGCCACCGGAGAAGCGGCCATCGGTAAACAACGCGCAGGATTTGCCCAGTCCCTTGGATTTGATGTAGGAAGTCGGGTACAGCATTTCCTGCATGCCGGGGCCGCCTTTCGGGCCTTCGTAGCGAATGATGATGACGTCGCCGGCCTGGACCACGTCGCCCAAGATGGCTTCCACTGCATCGTCCTGGCTTTCGAACACGCGGGCGCGGCCGGTGAACTTGAGGATGCTTTCGTCGACGCCGGCGGTTTTGACGATGCAGCCGTTCTCCGCCAGATTGCCATGCAACACCGCCAAACCGCCGTCCTGCGAGTACGCATGGGCCTTGTCGCGGATGCAGCCGTTGCTGCGGTCCATGTCCAGACTGGCGAAGCGTTTTTCTTGCGAAAACGCGACCTGTGTCGGCACGCCGCCGGGAGCGGCGCTAAACAGTTTGTGGGCGGCAGGATTCCGGGTTTGGGTGATGTCGTTATCGGCGATGGCGTCGGCCAGGGTCTTGCTGTGGATAGTTGGCCGGCTGGTGTCTAGCAAGTCTGCGCGGGCCAGCTCGCCCAGGATGCTGATGATGCCGCCGGCGCGATGCACGTCTTCGATATGATATTTGTCGGTCATCGGCGCCACCTTGCACAGGCAAGGCACGTGGCGCGAGATGCGGTCGATGTCGACCATCTTGAATTCGACTTCGGCTTCTTGTGCCGCGGCCAGCAAATGCAGGACCGTGTTGGTCGAACCGCCCATCGCGACGTCCAGAGTCATTGCATTTTCAAACGAAGCTTTGGTGGCGATGCTGCGCGGCAGGACCGAGACGTCGTCCTGCTCGTAATAGCGCTTGGCCAGTTCGACGATCAGCCGTCCGGCGCGCAGGAACAGTTCCTTGCGGTCGGCATGGGTGGCGAGGATGGTGCCGTTGCCGGGCAGTGCCAGCCCCAGCGCTTCGGTCAGGCAATTCATCGAGTTGGCGGTAAACATGCCGGAGCAGGAGCCGCAAGTCGGACAGGCCGAGCGTTCGATTTCGGCAATGTCGGCATCGCTGACGGAGGAATCGCCGGCCTTGATCATGGCGTCGACCAGGTCGATCTTGACGATCTTTTGTTCGCCGGCCGCCAGTCCGGCTGACTTGTCGAGATATTTCCCGGCTTCCATCGGACCGCCGGAAACGAATACCACCGGGATGTTCAGCCGCATCGCCGCCATCAACATGCCGGGGGTGATTTTGTCGCAATTGGAGATGCACACCATGGCATCGGCACAGTGCGCGTTGACCATGTATTCGACCGAATCGGCGATCAGCTCGCGCGACGGCAGCGAGTACAGCATGCCGCCGTGACCCATCGCAATGCCGTCGTCCACCGCAATGGTGTTGAACTCCTTGGCGACGCCGCCTGCGGCTTCGATTTCGCGTGCCACCATTTGGCCCAGATCCTTCAGGTGGACGTGGCCGGGGACGAATTGAGTAAACGAATTGACCACCGCAATGATCGGCTTATCGAAGTCGCCGTCCTTCATGCCGGTGGCGCGCCACAGTGCGCGAGCGCCAGCCATGTTGCGGCCGTGGGTGGTGGTGCGGGAACGATATTGCGGCATGATCGACTTCTCCAGAATGATGGGCTTGAACGCTGTGGCTAGCAGCCTGTCGGACTTAGGGAATCGAAGCGAAAAAATGGCTGGGCGAGGACAGATTTTGCCGATATTTTTTCCAATAGCGGGACTATTGGAAAAAATATTGGTGAAATATGGACCGCTCAGGCGTTTTTGCAGCCGATTACTCCTAAGCCCGACAGGCTGCTAGAGTGCCTTGGCCATAACGCCATGTCAAATATATGATTTGTTGGATATTAATATGCATTGCATATTAGTCGGCGGGAAAGAGGAGTATTGCTTAAAGTTATCAGTTGATAGTTATTTGACATTGAAATTGCTTGATCTTGTGAAACATTGGAAAAATATTCTATGGATATGCGAATTTTCAGCACAAATTGCGATAATTTTTCGCTCCACCATTATTAAACTAGAGCTTGGCAATGTCGCCGTGCAGTTCAGATGGGGTGCTTTTCATGTCTTCCGATATTTCTTCAGTTTCGTCTCCAGCGCAAGCTGCGAGCACCCATGCCGACACCCAGCTGGTGCACGCCGGACGCGAGCCGTCGCGTTTTAGCGGGATGGTGAATACGCCGGTATTCCGCGGCTCGACCATCATTGCCGACAATCTGGAGGATTGGGAAGCCAGCCGCCAGGTGGACAATCCGATGGCGAACTATGGCCGTTTCGGCACTCCGACCACGCGCTCGTTCGAGCAGGCGATCACCACCCTCGAAGGCGGTCACAACGCGCTGGTATTTCCGTCCGGGCTGTCGGCCTGCACCCATAGCCTGATGGCCTTTGTCAAAAGCGGCGATCACGTGCTGATGACCGACAGTGTCTATGGCCCGACCCGTACTTTTGCCGATCATGTATTGCGGCGGATGGGAATCGAGGTCGAGTTTTTCGATCCCTTGATCGGCGGCGAGATCCGGACCCTGATGCGGCCGAACACCCGCGTGGTGTTTGTCGAGTCGCCGGGGTCATGGACTTTTGAAGTGCAGGATATTCCGGCAATTGCCGAGGAGGCGCATAAGGCCGGCGCCTTTGTGCTGCTGGATAACACCTGGGCCACGCCGCTGTATTTCAAACCGTTCGAACATGGCGTCGATGTCTCGATCCACGCCGCCACCAAATACATCGTCGGCCACTCGGACGCATTGCTGGGCGTGGCCAGCGCCAACGAGCGCAGCTGGCCGATCCTGAAGCAGGGTGCCCATGATTTCGGTCAAACTGCCGGTCCCGACGATATCTATCTGGCCTTGCGCGGTATGCGCAGCATGGCGGTGCGCCTGCGTCAGCATTGGGAAAGCGGGATCCAGCTGGCCGAATATCTGCGCACCCAGCCGCTGGTCGAAAGCGTGCTGCATCCGGCGTTGCCGTCCGACCCGGGATATCGCTTGTGGTCGCGCGACTTCCTTGGCGCCAGCGGCCTGTTCACGATTGAATTGAAGCCGGTCGGCCGTGCCGCGCTGTGCAAGTTTTTCGACAGCCTGCAATTGTTCGGCATCGGCTTGTCATGGGGCGGTTTCGAAAGCCTGGCGCTGCCGCTGGATAAACCGCCAACCCGTGTTGCTTCAGCCACGACTTATCAAAACCCGTTGATCAGGGTCCATGTCGGTCTTGAAAATATTGACGATCTGATCAGCGACATGGGGCAGGCATTCGAGAAGATGGGGCAGGCGCTGTAGTTTTACGCGACGCAATTTGCCGGATCAAAACCGACCAAAACGGATCAAGATCATTGCCGATCTTGATCCGTTTTTTCATGTGAGATTGGCATAGCCCAGCGGCAGGGCGGTGGTGTGTTTGATTTGCTCCATTGCGAAGCTTGCATTGACGTCGAACAGGGCGCTCGATTGGGTCAGTTTTTGATACACCGCATCGTAGCCGGCGATATTCGGCACCACCACCCGCAGCAGATAATCAATGTTGCCGCTCATTCGGTAAAACTCGACCACCTCGGGAATCATCTTTACCGTATTGCTGAATTGTTCATACCAGGTGGCGTTGTGCTGATTGGTCTTGATCAGCACGAACACCGTGACGCCGACGTTCAACTTGTCGGCGTCGAGCAGCGCGACTCTGCGCATGATGACCCCGTCTTCTTCCAGTTTCTGAATGCGGCGCCAGCATGGCGTAGATGAAAGGTTAACTTTCTCGGCGATTTCTGCGACCGGTACGTTCGCATCCTCTTGCAGGATGGCGAGGATTTGTTTGTCTATTTTGTCCATGATTGGCTTGATTAAGGAGTGCCTACAGGTTCGCACAATCGCCATCATACGGTCTTGCCATCGAATGTTGAAATCCGAACCGGCGGCGGTCGTCGTAATGCCCATTGAGCTTGGTACAATGGCGGCTTATTTATTTGTCCAATTAAGCCCATGATCGATATTCAACTTCTTCGCAAAGACATCGCCTCCGTTGCCGACCGTCTGGCTACGCGCAAATTCCAGCTCGACGTCAACGGCTTTAATGCATTGGAAGCCGAGCGCAAGCAAATCCAGACCCGTACTGAAGAACTGCAAGGCCGGCGCAATACGCTATCCAAACAGATCGGCATGCTGAAAGGGAAGGGCGAAGATGCCTCCGCGGTGATGGCGGAAGTCGCCGGCATCGGCGACGAGCTGAAGGCATCGGCAAGCCGGCTGGACCAGGTGCAGGAGCAGGTCAGCGCGTTCCTGCTGGCAGTGCCGAATCTGCCGCATGAATCGGTCCCGGTCGGCCAGGATGAATCCGGCAACATCGAAGTACGCAAAGTTGGCACCCCGCGCAGCTTCGATTTCGAAGTGCGCGATCACGTCGATGTCGGCGGCGCGCTGGGCCTGGATTTCGACGTCGCTGCCAAATTGACCGGTTCGCGTTTCGCCGTGCTGAAAGGTGGCATCGCCCGCCTGCACCGGGCGCTGGCGCAATTCATGCTGGACACGCATACCGCCGAGCACGGTTACACCGAGTGCTATACGCCTTACATCGTGAATGCCGATTCGCTGCGCGGCACCGGCCAGTTGCCGAAGTTTGAAGAAGATTTGTTCGCGGTAAAAAAAGGCGGCCAGGAGGCTGAGCAAGTTGCCGACAGTGCGGCGTTGTATTTGATCCCGACCGCCGAAGTGCCGTTGACCAATACCGTGCGCGATGAAATCGTCGCCGGCGAAACCCTGCCGCTCAAAATGACCGCACATTCGCCATGCTTCCGTTCGGAAGCCGGCAGCTACGGCCGCGATACGCGCGGCATGATTCGCCAGCACCAGTTCGACAAGGTTGAAATGGTGCAAATCGTGCATCCGGAGAAATCGTATGAAGCGCTGGAAGAAATGGTCGCTCACGCCGAAAACATTTTGAAGAAGCTCGGGCTGCCATACCGCGTGGTTTCGCTATGCACTGGCGACATGGGATTCGGCGCCGCCAAAACTTACGATCTCGAAGTGTGGCTGCCGGCACAAAACACTTACCGCGAGATTTCGTCGGTATCCAATTGCGAAGCATTCCAGGCACGCCGCATGCAAGCCCGCTTCCGCAATGCCCAGGGCAAGCCTGAGTTGGTCCACACCCTCAATGGCTCCGGTCTGGCGGTAGGGCGGACACTGGTCGCGCTGCTGGAGAATTATCAGCAAGCCGACGGCAGCGTAGAAATTCCGGCAGTGCTGCATCCCTATATGGGCGGCATTACCCGGTTGAGCGCCTAAGTATTTGATGCCGCCGATTGTTGCAGCATTGCGTGATAAAAAAGGGATTCCAAAATTAAAAAGAGTCTGCTACAATCTTGCGCTTTGCTGCAGTAACTTCAGCAAGTCGACCGAAAACCGGAGAGGTGGCAGAGTGGTCGAATGTACTTGACTCGAAATCAAGCGTACGTTAAATCGTACCGTGGGTTCGAATCCCACCCTCTCCGCCAAGAATCACGCTTAAGATCCATCAGTTATATGTGATTTTAGCGAGCAGTAAAAAATTAAACGCCACCCTAATCGGTGGCGTTTTTCTTTTCTGAGGGGATTTTTTTGACATCAGGCTGATCGTTTGCCGATTTTCCCCAGCGCTGTACGTATCGATCACCCAATGGCTATTGCTGTGCGAGTCGTTATGACCGGGTACGCGGCCGGCAGTAGGGTGTGCAGGTTAATTCCGCAATAAAAATTCACTGAACAAGCTCCCCTAATCGCTTCGTGAGGCGGATCGTTGCGGAACTTGGGAGTTACGAACGTATGCTGAGAAACCTACCTAATTCCTCCTTCAGTCGGGCGTGCAACGGCTAACAGTGGCCAGGCGCGGACAGATCGATCTGCTGCTTGTAATCAGCAAGGGGCAAAAATAAATTCTTGCGCTGCATGTAAGCTCAGCATATGATGCGTTCGTCGTCTGTTACGTCCATGCAAGACGTGACTGCCAATACAAGAGTTGATTCGCTTCTCGTAGGGGCCACTTTTCAAATAGAACTGGGTCCCGAGAATCAGCTCCTGTATTGGTAATTATCAAAGCTCGCTTCGGCGGGCTTTTTTGTTGCGCGGTTAATTGCTTAGTTTAGGAAAGCGGTTGGCGCACGGAAGAAGAATCATATGCTGTATGCAATCACGGGCTTGTTCGTAGCTGTTTGGTATTTCAGATCTGCTCGATCGGCTGAGAAAAACAGATTATTTTGGATGCTAATCGGATTTTTTCTGGTTGCATTTGCAAGTGTGGGCTGTGTGCTTGTATTGAATACCTATGCCATAAGCGCGATGCTCTCCCAGCGGCCCTTTTTATTGGCCTGGGTATTCCAAATAATTATCTTTGGCGTGAGTGTCGGAGTGGCTTTCTTTGTACGTCGTAAATTTCTCAAGCCTAAAAGTAGTCAGCAGTAAATTTCCTTTCGACTAAGAAGCCTCGTACCTTACCCATTTGAGAATAAATATGACCCTTAACAACATGCGTTTTGCAATTGCGATATTTGTTTCACTTATCCCACTGGCATCACACGCTGATATACAAGACGGTAGTAAAGCCATTGGCAGTGGAGCCGCCAGCATTGCGGGATCACCACTCGCATCCGTCAAAGGCGGGCCTATTGCAGCTAGCGCCTTCTTTGTTACAGGGGCGGCATTTATTATCGCAGGCGTGACAATGGTTGCCGGCAATAGCGTTGAGATCGTTGTGGAAAATACGGTTAATGGCAGCAAGGCGGTGCTTAAAACAAGCGCCTCCTTGGTGAAGCAGCTTGGTGTGTCGGTCGGTACCAGCGTTAAGGTGGTCGCCGAGTCGACAGGCTATGCCTTGGTTGCCTCGGGAAAGATGTTGGCATTTGTACCAAATGCCGCAGGTGAGGCGCTACTACATCAATCCAAGCTTTCGCAATAAGGGAGGTCTGCATGTTGCGTGCTTTACGTACCTCTTTATGCAGCATTGCTCTTGGCATGGCCCTACATGGCACTGTTTTTGCCGGGCAAACTTGCGAAGAAATCGCTCCCAGCCCAGAGTCTGCACGCATGGCCTTTAGCAGCGCTAACGAACTGTTGGCAGCATTGGACAAAGAACAGCCTCAGGTAGCCCTGGTCGCACGCGTAGGGCAAGACCTTTCAAAATACGGCCTGCGTTATTCGCACGTTGGATTTGTGCGCAAGGATCCAGTTACAGGCAATTGGCGCACCATGCATTTGCTCAACGCATGCGGTACAGCCCATTCGGATTTGTGGCAGGAAGGCTTGGCCAATTTTTTCTTGGACAGCCCCTTTACCTATGAATCGTTATTGATTATTCCGTCGAAAGAGATTCAAAGTAGTCTCATGGCGAAGCTCTCGGACCGGACTCAATATCTGACTTTGTTTTCGCCTAACTACAACATGCTGGCATATCCGTTCTCGACACGTTATGAAAACTCGAATCAATGGGTACTTGAGGTATTAGCATCTGCGTTGTCCGAGAAAATCAAGATGGATACGCGGGAAAAAGCGCAGCAGTGGTTAAAGTTGATGGATTATCAGCCAACCACTCTCAAACTCGGTCCAGCGACCCGCTTAGGCGGTCGCATGTTTCGTGCAAATATCGCGTTCGATGACCATCCGAACGAACGGCGTTTTGCAGACAAAATTGACACGGTTACGGTCGATTCAATTGCTCAATTTTTACAAAAAACAGACCCTGCGACGCGCCTAGTCATCGTGCCGGCACCAAAGCTTGATTCTTTAGTTAATTAGTGGACTGTAACAGTCCACTAGCCCCAGTTCTGCGCATCAGGGCATGGAAACAAAAAACGCCACCGTGATCGGTGGCGTTTTTTGTTATAAGGAGGAGTATTTTTGCCATCGCACCACTCCCGTGCCGATCTTGTTTAGTGCAACGGTCAACATATCAAGGCATCAGCAAATTCTTAATTCTTGCGCAGGCCCTCGACCATTTTCAGTTCGCTTGAACGGTCGATGGATTGATTGGTGTTTGCAAACATGTCGCTGGTCGGGATTTTAATTTCGATGTCCGATACCGGCGTGATCTTGATAACGCCTTTGGTCATGGCCAGGTTCAGGACATGACCGCCGGTTTTCTTGTCGCCGGAAAGAAAATGCCAGTGATAACCGGTGACATTGAAGCCCTTGCTGAAGTTGGGGCTGCGGAAAGCGACCAATACGCCATTGGTATCCGAATAGTGAAATACGGATTGTGTCTTCGCAACTTCAGCCAGCGGCTTATACGGTTTGTCCTGCGGTGAAATGGCGCGCGCGGTCATTTGCTTGAAATCACCTTCTATCCGTATCGCATAGAAGACGTTTTTATTTTCCAGCCCCTTGTCTAATAAGTCTTCCAGCTCCTTCAGCGTGGTCGGAGTGGTCACCGTGTATTTGACCTCCCCCGCAGTAGGGAAAGTGGTGACCACCGCAAACGGTGTCATCTCGGATGCGGCCGCCAGTTCCACGGTCCCATCCGATTTCGCCTTGTAGACCTCGCCATCGACCAAGACCAGTTCGCCATCCACGCGATTAAATGTGCCAATCCCGAAATTCCCTTTCTGCTTGAGCTGGTCGACCGTATAACTTCCCTCGTAAGCGCCGTCCAGCAGCGCGTCGATAGTCGAATACTGAAATGCTTTTGGTTCAGGCACCTGCTGTGCCTGGACCAAAGCAGCGCATGAACACAGCAACAACGACATGGATAGATTTTTCAAAATGTTCACCTTGTAAAATGAGCGGCTAATCAATAAGACGACTAATACAAAAGGCTACTGATGCATGAGGCAATTAATAAATGATGCGCCCCGACTTTCCAACAACAACTAAATCGATAGAAGAAGATGCGGCGTGATTGGTTTTGGAGAACTTTACGGAAAACCCGCCTGCGTCATACGCCGACATGCTTTCCAAGGCTTGAACCAGTCCTTCGCGCGTCAGATTTTTCCCTGCTCTGTGCAAGGCTTCGACCAGCACCTTTGCATTCAAATATCCTTCCAGTTGGTTGCCGGTAAAACCAGCCAAGTTGGCGCGCTTCGCCGCAGTTTGGTACTCCTTGACTATGCGCACGGTATCGTTCATCTCGTAGGGCATGCCGCGCGTCATGGCGATGCCGGAAGCACTGGTTCCCAACTCCTTGATCAAGCCGGGAGGAAGGCCTGCGGAGGGCGTGTAAATTTGGGTGACTGGGCGCGATTTGGCGTAAGACTGCATGAATGCTTTGGTTGACTGCGGCAAGGTCACCAGGATGATGGCCTGCGGCGCCTTTTCAATGATTGTTTTGACTGCAGCTTCGGCGCCGTCGCCATTCTTTTTCAGCGATGCCGCTACGTAGGGTTTGAGCTGGTACTTTTTCATGATGGACGTGATCGCGTCCAATCCCTCTTCTCCATACGCCTCATCGATATAGACGATGGCGACGTTCTTGACGCCGATGGTGGCCAGGTTTTTGACGATGCCTTCGTACTCTTCCGAGTTACCAGGCCGCACATAAAACGTGTACGGATTCAAGCTGGCACGCAATTTCGGACCGGTCGCAATGGCGGCGACCAGCGGGATTTTCTGTGCTGCCGCAAAAGGAGCCACCGCCAGCACTGAGCCGGTTCCGGCGAACTGGAATAGGGCGAAGACGCCGGACTGCTGGAGTTGTTTCGCGTTGTCCAATGCGCGCTTCGGATCATAGGCATCGTCCAAGGTGGTGAGCTGGATTCTTCTGCCGAAAACGCCGCCGGCCTGGTTCACTTCATTGAAATACAACTCCGCGCCAACTTTAAAGTCGTTGCCCAACTCTGCCATTGCGCCTGTCAGATACGTTGATTGCCCCAATTTGATCTCGGTAGCGGTCACTCCTTCTTCAGCCAGGACAGGCAGGCAAAACACTGAAAACAAGAAACCCAGAAAAACACTTTTGACCTTCACTTGCATGACGAATCTTCCTTATGAATGTATGAACCCTAGGGATACTTCACTGAGTTTTGAATCTGTTACTGCAATGCGTGTTGTCGAATCTGAATAGTTTTGTCCTCTATCTCGCGGTTAATTGCGAGATAGAAATGTTTCTGTATGTAAATATATCTCAACTATGTGTTGCTCACAGGGAATTTTTAACTTGCTTTAACATTTAGTTTTTGTGCAATCCAAAACGTCTGATTTCACGCGGAGATAAAAAAACGCTCTCTAAATTGAGAGCGTTTTTTGTTGGGGGGATATTCCTGCATCCGGCGGCGCTATTTGTCTCCAGCCAGAATCCGGAAATGCAAATCCAAACGATCCTGCACCTGGAGCGCGCCATTGAGAATGGAGTAGGGGGCGATCCCGAAATCGCTTTGATTGAACGTCATTCGTCCGCTTGCCGCGATTCCGCCCGCAACGGTTTCAATCTGCGCCGGAATCTCAAACGTCCGCGTGGTGCCGTGGAGTGTGATAGCTACGCTCAACTTCGACGGATCGCCAGCGCTGCGAGCGGCATGAATCAGCACGTATGGAAAGCGTTCGGACTCCAGGACTTTCTCCAGCATATTGCTGCGCGTGCCTTCGATTGCTTCAGCCGACGGGTGGGTGTCGAACCCGGCTTCGGCGCGCAGGGCAGGTTCGTCGACCACCAGGCGATCGAGCGGCAGGTACAGGTCGGCCCGTCCTTCCTCTAGCGAGACATAGCCTCTCACGTTATGGCTGGCGACGACATGGTCGTGACCCAGGCGCGCCAGCGCGCCGGCGCGACGCACCTCGATGGTGACCAGCGATCTGTCGGGATCCACGCGCAGCACCTTGATCCCGCGCGCTTCGGCTTGCCGGTAAGCGGACTCGGGAAAACCGGCAGGTATCTGTACAGGAGCGGGCGAAGGAAGGCGCGGAACGCAGGCTGCCAGCAGGCAGCCCATTACCGCAATCAGACAGGTCCGGCGCATTTGGGTAGGCATTTGGCAGCTCGTCTCACGGTTTTAAACGGTCGGATTTCCCGGCTGTCGAGGTGTATCCCAGTCTGGCGGAAATGTTGCCGGCGCAGGCACGCAGCGCCGTCGCCATGTCGCCTTTCCATGCGGGATCAAAGACGCCTGTGATCCCCATCGCTGTAATGGCGAGAACGATATTGCCGTTGTGGTCGAACACCGGGGCGCTCAGCGCATTGACGCCGGGGATCGGATGGCCGACCACCCGTGCCAGTCCTCGGCGCCGCACATCAATTAACGATTGCTCGAATTTCTTGACGGTTTCATGGGTGACGCTGGCGCCGCCCGCCAGTCGTGGCAAGTCATCCAGCATCATTTTTTCGATTAATTTGAGGGGCATGAAGGCCGAGAAAATTTGTCCGGTGGCTGTGTTGGCCAAGGACATGACCGTACCGTTGCGGATGCTCACATGGATCGGATAATTGGACTCTTCCAGCCGCACCACGGTTGGCCCCAGATTGCCCCAAATCGAGATGAAAATGCCTTGTCCTGTCTTTGCCGCCAGCGCCTTGACATCGGCTTCGGCTTCCTTGAGCGGATTGAGTCGGCGCAGGCTGGCCAGGCCGAGTTGCAAGGCCAGCGGCCCCAGTTCGTATTGACCGGTGACGTCATCCTGCTGCACCAGTCCCAAATTGCCGAAGCTCACCAGGTAAGGATGGGCTTTGCCCGGCGGCATTCCCGCTTCATGCGCAAGATCCCGCAATAGCATCTGGCCCCCGTTCCTCAATAATGCGAGCAAGAGTTGCCCGCCGACTTCGATTGACTGAATATTGCGTTGCGGTTTTTCCAATGCGTACTCCATAAATATCCTGGGCAATTTTATATCCGATATTCATCTATTATTGGATTTAGATATAAACTAACGGATTCATTATTGTTTAAATATCATGGTATTCTTCAATCGCTTTGCCGGGGACGAAGATAAGGCAAGCGACCTTTGCCACTCACACATTTTGTTGATCTACTCTCAAGGAAATTATGACTAGCGAAAAGAAATTTGCTTCACAGGCCGACCTCGAACAGAAGAAAACCAGCTTCATCAAGCTGTCCGATAACGCCTATGCCTACACCGCCGAAGGCGATCCCAATTCCGGCGTCATCATCGGTGACGACAGTGTGATGGTGATTGACACCACCGCCACGCCGCTGATGGCGCAAGAGCTGATCAAACATATCCGTAGCGTGACCGATCTGCCGATCAAATATGTCGTACTCAGCCACTATCACGCGGTGCGTGTACTGGGGGCTTCGGCGTATTTCAACGAGGGCTGCGAACAGGTGATCGCATCGCGCGGCACCTACGAAATGATCGTCGAGCGCGGGGCGCAGGACATGCAGTCGGAGATCGAACGCTTTCCACGTCTGTTCGCGGGTGTCGAATCGGTGCCGGGGCTGACCTGGCCCAGCATGGTGTTCGAGAAAGAAATGAGCATTTTCATGGGGCGGCTGGAAGTGAAGCTGATGCACATCGGCATGGGACACACCAAGGGCGACACGATTGCCTGGATTCCTTCGCAAAAGATTTGCTTCTCCGGCGACCTGGTCGAGTACGAAGCCGCTGCCTATACCGGCGACGCCCAGCTGGAAGAATGGCCTGCCACATTGGAAGCGCTGCGCGCACTGGGCGCGGAAAAACTGGTGCCGGGCCGCGGTCCGGCGCTGATGAATCCGGAACAGGTCAAGCAGGGCCTCGATTACACCAAGGATTTCGTCACCACCTTGCTGCAAAGCGCAAAGGAAGCGGTTGCCGCCGGCAAATCGCTGAAAGAGGCGATGGCGCATACCCGCAGCAAGATGGACCCCAAGTTCGGTCATGTGTTTATTTACGAGCATTGTCTGCCGTTCGATGTGGCGCGTGCGGTGGATGAAGCCAGCGGCATCAAGCATCCGCGCATCTGGACTGCGGAGCGGGACCAGGAAATGTGGCATGCGTTGCAGGACTGATCCGGGTTAGCCACACCAGCAAAATACTTATTTCTTCGATGCGGAGCGAGACCATGGAAAAGGAATATCAGCAGCTGTCGTTTGCATACGTGAAATCGCCCGATGAGGATGTCATGCCGCCGGTACCGCCTGTGCACCATCCGGTCGTTATCGTCGGCGCCGGCCCGGTCGGCCTGGCGACCGCGATCGACCTGGCGCAGCAAGGGGTGGCAACGGTGGTGCTGGATGACGATTGCACGCTGTCGACCGGGTCGCGGGCGATTTGCTTTGCCAAGCGTTCGCTGGAGATTTTTGATCGCTTGGGATGCGGTGACCGCATGGCTGAGAAAGGGGTTTCCTGGAATGTCGGGAAGGTCTTTTTCCAGGATCAGATGGTGTATTCCTTTGATCTGCTGCCGGAATCCGGGCATCGGAGGCCTGCCTTCATTAACCTCCAGCAGTATTACGTTGAGGGATATCTGTTGGATCGGGCTCAGGAATTGCCCAATATCGATTTGCGCTGGAAAAATAAAGTCTCCGGCATAGTGCAAAACGAAGAGCACGCCGAACTGACAATCGAAACACCGAACGGCCCGTATCAATTGCAATGCGACTATGTCGTTGCTGCCGACGGCGCACGCAGTTCTGTACGCCATTTATCCGGATTGGAAAGCAAGGGACGCACCTTTCGTGATCGCTTCCTGATTGTCGACATCAGAATGACAGCGGATTTTCCGAGCGAGCGCTGGTTCTGGTTTGATCCGCCGTTTCATCCGAATCAATCGGTGTTGCTGCACCGCCAGCCGGACAATATGTGGCGCATCGATTTCCAGCTTGGGTGGGATGCCGATCCGATTGCGGAAAAACAAGCGGAAAAAGTCATTCCTCGCGTGCAAGCGCTGCTTGGCAACGATGTCGAATTCGAGCTGGTGTGGGTGAGCGTCTATACCTTCTCTTGTTTGCGCATGGATAAGTTTCGCCACGGGCGTGTTTTCTTTGCCGGCGACGCCGCCCACGGCGTATCGCCATTCGGCGCGCGCGGCGCCAATAGCGGCGTGCAAGATGCCGAAAACCTGGCCTGGAAGCTGAAGCTGGTGCTGCAGAACAAAGCTCCGCAGACGCTGCTGGACAGCTATGCGGAAGAGCGCGAATACGCAGCCGACGAAAACATTCTGCATTCGACCCGGGCGACCGATTTCATCACGCCAAAAAGCGACATCAGCCGCAGCTTCCGGGATGCGACGCTGCGACTGGCGAAGAAATACGATTTTGCCCGGCAACTGGTGAACAGCGGCCGTCTTTCAAAACCGGCGACGCTGTTTGATAGTTCGCTCAATACCAAGGATCGGGATGTGTTCAATGGCGCGATGGTGCCTGGGGCCGCTATCGCTGACGCTCCTGTCATTGTTCAAGGCCAATCGCACTGGTTTAGCGCCTGTGTCGGCAACGAGTTTGCCGGCATCTATTTTTACGATTCCGCCAGTGTCGCAAGGCTGTCCTCTTTCGATTTCCGCGATATTCACCTGAAACAATTGGTGGTGGTGCCGCCGCAATCGGCAGGACTCAAGCTGGAAGGGTTTGACGTGATAGTAGATGTCGAAGGACTGCTGGCAAAAAGATTTGATGCCGTTCCCGGGACTTATTACCTGCTTCGTCCGGACCAGCACGTATGTGCGCGGTGGCGGCAGTTTGACGCGGGATTGGTGCGGGATGCCGTCATGCGCGCAACCCGAAACCTGGTAGAAACTTCGGTAGCGTGAGGAAAAAATGTCAAAACCCGAATTAAATACGCGCCCCAACATCGACCAAGCTGATGATTTCTATGCGCAACTGATCGACATGCATCGTGATTTCTCGCCGCAGCAAAGTGCGGCGGCAAACGCGGCCTTGATCCTGCTGCTTGCCAACCATATTGGCGATCTGGGCGTGCTTCAGCAAGCGTTTGATATTGCCCGGGAGGAGGGCCGGCAGCTTGCCTCAGGGCGGCCTTAAGTCTGTCCCTTCAGCAACACCACCAATGCCCCGGCGCCACCCTCGGCCGCAGTCGCCTGGCAAAAGGCCAGCACCTCTTCCTTTTGCACCAGCCAGTTACGCACCTTGGCTTTCAAGACCGGCTCCTTGTTGATCGAGCCGAGCCCCTTGCCGTGAATGATGCGCACGCAGCGCCAGCCGCGTTTGGCGGCCAGCCGGAGGAATTCGGCGAGCGCTTCGCGTGCTTCGTCGCGGCGCATGCCGTGCAGGTCGAGTTCTTGCTGGATCACCCAATGGCCGCGCCGCAATTTGCGCAATACGTCGGGACCGATGCCGCTGCGGGCAAAACTGAGCGACGCGTCGCTGTCGAGCAGGGTGTCGATGGTGAATTCATCCGACAGCGATTCCTGCAAGGCCGCTTGTTCGTCGGCCAGATGCTGGCGCGCAATGGGTTGCGGGCGTGGGACGCTGGGCGTGAGTTTGTCGGGCGGCGTCAGCGGTTTGACCGCGCCGATGCTGCTGCGGAACAGGTCGGCTTCGCGCCGCGCTTCCTGTTCGCGGCGTTGGCGTTCGGCGGCAGCAGCCTGGCGCGCTTCATCCTGCGCTTTTAAATCCTTGCGCAGCGATTTGAGGGCGCTGAAATCCTTGATCGGGCCGGACATGGGGGATCTTCTTGATTGACGATGAATTCTGGAGAGCGGCCGGTTTGCTTCGTTAGGCGATAACCAGGGGCAGGGTTAATAGGCTGCGAAAAACTCTGCCCCTGATCAGCGCGTCATTTAAGCCGGAAAACTCAGTCTTCCAGGAAGCGTTGCGCATCCAGTGCCGCCATGCAGCCGGTGCCGGCGCTGGTGATCGCCTGGCGATAGACATGGTCCTGAACGTCGCCGGCGGCGAACACGCCTGGCACGCTGGTGGCGGTGGCCATGCCTTCGAGGCCGGTCTTGGTCTTGATGTAGCCGTTGTGCATCTCGAGTTGGCCCTCGAAAATGCCGGTGTTCGGCTTGTGGCCGATGGCAATGAAAACGCCATGCAGCTTGATCGGGGTGATGCGGCCATCGACGGCCGACTTGATGTTGATGCCGGTGACGCCGCTATCGTCGCCGGTCACTTCATCCAGCGTATGGTTGTATTTGATTTCGATCTTGCCTTCCGCCACTTTGGCGTTGAGGCGGTCGACCAGGATCGGTTCGGCGCGGAACTTCTCGCGGCGGTGGATCAGCGTGACCTTGGTGGCGATATTGGATAGATACAGCGCTTCTTCGACCGCGGTGTTGCCGCCGCCGACCACCGCTACTTCCTGGCCGCGGTAAAAGAAGCCGTCGCAGGTGGCGCAGGCCGAGACGCCTTTGCCCATGAAGGCTTCTTCCGACGGCAGACCGAGGTACTGGGCCGAGGCGCCGGTCGCGATGATCAGCGCGTCGCAGGTGTATTCGCCGGAATCGCCGATCAGGCGGAATGGCTTTTCCGACAGCTTGGTGGTGTGGATATGGTCGAAAATGATTTCAGTCTTGAACTCTTCCGCGTGCTTCAGCAGGCGCTGCATCAGTTCCGGTCCTTGCACCCCGTGCGGATCGCCAGGCCAGTTTTCGACATCGGTGGTGGTCATCAGTTGACCGCCTTGCTCGACGCCGGTAATCAACACCGGTTTCAGGTTGGCGCGCGCGGCATATACAGCGGCGCTGTAGCCGGCCGGGCCGGAACCGAGAATTAATACATGAGCATGCTTGGCGGGTTTGGTAGTGGTCATTAGTGCCTCGGGTGAACAGATGTTGGGGCGGGCGTCTGATGTGGTTGTATCGTCAATTGCGGAGGATAAATACGGTCGGGAACATCAAAATAAGGCCCAAAAACTCCGTAAGATTATAGACGAGCTGCCGGCCAGGCGTGCGAATCAGGGCAAAATACTATCGCCATCGCGAACCGGATTTCTGTCTTTAATATAAAAACCACGCTGCAAGACAAAGTAAAGAACTTAGCTGTTTGGCCTGAGATTCAGTGCATAATTTCGCCTTGTGTTTGTAGCGACGCCAACCATCTTGGCATTGCAATATCAAACACGCATCGCCAACCAAATTTATGACTAAAACCACCGAAGCCTATACCCGCAATACCAAGCCGCGAGACGCGCAGCCGTTGCCGAGCCGTCTGGTTCGACTGCTGTACGAGGCGCGCTGGATCGTCTTTGCGGTGCTGACCGTCTACCTGATCATCATTTTTGCCAGTTATTCCAAAACCGACCCGGGCTGGTCGCATGCCAGCGTGGTGCCGCGCCTGCACAATTGGGGCGGGCGGATTGGCGCCTGGGTATCCGACTTGATGTTGTTCGTGTTCGGCGCATCGACCTGGTGGTGGTGCGTACTGCTGTTGCGCACGTTGTGGAATGGTTACCAGCGTATTTCGCATCGCTTTTTGGTCGAGCAGGATGCGGAGCCGGAACATCGTCACGAAAGCTGGATTCGCGGCATCGGTTTTGTATTGATCCTGGTCGGCAGCATGGGGATCGAATACACCCGCATGTATTCGTGGCATATGCAGTTGCCGCGGGCGCCGGGCGGCGTGCTGGGGCAATTGATCGGTAGCGGCGCGCAAACCGCGTTGGGATTCACCGGCGCCACCATGCTGCTGCTGTTGCTGTTTGCGCTCGGCATCAGCCTGTTTTTTCATGTGTCGTGGCTGACGGTGGCTGAGCGCATCGGCGCCGGTCTGGAAAACGTCGCCCTGTGGCTCAAGAATTTGTATCTGGCGCGCGAAGACCGTAAAGCCGGACAGGTCGCCGCCGTCAAGCGGGAAGAGGTGGTGGTGCAGGAGCGCGCCAAAATCGTGGTCGCGCCGCCGATCAGGATCGAGCCGCAAATCGTGGCGGTACAAAAGTCGGAGCGGGTCGAAAAAGAAAGGCAAAGCACCTTGTTCCAGGATTTGCCGGATACCAATCTGCCGCCGCTGGGCTTGCTGGATGAAGCACCGCCGGCGCAGGAAACAGTCAGCGTCGAAACGCTGGAATTCACCAGCCGCCTGATCGAAAAGAAACTGTCCGATTTCGGGGTCCAGGTGAAGGTGGTGGCGGCCTATCCGGGGCCGGTGATTACGCGCTATGAAATCGAGCCGGCAACAGGCGTCAAAGGCAGCCAGATTGTCGGCCTGGCGCGCGATCTGGCGCGCTCCTTGTCGCTGACTTCGATCCGTGTGGTCGAAGTGATTCCAGGCAAAACCTATATGGGCCTGGAGCTGCCGAACCCGAAGCGGCAAATAGTTCGCCTGACCGAAATCCTCGGTTCCAAGGTCTATAACGACGGCGTGTCCAGCCTGACCATCGCGCTCGGCAAGGATATCGCCGGTCATCCGGTGGTGGCCGATCTCGCCAAAATGCCGCATTTGCTGGTCGCCGGTACCACCGGCTCGGGTAAGTCGGTGGGGATTAATGCCACCATCCTGTCGCTGCTGTACAAGTCGGATCCCAAACAGGTGCGCCTGATCCTGATCGATCCGAAAATGCTGGAGCTGTCGATTTACGAAGGCATCCCGCATTTGCTGGCGCCGGTAGTGACCGATATGCAGCAGGCCGGTCATGCGCTGAACTGGGCGGTGAATGAGATGGAGCGCCGCTACAAGCTGATGTCGAAAATGGGCGTGCGCAATCTGACCGGCTATAACCAGAAGATCGCCGATGCCGAGAAGCGCGAAGAAAAAATCCCGAATCCGTTCAGCTTGACGCCGGACGCGCCGGAGCCGCTGGAAAAATTGCCGACCATCGTCATCATCATCGACGAGCTGGCCGACTTGATGATGGTGGTCGGCAAAAAGGTGGAAGAACTGATTGCCCGTATTGCGCAAAAGGCGCGCGCTGCCGGGATCCACCTGATCCTGGCGACCCAGCGGCCGTCGGTGGATGTGATTACCGGCCTGATCAAGGCCAACGTGCCGACCCGGATCGCGTTCCAGGTCAGCAGCAAGATCGACTCGCGCACGATTCTCGACCAGATGGGGGCGGAAGCCTTGCTGGGCATGGGCGATATGCTGTACATGCCGCCCGGCACCGGGCTGCCGATCCGGGTCCACGGCGCCTTTGTGTCGGATGAAGAAGTGCATAGAGTGGTCGATTACCTGAAGGAACAAGGCGAGCCGAATTACATCGAAGGTATCCTGCAAGGCGGAGTTGCCGAAGAGGGCGGCGATGGCGCCGGCGGCGCTGCTACCGGCGGCACCGAGGGCGACGAGCTGTACGATCAGGCGGTCGCCGTGGTGCTCAAAAATCGCCGGGCTTCGATCTCGCTGGTGCAGCGTCATCTGCGGATCGGCTACAACCGCGCGGCCCGCTTATTGGAGCAAATGGAACAAAGCGGGCTGGTCTCAACCATGCAATCCAACGGCAACCGGGAGATCCTGGTGCCGGCTGGCAATGCCAATACGGAGTAAAAATGCAAAAGAAAATTACAGTGAAAATAACCGGTCTGGCGTTGTCGATCGCGATGCTGCCGTCGCTGGCCAACGCCAGTGCGCTGGAACAATTCAAATCGTTCGTCAGCAGCACGCAGTCGGCCAAGGGCGAGTTTACCCAGCATCTGGTTAAATCCGATAGCGCCAGCAAGACCGCCAAAGTGCCTAGCGATTCCAGCGGCAGCTTTATCTTTGCCCGGCCCGGCAAGTTCATCTGGACCTATCAGCAGCCGTATGAACAGGTGTTGCAGGCGGATGGCGACAAACTGTATATCTACGACAAGGACCTGAACCAGGTCACGACCAAAAGCCTGGGCAATGCGCTCGGCTCCTCACCGGCGGCGATCCTGTTCGGCAGCAACGACCTGGAAAAGAATTTCACGCTGAAAGAGGGCAAGGCCAAGGACGGTGTGGAGTGGCTGGAAGCGACTCCCAAAGCCAAGGACACGACCTTCGACCACATCGGCATCGGCTTGCGCAATGGCTTGCCGGAAGCGATGGAGTTGCGCGATTCGTTCGGTCAAGTGTCGCAACTGTCGTTCAAGCACATCGTCAAGAACCCGCCGTTGCCGGCTAACCACTTTAAATTCGTGGCGCCCAAAGGGGCGGACGTGTTCAATTCAAATTGAGGCGACCTCTAAAAATCTGCGGCGGAGATTTGCAACATCGCCGTCCTGGCCTTAGGCAGTTCGGTACGGTTTTTAGCGCTCGGACTGGCGGCTTGAAAGCTCTCGCTGCATCTATTCTTCAAACAACTTGATTTTCCCGCCATGTCCGATCTCTTCAAAGTAGAGCCCACCCCGCCACTGGCCGAGGCATTGCGTCCGACTACGCTGGATGAAGTGATCGGTCAAAGCCACTTGCTGGGTCCGGGCAAGCCGCTCAGGCTGGCTTTCGAGTCGGGCAAGCCGCACTCGATGATTCTGTGGGGGCCGCCCGGCGTCGGCAAGACCACGCTGGCGCGGTTGACGGCAAATGCATTCAACTGCGAATTCATCGCACTGTCTGCGGTGTTTTCTGGGGTCAAGGACATACGCGCGGCGATGGAGCAGGCCGAGCAGAATCTGGCGCAGGGCAAGCACACTATCCTGTTTGTGGACGAAATTCATCGCTTCAACAAGTCGCAGCAAGATGCCTTGCTGCCGTATGCCGAGTCCGGGTTGGTGACGTTCATCGGGGCGACTACCGAAAATCCTTCGTTCGAAGTCAATTCGGCGCTGCTGTCGCGGGCGCAAGTGTATGTGTTGCAGGCGCTGACCGAGGCGGAGCTGAAGCAGTTGCTGGCGCGGGCGCAAGAGCAGGTGCTGTCCCATCTCCGGTTCGACGATGCAGCGGTCGATACCCTGATCGGCTATGCGGATGGCGACGCGCGCCGGCTGCTTAACTTGCTGGAGCAGAGCGCCAGCGCGCTGAGCTCATCCGGCACCACTACCGTCAGCGCCGAGTTTTTGCAGAACGCACTGACCCTGAATGCGCGCCGCTTCGATAAAGGCGGCGACAATTTCTACGACCAGATTTCGGCCCTGCACAAATCGGTGCGCGGCTCCAGCCCGGATGGTGCGCTGTACTGGTTGTGCCGGATGCTGGACGGCGGGGCGGATCCCAAATACCTGTCGCGCCGCATCGTCAGAATGGCATGGGAAGACATCGGCCTGGCCGATCCGCGGGCGATGCAGATTGCCAACGATGCCGCGGCAACGTTCGAGCGTCTGGGTTCGCCGGAAGGGGAGCTGGCGCTTGGGCAAGCGGTGATTTACCTGGCGATGGCGCCCAAGAGCAATGCCGGTTACAACGCCTTCAATCAGGCCATGGCGTTCGTCAGGAAAGACAAGTCAAGGGAGGTGCCGGTCCATTTGAGAAACGCCCCGACCAAGCTGATGAAAGAATTAGGTTATGGCCATGCCTACCGTTATGCGCATGACGAGCCGGATGCCTACGCTGCCGGCGAGTCTTATATTCCGGACGGCATGCAGGAGCCTGGCTGGTACCGGCCGGTGCCGCGCGGAATGGAAATCAAGATCGGCGACAAACTTGCCTGGCTAAGAGAATTGGATAGGAATGCCGGCAAGAAATAACTGTTGAAATCAAGTGTTGCTTGCGGAGCTAGCCGCACTGAACGCCATGCACCGGTTTCCGATCTTGGCGGCCATAAAGCTTGACTACGATTTTAGTCTGACTATAATCTCGCACGCTTTACCGATGAAGTAATGACATTAAAAATAAAAAGTTATCGTCGAATTGATAGACGCACATCAATTTGAGAACGATTGATATCAGGTAGGCAGGAGACAGATCGACGGCAATGCCACAGCTGGAGAATGCCATCCGCGCGTCGCCATGCGATTAAAAAGATGCGAATGCACACAATCGCGGAAACCGGACTGAGCGCGGCATTCCATTCACAGCTGGAGCGCAGCCTGCCCATTACGTCGCTTACCTCGCCGATAGTCATCGGGAAAGCCATTGACGCATTTACTGAAAACTTGATTTCGCAACCGGCACATTGGTAGTCGGAGGTAGATATCAAGCAGCAATTAACGCATCAATAAATAAAGAAATCGCGTTTGGTTTTGCATTAAATACATGGCATGATTTTTGCGCTTGTTAAAAGACGCAGAAATACCCAAGCAGCGGTGTTTTAATGTGCAGAATTTGATCGAATTCAAATGCGCCACGGAGTGAGGCATGCGGATCATGGGCCTCAATGCATGGCTGTCAGTAACGACGGAGCGATGGACTCACTATGTATCAAATCACGTTGTATCCAGGTTTAATCGGTCAAGGTGTAAACGGCGACCTGCCATCCGCTTCCTATCCGGGGAGCCGCCATGTTTGAGCGCGCAGCCTATGCGGAACGCCGGCGCCAGCTGAAGCGGCAATTTTCCTCCGGCTTGCTGCTGCTATTGGGGAATACCGACGTTTCCATCAACTATCCGCATAATCATTACTGGTTCCGCCAGGATTCATCGTTCTCTTACTTTTTCGGCTTGAATCAACCCGATCTGGCGGCGGTAATCGATATCGACGCCGATCTCGATACCCTGTTCGGCGATGACGCCAGCCTCGACGACGTGATTTGGGTCGGCCCGCAAGTTTCCTTTGCCGAGCGCGCCAGTACCGTCGGCGTCGACACGGTCAAGCCTTACCAGGAGCTAGCCGCTGTGATCACAGCGGCGCAACGCCAGAATCGCACTATTCACTATCTGCCTCCGTATCGCGGGGAATCGGTACTCGAACTGGCGCGCCTGTTCGCTTGTGCGCCGGAGCAAATCAAACCCGGCATTTCACAAAGTTTCATTCAAGCCGTGGTCGCTTTGCGCGAGATAAAAAGCGCGCAGGAAATCAACGAGATAGAGCGCACCCTGGCCGTGACCAGGGACATGCATATTGCCGCCATGCGGCTGGCAAAGCCCGATGCGTTTGAATACCAGATCGTGGCCGCGATGGAAGGCATCATGCGCAGCCACGATTTGCAGAGCGCTTATCCGATGATTTTTTCCCGCAGCGGCGAAATCCTGCATAACCGCGACCACCATCAACGCCTGCGTGCGGGCGACCTGGTGGTGAACGACTCGGGAGCGTCCAGCGCGCTCGGCTATGCCAGCGACATTACGCGCACCATCCCGGTCGGCGGCCGCTTCAGCGAGCTGCAGCGCGCTTTGTATGAGATCGTTTTAGGCGCGCAGCAACACGCGATTAACGCCATGCGGCCTGGCGTCCCATATTTGCAGATACATAAGCTGGCCGCGGCGTACCTGGTGGCCGGCATGTCCGAACTGGGTTTCTTTCACGGCACGCCGGAGCAGGTGGTCGAGTCGGGGGCTTACGCCATCTGCTTCCCGCACGGGCTTGGTCACCAAATGGGTCTGGACGTCCACGATATGGAAGCATTGGGCGAGAACCAGGTCGGCTACGATGTCCACGTTAAGCGTAGCGACCTGTTCGGCCTGCGCAATCTGCGGCTGGCAAAAACCTTGCGCGCCGGTATGGTGGTGACGGTCGAGCCGGGAATTTACTTTATCCCGGAACTGATCAAACGCTGGCAAACTGAGGGCCGCCACAGCGAGCTGATCGATTACGCCCGGTTTGCCGAATTCATGGATTTCGGCGGCATCCGGATTGAAGATAATGTGCTGGTGACAGAGTCGGCAGCACGTGTGTTGGGCCCGGCAATTCCAAAAACTTGTGCCGAGATTGAAGCGTTGATGGCTGGCGCTGAAAAGGGAGGTGGCGTACAGACGGATTGAAGAGAGATCGTTTTGTCACTCAATGTGAGAGATGCATCAGTATGAAATCAGTTTCACGACACCCTAATAGATATCAAGAAAGAGACTAATGATGAAAAGAAAATTGATTGCCAAGGTTGGACTGGCCGCTGTTTTATGCGCTACTGCCGGCTTTGCGGTAGCGGCTAAAACACTGGTGTTTTGCTCGGAAGGCAGCCCGGAGGGTTTCAATCCGCAGCTGTTCACCACCGGCACCACATTCGATGCGTCGGCGATCCCGATGTACAACCGCCTGGTCGAGTTTGAACTCGGCACCACCAAGGTGATTCCTGCGCTGGCAGAGTCGTGGACCGCGTCCGACGACGGCCTCAGCTACACCTTCAAGTTGCGCAAGGGCGTCAAATTCCACAGCAGCGCCAAATTCAAGCCGACCCGCGACTTCAATGCCGACGACGTGCTGTTTACGTTCAACCGCATGATGGATGTCAACCATCCTTTCCATAAGCTCCCAGCAGGCCAGAAATTCAGCTATTTCCTGGATATGGGCATGGATAAAATCATCGACAAGGTGGAAAAGGTCGACGACCATACCGTGGTCTTCAAATTGAAACATCCGGAAGCGCCGTTCATCGCCAACGTGGCGATGGAATTCGCCTCTATCCTGTCGGCCGAATATGCCGACAAAATGAAGGCCGCCGGCACGCCGGAAGTGGTTGATCGCGACGCGATCGGCACCGGTCCGTTCCAGTTTGTCTCTTACCAAAAAGACGCGATCATTCGCTACAAGGCGTTCGACGCCTACTGGGGCGGCCGCCCCAAGCTGGATAACCTGATTTTCGCGATTACGCCTGATGCGTCGGTGCGTTACGCCAAGCTCAAGGCCAACGAATGCCAGGTCATGGCGTTCCCGAAACCGGCCGATATCGAGTTGATGAAAGCCGACAAGAGCATCAACATGCTGACCAAGGAAGGCTTGAACATCGGCTATATCGCCTTTAACGTCGAGAAGAAGCCGTTCGACAATAAGCTGGTGCGGCAGGCGCTCAACATGGCGGTGGACAAGCAGAACATCCTGAAGACGGTCTATCAAGGCGCAGGCCAGCTCGCAAAAAATCCGATTCCACCGACCCTCTGGTCCTATAACGACAAGGTCCAGGATTATGTGTACGACCCGGTGAAAGCCAAGGCCTTGCTGGCCAAGGCCGGCTATCCGAATGGCGTCGAGGTTGAACTGTGGTATCTGCCGGTCACCCGTCCGTATAACCCGGACGGCAAGCGGATGGCAGAGCTGATCCAGGCCGACTGGGAAAAAATCGGCGTCAAGACCAAGCTCACCACTTACGAATGGACCGAATACCTGAAGCGCAGCAAGCAGGGCGATCAACAGTCGATGATGTTCGGCTGGTCCGGCGACAACGGCGATCCGGATAACTTCTTTGCGACTTTGATGGGTTGCGAAGCGGTCAAAGGCGGCGCCAATGTCTCACGCTGGTGCGATAAGAAATTCGAGGACCTGATCCAGAAAGCCAAGCTGACGCCGAAGCAGCCGGAACGCGCCAAGCTGTATGAGCAGGCGCAAGTGATCGCACACGAAGAAGCACCGTGGATCAACCTGGCGCACTCGGTACGTTTTACACCGGTACGCAAGGAAGTGATCGGCTTCAAGATGGGCGTGTTCGCGCATCACCACTTTGAAAAGGTTGACTTGGCAAAGTAAGGCTGCCCGCGGTTGGCGAAGTCGCCAGCCGCAAGCCGACTGCATCCGCGGCGGTCGCACAGACCGCCGCACCGCTTAACCTCTAACAGGTATTTCCC
Organism: Paraherbaspirillum soli; assembly: GCF_042654985.1. Classification (NCBI taxonomy): domain Bacteria; kingdom Pseudomonadati; phylum Pseudomonadota; class Betaproteobacteria; order Burkholderiales; family Oxalobacteraceae; genus Paraherbaspirillum; species Paraherbaspirillum soli. Next base: position 483,788 of record NZ_JBHSMT010000013.1, on the reverse strand, counting down.
CATGTTTGGATTCCTCCTGCGCCGTGTGGCATTGGTCATTCCGACCTTTCTCGGCATCACGCTGCTGGTGTTTTTGTTGATTCACCTCATTCCTGGCAACGCCGTCGAGGCGATGTCCGGCGAGCGCGGCATGGGTGCCGCGCAATACGCCCAACTGGTCCATGACCTGGGTCTCGATCAGCCGCTGTACATGCAGTATCTGCACTATCTGGGCAACGTCTTCAAAGGCGATCTCGGCCTGTCGATCATGACCCACGAGTCGGTGCTGACCGAATTCAAGACATTGTTCCCGGCCACGCTGGAACTGTCTTTCTGCGCCATGTTGTTTGCGCTGGCGATCGGCTTGCCGGCCGGCATACTGGCTGCGCTAAAACGCAACACGGTGCTGGATTACTCTGTGATGGGCGCCTCGCTGACTGGTTACTCGATGCCGATCTTCTGGTGGGCGCTGTTGCTGATTCTGCTGTTTTCGGTGACCTTGGGCTGGACCCCGGTGTCGGGCCGTATCGATATCCTGTTCGATGTGCCGCCGGTGACCGGCTTCATGCTGATTGACACCCTGCTGGCGGGCGATGCCGATGCCTTCAAATCGGCCGCCTCGCATCTGATATTGCCGACCATTGCGCTCGGCACGATTCCGCTGGCGGTGATCGCCCGTATGACGCGTTCGGCGATGCTGGAAGTGTTGCGTGAGGATTATGTGCGTACCGCGCGCGCCAAGGGCTTGTCGCGGGCGCGGGTGATTGCCGTGCATGCGCTGCGCAATGCCTTGATCCCGGTGGTCACGGTGGTCGGCTTGCAGGTCGGCGTGATGCTGGCCGGCGCGATCCTGACCGAGACCATTTTTTCCTGGCCGGGCATCGGCAAGTGGCTGGTGGCGGCAATCCAGCGCCGTGATTATCCGGTAGTGCAGGGCGGCATTCTGTTGTCGGCCACCATCATCATTTTCGTCAACCTGATCGTCGACGTGTTGTACGGCGTGATCAATCCTCGTATTCGGCACAGCTCATGAATAACGCCACTTCCACCCCAATCAGTCCGGCGGCCGCAAGCGCCGGTACACCCAGCGCGCCGCCGCATCCGGCGCTCGAACTGTGGTCCTATTTTCGCCAGAATCGCGGCGCCGTGATCGGCCTCGCCATCATCATCCTGATGGTGTTGACGGCGCTGCTGGCCGATTTCATCGCGCCGCATTCCGCGATCGAACAATTCCGCGACGCGACCCTGGTGCCGCCGGTATGGCAGGCTGGCGGCAGCAGCAAATTCCTGTTGGGCACCGATCCGGTCGGACGCGACATGCTATCGCGCCTGATCCACGGCGCCCGCCTGTCGCTGATCATCGGCCTGGTGTCGGTCACGCTTTCGCTCGCCATCGGTATCTTGCTCGGCCTGCTGTCCGGCTATTTTCGCGGCATGGTCGAGATCGCGATCATGCGCCTGATGGACATCATGCTGGCCTTGCCCAGCCTGTTGCTGGCAGTCGCGGTGGTGGCGATCCTCGGCCCTGGCTTGATGAATGCGATGTACGCGATTGCGATTGTGATGGTGCCGCACTATGCACGGCAGACGCGGGCCGCGGTGATCGGCGAGATGTCGCGCGATTACGTCAGTGCTTCGCGGATCGCCGGCGCCGGCACGCTGCGCATCATGTTCAACTGCGTGTTGCCGAACTGCCTGGCGCCGTTGATCGTGCAAGCCACGCTGGGTTTCTCCACCGCGATCCTGGATGCTGCTGCGCTCGGCTTTCTTGGCCTCGGCGCACAACCGCCGACTCCGGAATGGGGATCGATGCTGGCCAGTGCGATGGAATTCATCCAAAGCGCCTGGTGGGTAGTGACTTTTCCCGGCTTGGCGATTCTGATCTCGGTACTGGCGTTCAACTTGATGGGCGACGGCTTGCGCGATGCGCTGGACCCCAAACTGAAGCGATAAAACTATGGCACTGCTAGAAATTAAAAACCTGCGCGTTGAGTTCGGCTCGACCGCATCGCCTTTTACCGCGGTAGATGGGCTCGATCTCAATGTCGAGGTCGGTGAAGTGGTCGGCATCGTCGGCGAATCCGGTTCCGGCAAAAGCGTTACCTCGCTGGCGTTGATGGGCTTGATCGATTATCCCGGCCGGGTCAAAGGCGAGCGCATGGCGTTCGATGGCCGCGATCTGCTGTCGATGTCGGAGAAAGAACGGCGCAGTTTGCTGGGCAAAGATATCGCGATGATTTTTCAAGATCCGATGACCAGCCTGAATCCGTCTTTCACCGTCGCCTATCAGCTGATCGAAACCCTGCGCGTGCATCAGGGCGGCTCCACCAAGGAGCTGCGGGCACGCGCGCTGGAGCTGTTGAAGCAGGTCGACATTCCCGACCCGGAACGCCGGCTTGACGCTTACCCGCACCAACTGTCAGGCGGCATGAGCCAGCGGGTGATGGTGGCGATTGCGATCGCCTGCAACCCGCGCCTGCTGATTGCCGATGAACCGACCACCGCACTCGATGTCACGGTGCAGGCGCAAATGCTGGAGCTGCTGCTGCAATTGCAGCGCGATCGAGGCATGGCGCTAATGTTAATTACGCATGACCTGAGCGTGGTGGCCCAGACCGCGCAAAGGGTGGTCGTGATGTATGCGGGGCAAGTGGTGGAGACCGGCCGCGTGCCGGACATCTTCAACGCACCGCAGCATCCGTACACCCAAGCCCTGTTGGCGGCACTGCCCGAGCACAATATCGGTCGCGCTCGCTTGCAAACCATCCCTGGCGTCGTGCCCGGCCAGTACGATCGTCCGAGCGGTTGCCTGTTGAGCCCGCGTTGCGCCTATGCGGTTGATCGTTGCCGCCAGGAGCGGCCGGCGCTGATCGGCGCTGCCACCGCACAAGTGCGCTGCCATTTCCCGCTCGACCAGGCAGGGCAGCCGACCAACGGCTGGTCAAAAATAGCCAAACAGTCGCCCAACGCAACCTTGAGTAGCGAGGCTGCATGATGACGAACCCTAATGTGAGCCCCAGCGTGAGTCCAAGCGTTACCCCGAAAGTTTTACTCGAAGCCAAGAACCTGATCAAACATTACAGCGTAGCGCAAGGCTGGCTCAAGCCTAAAGCGACGGCACGTGCGCTGGATGGCGTTTCGTTCATCCTGAATCCAGGCAAAACCCTGGCGGTGGTGGGCGAGTCGGGCTGCGGCAAATCTACCCTGGCGCGCCAGATCACGATGATCGAACCGCCGACCGGCGGCGAGCTGTGGATGGACGGCGTCAATATCGCGGAAGCCGACAAAGCAACCCTGAAGCGCGTGCGGCCGCTGGTGCAAATGGTGTTCCAGAATCCCTACGCCAGCTTGAACCCGCGCAAGAAAGTGGGCGAGATGCTGGAAGAACCGCTGATCATCAATACCGCCCTGAGCCGGGTGGAACGAGCTGAAAAAGCACGGGCGATGATGGCCAAGGTCGGCTTGCGACCCGAGCACTACGGCCGCTATCCGCACATGTTTTCAGGCGGACAGCGGCAACGGGTGGCGATTGCCCGGGCCTTGATGCTCGATCCTAAAGTGATCGTCGCCGACGAGCCGGTGTCGGCGCTGGACGTATCGATCCAGGCGCAGGTCTTGAACCTGCTGATGGATCTGCAAGAGGCTAGCGGGGTCGCCTATCTGTTCATCTCGCATAACCTGTCCGTGGTCGAACACATCGCCGACGACGTGCTGGTGATGTATCTCGGGAAAACGGTGGAGCACGGCAGCAAGCAGCAAGTCTTCAGCCGTCCGCTGCATCCGTACACCAAGGCGCTATTGGCCAGTACGCCGCGCATCGACCCGGCACAACGCCAGCAAAAGATGATGCTGCCCGGCGAATTGCCTTCACCGCTGGCGCCGCCGCCGGGCTGCAGCTTCAATAATCGCTGCCCGTATGCGATCGAACGTTGCCGCCAAGAGGTTCCCGCGCTGCAGCCATTCGACGGCCGCATGGTTGCCTGTCATCGGGTAGCCGAAATCTCTTGATGCCGCGGGGACGCCTCTAGAAACCTACTGCGCGGCTCAATCTCGGGGCTGCGATGCTCACCGTACCTCCGTACGGCTGCGCTTCTCTCCCCGACCTTGGGCCGCTCGCTACGGTTTCTAGAGGCGTCCACAAGCCCGGTAAAAGTGTCAACGAAGCTGGTGATGGGTGATTAAAGCTTCGTTATAGAGCCTCTGCAGTTATTTGACTGAATGGTCGGTTGTATTCGATTGACATTGTTGCTTATGTGACAGATATTAACGAAACACAACACATATAACTGTTAGAGGAGATTTAATTTTGACACTTTCACCTAAGAGATTTCGTTTGCGCCCTATGGCGCACGCACTAGCGGTAGCCGCTGTTAGCGCAAGCCTTGGCGTCAGCCTGCCGGCGACCGCGGCCAATTTCTCGCAAATGGTGTTTTTTGGCGACTCGCTGACGGATAGCGGTTATTTCCGCGGCATCGGTCAGCAAGCTTCGTTCACCACCAATCCGGATCCGGTCTGGGCGCAAATCCTGGCCAGCGGCTATGGCTTGCATGCGAACCCGGCGGCAGTGCTGACACCGACCGGCGTACAAGCTGCCGGCGGTACCGATTACGCGGTGGGCGGCGCCCGCGTCAGCAACCAAAATGGCTTTCCCAGCCCGGCTATAGCGGGATTCATCCCCACTGTGTCGAACCAGGTCAACGGCTACCTGGCCGCGAATCCCAAGCTGGATAGCAAAGCGCTGTATTCAGTCTGGGCCGGCGCCAACGATATCCTTGGCTACACCCAGGCGAATATCGCCGGCTTGATGAATCCGGCGACGCAAGCCGCCACCGCGCAGCAAACCGTGCTGCAAGTGGTCGGCGAGGCAGCCAATGTGGTCGGCCTTGTCAAACGCTTGCAACAGGCCGGAGCCGGCACCGTCATGGTGGTGAATTTGCCCGACGTCGGCCATACGCCACAGGCTGCGGCAACCGGCCTGGGGACTTTGTGGACGGCTGCTTCGAGCAATTTCAACCTGGCCCTGAATGCCGGCTTAAATAGCCTTGGCGGCAATATCGTCGCGCTCAATGCCTTCGGTCTGCTGAATGAGGTGATTGCCAATCCAACCCCGTATGGCTTTACCAACGTGACCACCCCGGCATGTACCTCGAGAGATGCCGGTAACAATCTCACCTCTTCGTTGTGCACTCGCGCGACGCTGGTGGCGCCGAACGCCTATCAAACTTATCTGTTTGCCGATGGCGTTCATCCTACTGGCGCCGGTCACGCGATTCTCGCGCAATACGTGCGATCGGTACTGCAAGCGCCGGGGCAAATCGGCCTGCTGGCAGAAGCGCCGTTGTCCGGCGCGCAAGCATTGACCCGGGTGGTGGATAACCGTTTCCGTTCCAGCCCGCAGGCAGGGAAGGCGGAAGCTTATGCCGTGCTGAACAACACCGAACTCAAATTCGATCACGGCAACAACAACCCGGGCCTGGACGGTTCCACCAATAGCGTTGCGATCGGCGTCGATTATGCGATGAATCAAAACTGGCTGGTCGGCGGCGCGTTTGGGTACGGCCATAACAAGACCGATTTTGGCGGCAACACCGGCGGCTTCAAGATGAACCAGGCCATGATTTCTGCGTACACCCAGTATCGCAACGGAGCATGGGCGATCAACGGTGTGGCGCTCGCCGGTTCGCTTGCCTTCGACGACGTCAAGCGCAACATCACCTTGGGCCAGACCATCCGTACCGAGCAAGGCGACAGCAACGGCCATCAACTGCTGTTCCGCGTTGGTGGTCAATATGACTTCAATCTTGGCGCGATCACCGCCGGCCCGGTGGCAAGCCTGGCCTGGCAGAAAGTGAATGTCGACGCTTACACTGAGCAAGACAGCAATAGCACCACCATGCATTTCGATCAGCAGACCCGCAAATCCCTGATTTCCAGCCTGGGCGTGCAAATGACCACCTCGCTACCGGTCGGCAAATATACGGTTCAGCCTTTTGCCAAGCTCGCATGGGAAAAAGAGTACGAGAATGATGAACGCGATGTGCGTGCCCACGTTCTCGACATGGCAGGGAGTTTCGGCTTACCTGCGTATCGGGCGCCGGACAACAGTGCTCGTCTCGATCTCGGTGCCAATATTGCATTGGCAACCGATTTCAGCGCCTATGCCGGCTATAGCGGACAATTTGGCGGCAGCAATAAATCGCACTCGTTCCAAGTCGGTTTGAAGAAGGCGTTTTAAATCTGATCAAGGCAAGAGACGGCAATTGTTATTTGCCGCCTCAGATGTAAAAAAGCCGCTAGTGAATATAGTCATTAGCGGCTTTTTCTTTGATTATTCGAACTATTTAAAAAAATGACCAAACGTCGATCTCAATTCTTCATCGCGACGCATGGCCCAGATTCCGGCGCCCAATACGCCAAGCATGAACCCTAAGATCGCAGCGCTGATTTTGTTTGGATAGCTTGGTTTTTTTGGGACATAGATTGAGGTAACGGCTTGTGTATTGAAAGTGCGATAGGGACTCAATTGCTCTTCAATAGCGGTTTTCTGGTCCTTCAAGCTGCGTGCTTCGGAATCGTTTGATTTCAGCATGCTGGTCAGCAGTATGCTTTCAGAAAACTTTTTCTCGATATTAGTGGCGCTGTTCGCTTTGGCAATCGGTTCCAGAATTGCCAGCCGTTCGTCTTCGATTTTTTTTAGTGAGCTGGCGGTATCATCCAAATTCTTCTTCAATCTGGTGATGGACGGCGTCAGAAGTTGCGCGTGTTCGTTTTCGAGAATCTTGAATGCAGTGTCCAAATTGGCGACGGCTTCTTCCGGCGAATATCCTTTTACCGACATCTCTATCAGATTGCTGCCCTTTGCAATGCTCGCGGAAAGCGAGGTCCTGATAAGTCTTGCGCGCTCGCTATCCGTAGCTTCCGTCGGTAAATTTCGCGCCTGGATAACCTGCAGGGCAAATCCAGGAAATCTAATGCGCTGAACGACATTATTAGGGTCGACCAGTTGGTTCGGACCAACTTGGCCAATTTGGAATAACAAGGTAGCGGGCCATTGCTTTGGCAGCATGACGGCAATGCCGACGGCAATCGCTGTGCTTAACAGGCCGGATATCGCAATGGTCAACGCGTATCGCTTGAAAAAAAACGAGAGCGGAGGCCGTAGATTTGCTTTAACCAGATCTGCTTGTGTATTCATATGTAAGAAGAATGTTGCAGTTGGATAATTTTTTAATGGTACAGGATCTGCAAAAGTGGCGCAGGTCTCATTCACGAGTCCTCCTGATGTACCCGCGCAATCCGCGCCAGCCGACCAAAGAACCCGGCCGAAATTTGATTTTCGTCATACACGATTTTTAACAACAGGGAAATGTTCGGGTGTACCGGTTAGCAGTCACATCACCTGCTGATCGCATCAAAATAGAATGATTTGACGGTCGCATGCTCCATACCGGCATGCCATTGAGCATCGAACATGCGGATAGTTGTGATCAGCTCCCCTGTATCAGTGTGCAGGTACACATATTGATATAAGGAAATTACAGTTGCTTGGTTTTACTTTCGAAACCACCACTGAGGAGTGATCATGATAAAAGGCTCTACTTTCCTGCTTACGGCTATTGCTCTTGCCGTCTCGGGCTGCGCAACGAGTCCGGAAATGGCCGAAATCTCAAACCCGCACCGCACGGAAGTCTGCGTTGCGGTCCGCGAACAAGAAATCGCGTCGTTGTTCGATCGTTGGAATAGCTCATTGCAGACTGGTGATCCTCATAAAGTAGTCGTCACCAACTACGCAGCGAAATCCGTATTGCTGCCCACGCTGTCGAACAAACCGCGAGTAACCCCCGAAGAGCAGGAAGATTACTTTCACCATTTCCTGGAGAACAAGCCGTTCGGGCGTATTGATTCACGAACGATCAAAATCGACTGCACTACGGCGATTGACATAGGGCTATACACATTCACTTTTGGGACGACTGGCCTCCCGGTGAAGGCTCGGTATACGTTTACGTATAAATGGGACGGAAGACAGTGGTTAATCACGACTCACCATTCATCTGCGATGCCAGAAAAAGGGTAGGGTGCGACGCAGAGGCATAATCCGTTGTTGCATCGAACTGTCTTTGGCGTCCGGCCAGTTCGTCCGGAATAGTCGGGGGTATCCGTTACCCGTTCACTTCGCCCGCAATCGTCCGTGGGCTGCTTGACGCAATGAAGTGAGGCGTCTCGATCACGTTTCGACGTATTGAGCAGATACAAAAAAGCCCACAGTACAAGTGGGCTTCTTCATTAATATTACAGATTCTATAATATACAGTGCTGTTCATACATACAGCTCGCGCCGTAAGTCTTTGATTCAATTGGTCGGGGCGAGAAGATTCGAACTTCCGACCCCTTGCACCCCATGCAAGTACGCTACCAGGCTGCGCTACGCCCCGACAAGCCTGATATTATAGCAGAGCAAAATTACTTTGCTTCCGTCCGGATACAGAGAATTGCATAAAAATCGTCCACCGATTGCCTGCCCGGTGACGGCGCGCTCAGGTTCGCAAGTTTGCAATGAGCGTGCTGTTCAGCTTGACCGCAATCCTCCACCAAATAATCTTATGTCGATAAAAATTAGCCAGCAGTTTGATGCCGCAGCGATAGAAGTGTTGCGCGCCGATGATCCCCAGCATATTGAGTTAAAAATTCGCGCCGATTCTCATGCGGACTTCACGCAGTGGTTTTATTTCCGTTTGCAGGGCGCGCGCGGAGAGGCATGCCGTATTCGTTTTGTGAATGCGGGTGCGACTACCTATCCCAAGGGCTGGGTGGATTATCAGGCGGTTGCCAGTTACGATCGCGAAAACTGGTTTCGCGTGCCTACCAGCTATGACGGCGAGGTAATGACAATAAACCATACGCCGGAGCGCGATAGCGTGTATTACGCCTATTTCGAGCCGTATTCGTGGGAGCGTCATTTGTCGCTGTTGGGACGTGTGGAAAACTCACCATTGGCGCGGGTGCAGGACATCGGAAGCACGGTCGACGGCCGCGATATGAATCTGGTGGTGATCGGCAATCCGGCCGCCAAAAAGAAAGTCTGGGTCATTGCGCGGCAGCACCCGGGCGAGACCATGGCGGAATGGTTTGTCGAGGGCATGATCGATGCGTTGCTCGACCGCGCCAATCCACTGGCTACGCGGGTATTGCAACATGCTGTGTTTTATATTGTGCCGAATATGAATCCGGACGGTTCGGTGCGCGGCAATCTGCGTACCAACGCAGCCGGCGCCAACCTGAATCGCGAATGGATGACGCCGTCGATGGAACGCAGTCCGGAAGTGTTCGCGGTCAAAAACAAGATCCACGAAATCGGCTGCGATCTGTTCCTGGACGTGCATGGCGACGAAGCATTGCCGTACGTGTTCGTGGCGGGTTCTGAAATGCTGGAAGACTTCAGTCCGCAGCAGGCGGTCGAGCAGCAAGCATTCATCGACAATTTTCAGCGCGCCAGCCCTGATTTCCAAACCGAGTTCGGTTATGCCGCAAGCAAATACAGTAGCGACGTGTTGACGCTGGCATCCAAATACATTGGCCATACTTTCAAATGCGTGTCGCTGACACTGGAGTTGCCGTTCAAGGACAATGCCAATCTGCCCGATCAGCAAACCGGATGGGATGGCGCGCGCAGCGCTCGCCTGGGGGCGGTTGTGTTGCAGCCGATTTTGGCCGCGGTTGAATAGTTGTTAGCTTGAAGACCAGGGCTGCCACTCAGTGCAGCCCTGGTTTAAAGAACGCGGCTTTAATGGAAATGGGCTGGCTCGTTCGGCGTGTCTTCAGGCATTTCCGGATGCACCAGGTCGCCTTCCCGATCCGGGTAGAGCGGGGTGCCGCAGTCGTCGCAAAACTCCATCGCATACAGTTCGGCGTGACGCTGAATGTCGCTGATGCCGCACTCGCGCAACAAGCTCAGAATCTGTTCCAGCGGCGTCTCCGGTTCGGTTGCGCCGGTGTTGCGGCTGCCGGTTTGGGAGATGACTTCTTCCGCAGCGTCTTCCGGCCCGTACAGCGGCCACACCACGCCATAGATGACATCGTCAGTCTGGCCGACAGAGAAACCGATGCGATATTCATCGACCCGGCCGCTTTCCGGTTGTTCGCTAAAACGGCCGATGCTGGCGTGTAAATCTTTCGACTCGATCCCCAGCGTGTGTGACAGGTAATAGCTTGCGGCGCGCAGCGACGCAGGTCGGATCTGCAGGTCGGCCTCGCGGCAAGCAGCGAAATACGCCGCGGGCAGCAATAACTCGACCGCGCAGCCCGGCAGCAAGCGCGTCAGCTGCGGCGTAACCTGCTTGCTCCATTGTTCGAACGCTTGCGCTTTATCTGCCAGATGTCCGTTGTGTCCGCGCGTCAGCTGCCAGTGGAATAGCGGCATGCCGGTGGGTACGACCAGCGCGGCCAGCAGGTAACGGGTATCCGCCAGGAATGGTGCGGTTGGCGCTTGATTGGCGGTGCGCGGGACAGGACTGTCGCTCAGCGCTGCATGGGCCAATTGTTGCAGCAACGTATAGGTGTCGGCGTGGCTGCGCGGCAATTGGTCGATCGCATACAAGGTAGGCACCATGCCGACGCGTACTTCAGGCGCCAGGATATGACCATGCAAATGTGCGTTCAAGGTCATCATCACGTCGGCTGGAATCGGCCCGGAGCCGATCGAGAAGCGGGTCCAGGCCAGGAATGGAATCGCGATCAGCAAGCAGTCGTAATGGTGTCCCGCGTATTCTATGGTGCTTGATTCGCTGCAAGCTTCGACCACATCCATCAAGGCATCGTAGGCATCCGGCTGCTCCGGGAACAGCTGTTCCAGTGCGCTGTCGATCGGTTCCTGGTGATGCGCTTTAAAGTGCTTGATGAGTACGGTTTCGATGGTGCGTTCCCATGCACGCTCTTCAAGTCGGCTGGAGGCTTGTACCAACGCCTGCGCCAGTTCGACCAGGCGTTGGCTGTCGCTGGAGAGTTTGCGGGAAGGACTTTTTGACGGACGTCGCATAGTAGTAGGGGTGTGAAAACGTGTTCAACATCTTGCTCCGCAGCGGTCGAGCTTCGCTTGCTGCCCGACCATTTGCCACAGATTCTTGCGCAGGCCCTGAACCGGGAGGCTGCGTACTTGCATTGTAGTGGATTCGGCCGCTGAAATAACAAACGCCGGGCAATGCCGGCGTTTGTTATTGATGCAAGTATGCTGCAACTAGCGTTGCAGCAACTGCGCGCTCATGACGGTCATCTTGTCAATGACCGCGGCGAGCGCGCAGATTGTTACGCGGCTAGCAATTGACGCAGCACGAACGGCAGAATGCCGCCGTGTTTGTAGTAGTCGACTTCGATCGGCGTATCGATGCGCAGCAGAACCTTGACTTCCTTGGTTTCGCCGTCGGCACGATGGATCACCAGCGTCGCATCCTGTTGTGGCTTGATGTCGCCTTCGATACCTTTCAGGTCGAAGGTTTCATTGCCTGTAATGCCCAGGGTTTGCACGCTGTCGTTGCCGATGAATTGCAGCGGCAACACGCCCATGCCGACCAGGTTGGAGCGATGAATACGCTCAAACGAACGCGCGAACACGGCTTTCACGCCGAGCAATTGCGTACCCTTGGCTGCCCAGTCGCGCGACGAACCTGTGCCGTACTCTTCACCGGCAAACACCATGGTCGGTACGCCGTCTTTGACGTACTGCATGGCGGCGTCATAGATCGAGGTCTGCTCGCCAGTCGGCTGGTGGATGGTGATGCCGCCTTCAACTCGTGAGCCGTCCGGTGTGGTCGGGATCATCAGGTTCTTGATGCGGACGTTGGCGAAGGTGCCGCGCATCATGATTTCGTGGTTGCCGCGGCGCGAACCGTAGGAGTTGAAGTCAGCCTTCAACACGCCGTTTTCGATCAGCCATTTGCCGGCCGGGCTGGATTCCTTGATCGAGCCGGCTGGCGAAATGTGGTCGGTGGTGATCGAATCGCCGAACACGCCCAATGCACGCGCGCCGGTGATGCCGGTGGCAGCAGCTTTCGGCTCCATCGTGAAGTCCTGGAAGAAAGGCGGCTCAGCGATGTAAGTCGATTTCGGCCAGTTGTAGACTTCGCCCTTGGCGGTGCCTTTGATGGCTTCCCACAGTTTGCCTGGTGCGCCTTTGACGTCGGCGTAGTTCTCTTTGAATGTCTTGGCATTCATCGCAAACTTCATCAGCTTGGCGACTTCTTGCGAAGTCGGCCAGATGTCGCCCAGATAGATGTCACGGGATTTGCCATCCTTGCCTTTGCCCTTGCCAACCGGCTCGGTCATCAGATCGCGGCTCATGTTGCCGGCGATCGCGTAGGCGACCACCAATGGCGGCGATGCCAGGAAGTTGGAGCGGATGTTCGGATGGATCCGTGCTTCAAAGTTGCGATTGCCGGACAATACGGCGGATGCCACGATGTCGTTCTTGACGATGGCTTCGTTCATGGCCGGGGTCAGGTCGCCTGCGTTGCCGATACAGGTGGTGCAACCGTAGGCAGTGACGCCAAAGCCGAGTTTTTCCAGGTAGGGCAGCAGGCCGGCCGCTTCCAGGTACTTGGTGACCACGCGCGATCCGGGCGCCAGCGAAGTCTTGATGTGCGGCGCCACTTTGAGGCCGGCTTCAACCGCTTTTTTCGCCAACAGACCGGCGGTCAGCAGCACGCTTGGGTTGGAGGTGTTGGTGCAGGAAGTGATCGCAGCAATCAGCACGTCGCCGTTCTTGACGTTGACGCCGTCGGCATTGACGTAAGTCGCATCCAGATCTTCCGCTTTCTTGTTGAAACCGTTTTCTGCCACCGGCTTGCTGAACAGTTCGGCAAAGTTGGCTTTGACATTGCCGATTTCGATGCGGTCTTGCGGACGTTTCGGGCCTGCCAGCGAAGGAGCAACAGTGCCCAGGTCGAGCGTGACGACATTGGTGTAGTCGATGTCGCCTTCTTTCGGGATGCCGTACAGGTTCTGGGCCTTGAAATAGCCTTGGAAAGCGTCGATTTCTGCTTTGCTGCGGCCAGTGCCCTTGAAGTAGTCGATGGTGGCGTCGTCAACCGGGAAGAAGCCCATGGTGGCACCGTATTCCGGTGCCATGTTGGCGATCGTGGCGCGGTCGGTCAGGCTCAGCGAGGCGGTGCCTTCGCCGAAGAATTCGACAAACTTGCCGACCACTTTTGCTTTGCGCAGCAGTTCGGTGATGGTCAATACCAGGTCGGTTGCGGTGACGCCTTCACGCAATTGACCGGTCAGGTTGACGCCGACCACGTCTGGCGTCAGGAAGTACACCGGCTGGCCCAGCATGCCGGCTTCGGCTTCGATCCCGCCAACACCCCAGCCGACCACGCCGATGCCGTTGATCATGGTGGTGTGGGAATCGGTGCCGACCAATGTGTCAGGGTAGTAGATTGCGCCCTTGTCGCTGTCTTTCTTGTGTACGCCACGTGCCAGGTACTCCAGGTTGACTTGGTGCACGATGCCGAAGCCCGGCGGCACCACGCCGAAAGTATCGAATGCCTGCATGCCCCATTTCATGAACTGATAGCGCTCGTTGTTGCGCTGGAATTCCAGTTTCATGTTGAGGTCGAGCGCTTTCTTTTCACGGAAATGATCGATCTGGATCGAGTGGTCGACCACCAGGTCAACCGGCACCAGCGGCTCGATGTTCTTGGCGTTCTTGCCCAGTTGTGCGGCGACGTTGCGCATTGCGGCGAGGTCGGCCAGCAGAGGCACGCCGGTAAAGTCCTGCAATACGACGCGGGCTACGACAAAAGGAATTTCGTCGACGCGGGCAGCGGTCGCGCCCCAGTTGGCGAGCTGTTTGACGTGCTCTTCAGTGACCTTTTTGCCGTCGCAGTTACGCAGTACCGATTCCAGTACGACGCGAATTGAAATCGGCAGGCGCGAGATGTTGATGCCGAGTTTTTTCTCCAGTGCAGGCAGTGAATAGAACTTGCCTTTCTTGGAGTCGGAAATCTTGAATTCCTTGAGTGTATTCAACGTGTTGCGGGACATGATTTCTCCTTAAATGACGATGCGAGTAAAGCGGTATTCAGGTAAACAACCGGTTACTTCCCTAGTTTTTGTTAAACGACGGTGTGCAGAATACATCGCATGCTGCACACCGCCGGGTGGGATTTTTTAAAATACTCACGGGGAGTAAGTTGAATTTCCCGATGCTGCCAGTTCGCTGCTTCGATGACTTAGCTATGTGCAGGATCCGCTGCTGCCGGAGCTACTGCTGCCGGAACTTCTGCTTGTTCTTGTGCAGCAGATTTGCATTCGTTGGCTAATTGCTGGCCTTTTTTCGAGTCCAGCAAAATGCCTTTGCTTGGAATGCCGATCCAGACCAAACCGTACTTGCGATTCTCAAAGCGGTTGGCGCCGGTGGTGGTTGCCACGCGGCTCAGGCGGTGCAGCGTTTTGCCCCAACGCAGGGCGATATGCTTCTCATCTTCGGCATTGGTGAAAATCGTCAGCTGATTGCCGAGTTCGCATTTGTATTCGACGGCTACCGAAGTTTTGGTATCCGGTGTGCCTTCGTCTTCGCCGTCATCCACGGTTGCTGCCGCCGCTGCTTGAGGGGCGGCTTTTTTAGCTGCTCTTTTTACTGTTTTCTTGGCGCTGGTTTGTGCTTGCACCTGCGGTGCTGCAACTGCCAGGCTGGCGCACAGCAGTACGAAAATCGACAGACTTTTCTTCATCTTTATTGCTCCATGGTGCGCACTGCCGTATTGCGTTCTAGTGTCTTTACGGAAGCAGGGCGCGGTTATAACAAGGCTGTGGCGAGTTCGGGTATCGCCACGCCGTTTAATTTGGCACGTTGTAAAACGGTCCAGTAATAACGATAGCTGGCACGATCGTGCAAGATACCGTTGTGTTGGATTGGCCCCCAGTCAGCCTTTTGCGCCGCCAGCAGGATTTGCGCGGCGTCATCGATTTCCGATTGCTGCGGGGTAAATGCTCTCAAAATCGGTTTGATCTGGTCCGGATGGATGCTCCACATCCGGCTGTAGCCAAATTCAGCCATGGCGCGCCGGGCATCGGCAGCGACGGTCGACATATCCTTGATATCGGTGGTCACGTTATGCGATGGCACCTTGCCGTGTGCGTGGCAGGCTGCGGCAATTTCCAGCTTGGCGCGCACCACCAGCGGATGACTGAATTGTCCGGGTGAGCGCATCGCAGTGCTAGGAATTGCGCCGTAGTGCGCCGAAACAAAATCCATAATGCCGAACGATAGCGACTGCACTTGCGGCAGTGCGGCGATCGCAGCAACCTCGGCCAGTGCGCCATGAGTCTCGATCAATACATGGACCGGCAAGGCCTGGCGTCCGGCCTGATTGCTGTGGTGATTGATGAGGTCGATCGCGGCTTTGACGTCGGCCAGGCTCTCGGCCTTGGGCAGCATCAAATAAGCCAGGCGGGTCGCTGCGGTTTTGCAGATGATCTCAACGTCTTGCTCAAAGAAAGTGCTGCCGATGTCATGCACGCGGGCGCCGATACGGCCGAAGCGATTGTCGTCGCCGGCGATGATGGAGGCGACCAGTTGCGCATGCGCGGCCTCATTGCCGGCGCTGGCGCCATCTTCGCAATCGCAGGTAATGTCGAATACCGGACCCAATTCCTGTTGCAGGGCGACCGACTTGCGCATCAGCTTTTCGGCGCCGGCGTAATGGTCGCAGACCGGTAGCGAGATCGGTTGTTGCTTGCCTAGGAATAAGACCTGGGTAGGGTGCATTGCGAATTTTTCAATAATTGCGGGAAAGAGTTTAACAGGCATCGTAGCGTGCCGAATTACTCTGTCCTCAACAAGCTAACTGGTGATACTGATTGCGATACTGTGAGCCGCTGCATTCGCAATGAGTATTGCAATGCAAGTCGGGCAAGCGTCCTTCGATGTCGTCGGTACCGCGTGGTATTTGAAACATTTTTCGGATCGCTTGCCCGCTGGTCAATATTAGCCGACCAGGTGTTTTACGCCATCGCGCTCTTCTTGCAATTCATTCAGCGTGATGTTGATGCGCTCTTGCGAGAATTCGTCGATTTCCAGACCTTGGACGATTTTGTATTCGCCGTTTTCGGTGGTTACCGGGAAGCCGAACATGGTGCCTTCCGGGATGCCGTAAGAACCGTCCGAAGGCACGCCCATGGTGGTCCACTTGCCGTTGGTGCCCAGTACCCAGTCGCGCACGTGATCGATGGCGGCGTTGGCGGCCGATGCTGCCGACGACAAGCCGCGCGCTTCGATGATCGCCGCGCCGCGTTTGCCGACGGTTGGCAGGAACACGTTCTTGTTCCATTCTTGATCGTTGATCAGGTCCTTGACCGATTGGCCGTCAGCTGTCGCAAAGCGATAGTCGGCGTACATGGTCGGCGAGTGATTGCCCCAGACGCACAGCTTTTCAATAGCTGCCACCGGCTTGCCGGTTTTGGCGGCAACTTGCGACAGAGCGCGGTTGTGATCCAGGCGCAGCATCGCGGTGAAGTTCTTGGCAGGCAGGTTCGGTGCCGACTTCATCGCGATGTAGGCGTTGGTGTTGGCTGGGTTGCCGACCACCAGTACTTTGACGTTGCGCGAAGCGACGGCGTCGAGCGCCTTGCCTTGCACGGTGAAAATTTGGGCATTGGCTTCCAGCAGGTCTTTACGCTCCATGCCTGGGCCGCGAGGACGGGCGCCAACCAGCAGGGCCACGTCAACATCCTTGAATGCGGTCATCGGGTCGCTGTGGGCGGTGACGCCTGCCAGCAATGGAAATGCGCAGTCGTCGATTTCCATGATCACGCCTTTCAGCGCTTTCTGTGCCTTCTCATCAGGGATTTCGAGCAATTGCAAAATGACCGGTTGGTCTTTGCCGAGCATGTCGCCATTGGCGATGCGGAATAGCAGGGAGTAACCGATTTGACCAGCGGCGCCGGTAACGGCAACACGCAGAGGGGATTTAGCCATGTTGAATCTCCAGATAGGTGATAGAAAGCGATGTCTGAAATACGTTTATGAAACCGTTCATGATACCGTCGAAAACCCTGCCCGTCAGTTTGTTTTACATAGAGCAGAGCTGTTGCGGCGGTGCATGCATCCTGGGTAATCCGTTCAGTTGCATGCCTGCCGGTTTGCTGGCGGCGGCTATCATGGTCCGTGTTATTGCCCGCGAGTGTAGGCGCGCCAACATGGCGTGTCAATCAATATCTTATGTCTTATATAAGACATATCACCTGTTAATTTTTACTGGACGGAAACCGAGGTTTTATGGTGAAATCCGAGGCTATGAGCTCCATCCCGTCCAATCCAGCCAGTAGCGATCCCGCCAGCCAAGGTGCTGCTTCCGGAACATCTCCGACGTTCAGTCCCCTCTATAAGCAAATCAAGGCGCTGATCATGCAACGCCTGCAATCCGGCGAGTGGAAGCCGGGCGAGTTGATTCCGAGCGAAGTCGAGCTGGGCAACCGTTTCAAGGTGAGTCAGGGGACGGTGCGCAAGGCCATCGACGAATTGGCGGCGGAAAATTTGCTGGTGCGGCGTCAGGGTAAGGGGACTTTTGTCGCGACCCATCATGAGGCGCGCTCGCAATTCCGGTTTTTGCGCTTGATGCCGGATAGTGAGCAGCCGCAAACCATCGATAAAAAAATCATTGAGTTGAAGCGGCTGCGGGCGCCGGCCGAGATTGCGCGCCTGCTAGGGATGAAATCCGGCGATTCGGTGGTGTTTGTCAAGCGCGTCATGTCGTTCGACGGCGTGCCGACGATTCTTGAAGAATTATGGTTGCCGGGTGCCTTATTCAAGGCGTTGACGCTGGAGCGTCTGGTGGAATACAAGGGGCCGATGTATGGCTTGTTTGAAACCGAATTCGGCACGCGTATGATTCGTGCCAGCGAGCAGATTCGGGCTGCTGCTGCCGACGATGAGGCGGTGGAATTGCTGGGTGTCGAAAAGCTGTCGCCGCTGCTGTGCGTCGAACGCGTGTCGTTTACCTATGGCGATAAGCCGGTAGAGGTGCGGCGAGGTTTGTATGTGACCAGCCGGCATCATTATCAGAATGAGCTGAGCTGAGTGCGTCGACTGGTCGCGCACCAATTAAGTGCAAAAGTAGCAAAAAGTACGTTGCCGTTGCCAAGGCTTATTCGCAATATTGAATAATAACTATTGGTGTGCCGCACAGAAATCGGCGAAAATTGCGGGATTGTTTTAAAACTGAGGAGAACCCTGTTATGTCTGAAGCCGCGAAACCCAATCGGCCACAAATTCGTAACATAAACATTACCCAAATTATCGGCTACCGCTTGCCGCTGGCAGGCGTGATATCGATTTTGCACCGCATTAGCGGATTGCTGATGTTTTTGCTGCTGCCTTTCATCCTGTTCTTGCTGGATCAAAGCCTGATTTCCGAGAGCTCTTTCGACTACTTCCGCGGCTTTACGTCGAACTGGTTCGTCAAGCTCGTCATCCTGGCTCTGTCATGGGCCTACCTGCATCATTTCTGCGCCGGCATTCGCCACCTGATCATGGATAACCATATCGGTCTGGATAAGGACAGCGCACGCAAATCGGCTGCGGGTGTTCTGGTGGTTAGCCTGCCGCTGGCCTTTATCGTTGCGTTGAAATTGTTCGGAGCATTCTAAATGGCAAACAATAACAATATCGGATCAAAGCGCCTGGTGGTCGGTGCGCATTACGGTCTCAGGGACTGGCTGGCGCAACGCGCTACCGCCGTGGTCATGGCAATCTACACCGTCATTTTGCTGGTCTGTTTTTTGACCGGCAATAATTTCAGCTACGAAGGCTGGGCCGGCTTGTTCGCGCATCAGTGGTTCAAGCTCGCGACCTTTGCCGCGTTGATGTCGCTGTTTTTTCATGCATGGATAGGCGTGCGTGATATCTGGATGGATTACGTCAAGCCGGTCGCTGTGCGCCTGGTCTTGCAAATTGCCACAATCCTGTGGTTGGTCGCTTGTGCCGGATGGGCGGCGCAGATTTTGTGGAGAGTGTAATCGTGGCTGCTATCAAATCCACAATTCCTACACGCCGCTTTGATGCGGTAATCGTTGGAGCCGGTGGCTCCGGTATGCGTGCTTCGCTGCAATTGGCAGAAGCTGGTTTGAATGTTGCGGTGCTGTCGAAGGTGTTCCCGACCCGTTCGCACACGGTCGCCGCGCAGGGCGGTATCGGCGCCTCGTTGGGCAATATGTCCGAGGACAGCTGGTACTGGCACATGTTTGACACGGTCAAGGGTTCGGACTATCTGGGCGACCAGGATGCGATCGAATTCATGTGCCGCGAAGCGCCGAAAGCTGTGTATGAGCTGGAGCATTTCGGCATGCCGTTCGACCGCAATGCCGACGGCACCATTTATCAGCGTCCGTTCGGCGGTCACTCCGCCAATTTCGGCGAGAAGCCTGTAGCGCGCGCTTGCGCCGCTGCCGACCGTACCGGCCACGCGCTGTTGCATACGCTGTATCAGCGCAACGTGCGCGCCAAGACCCACTTCTTTGTCGAGTGGATGGCAATCGATCTGGTGCGCGATGCCGAAGGCGACGTGATCGGCGTGGTTGCGCTGGAAATGGAAACCGGCGATGTGATGATCCTGGAAGCCAAGACCACGGTCATGGCGACTGGCGGTGCCGGTCGTATCTGGGCCGCATCGACCAATGCCTTCATCAATACCGGTGACGGCATGGGGATGGCGGCGCGTGCCGGCTTGCCGCTGGAAGACATGGAATTCTGGCAGTTCCACCCGACTGGCGTGGCTGGCGCCGGCGTGCTGATTACCGAAGGCGTGCGCGGCGAGGGCGGGATTCTGATCAATGCCAACGGCGAGCGTTTCATGGAGCGTTATGCGCCTACCTTGAAAGATCTGGCGCCGCGCGATTTCGTGTCGCGTTCGATGGACCAGGAAATCAAGGAAGGCCGCGGCTGCGGTCCGAACAAGGATCACGTGATGCTGGATCTGCGCCACATCGGCGCCGAGACCATCATGAAGCGTCTGCCATCGATTCTGGAAATCGGTCACAAGTTCGCTAACGTCGATGCGCTGAAAGAACCGATCCCGGTCGTGCCAACCATCCATTACCAAATGGGCGGTATCCCGACCAATGTTTACGGTCAGGTTGTGGTGCCGAAGAACGGCATTCCCAACGCGGTCGTCAACGGCCTGTACGCAATCGGCGAATGCGCCTGCGTATCGGTGCATGGCGCCAATCGTCTCGGCACCAATTCGCTGCTGGACCTGGTGGTGTTTGGCCGTGCGGCCGGCAATCACATTGTCGACAGCAAGCTCAAGGAGCGCAGCAATAAAGCCTTGCCTGCGGATGCTGCCGATGTCGCGTTGGCGCGCCTGGCCAGACTGGAAGCCAGCACCGGTTCCGAGCGCGTGCAGGATGTCGCCGGCGATATCCGCAAGACCATGCAGCATTATTGTGGCGTGTTCCGTACCGATGAGTTGCTGCAACAGGGCTACAAGGAAATCATGGTGCTGGACGAGCGTCGCAAGCACGTCTCGTTCAAGGATAAGTCCAAGGTCTTCAATACCGCGCGGGTCGAGGCGCTGGAACTGGACAACCTGATCGAAACCGCCAAGGCCACCATCACTTCGGCTGCCGCACGCAAAGAGTCGCGCGGTGCGCATGCGCATCGCGACTACGAAGCGCGCGACGATGAAAACTGGATGAAGCACACCTTGTGGTACTCCGAAGGCAATCGCCTCGACTACAAGCCGGTGGTGACCAAGCCGCTGACGGTTGATACGTTCAAGCCAAAACCACGGACGTTTTAATTGCTCTTCGTTGCAATTTACGCGTCGTTTTCGATTAGTTGGGGACAGAGAGATGCGTCAGCCTTCGCTGCCTGTTGAACTCTGTCCCACACACAAAGGTATATAGCCATGTCACGCACTTTGAAGTTCAAAATCTATCGTTACGATCCGGACAAGGATGCCAAGCCGTATATGCAAGACTTGACGGTGGAGCTGCTGCCAACCGACAAAATGTTGCTGGACGCCCTGCAACGGATCAAGGCCGATGTCGACGATTCGCTGGCGTTGCGCCGCTCCTGCCGCGAGGGCGTCTGCGGTTCCGATGCCATGAATATCAATGGCAAGAACGGTCTGGCGTGCACCACCAACCTGAATGAATTGTCCGAGCCTATCGTCTTGAAGCCATTGCCGGGTTTGCCGGTGATCCGCGACCTGATCGTCGACATGACGCAATTCTTCAAGCAATACGAGTCGATCAAGCCATTCCTGATCAACGACAATATTCCGCCGGAAAAAGAACGTCTGCAAACTCCGGCGCAACGGGAAGAGCTGGACGGCCTGTACGAGTGCATTCTGTGCGCTTGCTGCTCGACTTCCTGCCCGTCGTTCTGGTGGAACCCGGACAAATTCGTCGGCCCGGCCGGCTTGTTGCAAGCCTACCGCTTCATCGCCGATAGCCGCGATGAAGCAACTGGCGCGCGTCTGGATAACCTGGAAGACCCGTATCGCCTGTTCCGTTGCCGTTCGATCATGAATTGCGTCGATGTTTGCCCGAAGGGATTGAATCCTAACGCGGCCATCGGCAAGATCAAGGAACTGATGGTGCGTCGCGCTGTATAAGCGCATAGGGCGAGTCTGCCCATGCTTTGTGTTAAGTCGCCGGCCGGCCAAATGATAGGTCGGTCGACGATGTTAGGGGACCTCGAAAACTGTAGCGAGCGGCCCAGAGATTGGCGAGCTTGCAAAACCCTGCAGTAGGTTTTTCGAGGTGCCCGTTAAATTGAGTACCTATAATCCATGACCATCACTCATCAAGCCGATCCTGCAAACCGAGCTCGGCTGCGCTGGCGTGCACGACGCGGCTTGCTTGAAAATGATTTGATCCTGACCCGGTTTCTGGATGCGCATGAGGCCACCATGACGGACGATGATGTCGACGCGTTTTCTCGCTTGATGGAGTTGTCCGACAATGAACTGATGGATTTGCTATTGGTGCGCAAAGAACCGGACGGCTTGCTGGACTTGCCGCAGGTTCACGCTTTGTTAGCCAGATTGCGCAGCGCGTAAATCCTGCTTGATATCCTGCTGCAAACTTAATGAGCGCTTGCCAAGGATATTGAACAGGTTTCAAATTGAGCAATGGGGCGCACGCCTTTTATTTTTTTGATTCAAGATTCACCTTTTAATTGAGGGAAGAGCCATGACCAACGCTGATACAAAAGCAACGCTATCGTTTTCCGATGGCAGCCCATCCGTAGAGTTTCCTATTTATAAGGGGACAATCGGCCCAGAAGTCATCGACATTCGCAAACTGTACGGCGCTACCGGCAAATTCACTTACGATCCGGGTTTCCTGTCGACCGCATCTTGCAATTCGTCGATTACCTATATCGATGGCGACAAAGGCGAACTGCTTTATCGCGGTTATCCGATTGAACAGCTGGCGAGTAAATGTGATTTTCTGGAAACCTGCTATTTGCTGCTGAACGGCGAACTGCCGAACGAAGCGGAGAAAAAGAAATTTGATGCGACCGTGACGCAGCACACCATGGTCCACGAACAAATGCAATTCTTCTTCCGCGGTTTCCGTCGCGATGCGCATCCAATGGCGGTGCTGGTTGGAACCGTCGGCGCGCTGTCGTCGTTCTACCATGACTCGCTGGATATCACCGACCCGCATCATCGCGAAGTTTCGGCGATTCGTTTGATCGCCAAATTGCCGACCCTGGTCGCCATGGCGTACAAATACAATATCGGGCAGCCGTTTGTTTATCCGCGCAACGATTTGTCGTATAGCGCCAACTTCCTGCACATGATGTTCTCGACCCCGTGCGAAGAGTACAAGATCAATGACGTGCTGGTGCGCGCGCTCGACCGCATCCTGACTCTGCATGCGGACCACGAGCAAAACGCATCGACTTCGACCGTGCGTCTGGCCGGTTCCAGCGGCGCCAATCCATTCGCCTGTATTGCTGCCGGCATCGCCTGCCTGTGGGGTCCGGCTCACGGCGGCGCCAACGAAGCGGCATTGAACATGCTGAAGGAAATCGGTTCTGTCGACAAGATTCCTGAGTTCGTCGCGCAGGTCAAGGACAAGAATTCCGGCGTCAAGCTGATGGGCTTCGGTCATCGCGTCTACAAGAACTATGACCCGCGCGCCAAATTGATGCGCGAAACTTGCTATGAAGTGCTGAATGAACTCGGTCTGGAAAACGATCCGCTGTTCAAGCTGGCGATGGCTTTGGAAAAAGTCGCGCTGGAAGACGAATACTTCGTTTCCCGCAAGCTGTACCCGAACGTCGACTTCTATTCGGGTATCGTGCAATCGGCACTGGGTATTCCTGTTTCGTTGTTCACCGGTATCTTCGCCATGGCGCGCACCGTCGGCTGGATCGCTCAATGGAACGAAATGATTTCCGATCCGGAACAAAAAATTGGCCGTCCACGACAGTTGTTTGTCGGTTCGCCAACTCGCGATGTACCATCAATGTCACAGCGCGGTTAAGCAAGCAGCAAAAAAGCGAATCTGATGATTCGCTTTTTTGTTTGTGTCAAGGTAGTTATGCTATGCTCCTACTCCAATTCGTGTTAGTCGTAGTGGCGGTTGGTTACCGATTTTTAGGTCGACTGGATAAAATTAAAATTGCTGTCGGCATAAAAACATACGGTTAAAACGAATGAACAAACAAGTGGTTGAAATTGATTTAATAAGCAGTAAATTTAGAGCCCTTCCCCACAACTTGATGTGCAATCCGCTAACCGGTCAGGCCGTGTCGCGGAAGGTTATGTTAACCCGCTAATCTCGCGAAACGCGAAGAAAGGTGAGCAAGATGATGCAACAATACCGCTCTAATTCATATCTCTTCGGAGGTAATGCACCGTACATTGAAGAGCTGTACGAGTCCTACCTCGACAATCCCGGATCTGTCTCCGACAACTGGCGTGCTTATTTTGACGCCATGCAACATGTGCCTGCAGTCGATGGCACCGACAAACCTGACGTGGGCCACGCTTCCGTCATCGCCTCGTTCGCCGAGCGCGCCAAGCAAGGTCCAATACGCACAATATCCGCTTCGGCCGACGCCGAAATGGGCCGCAAGCGTGTCGCTGCAACGCAGTTGATCTCCGCCTACCGCTATCTGGGATCACGCTGGGCCAATCTGGACCCGCTGCAACGCCAGGAACGTTCCGTCATACCTGAACTGGAGCCAAGTTTCTATGGCTTCACCGATGCCGACATGGACATCGTGTTCAATATCAGCAATACCTATTTCGGTACCGAAACATCGACGCTGCGCGATCTGCTGAATTCGCTGCGCGACACGTACTGCCGCTCGATCGGCGCCGAATACATGTACATCAGCGATCCGACCGAAAAGCGCTGGATGCAAGAACGCCTGGAATCAACCCGCTCGGCACCGGTATTCTCCACCGAAAAGAAGAAACACATCCTGGACCGCCTGACCGCTGCCGAAGGTCTCGAGCGCTATCTGCACACCAGATACGTCGGCCAGAAGCGCTTCTCGCTGGAAGGCGGCGAAAGCTTCATCGTGTCGCTGGATGAGACGATTCAACGCGCCGGTGAAAAAGGCGTCCAGGAAATCGTTATCGGCATGGCGCATCGCGGCCGCCTGAACGTCCTGGTCAATACGCTGGGCAAGATGCCGCAAGAGTTGTTTGCCGAATTCGAAGGCAAGCACGCTGACGATCTGCCTGCCGGCGACGTCAAATATCACCAAGGGTTTTCTTCCGATATCACCAGCCCAGGCGGCCCGGTGCATTTGTCGCTGGCATTCAACCCATCCCACCTGGAAATCGTCAACCCGGTGGTCGAAGGTTCGGTCAAGGCCCGCATGGAACGGCGCGGCGACAAGGATGGCTCGCAAGTATTGCCTATCCTGGTGCACGGCGACGCCGCGTTTGCCGGCCAGGGCGTAGTGATGGAAACCTTGAATCTGGCGCAGACCCGCGGCTATGGCACTGGCGGCACCGTGCATATCGTGATCAACAACCAGATCGGTTTCACCACTTCCGACCCGCGCGATTCCCGCTCCACCTTGTATTGCTCCGACGTCGTCAAGATGATCGAAGCACCGGTATTGCACGTCAACGGCGACGATCCTGAAGCCGTGGCGTTCGCGACCCAAATCGCGCTCGACTACCGGATGGAATTCAAGAAAGATGTCGTCGTCGATATCATCTGCTTCCGTAAATTGGGTCATAACGAACAAGATACGCCGGCGCTGACTCAACCGCTGATGTACAAAAAAATCGGCAAGCATCCAGGCACCCGCAAACTGTACGCGGACAAGCTGTCTGCGCAAGGCACGATTGGCGCCGACGATGGCGATGCGATGGTCAAGGCCTTCCGCGATGCGATGGATGCTGGCAAGCATACGGTTGACCCGGTCATCTCCAACTTCAAGAGCAAGTACGCAGTCGACTGGCTGCCATTCCTGAACCGCAAATGGACCGATGCCGCCGACACGTCAGTGCCGGTGACGGAATTGAAACGTCTGGCCACACGCATCACGACTGTGCCGGAAAACTTCAAAGTGCATGCGCTGGTCGAAAAAGTATTGAACGATCGCGCTGCCATGGGCCGCGGTGAGCTCAATCTTGACTGGGGCATGGGCGAACATCTGGCTTATGCATCGCTGGTATCGTCCGGCTACGCAATCCGGATTACCGGTCAGGACGCAGGTCGCGGCACCTTCGTTCACCGTCATGCAGTTTTGCATGATCAAAATCGCGAACGCTGGGATGCCGGCAGCTACATTCCGCTGCAAAATGTTTCCGATCAACAGGCGCCATTTAACGTCATCGACTCGGTATTGTCGGAAGAAGCCGTGCTCGGTTTCGAATACGGTTATTCGACCGCCGAACCGAACACCTTGACGATCTGGGAAGCGCAGTTCGGCGACTTTGCCAACGGCGCGCAAGTGGTGATCGACCAATTCATCAGCTCCGGCGAAGTGAAGTGGGGTCGCGCTTCCGGCCTGGTCATGATGCTGCCGCACGGTTACGAAGGCCAAGGCCCGGAGCACTCATCGGCGCGTCTCGAACGCTATCTGCAGCTGTGCGCGGACAACAATATGCAAGTGGTGCAACCGACCACCGCGGCGCAGATTTTCCATCTGCTGCGCCGTCAGATGATCCGTTTGTTCCGCAAGCCGCTGGTCATCATGACGCCGAAATCGCTGCTGCGTAACAAGGATGCCGGCTCGCCGTTGTCCGACTTTACCAAGGGCACTTTCCAGACCGTCATCGGTGAAGTCGATGACAAGATCGACGCCAAGAAGGTCAAGCGCGTCATCGCTTGCTCGGGCAAGGTTTATTACGATCTGGTCAATGCACGTAAAGAGCGCGGTCAGACCGACGTCGCAATTATCCGTCTGGAACAACTGTATCCATTCCCGCATAAGGCGTTCGCTGCTGAACTCAAGCAGTTCCCTAACTTTACTGAATTGATGTGGACGCAGGATGAGCCGCAAAATCAGGGGCCGTGGCTGCAGATCCAGCACAATATTTTTGAAAATCTGGAAGATGGTCAAAAGCTTGCCTATGCAGGCCGTCCAGCCAGCGCATCGCCAGCGGTCGGTTACTACGACAAGCACTATGCGCAGCAAAAAGCATTGTTGGATACCGCATTTTCCAAGCTCAAAGGCTTTGTTCTTACGAAATAATCCGCGTCTTATCTAATTAGTCGAGGACAGAGTAATTCGCCGCAGGATCAGACCAGGCGGCTCGTAAACTCTGTCCCGCAATCATGGAATATGGAGAAATAAATGGCACTTCTTGAAGTAAAAGTTCCGCAATTATCGGAATCCGTCGCCGAAGCGACTATGTTGACATGGCATAAAAAAGTGGGTGACTCTGTTGCCCGCGATGAAAACCTGATTGACATCGAAACAGATAAAGTGGTGCTCGAGTTGCCGTCGCCAGCAGCCGGCGTGATTACGCAAATCATCAAAACCGACGGCAGTACCGTTGTCGCCGATGAAGTCATCGCGGTGATCGACACCGATGCGTCGGCCAAGGTCAGCCCAATGGAAGTGTCGGCGTTGTCGGTTCCACAAAGCGGCAATGCGCCGACACCGATCGCTGCGCCTGAACTGGCTTCCAACCAATCGGCAGCCGGCATTGCGATGCCGGCCGCTGCCAAACTGCTGGCAGAAAATAGCATGGCAGCAAGCCAGGTCGCCGGCAGCGGTAAAGACGGCCGCGTGACCAAGGGTGACGTACTCGGCGCGCTGGCAACCAAACCAGCTGCTCCTGCCCCGGTCGCAGCTGCCCCGGCAAAACCTGCTCTGCAACTGGTAGCGGCCTCAACTGGCGCCAAGCTGGATGAGCGTCCGGAAGAGCGCGTGCCGATGAGCCGTTTGCGTGCGCGTATCGCAGAGCGTCTGGTGCAATCGCAATCGACCAATGCCATCTTGACGACTTTCAACGAAGTCAATATGCAGCCGGTGATCGATCTGCGTAACAAGTACAAAGACAAATTCGAGAAAGAACACGGCGTCAAGCTCGGCTTCATGTCCTTCTTCGTCAAGGCCGCAGTTGCCGCATTGAAGAAGTATCCGATCATCAACGCATCGGTTGATGGCAACGACATCGTTTATCACGGTTATTTCGATATCGGTATCGCTGTCGGTTCGCCACGTGGTCTGGTCGTACCGGTGTTGCGCGATGCCGATCAGATGTCGATCGCCGCGATTGAAAAGAAAATCGGCGAATTCGGCGCCAAGGCCAAGGAAGGCAAGCTGACGCTGGACGATCTGAGCGGCGGCACGTTCTCGATTTCCAATGGCGGTACTTTCGGCTCGATGTTGTCGACGCCGATCATCAACCCACCGCAATCCGCGATCCTTGGCGTGCATGCGACCAAAGACCGCGCAGTTGTCGAAAACGGTCAAATCGTGATTCGTCCGATGAACTACCTGGCCATGTCTTACGACCATCGCATCATCGATGGCCGCGAGGCGGTATTGGGCCTGGTGGCAATGAAAGAAGCACTGGAAGATCCCGCCCGTCTGTTGCTGGATCTGTAATCAGCCAAATCAGCTAAATGAAAGCGCCCTGATTTCTGTTCTTCCTGCCCTGATTTTTAGGACTGGAAGTCAGGGCAGGGCGCATCGTTTAATTGGCTACGGAAAATCATGAGCGCCTGATGACTCAACTAAATCGCTGGGCGTTTTGGTAGCGCTGCATTAGTTGAGTTGCGCTAGAAATAATTCGAAGGAAAGCAATGAGCAAACAATTTGACGTCGTCGTCATCGGTGGCGGTCCCGGCGGCTATATCGCAGCAATTCGCGCTGCCCAGCTTGGTTTCAATACTGCCTGTATCGATGAATGGAAGAATGCCAAGAACGGTCCTGCACCAGGCGGCACCTGCACCAATGTCGGTTGCATCCCGTCGAAAGCATTGCTGCAATCGTCCGAGCATTACGAACATGCCGGTCATGCGTTCGCCGACCATGGTATCGAGGTCAAGGGCTTGGGCCTGAACCTGGGCCAGATGCTGGCGCGCAAGGAATCCATCATCAAGCAAAATAACGAAGGTATCTTGTACTTGTTTAAAAAGAACAAGGTTACTTTCTTCCACGGCCGCGGTTCGTTCGTCAAAGGCGATGCCAACGGCTATGAAATCAAGGTCGCAGGCGCTACCGAAGAAACCATCACAGGCAAGCATATTGTGTTGGCAACCGGCTCCAATGCCCGCGAACTGCCAGGCGCGCCATTCGACGAAAAACTGATTCTGTCGAATACCGGCGCACTCGCGATCGACAGCGTGCCAGCCAAACTGGGCGTGATCGGCGCTGGCGTGATCGGCCTGGAAATGGGCAGCGTCTGGCGTCGCCTGGGTTCCGAAGTGACGGTGCTGGAAGCGCTGCCGGCTTTCCTCGGTGCAGTGGACGAACAGATCGCCAAGGAAGCCGGCAAACTGTTTGCAAAACAGGGATTGAAAATCAGTCTCGGGGTCAAGATCGGCGCGGTCACTGCCGGTAAAAAAGACGTCACCGTCGAGTACGTCGATGCCACCGGCGCAGCGCAAAAAGCCGTGTTCGATAAATTGATCGTTTCGATCGGCCGTACTCCGAATACGATAGGCCTGAATGCCGAAGGCGTCGGCTTGCAGCTGGATGAGCGCGGCTTTATCGCGGTCGATGGCGATTGCAAAACCAATCTGCCTAACGTCTGGGCGGTGGGCGACGTCGTGCGCGGCCCGATGCTGGCGCACAAGGCTGAGGAAGAAGGCGTGGCCGTGGCTGAGCGCATTGCCGGCCAACACGGGCACGTCAATTTCAACACGATCCCTTGGGTGATCTACACCTCGCCGGAAATCGCCTGGGTTGGTCAAACCGAACAGCAATTGAAAGCCGCCGGGATTGCCTACAAGGCAGGTAGCTTCCCATTCCTGGCAAACGGCCGTGCACGCGCACTGGGCGATACCTCGGGCATGGTGAAATTTTTGGCCGATGCCAAAACAGATGAAATCCTGGGCGTCCACATTGTTGGACCAATGGCCTCCGAGCTGATTTCGGAAGCCGTGGTGGCGATGGAATTCCGCGCCTCGGCGGAAGATATCGCGCGTATCTGCCACGCGCACCCATCCTTGTCGGAAGCGACCAAAGAAGCTGCGTTGGCCGTCGATAAGCGCTCGTTGAACTTCTAAGAGGCGGCGAGCATGCGTTACCTGATCTCGGTGCTGAGCGTCGCACTTGCCGGCTGTGCCACCGTGGATTCGGGTAACGGCCATGTCTTGATCGAGACTGTCTCTCAGAACGAGCAATTGTCGGGCGCGCGTTGTGTGGTTAAAACCGATAGCAGCAGCTGGAGTGTGGTAACCCCTGCCGACGTGCTGATTACGGCGGCAGACGGCAATTTGCGCGTGGCCTGTAACAAGGCGGGTTATCGCGCTTCCGAAATGGTTTATCGTGCTCCGTCCGGCCTGAACTCCCCTGGGGTCGGGATTGGGGCGGTAGGCGGCAGCGGCGGCGGTGTTGGACTGGGATTGAATTTCCCGGTTAATTTCAGCGCTAAAGACAAAGTCTATCCAAGCCGCGTCCTGGTTGAGATGGAGCGGTTATAGGTGCCCTTTAGTTGTTAGGGAACCTCTAAAAACCTACTGCGCGTCCCAATCTCGGGGCTGTGATGCTCACCGTACCTCCGTACGGCTGCGCTTCTCTCCCCGACCTTGGGCCGCTCGCTACGGTTTTTCGAGGTTTCCGTGAATGTCGGTTCGAGGTGGGCGGGCGCAAGCTCGCCCATTTTTGTTTTTGCTCAAATCAGAATCGGATTTTGATGATTTGGTCACTCAGGGCGCTACATATCAAGAATTGATGAAACCATGAATGTTTTAGAATTTTACGAACAAGCCTTGTCTCAGCGCGGATTCCAGTCCGATGATGCACAGCGTCGCGCTGTCGAGCGCCTGCAGCGGTCCTACGATGAATGGCTTGGATTCAAGGCGCAACGTTCGAACTCATTCAAACGCTTGATCAATCGGCCTGACATACCGCGCGGCGTATACATGTGGGGTGGCGTCGGGCGCGGCAAGTCCTTTCTGATGGACAGCTTCTATTCGGTCGTGCCGCTAGTGCGAAAAACACGTTTGCATTTTCATGAATTCATGCGGGCCGTACATACTCAACTGGATGAACTGAAAGGGGTGGCCGACCCGTTGGATGAAGTGGCAAAGCGGGTGGCGAAGAAATATCGGCTGATTTGTTTTGATGAATTTCATGTATCCGATATCGCCGACGCCATGATTCTCTACAATCTGCTCAAGGCGTTGTTTGATAACGGTGTTTCATTCATCATGACGTCGAATTATGAGCCGAGTACGCTCTATCCCGATGGCTTGCATCGGGATCGGATGCTGCCGACGATCAAATTGTTGCAGGACAATCTGGATGTGATGAACATTGATGCCGGCATCGATTATCGCAAACGGGCCTTGGCGCAAGTACAGATTTACCATACGCCGCTGAATGCGGAAACCGATCGTGCGTTGCGGCATGCGTTTGCGGGAGTCGCGGACATCGCCGACGAAGATCCTCGGGTCGATATCGAAGCGCGTCAAATCAAGGCATTGCGTAAAGCCGGCGGGGTGATCTGGTTTGATTTCAATACTTTGTGCGGAGGCCCGCGTTCGCAAAATGATTACCTCGAAATTGCCAGCCGCTTCCATACGGTGATATTGTCCGGTATCCCGCAGATGTCGGCTGCAATGTCGTCCGAGGCGCGCCGTTTTACCTGGTTGATTGACGTATTTTATGATCACAAAATCAAGCTGATCATGTCCGCCGCAGTGGAGCCGGAAGAGTTATATATGCAGGGCATGCTGGCAAATGAATTTCATCGCACCGTGTCCCGTATCATCGAAATG
The DNA here is from genome assembly GCF_042654985.1 of Paraherbaspirillum soli. Lineage (NCBI taxonomy): Bacteria > Pseudomonadati > Pseudomonadota > Betaproteobacteria > Burkholderiales > Oxalobacteraceae > Paraherbaspirillum > Paraherbaspirillum soli. Next base: position 452,426 of record NZ_JBHSMT010000013.1, on the reverse strand, counting down.
CAATCGCGCGAATATATGGATGCCGAGCGGCGTAACGAGGCTGACTCGATAGTGTGAGCGGCTTCAGCGATGTATACGGCGCAGCTGAATGACTGAATAACGTATGGAAATGGATAACATCACGTGGAATTTTCCTCTTTGATTTTGACCCCGCTGGGACGTGCGCTGACGCTTGTCGGGACGCTCCGGCCAGCAGCATTGGTGGTCGCGATGGCGCTGTTGGCCGGTACTTCTGCCTACGCTCAGAATGCGCCGGACCCGAGCCCGGAATCTGTCGACGCTGATCCGGCAGCTGCATTGACGGCGCGCTATCCGGCTGGTTCGATCACGTCGGTGGAAAAGGCGGACCAGGCTTTGACGGATGTCGTCAAAGCACGTGCTGCAGTCGAGGCGCGCAGTCTTGAAGAGCAACGCGTTTGCTATGAAAAGTTTTTTGTGAATGATTGCCTGGATGTGTCGAAAGAGCGTCGCCGCCTGGCGATGAAGGCAATCCGTCCGGTTGACGTTGCGGCGAATGCTTTCAAGCGCCGCGCTCGCGCCGACGAACGCGACAAGGCGCTGGAGGAACAGCGTGCCAAAGATGAAGTCGAAATGCCGAAGCGGGCTCAGGAGCAGAAAGAAAAAGAGTTGGCGAATGTCGAAAAAATGAAGCAAGGCGCCGACAAAAACAAGGAAGTTGAAGCCAACAGTCGCTTGCATGCCGGGGAGGCCGACAAGCGCGCCGCGGAACACAATGCACGACTGCAAAAAGCCGAGCAAGAGCGGGCCGCTAAAGCACAGCAACGTGCTGCCAATGTTGCTGCGTTCGAAAAGAAAGCACAGGAGTCGGCGGCACGCCAGCGTGAAATTGCTGCAAAAAAAGCGGAGAAAGCACGCGCACTGGCAAACAAGAAGGCGTCAACTCAGGCGCCGGTGCCGGCAGCAACTCCAGCCGGTGGCGCAGCAACTACGCCGACCTCACCGGCTTCGACACCGTAATTCCATCAGATTAGTATTGTCGAATCACTGTCATAAAACGATAGCCCGCGCGAATTCAATCAAACCGCGCGCCGCATTTTCTTGACGGTATAGTTTGGCTTCTCTTTGGGTGGCGCAACCAGTTTGACAATCGCAAAGGTGCAGTTGTCGGCAGCGTGACCTTCGGACCGTTTGCGGGTTTTGTTGATCAGCATTTCGGCCGCGTCGCGAGGTTTGTTCATCGCAATCGCCGCACCGAGTTCGTCCTCTGTGAAATAGTGCCAGAGACCATCGGAGCATAGCAAAAAGGCATCTCCGGCCTTTAAGCCGGTATAGTGCTTGATGGTGACTTTGGGCGTCCCAGTGCTGGAGCCGAGCGCATTCAGCAGGATATTGGACAGGTTATGGGATTTCGCTTGCGCGCGCGAAAGCTTTCCTTCCCCGACCAGTTGCTCAACATACGAATGATCGATCGTATGTTCGACAAAATTGGGCCCCTCGAAACGGTACAGGCGGGAATCGCCAACATGGCCCCAGGTGGCGGTCCCATCCGGCGACAGCACCAATACCACCATCGTCGTATGAGGATCCTTGTCGCTCGAAAAACCGCTTAGCTTGATGACGGTGTGGGTTTCATGCGCGATGTTGTGCAGCATCTGCTCGACATTGTCGGTCAATGGCGAGAAACCGTCGAAAATTTGTTTTGCGGTGCAAATCACCTGTTCGGCTGCCAGCGCGCCGCCGCTCCGGCCACCCATGCCGTCAGCAACTACCGCCATCATGTAGCCTGGGGCCTTGGGCGCTGTAAATAATGCGGCGCGGTCCTGTTGTTCCTGGCGGTCGCCGATGTGTTGGCCGGTGCCGGCTTCGATCTTGTATTGGCTCATTCGTCTAGGTAGATTAAACTGCGTCTTGTTCTAACAGGATGTTGAAAAACTACTGTGTGTGCCGATTTTTGATTGACTCGTGATCGTCTTGTGGCGCATCTTAAAGCATCTTGATCTGTCTGCATATCATGTTAATTTCATTGCATTTACGGTCAAATTGCTAAAGCTCGCGCGAAATATTATACGCACGAATTATTTCAAAAGTGTTTCCAGATGTTAACGTACCTCAATGCCGGAAAATGACCATGACTGATCGCGAAGAGATACTCCGCCGCATTATAGAACTGGAAGTGGAGCATCGCGATCTGGATGCCGTGATTGAGGTGCTGACGCGTGAAGTGCTGCATGAAGAACTGCAATTGCGACGTTTGAAGAAGCGCAAATTGCAGCTGAAAGACCAGATTACGCTTTTAAAGATGCAATTGATTCCCGATATTCCTGCCTAGTGTTTCCGCACACCACGGGGCACCTTCAAAATCCGTAGCGAGCGGCCCAAGGTCGGGGCGAGAAGCGGAGTCGTACGGTTGTACGACGAGCATCGCAGCCCCGAGATTGGGCCGCGCAGTAGGTTTTTAGAGGTGCCACAGGTTGAACTGCGTTAAATTACCCAACCCCAGCCTGCTCATAGAAGTTACCTTGACCGAAGATACATCCCCCTCTACCGCCGACTCCGCAACCGTCCCCGCCAGCGGTACGCACGATGCCGATATTGACCGCTTGTTTGGCAATGCAGGGCCGCTCGGGCAGGCGATTGGCGGCTTTCGTCCACGCCAGTCGCAAACCGAAATGGCAAAAGCCATTGCCGAGGCCATCGCCCAGCAAAAAACACTGATTGCCGAGGCCGGCACCGGCACTGGCAAGACTTTTGCCTATCTGGTGCCCGCCTTGCTGTGGGGCGGCAAGGTGATTATCTCGACCGGGACCAAGAATTTGCAGGACCAGCTTTATTTGCGCGATATCCCGACCGTGCGCAAAGCGCTCAGCGCGCCGGTTTCGGTTGCGCTGCTGAAGGGGCGCGCCAACTATGTGTGCCATTTCCATCTGGAGCGCACATTGCAAAACGGCCGGATGACATCGCGCGAAGACGTCGGCTATTTGCGCGAGATTTCGCGTTTCATGAAGACCACCGGATCGGGAGACAAAGCCGAGCTGTCGAAAGTACCTGAAACCGCGCCGATCTGGAATCTGGTGACCTCGACCCGCGATACCTGTCTGGGAGCCGAATGCCAGTATTACCAGGACTGCTTCGTGATGAAGGCGCGCAAGGAGGCGCAGCAGGCCGATGTGGTGGTGGTTAATCATCACTTGTTTTTTGCCGATGTGGCGCTGAAAGACACCGGCGTGGCGGAGTTGCTGCCATCAGCCAATACCATCATCTTCGACGAGGCGCATCAACTGCCGGAAGTCGCCACGCTGTTTTTTGGCGACACCGTATCGACTTCTCAAATATTGGAGCTGTGCCGGGATGTGCTGGCAGAAGGGCTGTCGCATGCGCGCGATGGTGCCGATTGGGCGCAAGTGGTGCTGCCGGTTGAGCGCGCGGCGCGCGATTTGCGGCTGGCGTTCCCGCAGGACGTGGTGAGGCTGGCGGTCAACCAGATCGCACCGTCCAGTGTGTTCTTTCCCGCGCTGGAAACCCTGCGGCAAGAGTTTCACGGAATGATTGCGGTCTTGGAGAAACAGGCCGAGCGCGCAGAAACCATCGAACAGTGCAGAGCGCGCGCGATTGAGCTGGGTTTCAAGCTGGACGCCTGGAATAGTCCGACTCCTGCAAAAAGTGGCAAGAACGCCAAGGCTGCCGAGGCTGACGCCGATCAGGGGCGGGTGCTATGGGTAGAGGCATTTTCGACCTCGCTGCAGTTGCATCAAACCCCGCTGTCGATCGCACCGATCTTCAACAAGCAACGCGAAGGCGTGGCGCGCTCCTGGATCTTTACTTCGGCCACATTGGCGGTAAAAAATGATTTTCAGCATTACGCCTCGCAAATGGGTTTGTGGGACGAGCCGGCGCAGTCCTGGCCCAGCCCATTCGACTATGGCGAGCAAGGCCTGCTCTACGTGCCGCACAACCTGCCGCAGCCGAATTCGCCGGATTACACGGACGCAGTGATCGATGCCGCCTTGCCGGTGATCGAGGCTTCAGGCGGGCGTGCCTTTCTGCTGTGCACGACGATACGCGCGGTCAATCGCGCCGCTGAAAGATTGCGCGCTGAATTCGAGGCGCGCAATCTGCCGTTCCCCTTGATGGTGCAGGGAGAGGCCGGTCGCACCGAGTTATTGGATCGTTTCCGCGCAGCCGGCAATGCGGTGTTGATCGGCAGCCAAAGCTTCTGGGAGGGGGTCGACGTGCGTGGCGAGGCATTGTCGCTGGTGATTATCGATAAATTGCCGTTTTCACCACCGGACGATCCGGTATTGGCGGCACGCATCGAGGCGCTGGAAGAGAAGGGCTTGAATGGTTTCATGCACCATCAATTGCCGGCTGCGATCATCAATCTAAAGCAGGGGGCAGGGCGCCTGATACGCGACGAAAGCGATCGCGGCGTCCTGATGATTTGCGATCCGCGCCTGATTTCAAAGGGCTATGGCCGCCGCATATGGCAGAGCCTGCCGCCGTTCAAGCGGACCCGCGAGTTGGACGTGGTGCGGGCATTTTGGCATAGCGACGCGGCAACTAATTGACCTCGATTGCGGAGCTTGTGGGGCCGGAGATCGTGCAGTACATTGTTGTAGACTTCTTAAAATTTCGAGCTGTCCGGCCATACAAAAATAGCTCTCTGTCGCTCCCCTTGCTTTGTCATCAAGCGGTAATAATCTGGCTTTATCGTCGAAGCTTGTCCCGCCAAGAGACTGTGGCGCAGCTTGGCGCTGTTTTTGCCAGCTTGCCTGCCGACTGCGGCGCAACAAGCTCGATAGCCTGATTGAGTAATCGGTATTTTGTGGAACCTTGGTTGGAATGAGAGGACGTAATGTTTGCAGCGGTGGATTTGGGATCAAACAGTTTTCGCTTGCATATCGGCAAATACAATGGCGATGCAATCCGAGTCATCAAGAGTGCGCGCGATCCGATTCGGCTGGCAGCCGGCCTCGACAGCAACGGTCACCTCACAGAGCAGGCGATGCAGATTGCACTGGACTCGCTATCCCGCTTCCGCAATATCCTCGCTGCCTATCAATTGGAAGCGGTGCGTGTGGTCGCGACCAATACGCTGCGCGTTGCAAAAAACACAGCAGATTTTTTGCCGATGGCAGAACAGGTCATCGGCTATCCAATCGAAATCATTTCCGGAGAAGAAGAGGGGCGACTGATCTATATGGGCGTCTCCAGCATGCTTCGCTTGCCGAACGAAAAACGCTTGGTTCTCGACATCGGCGGCGGTTCGACCGAACTGATCCTGGGGCGCGGTCAGCAGATCGAACGGGTTGAGTCGTTCGGCATCGGAACCGTCAATCAAAGCCTGATATTTTTTGCCGACGGCCGGATCGACGCTGCTGCCTTCGGTGCGGCAATTCTTTCAGCGCGCAGTCACTTCGAAGACGCGGCGCCAGCGTATCGCCCGCAAAACTGGAGCCACGCCTATGGCTCCTCCGGCACGATACGCGCGATTGCCGAAGCGATCGAGAAGAATGCGCTGGGCGATCAGCGCCTGTCGTACACCAGCATGGAAGCCTTGAAGGCACGCTTTATCGAATTTGGCCATGTCAGCCGCATCAACCTGCTGGGCATGAAGCCGGAGCGTGCGGCGGTGATTGCCGGCGGCTTGGCGGTATTGATCGGTTTGATGCAGGAACTCGGCATCGAAGAAATCCAGCCGATCGAGGCTGGACTAAGGATGGGCGTCATGTGGGACCTACAGTTGCGCGGTACGCGCATGGATCGTCGCGATCAGTCGGTGCACGATTTTTCGCAGCGCTTTCATGTCGATCAGTTGCGGGCAAATCGCGTCGCCGATACGGCAACCTCCTTGTTCGATATGCTAAAGCCGAGTAGCGATGGCTTGACGCAGTATTTGCATTGGAGCGCCTTGCTGCATGAAGTCGGCCTGGTGGTGTCGCAAAGCGGCTATCACAAGCATGCCGCCTACCTGATTGCGAATGCCGATCTATCCGGATTTACCACGCGTGAACAGCGCGCGATGAGCATGCTGATCCTTGGGCAGAAAGGCAATCTGCGCAAGATCGGCGAGGTGTTGCTTGACCCGGATTTTTCCAAGGCGGTGCTGGCGTTGCGTTTGGCCGTCATGTTCCTGCACTCGCGGATCGAAGTCGATCTCGATGAATTGCGCCTGAAGATGAAGAGCAAAATCGAGCTCGACATCAAACGCGACTGGATCACGGATCATCCGACCGCGTCTTACTGGATGGAAAAAGAGCAGGAGTGGTGGCGCGAGATCGGGGTGGATTTCGCTATCCGTCGCAGTTGAGTCTGCGACTTCTTAAGGCGACCTTAAAACGTCAGACCATTGGCCTTGTTAAACAAGGCTATATCAATATAGTTGGATAGGTGGCGACTGTTGGGTGTGGCGCCGACCACATAGCCGCCGACATCGAAACCAGCATCTGGTACCGAATAATCCGCTTGCCCTTGATTGCCACGTTTGACGGTTTGCAGCAGGCGGGTCCAGGATTTGGCGGCTATAAATCCCTCCAGCGTTAATGCCGATACCGGCTCATCGCGATACTTTTTCATCGTGTTCACATGCTCTAGCTGGATAGCTGAGCTGCCAACGTTCGGATTCGGCACCACTTGCGAAAATACAGTCCACTCGACCGCTTTGATCCCGGCTAACTGACGCAATGTCGTCAGATTGGTGAGCGAGGAGCCGGCGACAAAGGTTTGCGGCGCATATTTGCGAAATTCCTTCAGAAATAAGCCGGCATTCACCGTGTCCGCAATCATCAGGACGAACCCCGGTTTGGCGAGTGCCAGGCGCGCTGCTTCTGCGCTCATTTGCGTACTGCCGTTGGTCAAGCGAACTATCGCGCTTAACTTGACGCCGCTTTCTTGCATCTGCGCAGTCAGGCTGCGATAGGCGTCGGCGGTTGCTGCCGACTCTTGATAAACGACGCCGATATCCTTGATCCCAAGTTTGCCGAAATGGGAAAAAATATAGCGGACTTCTTGCAGGTAACTGGGACGCCACAACAGGATTCTTGGCTCTTTTTGATAGTCGGCGCCGGCTAGTGGCGCGTACAAGGTCAAGCCGCTGCGCTTGAATGCCGGCGCGTTCAGGACCGTCTGAGTGGCATCGTCGCCGATACCGCCAAACAAATAATTGATGTGGTCTTGTTCAATGAGTTGAGTGACCGCCTTGGCTGCCTGACCGGATTGACCACGGTCGTCGCGCACCAGGTATTGAATGCGGCGGCCGTTGATGCCGCCTCTTGCATTGATAACGTCAAAATACGTTTTGATGCCGGCCACGTAATCGCGCCCCAGATCGGCGTTGGGGCCGGAAAGGTCAATCGCCTGGCCGACGATGATGGTGTCGGCTGCGGTTGCATTGATAGTCAACAGGAGGCACAGCACGATGCTGCTCAGAGACTTGCACAAAATCAAGTTTAATTTCATGAAAACGATCAAAATAGGGGAAATCTGCAGTGGCGATTTTCCGTGCAAATTGTGACCGCTTGATGAACTTGTTGCGGCAAACAAAGCCTGGTTCTTGCTGTTGGTTCAGTAATTGCATATATTATTTATACGATTTATTTCAAGGGGAATGAAATGGTAACCAAGAAGCCTGTTAAACGCGTCATCAAGAAAACTGCCGATGTGAGCGCCAAGCTAGTCAAGAGCGCTCCCAAGGCGGCATTGAAACCGATATCGAAGCCGGCCCCGAAAGCAAAGCCGGCCTCAGCGCCGGCAAGTCCCGCCAAGAGTGTCGTAGCGAAGCCGGTCCTGCCCGCGCCGAAGCCGGCGTTAAGCATCAAGCCGCAGCCAGAGCAAAAGGTGAAAATCAAGAAAGAAAAATTGGTCCGCGACAGCTTTACGATGCCTGCGGATGAATACCAGGTTCTGGGCGAGGTCAAAAAGACCTTTCTGAAGGCTGGCCTGGCAGTTAAAAAGAGTGAGTTGCTGCGCGTCGGCGTTGCCTTGATCCGCAAGCTGGATCTGGATGATTTGAAGCTTGCAGTGGCCAGTCTGCCGCCAGTCAAAGCTGGTCGCCCAAAGAAAGAAAAATAAGCGTACAGCGGAGCCGCGCACGTATCGACCTGTCATAGATGCGTGGCGCGGCGCCTGCTCAAGCAACACGCAATTTTCGGATCAGGTTTGCTTGCTGCGCCACTGTTGCAATGTCATAGAACGGAAATAAATCTGTCATTTTCTTGAAGTAATCGGGCGTTAGGCTGTCATCGTCACAATCTGAAAGGACGATGAATGCGACTGCTAACGATCCCCGCCGATGCGAGTCCGAACTTTTCCAAATTAACGATTAGTCTGGCTAGCACGCCGGAAGAAGTACGCGAAGTACAGCGCCTGCGCTATAAAGTTTTTATCGAGGCGATGAACCTGTCAGCGCTGGCCAATCCAGACGCTCTGGACAGCGACGAGTTTGATTCCTACTGCGATCATCTGATCGTGCGCGATACCAAGACCCTGTGTGTGGTCGGCACCTATCGCGTCATGAGTCCGCACGCGGCACGCCGCATGGGCCGTTATTATTCCGAACAAGAATTCGATCTTAGCCGCCTGGACAATCTGCGCAGCAGTATTGCAGAGGCCGGACGCGCCTGTATTCACCCGGACTATCGCAGCGGCGGCGTCATCATGCTGCTATGGGCTGGACTGGCAGCCTATATGCGGCGCGAGCGTTGCGACTATTTGATGGGTTGTGCCAGCGTCAGCCTGGCGGATGGCGGACATAACGCCGCCGCTTTGTATCACGCACTGGATCAACAAAATTTTGCACCGGCCGAGTATCGCGTGACGCCGCATGTGCCGTTTCCCGTGTATGAGCGGGAAGCCGGTCACGTGCCGCAAATGCCGCCGTTACTAAAAGGTTATCTGCGCAGCGGCGCCTGGGTTTGCGGCGAACCGGCCTGGGATCCCGATTTTCACTCCGCGGATTTTTTCCTGTTGCTGCCCTTGTCCAAGCTGGACAATCGTTATGCGCGTCACTATCTGAAAGAAACGAGAGCCGCATGAAACCAAGCGAGCAGTTCCTGGATGCCGGTTTTTTGGGCGCCGGCCCTGGATTGAAGCGCGAGCCGATTCATTTCCGGACCATCTGGATTTCCGATATCCATTTGGGAACGACCGGTTGCCAGGCCGGCCGCTTGCTGGAATTCCTGCGGGCGACTGAATCGGACACGCTTTATCTGGTCGGCGACATTATCGACGGCTGGCAGTTAAAGCGCCGCTGGTATTGGGATCAGACCCATAACAATGTGGTGCAAACAGTATTGAAAAAGGCGCGCAAGGGAACCGAAGTGATTTTTGTTCCCGGCAACCACGATGAGGCCGTGCGCCAATTTATTGATCTGGATTTCGGCGGTATCCGGATTCGCGATGAGTTGGTGCATACCACTGCCAACGGCAAGCGCATGCTGGTATTGCACGGCGACCGCTTCGACGGCGTGATTGCCTGCGCCAAATGGCTGGCTTATGTCGGCGACAGTCTGTACACGGTCATCCTGAAATTCAATCAATGGTTCAACGGCTGGCGTGCGCGCGCAGGCTTGCCCTATTGGTCGCTGTCGCAATACCTGAAGCTGAAGGTGAAAAACGCAGTGAATTACATTTCGTCGTTTGAGGATGCATTAGCGGCGGAAGCGCAAAAGAAAGGGCTGGATGGCGTCATTTGCGGTCATATACATAAACCGGAAATTCGCGATATCAAAGGCATCACTTATTGCAATGACGGCGACTGGGTCGAGAGTTTGTCTGCCCTGGTGGAAGATGCTAGCGGCGAGTTGCGCCTGGTGACCTGGCAGGAAATCATGCGGCAGAAAAATACAATATCCAGCACCGAGGTCCGCGAGCTATGCGAATTGCCATCGTAACCGATGCCGGACAGTCCCAAATCAATGGCGTAGTCAACACCTTGCAGGCAACCAGCCGCTGCTTGCGCAATAGCGAGCACGACGTGTTGCTGCTTAGTCCCGATGGTTCTCCTACTTTCGCGTGCCCGACTTATCCTGAAATCCGGCTCGCCTACAAACCTTATGCCAGAGTAGCGGCGGCGTTGCGGGCGTTTCAAGCGGATTGCATTCACATTTCGACAGAAGGGCCGATGGGCTTGGCGGCGCGCCGCTTTTGCCTGCGTCACCGGATCGGCTTTACCACCGCATACCACACGCGTTTTCCGGAGTATCTGAGCGCCCGTTCGATGCTGCCGAAGGCCGTGACTTACCGTTGGTTGCGTTGGTTTCATGGCCCCTCCAAGGCAGTCATGGTGCCGACTCAACATATCCGGCAGGAGCTTGAGCAGCGTGGCTTTCGGCATCTGGTGTTATGGGGCAGAGGGGTCGACACCGAGCGTTTTCAACCGGTCGAACAAGACCATGCCTGCATTCAGCGGCCGTTGTATTTGTATGTCGGCAGAGTGGCGGTCGAAAAGAATGTCGAGGCTTTTTTGCAGCTTGATCTGCCTGGCGCCAAGTGGGTAATCGGCGACGGACCGTTGCGCGAAGAACTCCAGCAGCGCTATCCGCAAGTGCAATTCCTGGGCGCCAAGCCGCACCATGAACTGGCCTCCTATTACAACTGTGCCGATGTGCTGGTGTTTCCCAGTCATACCGATACATTCGGGTTGGTGATGGTGGAGGCCATGGCGTGCGGCGTGCCGATTGCCGCGTATCCGGTCGCCGGACCAGTCGATGTTGTCGCGCACGGACGTTCGGGGATATTGGACTCGGACCTGGCATCAGCCTGTTCCAGGGCGCTTGACCTGGATCGGCAGCGGGTGCGGGAACACGCGTTGGAGTATTCCTGGGATGTGGCGACACAGCAGTTTCAGCATCATTTGCATCAAATTCCGCGGGCTAACGCAACGCGGGTGGCGCAGTCTTCGATTGCCTGAGTTTGTTTTGACGCTTAACTAATTGCCATAAAAAAAGCCTCGCAAATGCGAGGCTTTTTTGTACATACAAGACTTACCAGAATTTCCACCAAGGTTTTTTTTGAATTTCGCCGTTATGATAAAAACGGCTATTCGGATAGTTTTTCTGTAAGACGCGTTCGGAGTCATCGCGTAATTCCTTGAGGCCCAAAGCATCGTAAGAGCGCACCATGACAAATAGCGCTTCTTCGACCGCCGGCGCATCGCGATATTCCTGGATCGCGTTTTGTGCGCGATTGGCGGCAGCAACATAGGCACCGCGGCGGTAGTAATAGCTGGCGACGTGGACGTCGTATTGAGCCAATGCATTGACCAGGTATTTCATGCGCGCCAATGAGTCGGCTGCGTAGGTGCTGTCGGGGAAGCGCGTCACCACTTGCTTGAACGCATCAAATGCATCGCGGGCTGCTTTCGGATCGCGCTCAGTCGCATCTTCGCTCGACAGGAAATCGAATATGCTGACCTTGTCGTTGAAATTGACCAGGCCACGCAGGTAATACATGTAGTCGACGTTTGGATGATTTGGATGCAGCTTGATGAAGCGGTCGATGGCAGCCAACGCTTCAGGCTGCTCGCCTTGCCGATAATGGGCGTAAGCGATATCCATTTGCGCCTGTTGGGCGTAAGTGCCGAATGGATAGCGCGATTCCAGCTTTTCAAAGTACTTAATTGCCTTATCGTAGCCGCCGCTATTCAATTCGTCCTTGGCCTCCGAGTATAATCTGGGCGCAGACCAGTTTGCAGTTTCATCAACTTTATCTGGCAACAAGCCACACGCCGAAAGGGAGAGAGCGAATGCAACTGCAGCTAGTCTGGATAGTCTTTTTTGCATAGTGGTTTGCAAGAATGCGTGTAAACAATTGATGGATTATAGCTGATGGGACTTCCTGTGATGTCATTTACCAAGCCAAATTTGGCTGAAAGTCTGCCTGACGCTGAATTTGATGCCGATATTGAATATATCGAAGACGGCGACGCGGCAAGCACGACCGCGCCGATCGTGTTGCAATTAACGCCCGACGTTTGCGGGACACGTCTCGACAAGGTTGTGTCAACCCTTGTTCCGCAATACTCGCGTAGCCGTATCCAGCAATGGATAGAGGCGGGCCATGTCACGGTAGACGGCAAGCCCGGGACGACCAAGATGACGACGTTCGGCGACGAAACCGTCATCGTCCTGCCGCAGCCGGCACCTGACGAGCAAGCATTCAAAGCGGAGGAAATGGCGCTGTCGATCGTGCATGAAGATGCCGCGATTATCGTCATCGACAAACCCGCCGGGCTGGTGGTTCATCCGGCGGCCGGCAACTGGTCGGGAACATTATTGAATGGCTTGCTGTACCGGTGGCCGACATTGATCGGCGTGCCGCGCGCCGGCATCGTCCATCGCCTGGATAAGGACACCAGCGGCTTGATGGTGGTCGCCAAGACGCTGGAGGCACAAACCGATCTGGTGCGTCAGCTACAGGCACGTACCGTCAAACGTCAATATCTGGCCTTGGTCTGGGGTTCGCCGCAACTGAATGGCACCGTGGACAGCGCAATGGCGCGGCATCCGCGCGATCGCATCAAGATGGCGGTATCGGAAAGCATGAGCGCCAAGCCTGCGATCACCCACTATCAGCGCCTGGCGACCGGCTTGCTGGATGGGCGTCCGGTGAGCTTGATGCGCTGTCAGCTGGAGACAGGGCGCACTCACCAGATTCGCGTGCACATGCAGTCGATCGGCTTCCCGCTGGTCGGCGATGCGCTCTACGGCAAGCAGCATCTGATGCCGGCGTTTCCACGTCAGGCATTGCAGGCATCGCGCCTTGGATTGATTCATCCAAGCAGTGGCGAAGTCTGCGAATGGTTCACCCCGTTGCCGGATGATTTTGCGGCGTTGATAGCGCGCGCTGGAATGACCGCGCCGGAGTAAGGCCGATGGGACCAGCCATAAATTTTTAATATGGCTAGGATCAGACTGCTAACTAAGACAGCTAGCCACATGCAATTAATTATTCCAAACTGGGTAAATGTGCCGCGTAATATCAGCGCTTTTTCGACGTTGCGTGAGGGCGGTGTGAGTGCCGCTCCTTACGATGACGGCAGCGGTGGCGGCGGTCTTAATCTTGGAACACATGTCGGCGACAAGCTGGAAGCGGTCGCGCGCAATCGTGCGTTGCTGGAGACCTTGCTGCCGGCATCGCCGATCTGGTTGAGCCAGGTACATAGCGCCGATGTGGTTGATGTCGCTGCTGTCAGTACCGGTGTCGAAGCCGATGCCGTTATTGCGACGCAGCCCGGCATGGTCTGTGCGATTCAGACTGCGGATTGTTTGCCGGTATTGTTTGCCGATCTCGACGGGCGTGTGGTTGGCGCTGCCCATGCTGGCTGGCGAGGGCTGGTTGCCGGCGTGCTGCAAAATACGGTTGAACGCATGAAAGCGGCTGGGGCCGGCGACATCGTGGCGTGGCTAGGGCCGGCAATTGGTCGCGATCAATTCGAAGTCGGTGGCGATGTTCTTGAGCGATTTGTCGAGCGAGCCGAGTCGACGCAAATGTCGCACCAAATTCTGGCTCAAACCCAGGCATGCTTTGCGCCGATTGCTGATCGACCGGGTAAATATCTGGCGGATATTTACCAGCTGGCGCGCATTGCGCTGCAACAGGCTGGCGTGCAGCGCATTGATGGCGGCGGCTTGTGCACCGTGACCGATCGGCGGTTCTATTCCTATCGCAGGGACAAAACAACCGGTCGGATGGTTTCGCTGATATGGCTTAAATAGCCAACCGTTTCTGCGATCACTTGTCTGGACCGATGTGTGGCTGTTCTGGCGTTGCAGCCTCAGTCGAGGGCGGATCTTGTCGATCGGAAAGCTGTTTTAATTTTTCCCTTTGTTGCCGATTTCTCTTGCGTTGCGGAGTGCCCATCAGGTATAAAACAATTGTCAAAGGGAAAACACCGTACAGTAGAAATGTCATCAAAGCAGCAACGACCGACTGCTCTGTGATAGCCATCATGAAGACGACATAAATCCATGCGATGGCGATGATATACATATAAATGGTTAAGCTAAAAGACAACCCCAACACGATACGCTAAAACAACGGTCACAGCATGAATACGTCGAATTCTTCCGTTTTTGATTCTGCCGCGCTGTCACAACTTTCGCAGCAACTCATTCAGCAATTCTCGCAGCCATTCGCCCAACAATTCAGTCACATGGCCGATCCCAATGTTCTGCTTTCCTGGATGAATGCCGCCGGTCAAAGGAGCGCCGGTTCAAGCGGTGCAAGTCTTGATGGCGCCGGTGTTTCACTTAACCGGGCAGTGGTTGAGAAGCTGCAGAGGGAGTATGCGGAGCAGTTGTCGGTCTTGTGGCAAGACTTGCTCGGATCGCGGATCCCGGCCATAGCGGACAAACGGTTTAACGCTTCGGCATGGCAAGCCAACCCGCTATATGCATTCAATGCGGCGGCATATTTATTGAATGCGCGATTCTTGAATGCGTTGGTGGATGCCGTGGATGCGCCGCCTAAAATGAAGCGGAAAATTGGTTTTGCGATTCAACAAATGGTCGACGCCATGTCGCCCGCCAATTTCTTGGCAACCAATCCTGTCGCTCAACAAAAAATTGTTGAAACCCATGGCGAAAGCCTTACCAAAGGAATCGCGCACCTGATCGCCGACATGCAAAAAGGCCGGGTTTCCCAGACCGATGAATCGGCGTTTGAAGTCGGCAAGGACGTTGCAATTACCGAGGGCGCAGTCGTATTTGAAAACGCATTGTTCCAGCTGATCCAATATAAGCCGCTCACCAAAACGACTTATCAGCGACCGTTACTGTTCGTGCCGCCGTGTATCAACAAGTATTACATCCTGGATTTGCAGCCGCAAAATTCTGTGGTGCGTTATGCGGTGGAACAAGGGCATACCGTGTTCTTGATTTCGTGGCGCAATGCCGATGAGTCAATGGCGCACGCCACCTGGGATCAATATATTGACGAGGCGGTGATTCAAGCAATCGACCTCGTTCAGGAGATTTCCAAGCAGGACAAGATCAATGCGCTTGGCTTCTGCGTCGGCGGCACCTTGTTGTCGACAGCGTTGGCAAAAATGGCCGGAGCGGGAGTGCATCCGGTTGCCAGCCTGACTTTGCTGACTTCATTTTTGGATTTTACCGACACTGGCATTTTGGACGTGTATATCGACGATATGCAGATCCGGCTTCGCGAGCAGGCGATCGGGCGCGGCGGCTTGATGCCGGCACGTGAATTTGCTTCGGCATTTTCGAGCTTGCGTCCGAACGATCTTTTATGGAATTACGTCGAATCGAATTACCTGAAAGGCGAGGATCCGACTCCTTTCGATCTGCTGTATTGGAACGCCGACAGCACCAATTTGCCGGGGCCGATGTTTTGCTATTACCTGCGCAATATGTACCTCGACAATGCATTGAAGGAGCCCGGAAAGTTGGCCGTGGCCGGTCAGGAAATCGATCTCGGCAAGATCGAAGCGCCGACCTTCATATATGCCTCGCGCGAAGATCATATCGTCCCATGGACTTCGGCCTATGCTTCGACTTCCTTGCTCAACCCGAAAAAGCCGGAACGCAATCGCTTTGTGCTCGGAGCTTCCGGCCATATCGCGGGCGTTATTAATCCGCCGTCAAAGAACAAACGCAGTTACTGGCTCAATCAACAGTCGGGAGTGGATGCCGAGACCTGGCTCGCCGGCGCGGTTGAACACCCTGGAAGCTGGTGGTCCGAATGGACGGCGTTTCTGTCGGAGCACGCGGGCAAGCAAGTGGCGGCGCCACGTAAATTGGGGAGTGCGACGCGTAAAATGATCGAGCCGGCGCCTGGAAGCTATGTCAAGGTAAGAGCTGAATGAAATTGGCAGACTGCTTGAAGTAAATGGACAAATAACGTATCGATTTTTTGCATTGTTTTTTTAAGGAGACAAGAGATGGCAAAGCGTATCGTTTATGTGACAGGCGGCATGGGTGGAATCGGCACCCCAATTTGTACTCGTCTTTGCACCGATGGTTTCACCGTTGTGGCAGGTTGCGGGCCGAATTCGGCGCGTAAAGATAAATGGCTGGCCGACATGCGTGCGAAGGGTTTTGATATTCATGCGTCGGAAGGAAACGTGGCGGACTGGGAATCGACAAAATCTGCCTTCGATAAAGTGAAGGCCGAAATCGGCGAAATTGATATCCTGATCAACAACGCCGGGATTACCCGCGACTGTCAGTTTCGCAAGATGTCCAAAGCCGATTGGGATGCGGTGATCGATACCAATCTGAATTCCCTGTTCAACGTCACCAAGCAGGTGATCGATGGCATGGCTGATCGCGGTTGGGGCAGGATCGTCAATATTTCCTCAGTGAATGGCCAAAAGGGGCAGTTCGGGCAGACCAATTACTCGACAGCCAAGGCCGGGATTCACGGCTTTACGATGGCGCTGGCGCAGGAAGTCGCGACCAAAGGCGTTACCGTCAATACGGTTTCGCCCGGCTATGTTGGAACGGAAATGGTGCGCGCGATCAGGCCGGAAGTGCTGGAAAAAATTATCGCCGAGATTCCGGTAAAACGCCTTGGCCAGCCGGAAGAGATTGCCTCGATCATCTCCTGGATCGCGTCGGAAGAGGGCGGTTATGCAACCGGCTCGGACTTCTCGCTGAATGGCGGTCTGCACATGGGGTAAGTGATTATCTAGTGTCCTGAGTTACTAACTTAGGACACTAGTAGCACAGGCGCGATAGCATGGGCGGCTCATGGACGATTATCAAGAGCTACCCATGCTATTTTGCAGATGATGTTTGTGGTTTTAATTGCAATGCATCTATTCATTGTCTGAATTGTTTGTTGACCACAATGCGCAATATAATGGGACGTACCGTAGCGAATGGAGATTCGTAATGCAACCGCTTAGAATGCGTTACGGTGCAGTTACCTGGGACTGAAATGACTACTACAAAAAAAAATTCTGAGCGTTTGATCAAAAAATATCCGAATCGTCGCTTGTACGATACTCAGACTAGCTCTTACATCACGTTAACCGATGTCAAGCAATTGGTATTGGAGAATGAAGAATTCGTGGTGTTCGATGCCAAGACCGACGAGGACCTGACCCGCAGCATTCTGTTGCAAATCATTCTGGAAGAGGAATCCAACGGTACGCCGATGTTTTCCAGCGCAGCGCTGTCGCAGATTATTCGCTACTACGGTCACACCATGCAGGGGATGATGGGTTCCTACCTGGAGAAAAATATCCAGGCTTTCATCGACATCCAGAACAAGCTCGCAGAAAACTCAAAAGGCTTTTACGAAGGAAAACCGTTCAGCCCGGAAATGTGGACTCAGTTCATGAACGTCCAGGGGCCGATGATGCAGGGCATGATGAGTAATTACATCGAGCAAAGTAAAGGTCTCTTCATCCAGATGCAGGAACAAATGCAGAGCCAGACCAAGAACATGTTCGGCACATTCCCATTTGCTCCACCGTTCGATAAAACCAAAAAATAATCCTTCACCGTGCAACGCCAGGGCACCTCGAAAAACTGTAGCGAGCGGCCCAAGGTCAGGGAGAGAAGCGCAGCCGTACGGAGGTACGGCGAGCATCGCAGCCCTGAGATTGGGATGCGCAGTAGGTTTTTCGAGGTGCCTACAAGGTAACCATGGCAGCGGAGGGGGTACAATAGCGGCTTTGCTTTGTCCCCCTCTATTCCGCCATGTCCAATGTCTCTCCTGTAGCGCCTGCCGCAACAACTCCTGCACCTAAAGTCGGCTTCGTCTCCTTGGGTTGCCCCAAGGCACTGGTCGATTCCGAGCAAATCCTGACCCAACTGCGCGCCGAAGGATACGAAACCGCCAAATCCTATGACGGCGCCGACCTGGTGATCGTCAATACCTGCGGTTTTATTGATGCCGCCGTGCAAGAGTCGCTGGATGCAATCGGCGAGGCGCTCAACGAGAACGGCAAGGTCATCGTAACCGGTTGCCTGGGCGCGAAAAAAGATGCCGCCGGCGACGACATTATCCAAAAAGTTCACCCTAAGGTATTGGCCGTCACAGGCCCGCATGCCGTCGGCGAAGTCATGTTCGAAGTGCATAAACATCTGCCGAAGCCACATGCGCCGTTCATCGACCTGATCCCGGCGCAGGGCATCAAACTGACGCCCAAACATTTCGCTTACCTGAAAATCTCCGAAGGCTGCAATCACCGTTGCAGCTTTTGCATTATTCCTTCGATGCGCGGCGATCTGGTTTCCCGTCCGATCGCTGACGTGATGCTGGAAGCAGAAAATCTGTTCAAGGCCGGGGTCAAGGAATTGCTGGTTATTTCACAAGATACCAGCGCCTACGGCGTGGATGTCAAGTTCCGCATGGGCTTCTGGAATGGCAAGCCGGTCAAGACGCACATGACGCAGCTGGTGACGGCGCTGGGCGAACTGGCCGCGCAATATGGCGCATGGGTCCGCTTGCACTACGTTTATCCTTATCCGCACGTCGATCAGATCATTCCGCTGATGGCGGAAGGCAAGGTGCTGCCATATCTGGACGTTCCGCTGCAACACGCTCACCCCGACGTGCTGAAGCGGATGAAGCGTCCGGCCAGCGGCGAAAAGAATATCGAACGGATTCAAGCCTGGCGCGCGATGTGTCCCGACCTGACGATTCGTTCGACCTTCATCGCCGGCTTCCCTGGCGAAACCGAAGCGGAATTCGAATATCTGCTGGATTTCCTGAAAGAAGCTCAAATCGACCGCCTGGGTTGCTTCGCCTATTCTCCGGTGGAGGGCGCGACTGCCAATGCATTGGACAATCCGGTGCCTGAAGAGCTGCGCGAAGAGCGGCGTGGCCGCGTCATGCAACTGCAGGAAGAAATTTCGAAGAAACGCTTGCAAGCCAAGGTCGGCAAAACCATGCGCGTCCTGATCGATTCGGTCGATCGCAATGGCGGCGTTGCTCGTTCCAGCGCCGATGCGCCAGAAATCGATGGCGTCGTGTATGTCAAGCCGCCGTATGAGCCGCACAAGAAATTGGTCGTGGGCCAGTTCGTCGATGTCACGATTACCGCCTCCGATGCACATGATTTGTGGGCTGCCGCATGATGCTGCGAAAACGCGTTATTGCGCTGGCGCTGCTGTCTGGCGTTTGCCTTGCACTTGCCTCGGGTCCAGGCACGGCGGCATCTGCCGCTGATCATGAAACTGTTGCTGGCGGGATCGCCGCGACGACGGTCAATTTGTTTGTCAAGCCAATGACCTTAAGCGGCACGCTGGGCGATGCGCGGATTGAAATGCACTTGCAACTCAAGGCCGATCCTACCGAAGGTATTCAGGGCACTTATTCTTTCGCTGGCCAGACCGCCAAAATCCTGCTGGCCGGCGAGTCGGAAAATACCGACGTCTTGCTGGAAGAGTCCATCAACGGCAAGGATGTTTCTGGCGAATGGGCGGGGAAATTGGTCGGCGATACATTTAGCGGCACTTGGTCCACCACCGACGATGCGGTGACCAAGCCATTCGTACTAAAAGTACGGGCAATCAAATCGGCCAAGTAATCAGCAAGGATACCCGGCGGCATGTCGTCAAGCACGCGATAAGCCGTCGGATTGCCGTGCTAAGTTTGGATACGGACTGAACACACTGAATAGGCGACGCAAGATGAAGAAAAAGAATCCTCAAACTGCATTGATGCACAGTGATTACACGGCGCCAAAGGGTTTTGACGCGTTTCCGGTCGCGATCCATCATGCCTCGACCGTATTGTTCAACAACGTAGCCGCGATGCGGGCCCGCACTTGGCAGGAAAAGAGCGGCTACACCTACGGCCTGCACGGCACCCCGACCAGCTTCACGCTGGAAGCACGGCTGGCCGAGATCGAGGGCGGCCAATATTGCCTATTGGCGCCGAGCGGCTTGGCGGCAATCGCCATGGTTGATTTTGCGTTGCTGAAAAGCGGCGACGATGTACTGCTTCCTGATAATGTGTATAACCCGAACCGTGATTTGGGTGATTGGCTGAGCAAGGATTTCGGCATCACGGCGCGCTATTACGATCCGTTGATCGGTGCCGGAATCGCTGATCTGATTCAGCCCAATACGCGATTGATCTGGACCGAAGCGCCGGGTTCGGTGTCGATGGAAGTGCCGGATCTTCCGGCAATTTGCGCGGCCGCACACGCCAAAGACGTGCTGGTCGCAATCGACAATACCTGGTCGGCAGGCCTGGCATTGCGGGCCTTCGATCTTGGCGTCGATATCGTGATGCAGGCGCTGACCAAATATCAATCGGGCGGCTCCGATGTGCTGATGGGAGCGGTGATTACGCGGGACAAGGAATTGAACGCCAGGCTGCAAAAGGCGCACATGCGGCTTGGATTCGGCGTTGGCATGGACGATGCCTATCTTGTGCTGCGCAGCTTGCCGACGATGAAGCTGCGCTTTGAAGCGCATGATGCTGCCGCTCGCAGCGTCGCCGCTTGGCTGAAAGGGCGGCCGGAAATTGCCAAAGTGCTGCATCCGGCATTTGCCGATTGTCCTGGGCACGAGATCTGGAAACGCGATTTTACCGGTGCGGCCGGCTTGTTCTCGGTGCTGTTCGATGCACGCTACAGCGAGGAACAAACCGATCGCTTCGTCGATAGCCTGAAATTGTTCAAGATCGGTTACAGCTGGGGCGGCACGAATAGTCTGTGCGTTCCTTACCGCATCCAGGCGATCCGCAAGAACTGGCAGGACAAAGGCACGCTGGTGCGTTTCAATATCGGCCTGGAAGATCCGCAGGACCTGATCGCGGATATCGAACAAGCCTTCGCTGCCATGTAGTTGTCGATATCAGTCGCGGCCGAAAGCTTCCGAAAAAAAACGCCGATCCAAAAAGATCGGCGTTTTTTATTGGCAAAGAGCGACTCAAATCAGGCGCTGCAGCATGTAAATCGCTGGCCCGTGATTGGCTGACGCCTGGTAGCTGTCGAGATTTTCCCTGGCAGGGGAATGCTGAATCTCGACCGGCACATAACCTTGTGCCATCCAGAATGGCTGGGAGTGCTGGACGGATACCAAAGCGCTCCAGCCCAGACCGTCTTCACGTGCACGCTTCAGAGCGGCGGAAACCAGTGCATTGGCGGCCTTTTTGCCGCGCATATGCGGTGCGACGGCAAGATCATGCAAATACAAACAATCCGGCGTCGACGCAATCTTAAATGGCGCGTCGAGCGCCGTTATCGCACCTTTGCTTGATGGATAACTGAATAGATAAGCGGCAGGGCGCTGATCCTGGTCTTGATGTTCAGTCAATACCCAGCAGGTACTCGGTGCGGCATCCAGGCGGCTGCGGAACACGGCCTCAGACTCCAGCATGTGCGGCGGATAGCATTCGGCCTGAATGGTCATCAGCACTGGTATGTCGTCGCCGGACATCAACCGGATTGAATGCGCGGCGTGGGTAGCGCTGATGCCCGAGTGGTTTGCCGGCGAGATTGCTTGAATCTGTCCAATCAAACCGGCATCGCCTTGTTGTCGTTCAAGTCCACCAAGCCTTTGATCAAACGATAGGCTTTCCAGAGCCAGGCAACACCCCACACCAAAAATGCGAGGGGAATGCCGATGACCGTCACAAACAAGGCGCCGCCGACAACCATCCAGAGCAGATACCACCAGAACGACGTAATTTGCCAAGTGTGATGGCTATAAACGAAAGTGCCGGACGCATCTTCTCGCTTCAGATAGCTGATGATCAGCGGAATCCAGGAAAACGCGCCCAGAGAAAATACCAGGCTGGCGCCATGAAAAAGATACAGCCACCAGGCGAGGTTTTTGAGTGAGTGCAGTTTGCTATCGAAAACCAGTTCTTGTGTCATGAATATCCTTCAGGGGTTGAGGAAAAATTGGTGTTGATTTCAGGGGCACCCTCAGGCGAATATCGGCAAGATGCCATCCAATCCAACAAAATTCAAGGCCACGCCGGCTTGTGCGCGGACGATGGGTTTGGCGCGGAAGGCGACTGACAGGCCGGCGATATCCATCATTTTCAAGTCGTTGGCGCCATCGCCCATGACAATGGCTTGGGCAGGGCTGATGCCGAGGTCGGCGCAGACACGCTGGACGGTGAGTTTCTTTTCTTCGGCGTTGACGATGCCGCCCAGTACCTTGCCGGTCAGTTTGCCGTCGACAATCTCGAGCTCATTGGCGTGCGTGACATCGAGTCCAAGTCGAGTTTTGATGCGATCGGTAAAAAAGGTAAAACCGCCGGACACCAGCAAGGTCTTGAGCCCGGCAGCCTTGATTGCCGTCAGCATGTTTTCGGCGCCCGGCGACAATTGCACTCTTTCGTCGTAGACCCGTTGCAGCGCGCTCGCATCCAGGCCTTTTAACAAGGCCACGCGCTGGATCAGGCTTTCATCGAACTCCAGTTCGCCGCGCATTGCGGCTTCCGTAATCGCCGCGACCTGCGGTTTCAATCCTTGCATATCGGCGATTTCGTCGATGCATTCGATCGTGATCAGGGTTGAATCCATATCCATCGCAAGCAGCTTGAAGTCGCTCAATGCGGCGGAGGGCGCGCTGAATGCATAGTCGATTCCCGCCTCATAACAGATGCGATCAAGTTCGACTTTCAGTGCTTCGGAATAGCTGATCCCCCGGCAGCGCCAAGCATAGTGGTCGGCGTCGCCGATGTCGATCGCCGGGGCGCCGACCATCAGGGCAATGCGGTCAACAGTGCTGCGTTCTGCGTTCAGGCTTTGCAGGGTGAGATTCATGAGTCGGTAATCTTTTATTGAAGGTTGTAGTCAGTAGCGCCGCGATATTATCCGGCCAAGGCTTTGATCGTGGCTTTGATCTGGGTCAGGCGCGCCGCCAGATCGGGCATGTTGACGGTGATGCGCAGCTTGTCCTGGCCGTTTAATTTGATGTGGCGATTCTTTTGAATTAGTTCGATGATGCGCATCGCATCGATCGGTGGATTGGGGATGAATTGCAATAGCGCCGCTTCGGCATGAGCGTCGATCTTGATGATGCCGACCGGGTCCGCCGCAATCCGCAGGCGGTGAGTTTCAATCAGTGCCTTGGCGGGATCGGGCAATTTGCCAAAACGGTCGATCAATTCTTCCTGTAAGTCGTCAATCTTGTCCTGCGCTTTGCAGTTGGCCAGTCGCTTATACAGTGACAGTCTCTCATGCACATCGCCGCAATATTCGTTGGGCAGCAGGGCCGGGACATGCAGGTTGATTTCGGTAGTGGTCGACAGCGGTGCGGCCAGGTCAGGTTCCTTGCCGTTTTTCAATGAGCGGACGGCTTCGTTCAGCATGTCGGAATACAGTTGGAAGCCGATCTCCTGCATTTCGCCGGATTGATTTTCGCCCAGCACTTCGCCGGCGCCGCGGATTTCCAGGTCATGCATGGCGAGATAGAAGCCGCTGCCGAGTTCTTCCATCTGCTGAATCGCGTCGAGGCGGCGCTGCGCCAGCTTGCTCAATCCCTGCACGTCATGCACCAGCAAATAGGCATAAGCCTGATGATGCGAGCGACCGACCCGGCCGCGCAACTGGTGCAGCTGCGCCAGGCCGAACTTGTCGGCGCGATGCATGATGATGGTATTGGCGGTCGGGACGTCGATCCCGGTTTCGATAATGGTGGTGCACAGCAGGATGTTGAAGCGCTGTGCGACAAAATCGCGCATCACTTTTTCCAGATCGCGCTCGTGCATCTGGCCGTGGGCGACGGCGATGCGGGCCTCCGGCAGCAACGCTTCCAGCATGGCTTTGCGGTTCTGGATGGTCTCCACTTCGTTGTGCAGGAAGTAGACTTGACCGCCGCGCTTCAACTCGCGCAGGCAAGCCTCGCGGATGGTGGATTCTCCTTCGCTGCGGACGAAGGTTTTGATGGCCAGTCGTTTTTGCGGCGCGGTGGCAATGATGGAAAATTCGCGCAATCCTTCCAGCGCCATGCCCAGCGTGCGCGGGATCGGCGTGGCGGTCAGCGTCAGAACGTCGACTTCGGAGCGCAAGGCTTTGAGCGCTTCTTTTTGGCGCACGCCAAAGCGATGTTCCTCATCAATAATCACCAGGCCGAGACGAGAAAACTTGATGTCATCGGACAATAATTTGTGGGTGCCGATCACGATATCCAGGGTGCCGTCGGCCATGCCCTTGATTGCTTGCGTGATTTCCTTGCCGGAGCGGAAGCGCGACAGTTCGGCAATCTTGACCGGCCAGTCGGCAAAACGGTCGGCGAAAGTCTGCGCATGCTGCTCTGCCAGCAAAGTGGTCGGGGCCAGGATCGCGACCTGTTTGCCGCCCATGACGGCGACAAACGCGGCGCGCAACGCGACCTCGGTCTTGCCGAAGCCGACATCGCCGCAGATCAGGCGATCCATCGGTTTGCCGCCGGTCATGTCCTTGATGACGGCGTTGATGGCGGCGGCTTGGTCGGCGGTTTCCTCAAAGCCGAAACTGTCGGCGAACGCTTCATAATCACGCGCGGAATACTCGAAAGCATGCCCTTGCCGCAGCGCGCGCCGCGCATACAGATTCAATAATTCGGCGGCGGTGTCGCGCACCTGTTGCGCGGCCTTGCGTTTGGCTTTTTCCCATTGCCCTGAGCCGAGCGCGTGCAGCGGCGCATCCTCCGGCGACGCGCCGGAATAACGCGAGATCACATGCAGCTGCGAAACCGGTACATATAGCTTGGTGTCCTTGGCGTATTCAAGATGCAGGAATTCCGTTTCGCCTTCACCCAGATCCATGCTGAGCAAGCCCATGTAGCGACCGATGCCATGGTTGACGTGCACCACCGGGTCGCCGATCTTGAGTTCGGACAGGTCGCGCACCATCGACTCGACCTGGGTCGCGCCTTCCTGCTTCTTCTTGCCTATGCGGCGGCCGGTGCCTGCATACAATTCGGTTTCAGTGATGAAGACAAATTGCGTCAATTCAAACCCGGCGTGCAACGGCGCTACGCCCAGCATCAATTTTGCCGTCGAGGTGGCAAAATCCGTGTAGCCGTCGCACAGGGCGAGCGGCAGATCGTATTCGCTGAAATATTGCTGCAAGGTTTCGCGGCGGCCGTTTGATTCGGCGCAAATCATGACGCGGCGATCGGTTTGCAGCAGGTAGGAGCGTAAATTCGTCAGCGGGTCTTCGACCCGTCGATTGACCGCGATGTTGGGAATCGGTGCCGACAATTCAGATGCTGCATCGCTGCTTTGAATGATCCAGCGGCCGTGCGGCTTGGCAAGGGTAAAAAAATCTTCGTCGGTCAGGAACAAGGCTTCCGGCGCCAGCAATGGGCGTTCCCGATCCGCTCTTAAAAATTTATAGCGGGATTTGGTGTCGCTCCAGAAGCGCTGGATGGCGCCCTCAATATCGCCGACCAGCGCGAACGTGGTGTCGGCCGGCAGATACTGGAACAGGGTGGCGGTTTCGTCAAAAAAAAGCGGCAGGTAATACTCGATGCCGGCCGAGGCGATGCCGTTGCCGATGTCTTTATAAATCGCCGAGCGCGACGGATCGCCTTCGAACATTTCGCGCCAGCGGCTGCGAAAGGCCGAGCGCGCCGCCTCGTCCATCGGGAACTCGCGGCCGGGCAGCAAGCGGACTTCCTTGACCGGGTATAAAGAGCGCTGGGTATCGGCGTCGAAGGTGCGTATCGTTTCGATGGTGTCGCCGAACAGATCGAGACGGTACGGCAGCACCGAACCCATAGGGAAAATATCGATCAGGCCACCCCGCACCGAATATTCGCCAGGCGACATGACTTGATTGACGTGACTGTAACCGGCCAGCGTCAATTGCGACTTCAGGCGCGCTTCATCCAGCGTCTCGCCTTGCTTGAAAAAGAAGGTATAGCCAGCCAGGAACGACGGCGGCGCCATCCGTACCAGCGCGGTGGTGGCCGGCACCAGCAACACGTCGCACTGGCCGTTCTGCACTTCATACAAGGTAGCCAGCCGTTCCGACACCAGATCCTGATGCGGCGAGAAGGCGTCGTAGGGCAGGGTTTCCCAGTCGGGCAGCAAATGGCAGCGCAGCATATCCTGCTTGTCATCTTGTTGCTTGGCTTGAAACCAGGGGATTTCAGCCAGCAGCCGTTGCGCATCGGTGGCATTGGCAACCACCACCACCAGCATTTGCCGCCGCGACTTCAACGCAAGTGCGGCCTGCGCCAGCGCATAGGCATCGGCTGAACCATGCACGGCAGGCAGCGCAAAACGCAATCCCGGCTTGGGAAGAGATTTTTCTAGATCAAAGGACATTAAGGTGTGGTGCATCAATGTGTGAGAGTCTGTGCCAGATCTTACAACCGGTCCTGGTCGGCGGCATCCGATGGGAGGTAAAAAAGCTGCAAAGCGCCTGATTTGACAGTTAAAATCCGGAGCAACATTATAAACTACGAGCTTAAGTGCCGAATTGCATGATTTTGTTTGGTCAAGCGCTGCAGGATGCATGCAGCAAATTTTCATAAGCCCGCCATGATTTTTTCTCAAAGTTTTCTGCCGAGTAGCAACGCATGAATCCCCCACGTCATTTCGCCCTGATTCCCGCCGCCGGCATTGGCGCCCGGATGGGAGCCGAGTTCCCCAAGCAATATATGCCGCTTGCCGGCAAGCCGATGCTGATGCACGTACTGGACACCTTTGCCGCGACCGCTGCTATCGCGCATACCTTCGTCGTGATCAGCGCCGATGACTCTTATATCGGCGAGTTGATGACTGCGGCGCCGCAGTTGCAAGGCCGGGTAACGCTGCTGTATTGCGGAGGCGCGAGCCGTCATGAATCGGTGTTGAACGGCTTGCATGCAATGCGAGATCAAGTCGGGGACGACGACTGGGTGCTGGTGCACGATGCGGCACGGCCGGGTTTGACCAGCGGCTTGATCGAACATTTGATTGAGGCACTGCGAGACGACGCCGTGGGAGGGCTGCTGGCGTTGCCGGTGGTGGATACGCTGAAGCGCTGCGATCAGAATCAGCGGGTGGCGGAAACCGTTCCGCGCACAGCATTGTGGGCCGCGCAGACGCCTCAGATGTTCCGCTATGGCTTATTGCAAACTGGATTGACGCGCGCGGAATCTGTTACCGATGAGGCTAGCGCGATTGAGATGCTGGGCTTGCAGCCGCGTCTGGTCGAAGGCAGCCCGCGTAATTTCAAGGTGACCTTGCCACATGACGTCGCATTGGCAGAGATTTTTTTGAAGGACTATTCATGAACAAACATCCAGGAATTCGTATCGGCCAGGGTTACGATTGCCACGCGCTGGTATCGGGCCGGCCATTGATTATTGGCGGAGTGACGATTCCTCACGCCACCGGTTTGCTGGGGCATTCGGATGCGGACGTATTGTTGCATGCGATTATCGACGCCCTGTTCGGCGCTGCCGGCCTGGGAGATATCGGCCGCCATTTCTCCGATACGGATGCGCAGTTCGCCGGCGCGAATTCACGGAAGTTATTGCGCGAGGCAGTCAGGTTGCTTGGCGCGGCTGGTTACGGCATAGGGAATATCGATTCAACCATCATTGCGCAAGCACCGAAAATGGCGCCGCATATTCAGCAGATGGTCGAGCACATTGCCGCCGACTGCGGAATTGCCGTCGGCCAGGTGAATGTCAAAGCCAAGACCAACGAAAAACTCGGTTACTTGGGAAGGGAAGAGGGGATCGCGGCGGAAGCCGTGGCCTTGCTGTTCCACCTGTAATTCACGGGCACCTCTAAAAAACGTAGCGAGCATCGCAGCTCCGAGATTGGGACGCGCAGTAGGTTTTTAGAGGTGCCCCGCTGTCGTCGTCAGCTTATTTGCTGATATCTATCTACCGATATCGCGGCTCGCCGACAATGCAATTTGCACCGCCAAGCCGCCGCCTTCGCGATTGCGCAGGCGCAGTTTGCCGCCATGCTGTTTGATGATTCGGCTGATGATGGCGAGTCCCAGGCCTGAGCCGTTGGCTTGCCCACGAGCCACATCCAGGCGCGTGAATGGTCGCAACAATCGATCCATTTCGCTGTCAGGTACGCCCGGGCCGCGATCGGCCACCTCGATCAGGACCTTGTCTTGCCGGACGTGGCAATCGAGGTCGATCTCGACGATGTCGGCGTCGTCCTTTTTCCCATAGCGACGGGCGTTCTCGAGCAAGTTGTCGAATACCCGTATCAGCTCGGTTTCGTTGCCGGATACGTACACATCCGGCGCAATATCCGTTTGAATCAGCACATCGCTTTGACGTGCTGCGTTCTGCGCGATGTTATGGATCAGATCGCTCAGATTGATCGGTAAAAAACTGCTGGTGTCGCTGGGTTTTGCGTAGTGTAAAAATTGACCGATGATGGCATCCATTTGGGCCAGGTCGGATTGCATGCCGATCCGGGCTTCATCCGATAACTTCGCCATTTCGACTTCGAGCAGCATGCGCGCCAACGGTGTGCGCAGATCATGCGAGATGCCCGCCAGAATAATCGCCCGATCAGATTCGATGCGCTGCAAATCGCTCACCATCTGGTTGAAGCTGCGATTGGCTTCTTCGATCTCGGTCGGTCCGGTTTCCGGCAACGGCTCAGGTTGCTGGCCTTTCGCGACGGCGCGCGTGGCAGCGGTCAGGCGCGCGAGCGGCTGATTGATCAGCGTCGAGATAAACATGGCTCCCAGCAGCGACAACAGCAGCGCGACGCTGGCCCATTGCAGCCATTGAATGCCGGAATTGCGATCAACCCGATCGCGATCCAGCATCAGCCAATATTCATCGCCATCGATCTTGAAACTCACCCAGAAGCCGCCTATGTCATTGACCTTCGACGAAAATTTGGTGTTGTTGCCGAGCCGCGCGCGCACTTCTTTTTCCAGTTCTGGCATCAGCGCGGTGTCGGGCGGCGGCTCGATTTTATCTGTGTCTTCCAGTGGGTAAATGCGGATGCCCTCGTCACTGGCCAGGTCAAACAGCAATTCCCGCCTTAAGTCCGGTGCCGAGTGGGTCAGGGCGGCGCGCGTGATGGCGACGATTGAGATGATTTGCGCGGCAACTTGTTGCGCGCGCGGGCCGCGCTCGACGATTCTGAAGCTGGCGACCCAGGTTCCCATGCTGACGGTGATCAGGAATGCCAGTAGAAAAAACGTCCGCCACAGCAGGCCGCTTTTCAGCCATGCCAGGCGGTTGGCTGCGGTCATAGAATTACGATGCAATGCGTTACGCTAAAAAAGGCTAGCGATACAGTGACGGGCATCAACGCGGCTGACCTTCCGGAATGAACACGTAACCGAGTCCCCACACGGTCTGGATATACAGCGGGCTGGCCGGATCGGGTTCGATCAGTTTGCGCAGACGCGAAATCTGTACGTCCAGGCTGCGATCGAATACTTCATATTCCCTGCCGCGTGCCAGTTCCATCAATTTTTCACGGGACAATGGTTGTCGCGCATGGCGGGCAAATACCTTGAGCACGGAAAATTCGCCGGTAGTCAGTGGAATCGACTCGCCGTTTTTTTTCAGCGTGCGTGTGCCGAGGTCGAGTATGAATTCGCCGAACTCGAAAGTCTGCGGCGTTTCCGACGGCGCGCCAGGCAATTCGTCGGGTCCCTTGCGGCGTAGCACCGCACCGATGCGTGCCACCAGTTCGCGCGGATTGAATGGCTTGGGCAAATAATCGTCGGCGCCCATTTCCAGGCCGACGATACGATCAACATCTTCGCCTTTGGCGGTCAGCATGATGATCGGCGTCTGGTCGCCGGCGCCGCGCAATCGTCGGCAGATCGCCAGACCATCTTCACCCGGCAACATCAGATCGAGCACCAATAGATCGTAACGTTCGCGAATCCACAGCTTATTCATCGCCTGGGCATTTTCCGCTGTGACAACCTGGAAGCCTTGCTCGGTCAAATAACGTCTAAGTAGATCTCTCAGCCGAATGTCGTCATCCACCACCAGGATTTTATGTTGATGGACATTGGTTGATTGTGTTGGGGTGTTGATCGTGTTCATAGTCGTATGGTAACTTCAGAGTGCACATCAAAAATATAGTTGACGTGGTTGGATTACAAAGTGTTACAAACTTTACCAAAAACGTCTTATGGCGATAAGTGGTGCGGCTTACACTTAATTCGAGGCTGTTAAATCTTAACCGCTATCCTGAAATCACAGAAGAAGTCCTTATGATTATGATGTTCCGGAAAATCAGTGTCTGTCTGTTGTTGCTGGCAACAATGATGAGCGTATACGCTCGGTCCGATCGTGTGCGTGAAGAGCGTCCGGAGCGCGAGGCGCCTCCGCCGTCTCAATATGATGCGCGACGTGGCGGCGGGGCACCTAATCAGGACTGGCAAAATAACCGCGGCCGCAACGTTGAGCAAAGCGAAGGAAATGGTCGCGGGAAAATGTCGCCGGATGAACGGCGAGCGCTGCGGCAGCAAATCAATGAGGCCGGTCGAGATATTTATCCGCCTCGGCGTTGATGACTCAAGGTGTGTAACGTTAAAGAAAAACCGGCGATGAAGATCCCGGTTTTTTTTATTGAGCGTCAGGATTTGCGTTGCAGGATATTTGACGACTTTGTGCGAGTCGTTAAATTTTATGTGGGCTATTCAATGTGAGCTGTTAATTCGGCGACGTAAACCAGAAAGGGGTTGCAAGATTTCTCTTGCAACCCCTCGTAACACTGGTGCGGCTGGCAGGAATCGAACCCACGACCCCTTGGTTCGTAGCCAAGTACTCTATCCAGCTGAGCTACAGCCGCGAAAAACAAAATTATATCTGAGCTTTGTTAAATTTGGAAGAGGGAAATATGTAATGCATTAATATTTCTTATTTCGGGCAGAAGCTAATTGCCTCTCCTGTTTTATTGCGGCTGCGTTGCAGGGCATTTTGACGACTTTGCGCTGCTTGTAAAATTCCACGACGTAAACCAGAAAGGGGTTGCAAGATTTCTCTTGCAACCCCTTGTAACACTGGTGCGGCTGGCAGGAATCGAACCCACGACCCCTTGGTTCGTAGCCAAGTACTCTATCCAGCTGAGCTACAGCCGCGAACAAGGCCGCTATTCTGACATAACTATTTTTAATTTGGAAGTATTAATTCGCATTTTAGTTTTGCCTTGGGCGGTAGGGGGTTGTCGGCAAGTTTGTGCTGGTCAGGAAGGTCTGCAATGATACAATCAAACAGTAATCATTATCATTTGTAGCTTGAGAGAGGTTGATGACATGAATGTAAAAGTATTCGCGATGTCCGCGATTTTGGCGTTAGGTTTTGCGGGCAATGCGTTGGCGGCCGAGTATCCGATCGGGAAGCAACAAATCATGAACGGTCTTGAAATTGCTGCGGTTTACTTGCAGCCAGTAAAGATGGAACCCGAAGGGATGATGCGCAAGGCGGAAGAGTCCGACATTCATATCGAAGCCGATATCCGTGCAGTAAAAAACAATCCGAACGGCTTTGCCGAAGGCGACTGGATGCCGAATCTGGTGGTCTCTTACCAATTGACCAAAGCCGGCTCCAAACAAGTCATCAAGGGCGACATGATGCCTATGGTGGCGAGCGACGGTCCGCATTATGGCGACAACGTCAAGTTGGCCGGTCCGGGTAAATACACATTGAAATTGATGATCTCCCCACCTTCCGCCAATGCCGCGACACATTTCGGTCGCCATGTGGACAAGGAAACCGGTGTCGGCGCGTGGTTCAAGCCGTTTGAGGTCGTCAATGAATTTGTTTTCGCCGGTGTCGGTAAAAAGGGCGGGTATTAAATTCTCTGTGGCGTTGCGCGTGCAGATTTTATTTCGGATTGATGCTTGGGAGCAGGATTGATGGGTGTACGTAAAATGCGTGGCTTGTTTAGTGTGGGATTGTTTTTTGTGGCAGCCACGTCGTTCGCCGCCGACCTGCCTACTTTCAGGCTCGAAATGAAAGACGGCGTCCTTAATCCGGCACGGATCGAGGTGCCGGCGGGCCGGAAAATAAAAATTGAAATTTACAATGTCGGTAAGTCTGCAGCCGAGTTCGAGAGCGTCCAGTTCCGCAAAGAAAAGGTGCTGGGCCCGGGTGCGCAGTCATTTGTCGTGATTGCTCCGCTAGAGCCGGGTGAATACAAGTTTTTTGATGATTTCCATATCGACACAGCACAGGGTGTGATTGTCGCCAAATAATTCCATGTCCAAATCAAACGTGCACTGTGTCGACTTCGCCCGCAGGACCTGCATCGGGTACTGTTTGCGATCCACCTTCGTGTTCACGATTGATCCGGAAAAGAATAATAGAAACGCAGTGACGGAGAGATAAGCGATGGGTCAGGTTTTGTTCATCGTCTGGCGCGAGAGCGTCGAGGCTTTGCTAGTAGTCGGTATTTTGCACGCATGGTTAAAGAACGGCGGTGAAGCTGCCCGTCGCGGCTTGCCTTATCTGTGGGGCGGCGTCGGGGTGGGCGTGCTGGCAGCCATTGGCCTGGGTGGCGCGCTACTTGGCTTCAGCGAGCTGTTGTCCGGCAACGCGCAAGATTACTTTCAAATCGTGATGGTGCTGCTGGCAGCCGTATTGATCGTACAGATGGTGTTCTGGATGCGCAAACACGGCCGCACGCTCAAGCGCGAAATGGAAACCTCGTTGAACAGCAATCTGCAGAGCGCCAACTGGTGGGGCGTATTTGCATTGGCTGCGCTGGCGATCGCGCGCGAGGGCAGTGAAACCGTGATCTTCCTTTATGGTCTCGGTTTGGGGCAGCAAGACGGCAGCATGGGTTCGATGACATTGGTCGTAGCGATCGGCTTTGCGCTGGCGTTCCTGACCTTTTATCTATTGCAACTCGGCGGCAAGTTTTTCTCCTGGCGCCGCTTTTTTCAAGTCACCGAAATTATTTTGCTATTCCTGGCGGCGGGCCTGCTGCTGACCGGCATTGAACGCCTGATGTCGCTGGATATCGTGCCAACACTGGTCGATCCAATCTGGGATAGCTCGCGCTTGCTGGATGACACGACTTCGTTTGGCAATCTGGTCTCCGTGCTGACCGGCTATCGTGCGCAGCCTGCACTGATGAGCTTGCTGGTCTATGCTGGATATTGGACGTGCGTCTTGTTGTTCCTGAAACGAGCCAAACCGCAGGCAAAGCCAGCGGCATAATCCAATGAATACTTGTGCTGTTCCACA
This sequence comes from Paraherbaspirillum soli, assembly GCF_042654985.1. Taxonomy (NCBI): domain Bacteria; kingdom Pseudomonadati; phylum Pseudomonadota; class Betaproteobacteria; order Burkholderiales; family Oxalobacteraceae; genus Paraherbaspirillum; species Paraherbaspirillum soli. The sequence continues at coordinate 419,409 of NZ_JBHSMT010000013.1, read as the reverse complement.
GACGCGACTTTCCCGCGCCGCCGATTGGATGCGGGATCACGCCAGGCTGATTCGCTGGGTGCAATGGGGGATCGTGCTGTTATACGGCTTCCTGATTCTGGTGCCGATTTTTTTGCCGCTGCCGGATGAGACGGCGCATATCTGGTCGAACCTGACGCTGATTGCCCAGTTTGCGTTCTGGGGCATATGGTGGCCGTTTGTGTTGATCAGCATGGTGCTGATGGGGCGCGTCTGGTGCGGGGTGTTGTGTCCTGAAGGAGCGTTGACCGAATTCGCCAGCCGGCATGGTCTGGGCAAGGCTATTCCGCATTGGATGCGTTGGGGCGGCTGGCCTTTTGTGGCGTTCGCGCTGACCACGATTTACGGCCAGATGGTCAGCGTCTATCAATATCCGAAAGCGGTGCTGCTGGTGTTGGGCGGCTCTACTGTTGGAGCGATGATCGTCGGTTATCTTTACGGCCGCGACAAACGGGTCTGGTGCAAATATCTGTGTCCCGTCAATGGCGTGTTCGGCTTGCTGGCGAAGCTGGCACCATTCCATTACAAAGTGAATGAGAACGCGTGGCGTGCCTCCTACAACACTGGCGGGCGCAAGACGATTGCGATCAATTGCGCGCCGCTGGTACCTTTGCGAGCAATGAAGGGCGCTGCCGATTGCCACATGTGCGGGCGTTGCAGCGGTCATCGCGATGCGATTGAATTGACCTGGCGCGCGCCGACCCAGGAAATTGTCGAGCACGGTCAGCAGCACAATAGTCTGTGGGAAAGCGCACTGGCTTTATATGGATTGATGGGAATCGCGATCGGCGCATTCCATTGGTCGGCCAGTCCCTGGTTTATTCAAATCAAGCAGGCGCTTGCGACCTGGTTGATCGAGCGCGACATCATGTGGCCATTCGGCACCCAGGCGCCGTGGTGGATATTTACCAATTATCCGGCGCAGAACGATGTGTTCAGCTGGCTCGATGGCGGCTTGGTGATCGCCTATATCCTGACCACAGGCCTGGTATTGGGGACGGCGCTGACCGTGTTGTTCGCCTTGAGCAGCCGTCTGCTTGGCGGATGGGACCGCAAGCGTTTTAATCATTTGGTGCAGGCAACGATCCCGCTGGCTGGTTGCGGCGTATTCGTGGGCCTGTCTGCCACCACCGTCAGCCTGCTGCGCGGTGAACATTTGCCGGTATTTTGGGCGAACGATTTGCGCGCCATACTTCTGATCGGCACCAGCTTGTGGAGTGTCTGGCTGGCCTGGCGCGTCACCGGGCGTCATACGCCGTCGTTTGGCCGTCGCTTATCAGGCATGGCGCCCGTTATTGCAGGCTTGGGGCTGGTCAACTATGCGTGGCTGCTAATGTTCTGGCGGTGGTAAGTCCACCTTTCCCTGGTTTTCATTCCTTCATTGCAGCGTCACTTGACCGGTTTCCGGGAAAGCGGCGCTGTTCTCCATCGCCTTAATTCAGGGCGCCTCTAAAAACCGCAGCGAGCAGCCCAAGGTCGGGGCGAGAATATCTGCGCGTCAAGACCAATAATATTGATTATTGGAAATGTAGTTTGCATTTTTTTACAGTACAGTAGAGCCTCCACATCGTATTTATGGATCGGCACTCATGTCGTGGTTTCATGCAAATAAGCCGAAAGGCCGTATCAATGGCCCGGATTTTCTAGGCTGGTTATTGTTTTGCTTTTCGATCGGATTGGTGCCTTTGCTGATTATCGTGTTGACGATAAGCGCGTTCGCCATGCTCAAGCGCGACGAATCGCGAGGCTATCCGGTACCGCTGCAATTGCATGTCCTCAGTGATCCTGAACAACGCCTGACTCCCGCCCAGGCATTTCGGGAGCTGGCTGCGACCCCGCTGACCATATATCGCGATACCCATTTGCTGGAAACGCCATTCTGGTTTTCATTTGTGGTGCCGGCAACTGTCAAGAATGACCGTACCGAAATCGAGTTGCCGTCGCGTCATGCACAACAGGTCATGTGTTGGGAGGGCGCCGGCAAACGCTTGCTGGGTGCTGCCAGCCGCAATAAGGAAGAAGGGCTTCTGAGTGCGGAAAAGACAGGTTTTACCTTGTCGCCGGGAACCCTTGCCGCGCCAATGACGGTGGTGTGCAAGGGGACCTACTCCGGGCCGGCGCGGATTTCGGGCCAACAATGGCGCAGCGCCGATCTCGATCGCTCGATAGACGAATTTCAGCGCGGTATCGGTTTGCTGGAAGGCGGGTTGCTGATACTGACCTTGTTCGTGCTGGTAGCGGCGCTGATCAATCGCGAATGGATGTACGTGTTATTCGCGGTCTGGCTGCTGGGCAACTTGCGTCTGGGCGCCAATTCGATGGGATGGGACGATCATTGGCTGTCATTGACCATCCCGTATCAGTGGATGCCTTTACTGCGCAAGCTGACGTTCGCAACCTACTACATCGTGACGTATGCCTTGTTCGGTGCGCTGTTCAAGAATGAGTTGAAACTGATCGGGTTCGGCTGGATGCTCAAGTTGCTGCAATGGCTAGGACTGTTTCTGCTCGGCGCCGCGCTGCTGCTGCCGTATGCCCGCTTCCTCCCTGTCTTATGGTGTGTGGCCCCGGTCGGGATGGTGATTGTCGTGTTTTTGCTGGTGCGTATCCTGGTGTTGACGCAAACCCGAGTCGCGCTCTGGTACTGCGCTTCTTTGGTCATCGTGCTGCTGGCGACTTTCGATGAAGTGATTGCTGCCGCATTTGGCTTCAAGGCCTTGAACAATGTGTTCAACAGCGTGACTGCGGCTTTGCTGGCGAGCTTGATGGCGTCGTTGGCTTTCGCCGAGCAGATGCGGGCGGAAAGGAAAGAGCTGGCACTGGTTCAGGCCGAGCTGCGAAGTACCTATGAAGTGACGCCGATCGGCTTGTTTACCCTTGATGCCGACGGCAGCTTTGTCCGGACCAATCCCGCACTGGAGAAAATTCTGGGGCTCGATCCTGTGACCTGCCAGATGAAAAAATGGAGTGCTTACTTTGAATCCGGCGCTTGGGCCAAGTTGCTGCATATTGTGTCAGGCAAAGGAGGCAACGAAGCAGAGCTGAGGGGGATAGACACCGGCGATGGCGAGCCGAATTTTTACCTGGTCACGGCGACCAAAGCCCATGGCCGCATCGAAGGCTCGCTGCAAGATATAACCGATCGCTCGAAGGCGCTGCAACGGCTGCAGTTTTTGGCGGAGAATGACCCGCTGACGGAAGTGTTGAATCGGCGCGGCATAGAGAAAATGCTGGAGCAGGCGATTCAGCAACAAAGCGACAGCCGGCCCCTGGCGCTGGCCTATCTCGACCTGGATCGCTTCAAATTGATCAATGACTTGTTCGGGCATCAATCCGGCGACGAAGTGTTGAAGCAACTCTGTGCCCGCATTCAGTCGTTCCTGGCCGACAACAAGCAAATTGGCCGGATTGGCGGCGACGAATTCATCATCCTGTTCCAGGACGTCGAGATCGCCGATGCCACCGATATCTGCAGTGCCATCATTCAGCAAATAAGCAGCCAGCCGTATCACATCGGGACCCGCGCATTTCATGTAAAGGGTTCGATCGGCCTGATTGAAGTGGACGCAGGGATGCGTGCGCAAGACGCCATTTCAGCCGCCGACCGGGCCTGCCGCGAGGCCAAGAAAGCGCATAGCGAGCATATTGTGGTGTATCAAAAGAATGCGTCCGCATTTCAAGATCGGCTGGAAGAACTGAGCTTGATCGAAAAGTTGGGCGGTGAGTTTCTGCCTGCCGGCCTCTTTATCGAAATGCAGCCCATCATGTCGCTGAGCGCTCCCGAGGAGTCTCTCAACTTCGAGGTCTTGCTAAGACTGCGTGACGCCGACAACAAAGTGGTACCCGCAACCAGGGTGGTCGCCGCGGCCGAAGAAAACGGCAATATCGCGGCGATTGACCGGTGGGTACTGAGCACCGTGCTGGAATGGCTGACGCTACATCATCGGCAATTGCCGCGGACAAAATTCGTCTGCGTCAATTTGAGCGGGGCATCGCTCAACGACGAAAAATTCATCCAGGATATCTTCGTGATCTTGAGCAAGCACGCACAAGTGGCGCCTTTGCTATGCATTGAAATTACCGAAAGCATCGCCTTGCACGATCTTGAACATACCAGCCGCTTTATCGACCGCTTGCAAAGCCTCGGCGCCAAGGTTGCGCTGGACGATTTCGGCGCCGGCTATACATCGTTTACTTATCTGAAGGAGCTATCGGCTGACGCGCTCAAGATTGATGGTGCGTTTATCCGCAGCATGAATATGCACCCGGCGAACGAGGCCATCGTCGAAGCCATCATTGAGCTGGCGCGTAATCTGGGCATGACGAGCGTCGCCGAATGGGTGGAAAATTGTGAGGTGATCGAAGCGCTGGCCAAGCTAGGAGTCGATTATGTGCAGGGCTACATCATTGCCAAGCCGCAGTCGCCGGACGCGATCCTGGCAGCACATTCCGCCGCCAGTTTTATTACGGATGAAGCGCTGCTGCGCTTTGTCCGCGATCGGCGCGCCGGCGGCAAGGCATGGGCGCTTGAGTATGACGAGATCCCGCCGTCGGAATTGCATTAGGCAGAACCAGGCGGACGTCATTGAGGCTGTAAAATGACCGCCTTGCGTCCACTAGCATTGATGCCGAACATACAAACCGTTTTTTACCCTAAAGAAATTCTATGAGCGCGACCCTCAAACACATCGTTTTCTGGAAATTGAAAGAACACGCCGAAGGCGCCGACAAGGCAGCCAATGCATTGAAAGTAAAAGCCTTGCTGGACAGTTGTGCAGATGTCGTGCCGGGGATGTTGAAATTCGAGGCAGTCATTGCACAACCGGGATTGGAAGCCACTTATGACGTTGTGCTGTATTCCGAGTTCGTTTCGAAAGCAGCCCTGGACGCTTATCAAGACCATCCAACGCATGTCGCCATTAAACCTTTTGTCGGCGCAGTGCGGGAAGCGCGGCAGTGCATGGACTACCTCAGCTGAATTGGGCTGCCAAATTTTTTACTACGCTTTGATCGATATCGATGTTGCCTTCCCATATTTTCCCGATTGACAATCCGTTTTTGAGCTACCTCGGCGTCGAGTTCGTCGAGGCGGGCGAGGGTGCTGCCCAACTCGCGCTGGATTTGCAGCCGCATCACATGAATAGCTGGCAGGTCACCCACGGCGGGGTGTCGATGACGATGCTGGACGTGGCGATGGCGCTGGCCGGCCGTTCGCTTTATCCGCAGGCTGACGCGGCGGTGACGGTTGAAATGAAAATCAGTTTCCTGCAACCTGCCGGCCGCACCGGCGGCCGGATTATCGCCAAGGGCAAGGCATTTCATCGTTCCACCACGATGTGCTTTTGCGATGCGGAGCTGTGGCATGGCGAGCAACTGGTGGCAAAAGCGATGGGCACTTTCAAATACCTGAAGCACCAACGAGCGGCACTGAAAATCAAGCCGGCCTGAAGCCGTCATCAATCCATCAAGCGAGGCCACCATGAAATTTCATCTGACGGTCGACAACTGGGCAGCCCAGCAAGCCGACGCACGCGCAGTGCGCTACGACGTATTCGTCATCGAGCAAAAAATTCCGGTCGAACTGGAGTGGGACGAGATGGATGCGTTTTGCCTGCATGCGGTCGCGTATGACGAGGCAGGGCTGGCGATCGGTACCGGACGCTTGCTGCCCGATGGCCACATCGGCCGGATGGCGGTCAGGTTGGCTGGGCGCGGGCAGGGCGTAGGCGCGGCGATTTTGCAGGCATTGATGGCGCAAGCCCGGCAGCGCGGCGATCACGCCGTCATGCTGAATGCGCAAACTCAGGTGGAAGCGTTTTATGGGCGTTACGGCTTTACCCGCGTTGGCGACGAGTTTGTCGAGGCAGGGATTCCGCATATCTGCATGCGCCACGTGTTCGCCTGAGCAGGCAACGCGGCCACACAATCACCAGCTGGGCGCGTGCGTCCCCAGCGGCACCGAAGGCAGCCCCCAGTAGGCTGGCGTCAGCGACAGCTGCGCGGCATGGCGCACTGCGATCAGGCTGCCAAAACCGGATGCGCTTTGCTCCAGCAAGTCCTGCACTTGTTCGAAGCTCAAATCCTCGGCAGCCAGGCCATTCTCGATGCGGCCAAATTGGCGCAGCCAATGCCCGACTTGCACCAGCGATACCCGCACATGCCAGCTGCCGCCTTCCGTCATGCGGCGCGCCAGCGCAGTCATCGCCCCAGCCGCCATCAGATAGCCCGCGGCATGATCCAGCACTTGCGCCGGTAACGGCTTCGGCTGCGCACTGTGCGCCGCTTGCGCTTCCGCATGGTTGAAACCGCTGGCGGTCTGCACCAGTGAATCGAAGCCGCGTCGTCCCGCCCACGGACCGACATGCCCATAAGCCGATAGCGATACATAGACGATGCCCGGACGTCGTTTTGCCGCAGCGTCGGGTCCGAAGCCGAGCGCATCCAGGCCGCCGGGCCGATAGCCTTGCACAAAAATATCGGCATCGCGCAGCAAATGGTTGAGCGCTATATGTCCTTCCGGCCCTTCTGTTTGCCGCAAGTCGAGCTGGCAGGATCGTTTGCCGCGGCCGGTATCGATCACCAACGGCGCGATCGCCGGCAAATGCGGCGCGGTCACCAGCAACACATCGGCGCCGTGCGCGGCGAGCGCGCGGCCGCATACCGGTCCGGCAATGATGCGGGTCAGATCCAGCACGCGCACTCCATCCAGCGGCCGCTGCGAGAATGGTGCAGGGAGCGCCTGCGGCGGCGCCTCGCCGATTTTTTCGATGGTCAATACGGGCAGCGCCCGCATCGCCTGCGCTTGCGGATGACGATCCCATTCGTCGAAGGAGCGCATGGCTGCGACCACCAGGCCGGCATTGGCGGCGGCATCTTCGAACGCTTCGGCGCTCCAGTTTTGCAAGGCGCGTTCGACCGCGGAGCGCTCATGTTCGCATTGGAGCAATTTCAACACGCCGTCGCGATGATGCGGAAAATTGGTATGCAGGCGCACCCATTTGCCGTCGCCGCAGGGATAGGCGCCGGCGATCTTGTCCCATAGTTCCGGGGCGCTGGCGCCATCCACCCGAAAATAGCGTTCGCTGCGGAATTCAGCCGCTGCATGGCGCATGTCGACGGCCACATGCTGACGGCCCGGCTGGCGCAAATGCCACAGCTCGGCCGCCGCCAGCGCCGAGGCGGCGATACTGACCTGGGCGGCGGTGCCGACTGCGAACGATGATGGCAAGACCGGTTCGCTGCCGCTCAAGGTCAGATGCGACAGTGCGGCGGCCGGCTGCTCCAACGCAGCCCATAGCGCTTTCATGGCATCGAAGCGATTGATCGGTGTCTGTGACGCGGATGAGGAAAACATATGGGCACCTTGAAAAACCTACTGCAGGGTTTGGCAAGCTCGCTACAGTTTTTCGAGGCGCCCATATACTGCCTCAGGGCGATCGGGTTTAAACGTTTAGCGTTATTGCGGAGACTGAACGACGCGCTCGTGCAGCACCGCGCCGCCGTTCGCCTGGATTTTTACCAGCGTCGAAGCACGGGTGCCATAGTCCGGGGATGCGATGAATACCGCCGACAGCACCCGTTCTCTATCGATCCCGACCCCGGTCGACGGCAAGCGGCAGTCGCTGGCGGGGGTCGTGTCGGTCAGCATTTCAAAGAAGGTTTCGTCCGGCGCACCCTGGCATAACAAGCTGGCAAACTGGGCTTTGGTGCGCACCACTTTGGGCCAGCAAACGTCCAGCAATGCATTCGATATGCCATAAATGCCTGGCGTCAGCGGCTGGCCGTTGCGAGCGTCGGCATCGCCTTTGTTGGAATACCAGATCAGTTGCCGGCCGTCGCCGACCAGCAGGTTGAAGCCGTTATAGGCGGCTGCGTCGGGCGCAACTTTTGCGATGTATTCGGCTGCCGATTGTTTGCTGCTCAGGAAATCCGATACCAGCGTGCCGCGGGTCGGCGCATCAGCGCGGCGCTCGGCCGGTGCCCGGACGTTGGTGAGCGCGGCAAAGCGGCCGCCGCGGGTGATGCCGATCCAGGTCCCGCCGTCTTGCAGGTCACGGCCGGCGTAAATATCGGGATGGTCGTCCCACCAGCCGGCAGGGGCACTCGGGCGCGCATAAAATTCATCGCGGTTGGCGGCGGCTATCAAGGGCGAGCCGGGAATGACTTGCCACGCAAAAACGATCAAACACATGATGAGATATTCACAAAAGATTCAGTATGACGAGGGCCTGCGATGAAGGCGGCGATGCCGCTTTGAGTGACTGCTTGTTCAACAATATGGGTGAAATCCGGCGGCACCGAAGAATACACTTCCATCCAGGTGTGATGGCCGTCTTCGATCTCGGGGCGGCGCTTCAAGGCGCTGGCGATCCGATGCCGGTGCGACAAGCCGGCTTGCATCGCCGTCGCCGCATGGTCGAATTGCTGGGCGCGTTCGGCGGCCACACGGTAATAAATGTAGAGATCCATACTCATGATGAATTTACGCTGACTCTTCAGCGGCGGAGAGTTCGGATAACAGATACGGCAGCGGCTCAAAGCTCAGCTGCGGCCCGTGCGCCGAGCCGAGATGCACCGTGCCATGTTCCAGCGCAGCCAGTTTGATCTCAAGCAGGCAGCTGCTGCGTTGGGTGCCGCTGGCCTCGGCGTTGATAATCATGCCGCACGGCTGCTCCGGGTCGGCACTGGAAAATACTTCGGTGGCTGCAGCAATCTCGACCGCATCGACCCTGGCCAGCACGGCACGACGTTTGACCTTGCCGAGATATTGACTACGGGCGACGATTTCCTGGCCCGGATAGCAGCCTTTCTTGAAATTGACGCCGCCGATCAACTCGAAATTGATCATTTGCGGGACGAATTGCTCTTGCGTAGGCGCAGTGATGTGCGGGATTCCGGCTTGGATTTCAGTCAATCGCCATGTTCCGCTGCCAACCGCGCGCAAGCTTTGGGTCAGCACAGGCCAGGCCATGGTGGCGGTCGCAACCGTGGCGATCCATTGGTAGCGCGCTTTGCCATTGGCGTTGGCGACGCGAATCAGCGTGCCGTGCTGGTTGTCGATCTTGGCGTAGGGCGCTGCCGGCAGGGCGGCAAACCATGGCGCAAGGGCGTCGGCGACGGCATCTCCGGCCAAGCCCAGCGCCACTTGCGTCTCGGAGGCATCAGCCAGTTTTGCCTTGGCCCGCATGACAAACATTTGCAGGCGTTTTTGAATGCTTGCTTGCAGCGTGCGCGGCAGTTGCAACAGCAGGCTGTCACCGCTCTTCCACATCAGGAAGGTCGCCAGCAGACGGCCTTTGGGAGAGCAATAACCGGCCAGGCGCGCTTCCCCGGTCGATAAATGCTGAACATCGTTGGTCAATTGGGTATGCAGGAAACTGGCGGCATCCTCGCCGGTCAGCGCGATCAGGCCCAGATCGGTCAGTGGGGCGACAAAACTATCGCTGGCCCCGATAGCGCCGTGTTGCAGATCGCTAGAATGTTGCTGTAAAAAATCCAGCCAGGTGGTTGTCGTTTCAGTCATAAAGTGTGGGCAATCTCATTTCAGCGATTATCATGTTGGCTTGATTATAGTGATGTCGCAAAAAAGGCGTTGGATAGCATCCATATTTGCCTAATGGAAAACAGAGTACAGCGGCATAAATTCGGAGCGATCGGTCTTGTTTAAAAAATTGTTGTTGAGCGTGATGGTGTTGGGCGGGTTGGCGGCTGCGGGCATGGCTTACTGGGCCCGGCAGCCGATTTTCGAGGCCGGTCAGCCGCTGCCGTTCACGATCAAAGCAGGCAGCAACCTGAGCAGTTCAGTGCAGCAGATTGCCGGCGCCGGCATCGACGTCAATCCCGATTTGCTGGCCTTGCTGGCACGCCTGACCAACAAGGGCAGCAAGCTGAAGGCCGGTAGTTATGAATTGAAGCCAGGCACCACGCCATTGCGCTTGCTGACGCAGTTGGTGCGCGGAGAATTCGCACAAGAGTCGTTGACCGTGATCGAAGGCTGGACTTTCCGCCAGATGCGCCTGGCAGTGGCGGCCCAGTCCGCGCTGAAGCACGATACGGCAGCGCTGTCCGACACCGAATTGCTGGCGAAAATAGCGCCGGATTACCGCATGCCGGAAGGCCTGTTCTTCCCCGATACTTATTTATTCGCTAAAGGTTCTAGCGATTTGCAATTGTATAAACAAGCGCACGCCTTGCTGCTGAAGCATCTGCAACAAGCGTGGGATGGCCGCGACGCATCGGTGCCGTACAAGACGCCGTACGAGGCATTGATCATGGCCTCGATTGTCGAAAAAGAAACTGGCCGCCGCGCAGACCGCACCACGATTGCCGGCGTGTTTGTCAATCGACTCAAGATCGGCATGCTGCTGCAAACCGACCCGACCGTAATTTACGGCATGGGCGACCAATACCGGGGCACGATACACAAGCGCGACCTGACCACGGATACCGCCTACAACACTTATACCCGCCCCGGATTGCCGCCAACGCCGATTGCACTGCCGGGCGGTGAATCGCTGGAGGCGGCGATGCATCCGGCCAAGACCGATGCGCTTTATTTTGTCGCCAGAGGCGATGGCAGCAGTCACTTTTCGAGTAACCTCAGCGAACATAACCAGGCCGTGAATCAATATCAGCGCTAAGTTTTCCGCGCAACATGACCGCGAACGTTCTAAATACCAGGCATCTCTCAGTTATTTTTATGGCATCAGGAAAATTCATCACTTTTGAAGGCATAGACGGCGCCGGCAAAACGACACATATCGGCTTTGTTGCCGATCTATTGCGCGCGCGCGGCACCACCGTCGTGACCACCCGCGAACCGGGCGGCACCGAGTTGGGCGAGGCGCTGCGCGAGGTTTTGCTGCATCAGAAAATGCACCTGGAGACGGAAGCCATGCTGATGTTTGCGGCCCGCCGCGAACACCTGGCGCAAGTGATCGAGCCGGCGCTGGCGCGCGGCGACTGGGTGATTTCCGACCGCTTCAGCGATGCCACCTTCGCCTATCAGGGCGGCGGGCGGCAGCTGCCGCTGGCGAAGCTGGAAGCACTGGAACAATGGGTGCACCCGCATTTGCAACCGGATCTGACCTTGCTGTTCGATGTGCCGCTGGAAGTGGCGCGGACGCGGCTGGACGCGACCCGCACGCTGGATAAATTCGAACAGGAAAAAACGGCGTTCTTTGCGGCGACCCGTGCTGAATATTTGCGCCGCGCAGAACAGTTTCCCGAACGTTTCCGCGTGATCGATTCGACCCGGGCTATCGCCGACATCCAGCAGACGCTTGGGCAAATCATCGCTGCCTTGTGCAGCAAATAAATTCTCATGAATTGAGTAGCAAGAATGTTTCGTCAGCGATTGAAAATTAATGAGTAATTCCTTATTCCCCTGGCAGAACGGTGTCTGGCAGCAGCTCCAGCAAATGCGTGCGCGTTTGCCGCATGCGATCTTGTTTCATGGGGCTGAAGGAATCGGCAAAACTGCCTTTGCCGAGCAGTTCGCGCAATCCTTATTGTGCGAGCGGCCGCTTGCCGATGGTCATGCTTGCGGCGCGTGCGGTTCGTGCGGTTGGTTCGTGCAATACAACCATCCGGACTATCGCCGCGTGCGGCCGGAGATTCTGGATGACGACGACGCTGCCGATAGCGGAGAAGGCAGCGATGCCGGCGAAGCAGCCGGCGGCAAGAAATCCGCCAAAGCCCCGTCCAAGGAAATCAAGATCGACCAAATCCGCGCACTGGCGGGTTTCATGAATATATCGACCCATCGCCAGGGCCAGCGCGTAGTCTTGTTGTACCCGGCAGAGGCACTCAATACCGCCTCTGCCAATGCCTTGCTGAAAACGCTGGAAGAACCGCCGCCGAATACCGTGTTCCTGTTGAGTTCAAACAGCCTGGACCGCTTGTTGCCAACCATCCTGTCGCGCTGCCGCAAGTTTGCGATGCCGTTGCCGTCGCAGCAGGATGCGCTGGCCTGGTTGCGCCAACAAGAGGTCAAGGACGCCGATGTCTGGTTGGCGGAGCAGGGCGGCGCACCGCTGACGGCGCTTGCACAGTCGCAAAGCGAAGGGCGCGAACTGATAGACGAACTTTTGCTGCATTTGACCAGGCCCGGCGTCGACGGCGCACTTAAATGTGCCGAACGCCTGCAGAAAACGCCGGTCGCGGAAGTGGTCGCATGTCAGCAGCGCTGGTTATACGATTTATTTTCGTTCAAATTGTGCGGCACAATCCGGTATTATCCTCGCTACCAAAAAGCGCTTGCAGCGCTGGCTGCCAGGACTGACACCGGCGCTTTGCTGCGTGCTTTGAAAGCCGCCAACGAACGCCGCGCAATTGCAGAGCACCCGTTATCGGCGCGGCTCTTCATTGAAGAAATGCTGCTTGATTACGCGACAATGTTTATTTGAATTTTGCTGAAAGGAACAAGATGGCAGAGAACCCTACACCTCCGGTCGAGGCGGCCAAATTAGCCAGACCATCGGTGTTGTCGCTGGCAATTAAGGAAAAATCGGCGCTGTATGCCGCTTATATGCCGTTTTTGACCAATGGCGGCATTTTTGTGCCGACCAATAAAACCTACGGGATCGGCGATGAAATCTATCTGATCCTGAGCCTGATGGATGACGCCACCAAATATCCGATTGCAGGCAAGGTGGCCTGGATTACTCCGGCCGGCGCCAACAACAACAAGGCGCAAGGTGTCGGCGTGCATTTTCCGGCGGACGAGAGCGGTCTGCGCTTGCGCAAGCGGGTTGAAGAAATCCTGGGCGCTGCGCTCGGTTCGGCACGCCCGACCCATACCTATTGATTTTCGTTTGAGTAGATTCGTATGAACTATAGCCACAGGCTGGCGCGCCAGCAGGATTTGCCGGCCATTGTCGATATCTACAACAGCACTGTGGCTTCGCGCGAAGTCACTGCCGATACCGAACCGGTGTCGGTAGCATCGCGGCAGGCATGGTTTGACCATCACAATCCGCAGCGCAGGCCGTTGTGGGTGGTGGAGCAGGCCGGCGCGGATGGCCAGCCGACGATTCTGGGCTGGCTGTCGTACTCGGACTTTTACGGCCGGCCGGCTTATGCCGGCACCGCCGAATTGTCGATCTACATCCGCCATGATGCACGCGGCAAAGGCATTGGCCGTTACCTGCTGACGCACGCGATCGACGTTGCGCCGAGTCTGGGCGTACATACCTTGCTCGGATTTATTTTCGGTCACAACCAGGCTAGCCTGAAATTGTTCGATGCTTTCGGTTTCGAGCGTTGGGCCGATATGCCGCGGGTCGCTACCCTGGATGGCATCGAACGCGATTTGGTGATTTTGGGTAAGCGGGTTGCTTAACTAAATTGCTGTAGGGTGGATGAGCGAAGCGTTATCCGCCGTTTTGGATGCATCAAGCGCGGGCGGCACATCCAACGGCGGAAGACGCTACGCTTTTCCGCCCTACTGGCTAAATCTCAATATTTCCTCAGCAGCATTGGTTTGCAGAATCCAACGGCCGCTCCTGTCCGGTGCTAAAGTACCGACTTTTCCAAATTTGCTACGAGTTGCCTATGTCGCGCACCCTGGTTCTGGCGTCCAATAACGCCGGTAAATTAAAAGAATTCAGCCAAATGCTGGCGCAGGTCGATTTCGAAGTGCGGCCGCAGGGTGAATTCGATGTCCCCGAAGCCGACGAACCGTACCTGACTTTTGTTGAAAACGCGCTGACCAAGGCGCGTCACGCATCGCGCCTGACCGGCTTGCCGGCGCTGGCGGATGACTCCGGCGTTTGCGTGAATGCCTTGAACGGTGCGCCCGGCGTGCTATCGGCGCGCTATGCCGGCGAACCCAAGTCGGACGCAGAAAACAACCGTAAACTGATTGCCGACCTGGCATCGCATGCCGATAAGTCGGCCTATTATTATTGCGTGCTGGTGTTCGTGCGGCATGCCGACGATCCGCAACCGGTGATTGCCGACGGCCGCTGGAATGGCCGCATCATTGCCGAGGCGCGTGGCGCCGGCGGCTTCGGTTATGACCCGTACTTCTTATTGGAAGACCTGAATAAAACCGCCGCTGAATTAAGCCCTGCCGAAAAAAATGCCTTGTCGCATCGCGGTCAGGCGCTGCGCGCGCTCGTCGAGAAATTGCGTTGATCCCGATCAAGCCAATCGGCATGCCAGGTCAAGCCAAGGACCGGGCAGCCGACAAACCGTCCGCTGCGGCACAGGCGGCGCTCGCTTATTTGCAGCCCGGGAGCTTGAGCCTGTCGGCGCTGCCGCCGTTGTCGCTGTATGTACATTTTCCGTGGTGCGTAAAAAAATGCCCGTATTGCGATTTCAATTCGCATGAAGCCACCGGCGGTTTTCCGGAACAGGAATACCTGGCTGCCTTGCGTGCCGATCTGGAAGCCGCGTTGCCGCTGATCTGGGGGCGCAAGATCTACTCGATCTTTATCGGCGGCGGCACGCCCAGTTTGATGTCGGCTGCCGGACTCGACCGTCTGATGTCGGACATCCGTTCGCTGCTGCCGCTGGACGGGGCGGCTGAAATAACGATGGAAGCCAATCCGGGCACCTTCGAAGTCGAAAAATTCAAATCCTATCGGAACAGCGGCATCAATCGCTTGTCGATCGGCATCCAGAGCTTCAATGGCCGTCACCTGCAAGCGCTGGGACGGATTCACGATGACGGCGAAGCACGGCGCGCAGTCGAAATAGCGCAATTGACTTTCGATAATTTCAATCTCGACTTGATGTATGCGCTGCCGTCGCAAACGCTGGAAGAAGCGCGCCAGGACGTCGCCACCGCCATCGGCTTTGCGCCGCCGCATTTGTCGCTCTACCACCTGACGCTGGAGCCCAATACCTACTTCGCCAAATATCCGCCGGTGGTGCCGGACGACGATGCCAGCGCCGAAATGCAGGATATGATCGCCGCCCAAACCGGCGCCGCGGGTTACGGTCACTACGAAGTGTCGGCATACGCCCAAGCCGGCCGGCAAGCGCGCCACAATTTGAACTACTGGCAATTTGGCGACTACCTTGGGATTGGCGCGGGCGCGCATTCCAAGCTGTCGTTCCCGCATCGGGTGATCCGCCAGATGCGTTACAAACAACCGAAGGCCTATCTGGAGCACAGCCGCCTGGGCAACGTGGTGCAGGAAGAGGTCGAAATCGGTCGCGACGATCTTGGCTTCGAATTCATGCTCAATGCACTGCGTCTGACTGACGGTTTCGAAGTGAATTTGTTTGGCGAGCGGACCGGACTGGCTCTGAACGCGATCGAAAAAGCGTTGAATCAAGCCGAAGCCAAAGGCTTGCTGTATCGCGACCACAAACTGATCAAGCCAACTGTGCTGGGGCAGCGCTTCCTGAATGATTTGCAGCAAATGTTTTTGCAGGATTGAAGCGACCGGTAGTGCGGGACAGGAAAATTTCAACAATTTGAACGCGTCGCATCGTTATGGTGTGGCAAATTGGGTATAATGGCGCCCTTCCCGGAAGGTTGGCAGAGCGGTTGAATGCACCAGTCTTGAAAACTGGCGAGGTGTTAAAGCCTTCGTGAGTTCGAATCTCACACCTTCCGCCAGATATGAAAAAATGCCCCGACTTGGTCGGGGCATTTTTTTGCCTACTGACAAGCGCTGACCGTCGTGACGATATTTCCGGAGCGTCGAATGATTCCTCATCGTTTACAATAAACGCCTCCTCGACGCTCGACCATGCGAAGCAACGAGAAAATCCAATTTCAAAACAATAACGATCAGCCCGTGCGCTTTGCATTGCACAGACAAACCACCCCCAAGCTCGCTCGGAAATTTCAAATGAACCAATACCTCTCCCTCGTCCGAACCGTCCTCGAAACAGGAAGCTGGCAGGAAAATCGAACCGGAACCAGGACCCTCAGCGTCCCTGGCGCGATGATGCGCTTTGACCTGCAAAAGGACGGTTTCCCGGCGGTGACGACCAAGCGGCTCGCATTCAAATCGGTGGTCGGTGAATTGGTGGGGTTCTTGAGAGCGTCACGCAGCGCTGCCGATTTTCGCGCGCTGGGTTGTAAAGTCTGGGACCAGAACGCCAACGAAAACGCCGAGTGGCTGGCCAACCCCTACCGTCTTCAAGAAGACGACCTGGGCCCGGTCTATGGCGTCCAATGGCGCGCATGGCCTGCTTATAAATTGCTCGACGCCGATAACTCGCGCCAGATTGAAGACGCTCAACGACGCGGCTTCAGCGTGGTATCGACGTTGCAGGAGGATGGCAAGAACAAGGTGCTTCTCTATAAGGCGATCGATCAGCTGCGTGATTGCCTCGACACCATCATCAAGAATCCCGGCAGCCGGCGCATCTTGTTTCATGGCTGGAATTGTGCCGAGCTGGATGCGATTGCGCTGCCCGCATGTCATCTGCTTTATCAGTTCATTCCGAATGCGTCGACCAAGGAAATATCGCTGTGCCTGTATATCAGAAGCAACGACATTGGCTTGGGCACGCCATTCAACCTGGCAGAGGGCGCCGCGCTATTGCATTTGGTCGGCCGTTTGACCGGCTATACGCCGCGCTGGTTTACCTACTTTATCGGCGATGCGCACATTTACGAGAACCATCTGCCGATGCTGGAAGAGCAATTGAAGCGCGAGCCTTATCCGGCGCCAAAATTGGTCTTGTCGGACCGCATTCCGGATTACGCGAAGACCGGCAAGTATGAGCCGGAATGGCTGGAAAAAGTGGAGCCGGGCGACTTCACGCTTGAGGACTACCAGCACCATGCGCCACTGACCGCGCCGATGGCGGTCTGAAATCGATCATTGCGCGGCGTTCGCCGCGCATTCCCGACTACTCCGTTTGCGCCTTCAATATCCGCGCAATACGCTCCTGGCTGGCCGGGTGAGTCGATAGATAGGTAGCGTAGGTGGACGGTCCGCTGTCGAGTTTTTCAAAGATGCGGGCCAGTTTGCTCATGCTGATGCCGTTGGCCTTGAACATTGCAATCGCATAGTCATCCGCTTCCAGTTCAACGTCACGCGAATATTTCAGGTCGAGTATCACCGGCGGGATGCTCGCCAGCAGCGTAGAGGCATCGCCGAACACGACCGCGGCAGCGGCCGCAATCGCGGAACTCTGAATCAAGCGGCGCATCAAGTGGCGTTGATGCAAGTGTCCCAGTTCATGCGCAAGTACCCCCATCAATGCATCGTCGTCATCGACCAGCCTGACCAGCTCATCGGTCAGGAGGATGTCGCCGGAGGGAAGGGCAAAGGCATTCGGGCCGATTTTACTTTTGCGAAAAATAATCCGATAGGCGGGCGCATCTTCGCGCGGCGGCTGCATGGCGCCGAAGCGGCTGATGATGGCATCGCGCTGCTGCTGGGACAGCGTTGAAGGGCTGAAAAAACGCTGATCGAGAGCCTCCAGGGCACCTTGTCCGATGCGGCGCTCGACCGATTCCGGCACCGCATCGGCAATCAGGCCGGACGCAGCCGGCAACAAATACAGATAGCCGAGTACCAGAATAATCACCAGCAATGCGGCCGCCTGCAGGCTGGTGCGCCAGTTTTGCTGCATCCTGACTACCAGCGAATCCTGATAACCGGTAATGGACAGCAATTCAGTGAAGGCATTGTTGTCTGCGATTTCCAGATAAGCGCCGTCGGGAAAGGTCACCTTGCGTGCTGCGTGGGCGAACCGCTCGGATACGCGCAACTCGGTGATCGGGCACTGCCGCTCGGCTTCCCCGGTAATGGTGGCGACGCCTGCTTCGACAGTCAGTTCGACCGCATGCTTGCGTGAGGTTTTGCCATCGAAATAAAACGCGGGTATGACCATAGCTTGGCAATTTGATCGTTTGGAAAAATGGAGATTGGGGCATGCCGTCTATCTAAAGGCATGCCCCATATTGCCGTGTGTTACCTGGCAGTACACCCTGAGCAGGTTTTACAGGGAAAGGTCGAAGTCCAGCAAATCGGCCATTCCTTCGCTGGCGGCCGAGCCTTGCGCTTCTGCATCGGCCAGGAAATGATCGAGCGAACCGCTGGTGGTCAGGTCTATCGATTCAATCCGATACTTCATCGCGCGGATGTGCGCGAACGGCGTGAACAAGCCAAGTGTGAGGGCGATGCCGATCAGGTTGGTAATCATGATGAAAGTCATTTTCGACCATTTCATCTTGCTATGGAATTGGTGCTCGCCGAGTTTGGTGCCGCTCCAGATCAGATTCTGGATCATCGTCAGGAACAGCGGGACGATGAAGAATGTCCATGCGTACAGGGAAAACATCATCAAGCCGATGCTGCCGAAAACAGCCGAACCCCCGTGTTTCAGGTCGGAGAACAGCACGACCAAGGTGCTGCCGAACAAGGCAAAGATCACGATGTAACCAAGCAAGGCAATGCCGAAGCTCAGCAAATAAGTTTTGTAAAAAGCGCCGACGCCGGCATTGAACGAAAAATGCGTGGCGCCGAATTTGCTCTCGCTGTGCAGATATTTTTTGGTTCGCTGATGCACGAGCGGGGCCAACAAACCGAGACTGAGGCCGCTCAATATCGGCAGCAGCAGGTAATTCAGGTAGGACTGACCGACACTACCGCGAAAGCCGAAGCGGATGCCGCGATAGCTTGAGTTGTACAGTTTGAATTGGTAGCTCTTCCAGATCAGCCATGGCATGACAGCCAGCAAAATGGCCATTGTAATCAGGCCAACTATCGGGGAAATCCGAAAGGCAATGTTATAGGCTGCAATCATGACCACTGCAATAATTCGCCCCTTCAAAATCGCAATCGGATTGCCGTGATACTCGAAGCTGCTGCCGGCGACGCTGGTGTTGTCATAGAAGTAGCGAGTGCGGCGCACCTTGGCCCATGCCGAATAAATGCCAAGCGTGACGATGGTCAGGAGAAGATTGACTATCCAGATGCGGAAATATTCGCCACCCCGTCCGGAGAACGAAAGCGCTTCGATTTGCGGCTGCGATGTTGGCGGCCGGTGAGACGCATCGGCAAAAGGCGAGGCGTCAAAAGTTGGTGTACTCATTACGGTTTTCTTCCCTGAATGGTGTTTGTAATTATTACCCTGCCGAAAGATGACTGATCGTCAATGGAAAGTCAATAGAGCACGACTGATTGATGGTGAGGCTTGTATGACATCCAGTTACAATTTGGCGCATTTTAATCATGAACTTTTGCCTGTAGGCCTCCTCAAAAGCTGGAGACTTTGATCGTCTTGTCGGGTCAGTTGAAATCGACTCCTCATCGATGCCCACCACTTTTCAGGAGTTCACATGCTTAGATCAGAAACGCTTTTCGGTAAGCGAGAAACACCCACCCCTAGCTCACCCACCCCCAGTTCGCCTTTCAGCAGTCCCAGCAGCACCAGCAATCTCGGTTCCGGCAGTACCAGCGCCATTCCCAAGTCCAGCGTCCCAAGCGCACCAGTTTCTTCCTCCAGCGCATCAAACATCTCCAGCACAAATGAAATCGGCAGCAAGCTGATCGTCGGTCCCAATATCAAGCTCAAGGGCGTTGAAATTACCGATTGCGACACGCTGGTGGTCGAGGGGCGAGTTGAAGCAACCATGAATTCACGCGTGATTCACATTGCCGAGAAGGGTGCTTTCAAGGGTTCGGCTGAAATCGACCTGGCCGAGATCTACGGCGAATTTGACGGCGATCTGATTGTCCGTGAAAAACTGGTAATTTATTCGACCGGCAAGGTTTCCGGGAAAATTCGCTACGGCAAGGTGGTGATTGAAGAAGGCGGTCAACTGACCGGTGAAGTGCAAGTCGGTACTTCACATAGCCCCAAGGCAACGCCGACTACAGCCGTTTAAGTAAGCAGCCAATAATCGCAAAGCCGAGACTCGTTGTAGATCGGGTCGTGATAGTAGCAAAACAACCAGGGCGTCCTTAAGAAGGCACCCTGGTTTTGGGCGCCTTTAAAAACCGTAGCGAGCGGCCCAAGGTCTGGGCGAGAAGCGCAGCCGTACGGAGGTACGGTGAGCATCGCAGCCCAGAGATTGGGTCGCGCAGTAGGTTTTTAGAGGTGCCCTTTTGTTTATGTGCCGCATTAATAGTCATGCGACAATAGCGCTTTTCGCCCATCGCTAAAGCGCGCAGTGTTCTGTCGCCACAAAAATATCATGAGCCATCCGGAATACATTCTCACCTTGTCCTGCGTTGATCAACGCGGGATTGTTAATCGCGTCTCGGGCTTTTTGGCCGAGCACGGCTGCAATATTATCGACTCCGCGCAATTCGGCGATGCCCAATCGCAGCTGTTCTTCATGCGCGTCCATTTTTCATCGGAAGATCCGACTCTCTCCGATCAGGCGTTGCGCGCAAAGTTCGCGGCGCTGGCCGATACCATGCAGATGCACTGGCAATTGAATGATGCCGGCAAGAAGCCGCGCATGATGCTGATGGTGTCCAAGATCGGGCATTGCCTGAACGACTTGCTGTTCCGCTACAAGAGCGGCTTGTTGCCGGTAGAGATTCCTGCGATTGTTTCCAATCACACCGATTTTTATCAACTGGCTGCCAGCTATAACATTCCGTTTCATCACCTGCCGCTGGCAGCGGGTGCTTCGCCTGAAGCCAAGCAAGCGCAGGAAGCCCGGGTGCTGGAGATCGTCGAGGCCAATAACATTGATCTGGTGGTGCTGGCGCGCTACATGCAGATTCTTTCGCCGGCCATGTGCAGCGCATTGAAGGGGCGGGCGATCAATATCCACCATTCTTTCCTGCCCAGCTTCAAGGGCGCCAAGCCGTATTATCAAGCGCATGACCGCGGCGTCAAGCTGATCGGCGCCACCGCTCATTTCGTGACCGGCGATCTGGACGAAGGGCCGATCATCGAGCAAGACGTGGCGCGGGTCGATCATTCGATGGCGCCGGATGCGCTCACCGCGATCGGTCGCGACGTGGAATGCGTGGTGCTGGCAAGGGCGGTCAAATGTTTTATCGAGCATCGGATTTTGCTGAACGGGTATAAAACGGTGGTGTTCAAGTAAGCCGGAAGTCCCAGAAAAAAGGCCCGGCATCAACGATGCCGGGCTCACATTTCAAAAGCGTTTGGCTACAACGCGAAATTCAGCCTTTTATTTATTTTGATCAATCCGCTGCTGAATGTGCTGCGCCCGGTCGGCCGATGCCGGGTGCGAACTCAACATACTGGCGCCTTTGCCGCCATCCAGTTTGGCCAGTTTCTGGAACGCAGTGACCAAACCCTTGCGATTCATTTTTTGCGTCGTCAATAAATCAAACGAATAATCGTCGGCGGCGCTTTCCTGCGATTGCGAGAATTGCGCGTTGATCACTTTCTCGGTGAGGTCGCCCAGTTGCGATGCCGACAGGCTGGCGACGACCGAGCCGCCGGCGGAGGAAACTGCGCTACGCGCTGCCGATACGCCGTAGGCGGCCTGCATCGCTTTCTTCGAGTGGCCTAGTGCAACGTGTCCCATTTCATGGCCGATCACGCCGCGCAATTCATCGTCGGTCATCATGTCCATCAAGCCGCTATAGACCCGAATACAGCCGTTTGCCATGGCCCAGGCGTTCGGTTCCTGCGTCAGATATACCTTGTAATTGGTCGGCTGACCGTTGATGCTTGGGGCGAAGCCTGCGACGACCTTATTCAGGCGCAGCGAATATTTGTCCTTGGGCGCAGCGATCTTGTTTTGCGTATCGCTCTCGGCGCACGATTGCGCCGAGAAGTTTTGGACCTCTGCGTCGCTCAGCGTTGCCGCCTTGAATGCGGTGGTGCCTGCTTCAGTCAGTTTGGATACATCCATGTTGGCCACTGAGGCACAACCGCCCAATGCGAGTGTGGCGGCGAGCGCAGAGACCAGAACTTTGTAAGCCATTGAATATTCCTTTATTTTTAGATGTTAAAAATGCCCGGATTTGCGGGCAATTGTGGAGACACGCGACTGCGTTGCAATCGCATGTGGTGGACGAGATTATACGAGGTGTTTCTAACGCAAAGCGTCGATCATCTTTTCCAGTTTTACCGCGTCGGCGCTGAACAGACGTATCCCTTCGGCCAGTTTTTCGGTAGCCATCGCATCGTCGTTCAGCATGATGCGGAAGGTCTTCTCGTCCAGGATGAATTTGTTCAGGGTGCTTTGCTGTGCTGTTTCAGGGCTGAGCTTGCGGCTGACCGGGGCATCGCTTTCGGCCAGTTTTTGTAATAGCTCGGGGCTGATGGTGAGCAGATCGCAACCCGCCAGTTCGACGATCTGGGAAGTATTGCGGAAGCTGGCGCCCATGACCTCGGTGGCATAGCCGAATTTGCGGAAGTAGTTGTAAATCTGCTTGACCGATTGCACGCCGGGATCGTCGGCGCCGGTGTAATCCTGACCGCTGGATTTTTTGTACCAGTCGTAAATGCGGCCGACGAACGGCGAGATCAGCTGTACCCGCGCCTCGGCGCAAGCGATCGCCTGCGGCAGTGAAAACAGCAATGTCAGGTTGCAATGCACGCCCGCTTTTTCCAGCACTTCAGCGGCGCGGATGCCTTCCCAGGTGGACGCGACCTTGATCAATACGCGCTCGCGGTCGATGCCGGCAGCCTCATACAGTTTGATCAGCGCGTGGCCCTTGGCGATGGTGCCCTGGGTGTCGAAAGACAGCCGCGCATCGGTTTCTGTCGAGACCCGGCCGGGGATGATCTTGAGGATTTCCTGGCCGAAGGTGACCAGCAGGCGATCAATGATGTCGCCGCTGGAGAGGCCGGCGTGATCGCGCACCGCCTGATCCAGCAGCGGCTGATATTCGGGCTTCTGCACCGCCTTCAGGATCAGCGACGGATTGGTGGTCGCATCGCGTGGCGTGAATGCCTTGATGGATTGGAAATCGCCGGTGTCGGCAACGATGGTGGTGAATTGCTTGAGTTGTTCAAGTTGGTTCATGGCAGCGTAGAAAAGCAGAGACGGTTAATCGGAAATGCTTTTCTGCCATTCTACGCAAATTATTGCAGCGCGCCAGCGGCTACTGTTTTACATTTTTCTGCTCGAATTCCATAAGGATTTTCAGCTTATCCGCTGCTCCGACTGCGGATCGAACAAGACCGCTTTGGATAAATCGAATGCCAGCTGCATCTGTTCTTGCGGCCGGGCAGCAGCGCGCGGATGCGTGCGGCAAGTGATGCGCGCATCGTTGAAACGGGTGAACACCAAGGTGTCCGGCCCGGTCGGTTCGGTCAGCTCGACCGTGCAAGCGACTGCCGTCGGCCGGTAATCGCCGTGGCTGCCGTCGGCCTCCGAGCCGCGGGCGCTGAGGGCGTCGGTGACGTGTTCCGGACGGATGCCGAGCACCACTTCGCGGCCGATCCAGGCGGCAATCGACGGGCTGCGGGCTTGGGCCGGCGTCAGCGGCAGCAGCGATTTTTGCCCTGCGTGTTCGAGTACGAATGCAGCGCCGTTGCCGTCGGCTACCAGGTTGCCGCGCAAGAAATTCATCGAAGGCGAACCGATAAAACCGGCCACGAACAGGTTGTTCGGATGGTCGTAGATTTCCTGCGGGCTGCCGAATTGCTGCACCACGCCATCCTTCATGACGGCGATGCGGTCGCCCAGCGTCATGGCCTCGATCTGATCGTGCGTCACATACACGATGGTGCTGCCCAGGCGTTGATGCATCAGCTTGATTTCAGCGCGCATCTCGACCCGCAGCTTGGCATCCAGGTTGGACAGCGGTTCGTCGAACAGGAACAGCGCCGGGTCGCGGGCGATGGCGCGTCCCATCGCCACCCGTTGCCGTTGGCCGCCAGACAGCAGCGCGGGTTTGCGATCCAGCAAATGCGTGATTTGCAAAGTGGTCGCAACCCGCTCCACGATCTGCTTTTGTTCCGCCTTCGGCACCTTGCGGATGCCCAGGCCGAACGAGATGTTTTCGCGCACGGTCATGGTCGGATACAGCGCATACGATTGAAACACCATCGCGATATCGCGTTCCTTTGGCGGCACCTGGTTGACGCAGCGATCGCCGATCACGATCTCGCCTTCCGACACCGTTTCCAGGCCGGCAATCATGTTCAGCAGCGTCGATTTGCCGCAGCCGGAACCGCCGACCAAAATCAAGAATTGACCATCCTCGATTTCCAGGTCGATGCCTTTCAGGATTTCATTGCCATTCGGGTAAACCTTGCGCACATTGCGAATTGATAAGCTAGCCATTTTTGTGTCGTCTCTTCAACTATTGTTCTGTTCTTAACCCTTGACCGCGCCAGCAGTCAAACCACGTACAAAATATTTCCCCGCCAGCAGGTACACCAGCAGCGTCGGCAACGCGGCAATAATCGCAGCGGCCATGTTGACGTTGTATTCGGTGACGCCGGTGGAGGTGTTGACCAGGTTGTTCAAGGCCACCGTGACCGGCTTGGCATCGGAGCCACCGAACACCACGCCGAACAAAAAGTCATTCCAGATCTGCGTGAACTGCCAGATGAAGCACACCATGAAAATCGGCAGCGACAACGGGAAGATGATTTTGCGATAGGTCATGAAAAATCCGGCGCCGTCGATCCGCGCTGCCTTTACCAATTCTTCCGGCACCGTGACGTAATAATTGCGGAAGAACAGCGTGGTAAACGCGATGCCGTAGACGATATGAACAAACACCAGGCCGGGTGTGGTGTTGGCCAGATTGACGGTGCCCAGCAGGCGCGCCATCGGCAGGATCACGACCTGGAACGGTATGAAGCAGCCGACCATCAAGGCCGTGAACACGATTTCCGAGCCGCGAAAACGCCAGTGCGCCAGCACATAACCGTTGAGCGAACCGACCAGGGTGGAAATCAATACCGCCGGCACCGCCATCCTGATCGAGTTCCAGAAGAACGGCGCCAGGCCGTTGCATTCGACCCCGGTGCAAGCACTGCTCCAGGCTTTGATCCAGGCCGCGCCGGTGGGCGAGGCCGGCAGCGACAGCAAATTGCCGCTGCGGATTTCATCCAGCGTTTTGACTGAAGTGCTCAGCATCACATATAGCGGCGCCAGATAATACAGTGCGCAGAACACCAGCAAGGCGTAGATCAGCACGCGGCCGACGCTGAGGCGGCTTTGCTCGTGGCCGATGCCGTGGTTGATGATGTTGCGATTCATGTTAGCGGCCATTGCGGGCTCCTTTGGTTTCCAGGTACATCATCGGCACCAGCACGGCCAGCACGGTCGCCAGCATCATCATGGCCGAGGCCGCGCCCAGTCCAAGCTGGCCGCGCGAGAATGAAAACTGGTACATGAAAATGGCGGGGAGGTCGGACGAGGTGCCGGGGCCGCCGGCGGTCAGCGCCATCACCAGGTCGAAGCTCTTGATCGCGATATGGGCCAGCACCAGCAGCACGCTGAAAAATACCGGGCGCAAAGCCGGGATCACAATGCGGCGATAAATGGTCGGCAAGCTGGCGCCATCCACCATCGCAGCCTTGATGATGCTGTCGTCGATCCCGCGCAGGCCGGCCAGGAACAAGGCCATCACGAAACCGGACGATTGCCAGACGCCGGCGATGACCACGGTGTAAATCGAAAAATCGGAATTGACCAGCCAGTCGAACGTAAAATTGGCAAAGCCCCAGTCGTGCATCATTTTTTCCAGACCGAGGCCGGGATTCAAAATCCACTTCCAGGCCGCGCCGGTGACGATGAACGATAGCGCCATCGGATACAGATAAATCGCCCGCAGCGCACCTTCGGAGCGAATTTTCTGATCCAGCAGGATCGCCATCAGCAAGCCGATCGCCAGGCAAAAAAGAATGAACAGGCCGCCGAAGATGCCCAGGTTGGTAGCGGCGACCCACCAGCGATCCAGGCCGAACAGCGCGCTATATTGATTGAAGCCGGAAATTTCATAATTCGGCATCATCCGCGAATTGGTCAGCGACAGCCAGGCGGTGACGCCGATGAAGCCGTACACGAAAACCAGCGACAGGATGATGGTGGGCGACAGCACCAGGCGCGGCAGCCAGGCATCGGCAAGCGCTGCAATACGCCCTTGTCGCTTGGGCGTCAGTTGCTGCGATGGACTCCCGGCCGGCGCTGCCGTCAAGGGGAGGGTGGAATTGGACATGCAAGTCTCCTGAAGCAGGATCGGAGCCGGCGCTATTTAATGCCGGCCCCTTTATATTTGTGACTCATCCGGCAAGCGAATGAGTCAATTTGCAAAACAAGCTTATTGCGTCTTTGCCGCTTTCGCCAATGCTTGCACGGCCGCCTGTGAAGTCATGGTCGAATTCATGAACTTGGCGACCACGTCCAGCATCGCGCCTTGCACCGCGGAGTTGACCGCCATGCCGTGCGCCATGCTAGGCACCAGCGTGCCGGCCTTGCTGGACGCCGCCATGTCGTCCATCGACTTGACCGCGCAGCTGTCGAACTTGGCGCGCGAGACGTCGGAGCGGACCGGGATCGAACCCTTGTTCAGATTGAAGATTTCCTGGAATTCCGGGCTCATGATGGCGCTGGCCAGGGTCAGCTGAGCCTTCTCCTGATCGGCGCTCTTGACCTTGAACATGGCGATCGAATCGATGTTGTAGGTGTATGACTTGTCGGTGCCGGGAGCGGCCACGCACAAGAAGTCCGTGCCAGGGTGCTTGCCGGCGGCGGTGAATTCGCCCTTGGCCCAGTCACCCATGAACTGCATGCCGGCCTTGCCGTTGATGACCATCGCGGTCGCCAGGTTCCAGTCGCGGCCGGCGGCATTTTTGTCGATGTAGGTCTTGATCTTGGCCAGCGTATCGAAGGTCTTGATCATGTTCGGACCGGTCAGGCTGGCCGGGTCCAGCTTGACCAGCGCCTTGTTATAGAAGTCGGCGCCGCCGACACCGAGCGCCACGGTTTCAAATACCGTGGCATCTTGCCAGGGCTGGCCGCCGTGAGCGATGGCGATCATGCCGGCCTTTTGAATTTTGTCGGCCGCTTCAAAGAATTCGGGCCAGTTGGTCGGCGTTTTGGCGCCGGCCTTTTTCAAGACTTCCGGATTGATCCAGAGCCAGTTGACTCTATGCACATTGACCGGCGCCGCCACATAGTGGCCCTGATATTTCATCGTGTTGGAGACTACTTTCGGCAGCAGCGCATCCCATTTGCCGGGCGTGGCGGCGGCGTCGATATTCGCCAGCACGCCTTCCTGACCCCATTCCTGGATCGACGGACCCTTGATTTGAGCCGCGGTCGGGGCGCTGCCGGCAATGACGCGGGCCTTCAGCGCGGTGGTCGCGTTTTCACCGGCGCCGCCGGCCACCGCGAAATCCTTCCAGGTAACGCCCTTGGCTTCCATGATCTTTTTCAGTTCGGCCACCGACTTGGCTTCCCCACCCGAGGTCCAGTAATGCAGCACTTCGACCTGGGTGGCATGCACTGCGGCGGCGCTGGACAACAGTGCGGTGGCGGCGAATGCCGATTTTATTATTTGATTCAGTTTCATTCTTGTCTCCTGTTTTAAAAGATGGTTTTGTGATGAATGCTGCTGAAAAGATCTTTTAGGGTATGTCGGTTCAGATTTGTTAGCGTTACCTGCAATCAAAACTAGTAAAACTACATAGTCTGTCGAGTTACCCCTAAAATATGAGGGTATCTTACCCTTGATCGCTTGTAATTGTAGTAATGCTACATTAATATTGCAATATAAGTTTTTATTTATTACAAAAATAGTGACCGGAATCAATATCCGGACTATCAGTGCAGATCCTGGCAAGGGTTTCGAGGGTAATGCGGGCACGTCTGTCGGCCCCATCCTACTAACAGTATTCAAGTGAAAGTTCTACACCATGTCTTCATCCATCAGCGGGAATGCGAGCGAAGTCTCGGCGGCCAGTTATCTGGATGGTCCGCGTCTATTGGCTGATGTCGGCGGCACCAATGCCCGTTTTGCGCTGGAGCGTGCGCCGGGGCAGATCGACTCGATACAGACGCTGCGCTGCGCGGACTACGCCGAATTCCATCTCGCGGTAGAAGCCTATCTGGCGACGCGGCCGCAGCTGCAAGTGCGGCATGCCGCGATCGCCATCGCCAATCCGGTGCAGGGCGACGACATCAAGATGACCAATCACCATTGGGCCTTTTCGATCGAGAACACGCGCCGCCGCCTGAATCTGGACACGCTGCTGATCGTCAACGATTTCACCGCACTGTCGATGTCGCTGCCGCACCTGGAGCATTCGCACTGCGTACAAATCGGCGGCGGCCGGGCGCAGAGCGGCGGCGTGATCGGCCTGGTCGGCGCCGGTACCGGGCTTGGCGTCGGCGGCCTGATTCCGACCGAGGGTCGCTGGATCGCGCTCGGCAGTGAGGGCGGGCATGTGACGTTTGCCCCGGGCGATGCACGCGAGGCGGCGGTGCTGGCGTATTGCTGGAGGACCTATGCGCACGTTTCCGCCGAACGCCTGGTATCCGGCCCCGGCATCGAAATGATTTACCAGGCGCTGGCCGATATGCAAGGCATCGCCCAGCCGCAAGCGCTGCAAACCGCCCAGATTGTCGAGCGCGCACTGGATGGCAGCGACGCGCTGTGCATGGAAGTGGTCGAGTGTTTTTGCGCGATGCTGGGCACGGTCGCGGCGGACGTCGCGGTGACCTTGGGCACGCTGGGCGGCTTGTACATCGGCGGCGGCGTGGTGCCGCGCCTGGGCGAGTATTTTGCTCGTTCGCCGTTCCGCGCACGGTTTGAAAGCAAAGGCCGGTTTGCCGGCTATCTGGCCCAGATACCGACGTTTGTGATTACCGCGCCGTACCCGGCGTTTGTCGGCGTCGCGGCGATTCTGGCAGAGCATTTGGGCGGCGGCAATGCAGTGCCGATCCTGGAGCGCATCCGCAAGGCGCGCGACCAGTTTTCGCCGGCCGAGCAAAAAGTGGCCAGCCTGATCCTGGCCCATCCGCGCGCGGTCATGAGCGAGCCGATTTCCGAGATCGCCCGCCGCGCCGATGTCAGCCAGCCGACGGTGATCCGCTTTTGCCGCACCATGGGCTGCCAGGGGCTGGCCGACTTCAAGCTGAAGCTGGCATCCGGCGTCACCGGCACGGTGCCGGTGGCCCATAGCCAGGTGCACGTCGGCGATTCTTCGCTGGATGTCGGCGTCAAGGTGGTGGACAACACGATTTCGGCCATGATGGAAGTGCGCGACAACCTGAATGCGGATACCTTGTCGCGCGCGATCGACCTATTGAGCCAGGCCAGCCGCGTCGAGTTTTACGGCTTCGGCAGTTGCGGCCTGGTGGCCGAAGATGCTCAGCAAAAATTCTTCCGGCTCGGGATTCCGGCCTCGGCTTATACCGATCCGCAGTTGCAAGAAGTCTCTGCCGCGATGCTGAAAAGCAGCGACGTGGTGGTGGTCATCTCCAATTCGGGGCGCTTGCGTCATCTGGCGCCGGCGGTCGAGATCGCGGTGCATTCCGGCGCCACCATCATCGCGCTGGCGCCGAGCAATTCGCAACTGGCCAAGCGCGCCCATTACACGCTGGCGGTCGAGCATGACGAAAGCAGCACGATGCACATCCCGATGGTGTCGCGGATTCTTCTGCTGTTATTGATCGATGTCTTGGCGGTCGGGATATCGCTCAAGCGTTCCAGCCCGTTTGCCGAGCTGCAGCGCCAGGCCAAGCGCGGCATCCTGACCCACATCGCCTCGCTGCAGGGCGAGTCCGCCAGCGACAAGATCGTCGCCGAGGGCGATGGCAAGCCGGGGCATTCAGCAGGTGCCGACGATGCGGTGACCCTGGCGCCGAATGTGATTTCGCATATCAAGTGATGCATTCAGAGGACGATTCCCGCGTCCATAAAAAATGCCCATTCAAATCGAATGGGCAAAATCTGGGGATTCCCAGGGACGTCTGGCTGCCGCCATGCAGTAAGCATAGACGGCGATAAGCAGGGTCTTAGAACGAGTGGCTGATACCGGTGTAGAACGCGTTCTGGTTGGCGCCGGGCAGGCTGTCGCCGGTCTCCACCTGGAAGTTGGTTTGCGCGCTGTTGCGCACGGTGCCGATGCTCGCGTACAGCAGGGTGCGTTTGGACAGGCTGTAATTGGTGCCCAGCATGAACAGATTGGCGCTGCCGCTGTTGTGGTTCAGCTTGACGTGATACGCCGCGCCTATCAGTGTCAGCGCAGGTGTCAGCTGGTAGTTGGCGCCTAGCCAGAAGTGGTTGGCTTTGTCCGGACCGGCGACGACTTGCGGCGCCGACAGGTTTTCGTAGCCGGCAAACAGTTTCAGTTTGTCGATGGTGACGGTGCCGCCGATAGTCAACTCTTTCGAGAATGTGAACAGGTCGGAATATTTGCCGTTTCCATCATTGGCGACGTCGTACATCGCCTTGATTTCATAGTTTGGCTGTACATAGGAGAGGGCGACGCCGCCGCTGCTGTTCTTCTTGGTCGAGCCGGCAACTTCGCCGAAGCCGTATGCGCCCTGAGCCGTAAAGCCGCCCATGTTCGGCGAGATGTATTGAATCTGGTTGCTGGTTTGCGGCCAGTTGCGGCCTTTGACTAGGGTTGATGTGCTCATCGCCTGCTGGCCGGTCGGGTCCAGGCTCCAGACGATGTCGCTAGGCAGCGTCAAGTCGCGGCCCAATTTCACGGTACCGAAACCGCCTGACAAGCCAACCAGGGAACGGCGTGACCAGATTCTGGACGGGCCGCCGTTGGTCTGGGCGTTGCTGGCGTCAAACCCGTTTTCCAGCGTGAAGATGGCTTTCAGTCCGCCGCCCAGATCTTCAGCGCCCTTGAAGCCGAACATACTGGTGCCCCATTCGTTGCCGCCTATGCCCCATTGCCCGCCGCGCTGGCCGGTAGCGGCGTTGACTTGATTGCTTTGATAGTTGAGGCCGGCATCGATGCGGCCGTAAGCGGTGACATTGGTTTGGGCCTGGGCCTGGCCGATGCAGGCGCAAGCGAGCACTACAGCGGCCGCGAGCGGTTTCGTCAAAGGCATGGTTTTTAAAACAGTCTTGCTCATTTCGTCTCCTAAGTAAAAATGTGGCGTTGACCACCGTTCTCCGAGTCTTGACAGCTCGAAATTCTTGAAGCGGACGATCGCGTCGATTGCCGATGCCGACTTTCTTTATTGTTTGTGATGGTAAACCGATTTATGTAGTTTTACTATATTTTTGTTTCTGATCGGTACTTTGAGGAGATTTCTTTCACGGATTTTTAGGCGCAACGATAGACTGCACAAGCAGTTTGTGCAGGAAAACGTCTTTGTTTGCCTTTGTGAAAGCGTTCTGGGTATTTTTACTACAAGTAGCTTTGATACATTTTTCTGCTGAAAAATGTCACAATCCGCCGCGCGGCGGTTCGGGATTAGTGCTGGATGCGTTCCAGCAAGGGTTGGACTTGCGTCAGCTGCGGCGGCTTGGCGCCGGCGTTCAGGCATGCCGCCGAGCCGCAGGCGACGGAAAACTGCAGGTGGCGCAGCCAGTTCGCTGCTGCTGGAACCGATTGCGGCGCGGCGTTTGCTTCCTCCATCAGCGAGCAAATCAAGCCGGCCACCCCGGCATCGCCGGCGCCGACCGTATCGACGATTTCGATAGCCGGCGGCGCGACGTGCCAATTCTGCGCGCCGACAAACAGCGACGCACCTTGCGCTCCGAGCGTCAGCAAGATCGCTGCCTCGGGATTGATGTTGCGCAACGCCGCCAGTGCGGCGTCGGTATCGTCGGTTCTGAACAGGCCGCGCAGATCTTCGTCGGAGACTTTGATGACGTCGGCCAGCCGCGCCATCTCGGTCAGCACCGGATCGTAGCGCTGATCCATCACATTGCGGAAGTTCGGGTCGTAGCTGATGCGCACCCCGCGGCGTTTCAAATCCTGCGCTAGCTCGATCAAGCGGTTGGCGAGCGGTGCGCGGGTCAGGCTGATGCCGCCAAAGTGCGCCCATTGCACAGCCTGTTGCCATGCTGCCGGCAAAGCCGCCGGATCGAAGGCCAGGTCGGCGCTGTCGTCGCCGATGAAGTTATATTGCGGCGGGGAGGTTTGATACACCACTGCCAACAGCGGCGAACACGGCACCCGCTGCAAGAAGCGCAAATCCAGGCCGGCCGCCTGGCTGGCGGCAGACAGCGCATCGCCGAACCAATCCTGGCTGATGGCGCCGGCAAACGCCGCCGACAGCCCAAGGCTGGCAGCCGCACGGGCGACATTCCAGCCGGCGCCGCCGGTTTTGCTCAACCATTGATCGCCATCGACCCGGATCAAATCGGTCAAGGCTTCGCCGATGCTGACGAATTGGGGCAGAGGGGCGTCTGCGGGTGTTTTGATGGCTTTAGGCATGGCGGTAGCTGTGCAGGGTTTAATCAAGTGCGGCATCGACCGCCGCCAGCGATTCCAGATACGCGCCCATCGGATGATAAAAATCGGTTTTGCCATGCGGCGGTTTTTCCAGGCCGTAGCGCAGATTGTCGCGGTGCAAAATGCGATACCAGCCGCCGTCTTGGTGGTCGATCAAATGCTCGGCGCTGTACTGCCACAATCGCTGATACCAGTCCCAATAGGCGGCATCGCCGGTGCGTTGCGCCAGCAGGGCGGCGGTGGCCAGCGATTCGGCCTGCACCCAGAAATATTTATCGCCGTCGCAGATGCTGCCGCCCGGCGCCAGGCCGTACACCAGGCCGCCGAATACTTGGTCCCAGGCCGGCGGCATCGTTACATCGAATAATTCGCGCGCGCGCGGCAGCAGCCATCCGGCATCGCCTTGCAAGTGATCGCGATGACGTTCCAGCAGCAACAGCAGCTTGGCCCACTCGGTCATGTGGCCGGATTGGAAACCCCAGGGCCGGAACATATTGCTGCTGTCGTCGCGGTTGTAGTCCCAGTCGATACGCCAGTCGGCGTGGTAATGCTCCCAGATCCAGCCGTCGGCCAGCGCTGCCTGCCGTACTGTGATGTTATGGGCCAGCCGTTCGGCGCGATGCAGATAGCGTTGTTCGCCGCTCGCTTCGAATGCGGCGATCAGCGCTTCGCAACTGTGCATATTGGCGTTCTGGCCGCGATACGGCGACAGCACGCCTTGTGGCGTGGCTTCGTCGGCATACAGGCCGTCGGCTTCCGACCAGAACAGGCGCTCCATCAAATCAAACGTGGCGACCACGCCTGCGGCTGCTTCGGCGATGCCGATCCGCAGCGCGTGCGCATGCGCCAGCAACACGAAAGCCAGACCGTAGCAGTGCTGGGTCTTGTCGACTGCGACGCCATTTTTCAGCACCCAGGCATAACCGCCATAGTCGGGCTGCTTGTGCCGTTGTTCCAGGAACTGCAAGCCATGCCGCGCCGCTGCGCGATATTCTTCCTTGCGATCCAGGCGCCACGCCAGCGCGTAGCAAAACACCATGCGCGCGCTGTTGACCAAATGGCGATGGGCGGCATCGTAAATGCTGCCGTCGTCGTTCAAGTAATGGAAAAATCCGCCGCTGGGATCGATGGCGCGCGGATGAAAAAACGCGATATCGCGCCGCATCCGGTCGCGCAGGAATTCAGGATCGCGGAAAGGTAGGGTGGAGATGGCTGGCCTCATGTTTGGTATGTTTGTTCGATTCGCTACCGGCCTTAAACAGGCGCGCAGTAGCCGCTGCACGCCATGTTAGCGGAAGAACGAATCGAATTGCATATCAAACTGCTGCAAGGCCTTTTGCGCGTTCTGCATTTTCTTGCGGAATTCCGGCCCGCGCTTGAGCGCCAGCCCGACCGCCAGGATGTCGATCACCACCAGGTGCGCGAGCCGCGCCGAGATCGGCGTGTAAGGGTCGGTGTTGAAACTCAAGTCGATCGGCACCAGTACCGTTGCCAACTCGGCCAGCGGGGTGCCGCTGGGGCCGAGCACGATGATGTCGGCACCGCCTTTTCTGGCCAGCTGCACGCTGCGCAGCAACGCCGCATTGCCACCGCGCTGCGAGATGGCGACCACCGCATCGCCCGGTTGCAGCAGGGACGCGGCGATGCTGTGGATATGCGGGTCGGAGTAAGCCACGGTCGGCACGCCGGAACGGAAAAACTTGTGCTGGGCGTCGGCCGCGACGATCCCGGATGTGCCTTGGCCGTAAAACTCGATCTTGTTCGCCTTCAGCAGCACATCCAGCGCTTGCTGGATCGCCTCGGGGCTCAAATGATTGCGCAGGTCGAGCAGGGTATTGATAGAGCGGCTGCAAATCTTGTTGACCAGGTCGGCCGCAATATCGTCCTGCGCCAGCATCTCATTGGCGCCCGGCAGCGCGATGGCCAGGCTTTGCGCCAGCTTCAATTTGAAATCGTGCCAGCCGTCGTAACCGATCGCGCGGCAAAAGCGGACCACGGTCGGTTCCGACACCAGCGCATTTTTAGCCAGCGCCGTGATGTTCTCCGACAGCGCCAGTTGCGGATTATCGAGTATCGTCAGCGCGACCTTTTTCTCCGACTTCGACAGCAAGTCGATCTGGCTGCGAATGGAGTCTAGTAGCATCGTCATTACTTATAACTCCGGTAAAGCCTCTTCACGCCACTGCAAACCGTCGCGCCCGATCAAGGCGCTGGCGGCGGCCGGGCCCCAGGTGCCGGCGGTATACGGAATCGGATCGCTTTCTTCCTGCTCCCAGAAATCCAGGATAGGCTCGACCCACTCCCAGGCGGCTTCCAGTTCGTCGCTGCGCATGAACAAGGTCAATTGCCCGCGCAGAACGTCCAGCAGCAGCCGTTCATAAGCTTCCATGCGGGGCGATTTGAAGCTCTCGCGGAAATTCAACTCCAGCTCGACCGGTTTCAAGCGCATGCCGTCGCCGGGCGTCTTCGCCATCAGATTCAGGTGCAAGCCTTCGTCCGGTTGCAACCGGATCACCAGGCAGTTCGGTTCAAAGCTGCCGCCCGGCTGGGCGAAAATCGAATGCGGGATCGACTTGAAGCGGATCACGATTTCCGCCAATTGGTCGGCCATGCGTTTGCCGGTCCGCAGATAAAACGGCACGCCGGCCCAGCGCCAGGTATCGACTTCGGTTTTCAGCGCGACGAAGGTTTCGGTGCGCGAATGCGGGTCGGCGTCGGGCTCTTTGCGATAGCCCGGCACCGCGACGCCGTTGACGTGACCGGCGCGGTATTGCCCGCGCACCACGTTTTGCGCAAGTGAGATCGGGGTGAAGCGCTTCAGCGAGCGCAGCACTTTGAGCTTTTCGTCGCGTACCGCATCGGGCGTGATCGACACCGGCGGTTCCATGGCGACGATGCACAGCAATTGCAGTAAGTGGTTTTGCAGCATGTCGCGCAGCGCGCCGGAGTTTTCGTAATAGCCCATCCGATTGCCGACCCCGAGTTCTTCGGCAATCGTGATCTGGACGTCGGAGATCCATTCGCGCCGCCACAATGGCTCGAACAGCACATTGCCGAAGCGCAGCGCCAGCAGGTTCTGCACCGTCTCTTTGCCGAGGTAATGGTCGATCCGGAAAATCTGCGATTCGGCGAACACCTGGGCCACTTCGGCATTGATCTGCTTGGCGCTGGCGAGATCGCGGCCTAGCGGCTTTTCCAATACCACGCGCGAATTCGGCGTAGCCAGTCCGCAGGCAGCCAGGTTGTTGCAAATCTTGGAAAACAGGCTGGGTGGCGTCGCCAGGTAAAACACATTGGTGATCGCCGGGTCCGGCCGCATCGCAGCGACCAGCGCCTGATAAGCGGCGGGGTCGGTGGCGTCCATGCCGACATAGCTGATGCGCTGGCAAAAGCGGCTCCAGACGGCAGGGTTGAAGCTTTCCTTGCTGATGTGAGGGCGGGCGTCTTTTTCGATCTGCTGGATGAATTCTTCGTTGCTGCTGTCATGCCGTCCTATGCACAGGATGCGCGCATCCGGCGGCAAGTCGTCGGCGCGATCGCGCGCATACATCGCAGGCAGCAATTTGCGCATCGCCAGATCGCCGGTGCCGCCAAAGATTGCCAGGTCAAATTCTGCTAAAGCCATGATGTCATTTCCAAAAATCTATTCGTCAATTTAAAGCAGGCGTTACAACAAAGCCGCCCGCGCTTTCGCAATCAAACCGGTGGTCGAACTGTCGTGCTCTTGCGCTTCCGCTGCACCAGTCAATTCGCCCAGGATCTGCGTCGCCAAAACCTTGCCCAGTTCCACGCCCCACTGATCGAAACTGTTGACGTCCCAGATCACGCCCTGGACAAATACCTTGTGTTCATACAGCGCGATCAATGCACCCAGCGTGGCCGGGGTCAGTGCCTGCATCAGGATCGTGTTGCTGGGGCGGTCGCCGGGAAAAGTCCGGTGCGGCAGCAGTGCTGCGATGTCGGCTTCCGGCACGCCCTTGGCTTGCATTTCGGTCCGCACTTCATCGGCGGTTTTGCCGCGCATGAAGGCCTCGGATTGGGCGAAACAGTTGGCCAGCAAGGTCGCCTGATGGCCGGGCAGTTCGTGGCTGGCCGTGTAGTTCGGCTTCAATGCGGCGATGAAATCGACCGGCGTGATGTCGGTCCCTTGGTGCAGCAACTGGAAGTAAGCGTGTTGACCGTTGGTGCCGACATTGCCCCAGATGACCGGGCAGGTGGCGACGGTCAGAGTGCTGCCGTCGTGGGACACGCGCTTGCCGTTGCTTTCCATTTCCAGCTGCTGCAAATACGACGGGAAATGCTCCAGATCCTGCAGATAGGGAGCAATCGAAATCGAGCTGCTGCCAAAGAAATTGCGGTACCAGACGCCGAGCATCGCCAGGATGACCGGCATGTTTTGTTCCAGCGGTGCGCTGTGGAAGTGCTGATCCATCGCATGCGCGCCGGCCAGGAATTCGCTGAACTGTTCGAAGCCGATCGCCAGCGCCACCGACAAGCCTATCGACGACCACACCGAGTAGCGGCCGCCGACCCAGTCCCAGAACGGAAACATATTGGCGGGGTCGATGCCGAATGCGCTGACGGCCTGGACATTGGTCGAGACCGCGACAAAATGTTTGCGCAGGTCGGATTCTTGCGCGCCTTGCGCGTTTTGTAGAAACCAGTTGCGCGCAGCGCGCGCGTTCATCATGGTTTCGTTGGTGGTGAAGGTTTTCGACGCAATCACGAACAGGGAGGTGCGCGGATCGATGCGCGACAAGACCGCATCCAGGTCGCGCCCATCGACATTGGACACGAAGTGCATATTGAGGCGCGCATGCTGAAACGGCTGCAGCGCCTGGCACACCATTTTCGGGCCGAGGTCGGAGCCGCCAATGCCGATATTGACGATGTCGGTCAACGGCTGGCCGCTATAGCCCAGCCATTCCCCGGAGCGAAGCGCCGCGCTGAAAGTCTGAATCCGCGCCAGCACCGCATGGACGTCGGTGCTGACCTGCTGGCCATCCACCGTCAGTGCCAGTGTCGCCGGTGCGCGCAAGGCGGTATGCAAGACGGCGCGCTTTTCGGTGGTATTGATTTTTTCGCCGCTAAACATCGCGTCGCGCCGGCTTTCGAGCTGGCGTTCACGCGCCAGTGCGAACAGCTGCGACATGGTTTCTGTGCTCGCCTTGTTCTTGGAGTAATCCAGAAACAGGCCGGCAGCATTCAGCGAAAATCGTTCGAAGCGGGCCGGATCTGCGGCGAACAAATCGCGCATCGTTTGCCCTTGCAACGCGGCGTGATGTGCCTGCAGGGCCTGGAAGGCAGCGGTAATATTGAGCACTGATTGCGACATGTCAGAAGTCTTTATTGGCTATCGGGAATTTGTACGACTATACAGCAGTTAACGGTAAATTCACTACAAATTATTTTGAGAATTTATCGGATTTGTTGCAATGTGTTTGCTCCTGTGTGTCTATCCGGATAACAATTGCTTACGCTTATTACTAGTGTGGTTGTGGTGCGGCACAGTGATTTATTGCTTGTTGCAGTCCGTGCCGTCGCAAATTGCCTGCATGCCTGAATAGGGCGTTAAAAGGCTGCTGGGGTTTTGTTTTTGTAGTAAAATTTCAAATTCATCCATGTTTCAAGGACTCCATCATGCCCGTTCACCCCAGCGTCGCCAAAGTCACCGAGCGCATCATTGCCCGCAGCCAGCCGTATCGCAGTGCCTATCTGGCACGCCTGGAACATGCCCGTCGCCAGGGTGTGCAGCGCGGCGCGTTGTCCTGCACCAATCTGGCGCATGGTTTTGCGGCTTTTCCGCAGAATGACAAATTGCGCTTGAAGCAGGACAAGAGTGCGTCGGTCGCGATTGTCTCCTCGTATAACGACATGTTGTCGGCGCATCAGCCGTTCGAGCGCTTCCCGCAGATTATCAAGGAGGCGGTGCATGCCGCCGGCGGCGTCGCCCAGTTTGCCGGCGGTACGCCGGCCATGTGCGATGGCATCACGCAAGGGCAGCCGGGCATGGAGCTGTCGCTGTTTTCACGCGACGCGATTGCGATGGCGACCGCGATTGCGCTGTCGCACAATATGTTCGACGCCGCGCTGTATCTCGGCATCTGCGACAAGATCGTGCCCGGACTGTTGATCGGCGCTTTGCATTTCGGTCATTTGCCGGCGGTGTTTGTCCCTGGCGGACCGATGACCAGCGGCATGAGCAACAAGGAAAAAGTCAAAATCCGCCAGCTGTATGCGGAAGGAAAAATCGGCCGCGCCGAATTGCTGGAGGCCGAATCGCAGTCCTATCACAGCGCCGGCACCTGCACTTTTTACGGCACCGCCAACAGCAATCAAATGCTGATGGAAGCCATGGGGCTGCATTTGCCCGGTTCCGCATTCATCACTCCCAACACGCCGCTGCGCGATGCCCTGACCGCCGAAGCCGGCCGCCAAGCCTTGCGGATCACCGACCGCGGCGATCAATACATTCCGGTCGGCCACGTCGTCAGCGAAAAGAGCATCGTCAACGCCATCGTCACCTTGCTGGCGACCGGCGGCTCCACCAACCACACCTTGCATCTGGTGGCGATCGCCAAGGCGGCCGGGATCGTGATCGACTGGAACGATTTCGACGCCTTGTCGGCAGTGGTGCCGCTGGTGACCCGGATCTATCCGAACGGCGACGCCGACGTCAATCATTTCCACGCCGCCGGCGGTACCGGTTTCGTGATTCGCGAGCTGCTGGATGCGGGTTTGATGCATGAAGATGTGAAGACCGTCCTGGGCGACAGCCTGCGCGCCCATTGCGCGGAGCCGTTCCTGGAAGGGACGGCGGTGGTGTTCAAGCCGGCGCCGGCGGTCAGCGGCGACGAGTCGGTGCTGCGCACTGCGGCTGCGCCGTTCTCGGCCGATGGCGGCTTGCGTTTGTTGACCGGCAATCTGGGACGCGCGGTGATCAAGATTTCAGCCGTCAAGCAAGAGCACTGGATCGTGCAGGCGCCGGCGGTCGTGTTCAACTCGCAGGACGAGTTCATGGAGGCGTTCCGCGCCGGCCAGCTGGATCGCGATTTTGTCGCGGTATTGAGCCATCAGGGACCGCGCGCCAACGGCATGCCGGAACTGCACGCGCTGACGCCGGCGCTCGGCATTTTGCAAGATGCCGGCCGCCATGTCGCGCTGGTCACCGACGGCCGCATGTCGGGCGCTTCCGGCAAGGTGCCGGCGGCAATCCACGTGACGCCGGAAGTGCTGGCCGCTGGCCCGCTGGGGCTGGTGCGGACCGGCGACATGATTCGGCTGGATGCCGAGACCGGCATCCTGGAAGCGCTGGTGCCGGCTGACGAATGGGCTCGGCGCCAGCCTGAAAAGATTGACCTGTCAGCTAATCAGGTCGGTATGGGACGCGAGCTGTTTGCGATGTTTCGCACAGCGGTGAGCGCGGCAGAAGAGGGCGCGACCAGCTTTGGTTTGCCGCCTGTTTTGGAGCAGCACGAACAACTCGGAAAACAGAAAGTGACGGTATGACATCAACCAATATCCTTTACGGTAATCAGCTGTTAGACATCATGCGGGCGTCGCCGGTGATTCCGGTGATCGCGATCGACGACATCGCCCATGCGGTGCCGCTGGCAAAAGCGCTGGTGGCGGGCGGGATCCGGGTGCTGGAAGTGACCTTGCGCACCGAGCACGGCCTACCGGCGATCCGGGCCATCGCAGAGCAGGTGCCGGAGGCGATTGTCGGCGTCGGCACCTTGACCCAGGCCGCTGAATTTACCGCCGCGCGCGATGCCGGCGCGGTGTTCGGCGTATCCCCGGGTCTGACGCCGGCCTTGATTGCTGCCGCCAAAACCAGCGGCTTGCCATTGTTGCCGGGAGTGATGACGCCTTCCGAAGTGATGGCCGCGCGCGAAGCCGGATTCCGCCAGTTGAAACTGTTCCCGGCGGTACCGGCGGGCGGCGTCGGCATGCTCAACGCGATTGCCGGTCCCTTGTCGGACGTCACGTTTTGCCCGACCGGCGGCATCTCGCTGAGCACCGCACCGGAATTTTTGGCATGCAAGAACGTCGCCTGCGTCGGCGGCTCCTGGCTGACGCCGAAGGACTTGTTGAAGTCCGGCGATTGGGCGGGCATCACTGCGTTGGCGATTGCTGCCAGCAAATTGCGTAAAGTGATTTAAGGCGAAGAAGTAGGGCGGAAAAGCGCAGCCCTTGCAGGGCGCGTATCCGCTGGCAGGCGGATACCGTTCAGCAGGCGGATGGCATGCCATCCGAAACCCCTGCTTCACCCTTCCGCCGTTTTGGATGCATCAAACGCATGCGGCACATCCGACGGCGGATAACGCTGCGCTCATCCGCCCTACCACGGTGGCGGTCAGCGGTTGGTCGGCCGCTGTCTAGCTATCAAGTCGTTCAGGTAATTAACGCTGGTCTCGGATTTGCCCAATACCGCCTCGGTCGAACCCATCATCCAGCGCAGCATCAGGTCGACATCGCAAGCATTCAGCGGCGGCGGACAGTCGGGATCGCCGTGCTCTTGCGCCAGATGGTTGGCATGCAGCATCGCCAGTCCCTTGTAAATACCCTGGCACATGTCCAGCGTGAACGCGATGCATTGCGCCGCTTGATCGGTACGCAAGTCTTTGTCCAACCATGAGAATGGCTGGTGCTCTGGAATATCTGGGATGGGTGGGAATGGGCGAGGCTTCTTCTTACTACTAGTCATATCGGTCTCCTAGCGGTGGATGAATCCGCGCCCCGCCGTCTGGCGTGGGTGGGCGGCAAAAGTAGGGTTAACAGACCGGACAGTAACTTTAAACGACCCCGGCAGCCCCCGAAAGGGCTCCCCACTTCACCGCCCGTGGAGGGCGATAAAGGTCGTGCACGTAGAAAACCGCAAGCCGCGGTCCGTGCGTTACTGTTAGTGGCTGTTAACCCACGTCCAGGATTTTTCTCTCAGGGACGGGAGCGACTATAAACGCTATCGGATGCGATGGCAATTATTAGCATCATGCTATTTTTAGATGCGCAGTAGGTTGGCGTTGAGCCGCAGGCGAAGCCCAACATTTTCATCTCCGTCGCCACCAAACGTTGGGCTTTCCAGCCCAAGCTACGATCGAAGAAATAGGACGGACGAGCGCCAATTCATCCCGCTCGCCGTTCGACATTCGCGTAGGGCGGAAAAGCGTAGCGCCTTCCGCCATGTTGGACGCATCGAATGCATGTGGTACATCCAACGGCGGATAACGCTGCGCTCATACGCCCTACGCGTAATTTTTTCAACGCGCCAAGTCAAATTTGCACTGCTTTTTGAGCTAAAAAAGCAGTGCAATTCTTTCCTTCAGACATTCTGGTAATAGTTTTTAACAATCCTATTACTAGACGTCATCAAAGTTTTCGGCTTAAAATAGCCGCTTCTCAACAATTTTGCACTGCCTCAACAGCGCATTTTTTGACTTCGTGACTCGCATCAGCGGGTCGTCTCATGCTCCGGAATGCCGGAGTTTCATCCAACGTCGAGGAAATCCCTCGCATGCAGTTGCCGCCACATGCGGCAGTCGGCCCGTCCATCACCATCCCTGCGGGAAGGTCGGCCGGGATAACACACAGACAGTTTTTATGTCGTGCAGACATGTACCGGTCTATCCGGCGCGTGATCGCTTGTAAGGAAAAACATGACGAAACGCTATCGCAATGCCATCGTCGGCGCAGCCATAACCATTTTTCTTGTCGCCGGCATCGGTTACTCGATCGGCCCCGCCGCACTCCATCACTATCAAGCCGATTTGATCTATTACAGCGGCCGCCATTTGTCGCTGGTCGGATGGTCGATGTCGCTGGCATTGGTCTGCGGGCTGGCGGCGGGCATCGTGCTGAGTCGCCAGGCGTTGGCGGCGCATGCCGAAAAGTGGATGCAGCTGTTCAACATCGGCAACACCATCCCCTCGATGGCGGTACTGGCATTGGCGCTGGCCTTGTTCGGCATCGGCGACTTGCCCGCCATCGTCGCCTTATGGCTGGCATCGCTGCTGCCTATCGTGCGCAATACCTATGAAGGTCTGAAGCAAGTGCCGGCCGCAATGAAGGAGGCGGCCAAAGGCATAGGCATGACGCCGCAGCAATTGCTGTTCAGGGTCGAACTGCCGAACGC
Organism: Paraherbaspirillum soli; assembly: GCF_042654985.1. Classification (NCBI taxonomy): domain Bacteria; kingdom Pseudomonadati; phylum Pseudomonadota; class Betaproteobacteria; order Burkholderiales; family Oxalobacteraceae; genus Paraherbaspirillum; species Paraherbaspirillum soli. Next base: position 377,006 of record NZ_JBHSMT010000013.1, on the reverse strand, counting down.
GCTGCCGGTTATCGTCGGCGGCGTGCGCACCGCGCTGGCGATCAATGTCGGCACTGCGCCGTTGGCTATCCTGATCGGCGGCGAAAGTCTGGGCGGCTTGATTTTTCCCGGCATTTATTTGAACAACCAGGATCAACTGCTGCTAGGCGCTACCGCCACCGCGGTACTGGCTTTGATGCTGGATGCGATGGTCGCGCTGGGCGGCAACGTCTACTTAAACAAGCGTGGCCTGTTGCGTTAATTTTCCATAAGGAGAACAAGCATGAAGAATTCACGATTGGCCGCTGTCCTAGCCTGCATCCTCGGCCTATTCGCCAGCACGCATGCGGTTGCCGGCAACCTGGTTGTCGGCGGCAAAAACTTCACCGAACAATTGATCCTGTCGTCGATGACTGCGCAGTATTTGAGCGCCAACGGTTACAGCGTCGATCTGAAAAACGGCTTGGGCACGACCATCATGCGTCAGGCGCAGGAAAGCGGGCAGCTCGACATCGTCTGGGACTACACCGGCACCGCGCTGATTGTGTACAACAAAGTCGATGAAAAACTGGATCGCGAGCAATCGTATCAGCGGGTCAAGGAGCTGGACGCCGCCAGGAACCTGGTCTGGCTAGCCCCTTCGGCGCTGAATAATACTTATGCGCTGGCAGTGCCGCAAAAACGCGCCGACGAAGAGGGGCTGAACAGCATCGAAGATCTGGCCAACAAGATCAACCTGGATCATCAGCAAAATCGTCAAGACCTGATCGGCGTCGATTTCGAGTTTGCATCGCGTCCCGATGGCCTGGAGCCGTTGCAGAAACTGTACGGCTTCGCGTTCGAGCGTAGCGAGGTCAAGCAGATGGACCCGGGACTGGTGTACACCGCGCTGCATAACGATCAACTCAATGTCGGACTGACCTATGCGTCCGACGGCCGAGTGCGGGGCTTCAATCTGAAACTGTTGGAGGACAACAAGGGCTTCTTCCCGTTCTATAGCGCGACCCCGGTGGTGCGCAAGGAAATCCTGGACGCCAACCCCCAGCTTGCCGATCAGCTGAATGCGCTGTCGGCCAAAATCGACACCGCCAGGATGGCGGAAATGAACAAGAAGGTGGACATCGATCAGTTGCCGGTGGAGCAGGTCGCGGCCGATTTTCTGCGCAACGAAGGCTTGCTGCCGGATATGAAGTGAGGGAGGGAACATGACGCTTTTTAATTATCTGGCTAGCGCCTGGCCGGAGATCCTGCACCTGACTATCCAGCATCTGATGCTGGTCGGCAGCGCGGTCGGCCTGGCGATACTGGTCGGCGTGCCGTTGGGGATTGCGATGATGCGGCATCGCTGGCTGGCGAGTCCGATGCTGGGGGCGGCGACCGTGGTGCTGACTCTGCCGTCGATTGCACTGTTCGGCTTGATGATTCCGCTGTTTTCCCGCTTCGGTCTGGGCTTGGGGCCGCTGCCGGCAATCACCGCGGTGTTCCTGTACTCGCTATTGCCTATCATGCGCAACACCTACCTGGCGCTGGATGGCATCGAGCATGGGATTAAAGAGGCCGGCACCGGCATCGGCATGACTTTCTGGCAGCGCTTGCGGCTGGTCGATTTGCCGTTGTCGGTGCCGGTCATTCTGGGCGGCGTGCGCACGGCGGTGGTGATGAACATCGGCGTGATGGCGGTGGCGGCGATCGTCGGTGCCGGCGGTTTGGGCGTATTGATCCTGCATGCGATCAGCCAAAGCAATATGCAGAAACTGGTGGTTGGCGCTTTGTTGATCAGCTTGCTGGCCATTGGCGCCGACCTGCTGCTGCAAGGCTTGCAGCGACTACTCACACCGAAAGGAATGCAAAAATCATGATTCGACTCGAGCAACTCAGTAAGGTATTTACGCAAAAAGACGGCACGCAGGTCAAGGCGGTGGATCAGGTCAGCCTGACTGTGGCCGAAGGCGAAATCTGCGTTTTTCTCGGCCCGTCCGGCTGCGGCAAGACCACCACGCTGAAAATGATCAACCGCCTGATTGCGCCGACTTCCGGCCGCGTGTTGCTGAACGGCGAAGACACCAGCGACCTCGATGAAGTCGCGCTGCGCCGCAAAATCGGCTACGTGATTCAACAAGTCGGTTTGTTCCCGAACATGACCATAGAAGAAAACATCACCGTGGTGCCGCGTTTGCTCGGCTGGGATAAAAAGCGCTGCCGCGAGCGCGCAACCGAATTGATGGCGATGGTGGCGCTCGATCCGAAACGCTTCTTGAAGCGCTATCCGCGCGAACTGTCCGGCGGCCAGCAGCAGCGCATCGGCGTGATCCGGGCGCTGGCGGCGGACCCGCCGGTATTGCTGATGGATGAGCCGTTCGGCGCGGTAGATCCGATCAACCGCGAATCGATCCAGCATGAATTTTTCCAAATGCAGCGGCAGCTCAACAAGACCGTCATCATGGTCAGTCACGATATCGACGAAGCCATCAAGCTGGGCGACAAGATCGCGATCTTCCGCGCCGGCAAACTGGTGCAGCTGGAGCACCCGGATACCTTGTTGGCGCACCCAAAGGATGAGTTCGTCGGCTCCTTCGTCGGCCAGGATGCGACCTTGAAACGATTGTTGCTGGTGCGTGCCGGCGATGCGGCGACGACCTCGGCCACCGTGCAGCAGGATGCAAGCCTGAGTGCCGCCTATGGCGTGATGGATGAAAACGACTATCGCTACCTGACCGTCACCGATGCCGGCAATCGCGGCCTCGGATACGTCACGCGACGCGACGCGCGCGGTGCGTCGGGTTCCTGCGGCGACAAACTAAGGCCATTCACGGTCAGTGCGGCGCCGGATGAAAACCTGCGGGTGGTGCTGTCCAAAATGTATCAGCACAGCACCAGCTGGATGCCGGTGATCGACAGCGACGACAGTTATCTGGGTGAAGTCACGCAGGATTCGATTGCGGAGTATTTGGGTTCCGGCCGCAGCCGTTCTGCTCAGGCATAAATTAAGGGGTGGCCGGGATTGCGGTTTTTCGTAGGGAAAATGCTAGCAGCCTGTCGGACTTAGGGAATCGAAGCGAAAAAATGGCTGAGCGAGAACAGATTTTGCCGATATTTTTTTCAATAGCGGGACTATTGGAAAAAATATCGGTGAAATATGGACCGCTCAGGCGTTTTTGCAGCCGATTATTCCTAAGTCCGACAGGTTGCTAAACCAATGAATTCGTTGGCGTTTTCAGCTGATCGGCCACTGCTGCGCCGTGTGTTTGACGCGCAGGACTTCGATCTTCGCGGCCAGCACGCGATAAATCACAATGTAGTGCTGATGTGCCACTAGCTCCCGTGTGCCGCGCTTGCGGCCAACGCGGTACAGCTTAGGATGTTCTCGGAGCTGTTGGGTTTTTGCCTCGATATCGTCGGCCAGCTTGTCCGCACTGTCGGGGCTGTCCTGGGCGATGTGTTCGATGATCTTGAGCAGGTCCTTGCGTGCCTGTTTTTTCCATTCAAGCCGATGCACGTTTCGCCCTTGCGCGCTTGATTACGGCGCGCACGTCGCGCATCACTTCATCGTGTGGAATGGTCGGGCTGGTGTCGTCAATCGCTTCCTGGATCTCTGCTTTCAGCCATTTGTCATAGGCGGCAGCTTCATGGGCGCTTTTCATCTTGGCCGAACTGTCGGGACGGCTGCGGGCGGCTTCCGGGCTGTCGGGGTCATAATTCACCGCGTCCACGTCAAAACGCACAATCCCCATGCCTTTCAGGTAGTTCACCAGTGTTTCAAGCTTGCGGAAGATGCGCACCTGGTGGCTGCGCTGCGCTGCCAGGGCGCGTTCGGTCATGCCGTACTTGACCAGGATGCCCCAGCCGCCCGCTTGCCCGACGACGTGCGCGCTGCGCACGGCGCCGGCTTCTGCCAGCCTGGATAGTGTCGTATGATCGATAGTCTCGGTGGTCATGCTTTTCTCCGTGCTGTTGCTGTGTAAATAGTAGATATTTTACCTGCAATTAATAACTATTTGAAAAATGGTTTGCTACCCGCGCCTGTAATTCGATATAAGACCGGGTTCCGCGAAGCGACGTTGTAAATCAGATGCTTGCGGCATTTTCTGCGAAAAAGCCGCAATCCCGCCCAATCCTCAAATTCAAGCACCCAATAAAAAACGGCTACTGGAAAATTTCCAGTAGCCGTTTTATTTGCAGCTTGGCGATCAGTAAATGACCGTCAAAATGTCTTAGCGGTCGCCAAACGAACGACGGGCGCCGCTGTCATTGGTGCGGTTGCCCTTGTAGCCGCCGCTGCCTTCTCTGCGTGGAGCCGCGCCTGGCTTGCTGAAAGTGCGGCCTGGCTTGCTCGGACCGCCACGATTGTCGCCCGGCTTCCAGCCGCCTGGCTTGTGGTTCGAACGCGGAGCCGATGCGGTTTTCTTCGGTTCGAATCCTTCGACCACAGCGACCGGGATCAACTGTTTGGTGAAGCGCTCGATGCGCTTGACGTTGATGCCTTCGGCGTGATTCACCAGCGATACGGCAACGCCGTTGCGACCGGCACGGCCGGTACGGCCGATACGGTGGACGTAGTCTTCCGGGAATTTCGGCAAGTCGTAGTTGAATACGTGGGTGATGGCCGGAACGTCGATGCCGCGAGCAGCAACGTCGGTGGCAACCAGTACCCGGACTTGACCGCGGCGCAGGCTGTCCAGCGTGCGGTTACGCGCGCCTTGATGCATGTCGCCATGCAATGCGGCGGCAGCGAAACCGGCGATGTTCAAACGGTCGGCGATGGTGTCGGCGTCACGCTTGGTGGCGGTAAACACGACTGCCTGATCCATGGTTTCGTCACGCAGCAGATGGTCCAGCAGGCGATTCTTGTGCGACAGGTCGTCGACAAAGTGCACCTTTTGCTGGATGTTTTCATGCTTGGTGGCGGAACCGGCGATCTGGATGATCAGCGGGTTCTTGGTGATGCGTTTTGCCATATTGCCGACCACGCCGTCCAGCGTCGCCGAGAACAACATGGTTTGACGTGTTTCCGGCGTCGCATCGACGATTTTTTCGATGTCGTCGATGAAGCCCATGTCGAGCATGCGGTCGGCTTCGTCCAGCACCAGGATTTGCAGTTGCGAGAAATCGATCTTGCCGGATTCCATATGGTCGATCAGACGACCTGGAGTGGCGACCAGGATTTCAGGATTCTTGGCCAGCAATTGCATTTGCTTCGGATAAGGCATGCCGCCCAGGATCGAGATCGCCTTGATGCGCTTCATGTGCGAGCCGTACTTGTCGGTCGCGGTGGTCACTTGCAGCGCCAGTTCGCGGGTCGGGGTCAGCACCAGCATCTTCGGCTGTGCCGGCTTGAAGCGTGGGCGCTCGCCGCGTGAACGGGATGCTTGCATTTCTTGATTAGGGGTCTTGCCGGCAGGGACAGCGGCTGGCTGCTCGGAAGCGAATTTATGCAATGCAGGCAGCATGAATGCTGCGGTCTTGCCGGAGCCGGTTTGCGAAGAAACCAGCAAGTCGCGGCCTTCGATGGCGGCAGGAACAGCTTGTTCTTGAACGGCGGTCGGTTTTGTGTAGCCAGCCTCGGTGAGTGCTTTGGTAACGGATGCGTGGAGGCCTAGTGATTCAAAAGTCATTAATTTCTTTCGTAAAGTGCAGCGCCGATCCTGCAAACAGTCGACCATGCGACGAATGCAGAGAGCGCAAAAAAGCAACGCCAACCAACGAAATGACTAAGAAACAAATACAAAGAAATTTCGGCACAAAAGCTTTGCGCCGGGACGGTGTCAGGAACGACACACTGGGCGGGAGGGCTTTTACAATGCAATGTCCCAATTTGGGGCCAGGACATGCTTAGGCTTGCGTAGCTACTTATTGTTTTTTACAGCGAGCGCGGAATCAACTTGATGAATTCGCCGCGGCATGCTGTTTGCGCCCTATAGTGCAACGCAGCCGCAGATAATACAGTAGTTTTCGGTTTGATGCACCTCTTAGTGCATCTTATTTGTGCAAATGCTGGATCGAATTGGTGCACGACCATTTACGGTTTTTCGAGGTGGCCATTGTTGGAAACCTTGAATTTCCATGTGGCATTATTTATTCGGATAGAATGTTATTTTTGTAATTCACTAACAGGAGCGTAGTCATGGACAACAACGACAACGAACAAAAAGCGGCATTGGCCATCATTGGGGTAATCGTCGGAACAGTCGTCGTGGCAGTGTTGGCGATGGCTGCTTATTTCGGCATCACCGCAGGCAAGGGCGACCATGCGGCGCTGCTGAATGCCGCTGCCGCACAGTCTTCTGCACCGGCGGCGCTCGCCGCGCAGGCCGCGACCGGACCGGCTGTCGCCGTGAAGATCTTCTTTGAAACCGCCAAGGCAGAAGTGCCGGCCAGCGCCGCCGATGATCTGGCGCCTGTCGTGAATTTCCTGAAAGCCAACCCGGCGGCAACGGTTGCCGTATCCGGTTATCACGACGCCAGCGGCAATGCCGAGGTCAACGCGGAAGTATCGAAAGAACGCGCCAAGGCGGTCCGCGATGTGCTGGTGCTGGCCGGAGTCGAAGCGGCGCGCGTGACGCTGGAGAAACCGCAAGTTTCGCTGGGCGGGACCGATGCCGATGCGCGCCGGGTGGAAGTGATTGCCATCGGCAAATGAATAAGCGGCGGCATGCCGCCTGCTCTGGTTTTGAAATAACCCATTCCGAAATAGCCCTTTAGATTAACAATCCAAGGGGCTATTTTCATGTCAACGGTTCGGAAAACTTAAGCTGAAGACGGTCATCTGGTCCGGCGTACGCACAACTTCGACCTGGCCGTCATGCAGTTTCATGATGGACTGCACAATCGCCAGCCCCAGTCCGGTGCTCGATGCCGAATCGCTGCGGGCCTGATCGCCCCGGTAGAAGCGGTCGAACAGTCTGGGAATGGCGGACGGCTCGATGGCCGGCCCGGGATTGCCGACGCTGATGTTGGTCACTCCATCCGCTGGCCCGGCCTGTAGCCGGATGGCATGGCCGGCTGGCGTGTAGCGAATGGCATTGGCGACCAGGTTGCTGACTGCGCGTCGCAGCAGCATCGGATCGGCGCTGACGCTGCCGTGCGCATAGACCGTCAAGCGCACGCCAGCGTCTTCCGCGACGCCTTCGAAATAGTCGGCGATGCGCTGCAACTCCGAGCCGCAGTCCAGCTGTTCGCGGGCGACGGCGACATGAGCGTGATCGGCGCGCGCCAGAAACAGCATGTTGTCGAGCATGCGCGCCAATCTTTCATACTCCTCGGTGTTCGACTCCAGCAAGCCCTGGTATTCGTCCGACGTTCTCGGCTGCGCCAGCGCTACCTGGGTTTGCACCATCAGGTTGTTGATCGGCGTCCGCAAGTCGTGCGCCAAGTCTGCGGAAAACTGCGACAGCCGTTGGAAGCTATCGTGCAAGCGGTTCAGCATGCTGTTGAATGCGACCACCAGTTGCTGCAATTCTTCAGGCGCGCTGGCCACATCGAGCGCCTGATCCAGACGCTGGGCGGTAATCGATTGCGCCTGTTTGGCAATCGAGCGGGTCGGGCGCAATCCCCGCCGCACCAGGATGTAACCCAGCAATGCCGCCACCAAGGCGCCGGACAGCGCTGCGCCTAGAATTTGCTGGCTATAGCGCGCCAGCATGCTCAGGCTGTCGCTGGTGTCGTGCGCCACGATGATGCGCACTCTCTCTCCGGTCAGTTCGATGACGCCCCAGATAGCTGTCGCTCGTACCGGCAAGCCGGATGAAGTCGTCAGGTTTAAGCGAGATGTTTGATTGGGTGTCCGATCGGTTGCGCTAATCGGCAATAAGGGTAGGGTGCCGGCGCTAGGCCGGGTCGCCAGCAGTTGTGCGCCATCGGCCGTTTTCAGGATCAGCAGCAGGTCGTTGTGCCCAAGCGTGGCATCCATGAATGCATGCGGATTGGCGCGGATCGCCTCGATTGAGTTTGCCTTTTCCACCAGATGACGCATCAGCGAGATTTTTCCGAGCAGTTCTTGATCATCGTGCGCATCGAGTTGCTGCGCCAGCGAGTAATACAGATAAGTGCCGACGATGGTAAAGGTGGATAGCGTCACCAGCGCAAACAGCAAGGCCAGGCGCATCGTCAGCGAGCGCGGAGCAGCCAGCTTCAAGGGCGTTCCTCCAGCACATAACCCATGCCGCGCACGGTGTGGATCAACTTGCGCGGAAACGGCTCATCGAGCTTGGCGCGCAGTCGCCGGACCGCAACGTCGACCACGTTGGTGTCGCTATCGAAATTCATGTCCCAGACCTGGGACGCAATCAGCGAACGCGACAGCACTTCGTACTGGCGCTTGGCCAGCAGATGCAATAGCGCGAATTCCTTGGCGGTCAGGTCGATACGTTCGCCGCCGCGCGTCACGCGGCGCTTCATCACGTCGATTTCCATATCTGCGATGCGCAGCAACTCGGATTCGCGGATCGGCCCGCGCCGCAACAGGGTGCGGATCCTGGCCACCAGCTCGGCAAACGCAAACGGCTTGACCAGATAATCGTCGGCGCCCAGTTCCAGTCCTTTGATGCGGTCTTCCACGTGATCGCGCGCGGTCAGGAACAGCACCGGAGTCGGGTGCGTCTTGCGCAGTTCGCTGATCACTTTCCAGCCGTCCATGCCGGGCAGCATCACGTCCAATACGATCAGGTCGTAATCGGCTGAAGTCGCACAGTGCAAACCGTCGGTCCCGGTCTGCGCCCAATCGACGATATAGCCTGATTCGCTGAGCCCCTTGCGCAAATATTCGCCAGCTTTAGGCTCGTCTTCCACCAACAAAATCCGCATCGCATCCTCCCGCGTGTTCATGTGCGTCCGCGGCTGATTATCTTCGATAAGGCAGCGGCTGTGGATTACAAAACCGTAATGCATGCGTCATCTTTCTGTTTTGCTCTTCTTTCTACACTGGGTTCCAACGATGCAGTCATCTGGAACACCTTCCTGGCAAGCGTTGACTTCTTCGTTGAATTTTTCCTTAACTTTCTGGAGATTGAAAATGAATGCCAAACAATTGATCGCTGTTGTTACTTTGTTGACCGCTGCCGGCAGCGTCATGGCGCAAGCGCCGTCCGCAGGCAAGACGCGTGCACAGGTCATTGCCGAAATGAAGGAGGCGCGGGCTAACGGCGAGATGTCAGTGCCCGATTCGCAATATCCAAGACTGGCATCGGACGCTAACAAGGGACGCGGCAAGAGCGGCAGCAAGGGCAACGCGCCTACGGCTGTGCAGGAAGTTACCAGCTGCGCATCGCATCAGGCAAATAGTTCGATCTATTCCGGCGCCTGATGTGACAAATGATGCGCCCTCCATCGCCCGGCATGACGGCCCGGTCCGGGCCGATGGGGGGGCGCATCATTCCGACAGGGGATATCCATGAACAAATTTCTCTTACCGTTCGGCCTGGCGCTGTATGTCTGCGCCGCGCCGTTTGCGCAAGCCGGCGATGCGCCGGCAGGCCAAACGGAGAGCAAGCCGAACATCAATTACAAATTGCCGCCGACGCCTGCCGCCGAAATCGGCAACAGCCTGACGCTGAAACAGGCGATCGCGTTGGCGTTCAACGCCAATCCGGAATTGTCGGCAGCGGCGCGCGAGCTGGATGCCGTCGAGGCGTCGCTGGTGCAGGCCGGCGTCAGGCCGAATCCGGAGCTGTCGATCTTGCAGGAAGACACGCGCAAGAAGACCAGCACCACGACGCTGCAGTTGAATCAGCTGCTTGAAACCGGCGGTAAACGCGGTGCCCGCATCGCCGTCGCGGAAAAAGGGCGGGATGCGGCTCAGGCTGAGTTGCTTGCCAAACGGGCCGATATTCAGGCCCTGGTGGTCGGCAGCTATTTTGAAGTGTTGGAAGCGCAAGAGCATGTGCAGTTGTTGCAGAGCGCATTGCAGCTGGCCCAGCGTGCGACCTTGATCGCCGCCAAGCGCGTCGCTGCCGGCAAAGTCGCGCCGCTTGAAGAAAGCAAGGCGCGCGTGGCAGAAGCCGGCGTCGGCGTCGAACTGCAGCAAGCCGTCAGCACCCTCAGCAGCGGCCGGCGCCGCCTGGCCGCGACCTGGGGCAATCCATCGTTGGATAGTGCGGCGGCGGCTTTTGTCCGCGTCGACGGCCAGCTCGATCAGGTGCCGCCTTTGCCGGAGTTGCTGTCATTGCTGACGCGTTTGCAGAGCGCGCCTGCCATGCAGCGCGCCAGGCTTGAAGTCGAACGGCGAGAGGCCATGACCCGGCTTGAGCGCAGCCGCCGGGTGCCCGATGTGACCGTCAGCGTAGGCGCCAAACGGGCGCAAGAATTGGGGCGCAATCAATTGGTGGTCGGGCTGGCGATGCCGATTCCGGTGTTCGACCGCAATCAGGGCAATCTGCTGGAGGCATTGCGCCGTTCCGACAAGGCGCGCGACGAACTGCGGGGGGCGGAAGTGCGCTTGAATGCGGAACTGCTGGATGCGCATGAGCGCCTCAAGCTGGCACGTTTGCAAGTGGCGTCATTGCAAAGCGAGATCCTGCCGTCTGCGCAGAACACCTACGACAGGACGCTCAAAGGCTTTGAATTGGGCAAGTTCAGTTTCCTGGAAGTGCTGGATGCGCAACGCGTCCTGTTTCAAGCCAAGTCGCAAACTCTGCGCGCACTCGCCGACACGCACCGGGCGGCCACCGACATCGAGCGGGTACTGGGCACTTCTCCGTCAACAGATTCTTTGTAAATATCCATCATGAAAATCACATCGAAAAAGACAGCGCTGATCGCTGCTGTCGTCGCGGTTTGTGTGCTGCTGGCCGGCGCTTTTTTTACGGGACGGCAAGCGACCAGCGTAGAGCCGCCCAAAACCGAGGGCAAGCAAGCCGCGGCCTCCGCGCATGCCGGTCCGGAGCAGCATGACGATGACGAAGAGGGCAAGGTCGAACTGAGCGATGCCCAAATCGAGGCCGCCGGCGTCGTCGTTCGAACCGCCGCCGCGGCGCGCATCAATACTGCGATCACCTTGCCGGGAGAAATCCGCTTTAACGAAGACCGCACCGCGCATGTGGTGCCGCGCCTGACCGGCGTGGTCGAGCAGGTGGCAGTCAATCTCGGTCAGCAAGTGAAAAAAGGCCAATTGCTGGCCGTGGTGGCCAGCACCGGCCTGGCCGAACAGCGCAGCGAGCTGCTGGCGGCGCAGAAGCGGCTCGCTTTCGCCCGCACCACCTACGGGCGCGAAAAAAAGCTGTGGGATGAAAAAATTTCGGCCGAACAGGATGTGCAACAAGCGCGCCAAGCCATGAACGAAGCCGAAATCACGGTCCAGAATGCGCGTCAAAAACTGGATGTGCTGGGCGCCGGCAATTCAAATTCGCTGAGCCGTTATGAAATCCGCGCGCCGTTCGCCGGGCTGGTGACGGAAAAGCACATCGCGCTGGGGGAGGCGGTGAAAGAGGACACCAGCATTTTCACGATCTCCGATCTGTCCACGGTCTGGGCCGAGATGGTGGTGCCGGCCAAGGATTTGAACGCGGTGCGTCTGGGCGAAAAAGTACGGATCAAGGCTACCGCGTTTGACTCGACCGCCACCGGCACCGTGGCCTATGTCGGCGCATTGCTGGGCGAGCAGACGCGCACCGCCAAGGCCCGCGTCACGCTGGCCAATCCCGATATGGCCTGGCGTCCGGGGTTGTTCGTCAATGTCGAGGTCACGGTCGGAGAGAGCGAGGTGCCGGTGGCGATCGCGCCGGAGGCGATCCAGAACGTGGATGACAAGCCAGTCGTATTTGTCCGCATCGCGGATGGCTTCAAGTCGCAAGCGGTGACCACCGGCCGCGCCGATGGCAAACAGGTTGAAATCGTCAAAGGGCTGGAGGCGGGAATGCGTTACGCGGCTGACGGCAGTTTCATTATCAAGGCTGAACTGGGCAAAGGCAGTGCCGAACATGCTCACTAATTCAACATACTGCCAATGACATCAAGGACCTCATCCCATGTTTGAACGCATCATACGTTTCTCGATTGAGCAGCGCTGGCTGATTCTGCTGGCCGTATTCGCGATGGCTGCGCTCGGTATCGCCAACTATCAGAAGTTGCCGATCGACGCGGTGCCGGACATCACCAATGTCCAGGTGCAGATCAATACGGCGGCGGCCGGTTATTCGCCACTGGAAACCGAGCAGCGGATCACGTTTCCGATCGAGACGGTGATGTCCGGCTTGCCCAACCTGGAGCAAACCCGTTCCTTGTCGCGCTACGGCCTGTCGCAGGTCACCGTGATTTTCAAGGACGGCACCGACATCTACTTTGCGCGGCAGATGGTGAACGAGCGGATTCAGGAAGCGAAGGGCAAGCTGCCGCCCGGCATCGCGCCGGCGATGGGGCCGATTTCCAGCGGCCTGGGCGAGATTTACCTGTGGACGGTGGAAGCGCAGGAGGGCGCAAAGAAAGCGGACGGCACGGCTTACACGCCGACCGATTTGCGGGAAATCCAGGACTGGATCATCAAGCCGCAGCTGCGCAATGTCACAGGCGTGACCGAGATCAACGCGATTGGAGGTTTTGCCAAGGAATACCAGGTGGCGCCGGTGCCGGAGAAACTGGCATCGTATGGCTTGACCTTGCAGGACATCGTGACAGCGCTGGACCGGAATAACAACAACGTCGGCGCCGGTTATATCGAAAAACGCGGCGAGCAGCTGTTGATCCGGGCGCCGGGCCAGGTGCGCTCGATGGAAGACATTCGCAACATCATCCTGGGCAACGTGCAGGGCGTGCCGATCCGTATCCGCGATGTCGGCGAAGTCGAGATCGGACGCGAATTGCGTACCGGCGCGGCGACGGAAAACGGCCGCGAAGTGGTGCTCGGCACGGTCTTCATGCTGATCGGCGAGAACAGCCGCGCCGTGTCGCAGGCGGTCGACAACAAGATGCGCGAGATCAATCGCAGCTTGCCGGCAGGGGTGGCGGCAGTCACGGTGTACGACCGCACGGTATTGGTCGACAAGGCCATCAACACCGTCAAGAAGAATTTGCTGGAAGGCGCGATCTTGGTGATTGCGATCCTGTTCCTGTTCCTCGGCAATATCCGCGCCGCTGTCATTACCGCGATGGTGATCCCGCTGTCGATGCTGTTCACGTTTACCGGCATGGTGACGTACAAGGTCAGCGCCAATTTGCTAAGCCTGGGTGCGCTCGATTTCGGCATCATCATCGACGGCGCGGTGGTGATCGTTGAAAATTGCGTACGCCGTCTGGCGCATGCCCAAGCGCAGCATGGCCGGCCGCTGACGCGCAGCGAGCGCTTCCACGAAGTGTTCGCCGCGTCGAAAGAATCGCGCCGGCCGCTGCTGTTCGGCCAACTGATCATCATGGTGGTCTACCTGCCGATTTTTGCGCTGACCGGGGTGGAAGGGAAGATGTTCAACCCGATGGCGCTGACGGTGGTGATCGCGCTGGCCGGGGCCATGATTTTGTCGATGACCTTCATTCCGGCAGCGGTCGCCTTGTTCATCGGCAACCGCGTAGCTGAAACCGAAAACATCCTGATGCGCGGCGCCAAACGCCTGTACGCGCCGATCCTGGAGCGCGTGATGCAGCGCAAGGCGTTGGTGCTGGGCTGCGCCACCGTGGCGCTGGTGCTGTCTGGTGTGCTGGCGGCGCGCATGGGGAGCGAGTTCGTGCCTAGCCTGAACGAAGGCGATATGGCGATTCAGGCGCTGCGCATTCCGGGCACCAGCTTGACGCAATCGCTGGAGATGCAAAAGCAGGTCGAACGCACGTTGAAGCAGAAATTTCCGGAAATCGAGCGCGTGTTCGCCCGCACCGGCACCGCCGAAATCGCTTCCGACCCAATGCCGCCGAATATCTCCGACGGCTACATCATGCTGAAGCCGGAGAGCAGCTGGCCGCAGCCGAAGAAGACGCGGGCGCAATTGCTGGAGGCGATTCAAGACGCGGCAGCGAAGATACCTGGGAATAATTACGAGTTTTCGCAACCGATCCAGCTGCGTTTCAACGAGTTGATTTCCGGCGTGCGCAGCGATGTCGCGGTCAAGATATTCGGCGACGACATGACGGTGCTGAACGACACCGCCGGTAAAGTCGCGGTGCTGCTGGGCAAGATCAGCGGCGCGGCGGAAATCAAGATCGAACAGACTTCCGGCTTGCCGATGTTGACGGTCAATATCGACCGAGAAAAAACGGCGCGTTACGGCCTCAACGTTGCGGACGTGCAAGAAGTCATCGCGACGGCGATCGGCGGTAAGGAAGCCGGCACCTTATTCCAGGGCGATCGCCGCTTCGATATCGTGGTGCGTCTGCCGGAGAATTTGCGCAGCGATCTGGAGGCGCTCAAGCGCTTGCCGATCTCCTTGCCGCGCACCCAGGGCGACGACGGCCGCACCAATTACATCCCACTGGCCGAGGTCGCCAGCCTGGAACTGGCGCCGGGGCCAAATCAGGTCAGCCGTGAAAACGGCAAGCGGCGCATCGTGGTCAGCGCCAACGTGCGCGGTCGCGACATCGGCTCGTTCGTGTCGGAGGCCGAACAGCAGCTGCAACAGCAAGTCAAGATCCCGCCCGGCTACTGGACCAGTTGGGGCGGCCAGTTCGAGCAATTGCAATCGGCTAGCCAGCGCCTGCAAATCGTGATACCGGTGGCCTTGCTGTTGGTATTGACCTTGTTGTTTGCGATGTTCGGCAACCTGAAGGATGGCTTGCTGGTGTTTAGCGGCATCCCGTTTGCATTGACCGGCGGCATCGTCGCCCTGTGGTTGCGCGACATCCCGATGTCGATTTCAGCGGCGGTCGGCTTCATCGCCTTGTCCGGGGTGGCGGTGCTGAATGGCCTGGTGATGATCGCCTTCATCCGCAGCTTGCGTGAAGATGGACGCGGACTGGATGCCGCAATCCGGGAAGGCGCGCTGACCCGCTTGCGGCCGGTGCTGATGACGGCGCTGGTGGCTTCGCTGGGATTTGTGCCGATGGCGATTGCCACCGGCACCGGTGCCGAGGTGCAGCGGCCACTGGCGACGGTGGTGATCGGCGGGATTTTGTCATCGACTATCCTGACCTTGCTGGTGCTGCCGATCTTGTACCAGCTGTTTCATCGGCGCGATGAGGACGTGACCCGATCGTCTTCAGCGAGAATAGAGCAGGTTGGGCTGGTCTGCACGGACCTATCCTGATGGCGCTGATCTCACGGTACGTGAATGATCGCCTGGCGCATGTCGCGACAGGCGGGAAGCGTGCGGGCAGCTATGTATCTGCTACCAGCAGTTCCTCCGCATTGTTGGGCGGGCGCAGATCATCTGTCCTGCCCACGAAGTAGCGCCGGGCCAGATCGGCCGCCGAGACATGTCGTGCTTCTCTAAAGCCAGCTTCGCGGGCCAGCGTCAGGATCTCCGGCGGGGTGAAGAAGCTGAGAAAAGGTGTCCCGCTTGCACGCGCCCCCTTTTCCGCCATCTCAAGCCCCGGACGCACCTCGGGGTCCGCCAGCTCCAGAGGGAGCAGGAACGTCATGGCGAGCGTTGATCCTGGGGCGAGGCCCGCGACTTGGCGCAACGTGGTTGCGTTCGCATCCTTGGTGAGGTACATGCTAACACCCGTGGAGACCACGATTGCCGGCTTGCTGTCATCGAAGCCGGCGGTCACGAGCTCGTCCCGCCAGGCGGCCCCCGCCTCGAAATCGACCGGCACGAAGCGCAGCCAGTCCGGGACACCGAAGCCGAGCTCGATCAGGCGCTGACGCTTCCATGCCTGAGGGCCTGGCTGGTCAACCTCGAACACCTTGAGACGGGACGCGATCTGCGGTCGCCGTTGTGCAAAGCTGTCAAGGCCGGCGCCGAGGATGACATACTGATCAAGCCCGCGGCCGGCCTGTTCCACGACCAGATCCTCGATGAAGCGGGCGCGAGCCACGATTGAGGCGCGGAAGGGACGCGTGAACTGCGGGTCCATGTCCCCGCGTTGACGCCAGTCCTGGTCCGGGGCCAGCAGCTTAAGGCCGATTTCGTCTTCCAGCACATGCGGCGGCGGGTCGGCCTCGACATGCAAAGCGCGCCACAAGGCGACTCGTGCTGCAGTGCTGTCTGGCGCTACATCTCGTTTGTTGTTCATGACCTTCAATCCTATTTGTTCTGCAGTTTTCATATGCTTGAAAGTGATGACCAAACGATTAAGGTCGAGGCACCGCGTCAATGCCAAGGACGCTTGCATCCGCAGCACCATGTCCGGCTGAAATGAGTTGGTCCATTCTGGCTGCGATCGCGGGTAGCGCCGCCAACGGTCGATCACCCGCGGTCTCCAGCATCAATTGAACATCCTTGCGAGCCATTGCCAACTCAAAACTCGGGGTGAAATTGCCCTTTGCCATGTTCAGACCTCGCCCCGCCACCATCGCATTCAAATCAAGCAACCCGAGCAACTTGATCGCGTCCTCACCATTAACACCGCTCGCCTGCGCCAGGGTAAGGACATCCGCCATCACCGCGGAGAGGCCAATGATTAAGGCATTTCCGAACAATTTGTTTGCCGCGGCAAGGTCAGTGCGCTCACCCATATATTCGAGACGCCCTGTCATTTTGGCGAGATCCGCCTGGACGGAGTCGAAGAGCGTCCTTGGTCCCGTGACCAGCATCGCTCCCTGAGCATTTCGAGCCGCCGCTGGCCCCATAAAAACGGGGCAGTGCAGATACTTCAAGCCTGCCGCATGCAACCGTCTGGCCCGTTCAGCGGTGAGTGTTGGCAATGTCGTGGTGTGATCAATCAGGATTGCTTCCGGGGAGAGTCCGGCGCATGCCTCTGAAATAACCTTTTCTACCACCGGGTCATCTTTCAGCACAATATGCACCCTTGATGCGCCTCGAACTGCTTCCGCCGGCGTTGCGGCTGCCTTCACCCCGAACTGAGCAAGAGCGAGAACTTTGTCCATGGTGCGATTCCATGCCGTGACCGAATCGCCGCGTTTTGCGGCGGCCTCCGCGAATGCGCTTCCGAGCAACCCTGTACCGAGAAAAGCGATGTTTGCCATGACCGTATCCCTTTCAAATTTAGTTGAACGGCAGAATGTCGAAATATAACACTGGGAAAATGCGGTAGAGCTCCACCGACTGCTTCTTGACGGCTTCACGCCTGCTCGATAGTGGCCGGTGCTGATGACGGCGCTGGTGCCGATAGCGATTGCTACCAGCACCGGCGCCGCGGTGCAGCGGCCACTGGCGACGGTGGTGATCGGCGGGATTTTGTCATCGACCATCCTGACCTTGCTGGTGCTGCCGATCTTGTACCAGTTGTTTCATCGGCGCGATGAGGAGGGCGCGGATCGGGAGGCGTCGATGACCAAGGCGTAGGGGGCAACATAGCAGCAAGAATCCCTGTCAATTCTTTCTGGTGGGAATCATGTGGTGATAAAATTCTGGACTTTGCCATCCGGCAATGAGTAGGGCACTTCGGAAAGCCGTAGCGAGCGGTTCAAGGTCGGGGCGAGAAGCGGAGTCGTACAGAGGTACGGCGAGCATCGCAGCCCCGAGATTGGGCCGCGCAGTAGGTTTTCCGAGGTGCCCAGCCGATATCGAGGGAGTCCACACCATATGACTAATTTGTCCCAAACCCTACTGGCCTTGTTGCACGGACGTCAACACCATCGCATATTGAAATTATCGTTCCCCAATAACGATGGTCCAGCTGCTTCGCTAGTGGCGAATCGGCTGGAAGCCAAAGAAGAACTGTCCCGCGATTTCGAATTCACGGTGGAAGTGCTTGCCACTGACGCCCGCATTCCTCTGAAGGAAGTGCAGGGCAAGATGGTGACGATTTCGCTGGTGCGGGGCGATGGCAGCCTGCGCTACTTCAATGGTTACGTCTTTGAATTCAG
>NZ_JBHSMT010000013.1:0-359178 GCF_042654985.1 Paraherbaspirillum soli | reverse complement strand
CGTTTTACCAGATGGTGCTGAAACCCTGGTTGGCCTACCTGCATCTCAGAAAAGACAATTACCTGTTCCACGGCAAGACGCTGCGGGAACAGATGGAATGCATTTTCAAGAACTATGGATCGCATCCGGACTGGGACAGCCGCGTCAAGGCGGCCGATGTGCCTGTCACCGAAGCCTGTCAGTTCGATGAAAGCGATAGCAACTACCTGCACCGCAGGTGGGAAGCCGCCGGCTGGCACTATTGGTATGAACATACCGACAAGGGCCACAAATTAATTTTTTCGGATGACAGCACGTACGCGGCGCCGATCGACGGCAGCGACCCCGAGATCCGCTTCCAACGCCATGCCGGCGCCAAGGAAGAAGATGGACTGCACGCATGGAGCCCGCTGCGCCAGATCGTCCCCGGCCAAGTCGCGCTGTCCAGCTTCAACTTCAAATATCCGGTACCGAGCAATGTCAACATCCCGACCTTGAACAAACAGGGCGACGTGCTCGATATCGAATCGTACGAATACACCGGCGCCTACGGCTACAAGAACGACGAAGACGGCGACAAGCAAGCCCGGTTGCGGATGGAAGAAATCGAGACCAGCGGCAAACACATCGAAGCCGCCGGCAACAACCGCGA
Source organism: Paraherbaspirillum soli (assembly GCF_042654985.1). NCBI lineage: Bacteria > Pseudomonadati > Pseudomonadota > Betaproteobacteria > Burkholderiales > Oxalobacteraceae > Paraherbaspirillum > Paraherbaspirillum soli. Next base: position 358,547 of record NZ_JBHSMT010000013.1, on the reverse strand, counting down.
CGTCCAGCCCGGACGCTGGTTCCGCCTGACCGATCACTTCAGCAACAGCGTGTTCGGTCAATCTGCCGAACGCGGCAAACATGAATACCTGGTCGTCAGCGTCGTGCATACGGCCAGCAACAACTACCTGCAGCAAGCCGACGAAGCGGCCGACTACAGCAACCGCCTGAGCTGCATCCGCAAAAGCATCCCCTGGCGTCCGGGCCGCGGCTACCACAGCGTCGCGACCCAGATCCACGGCCCGCAAACCGCGACCGTGGTCGGGCCAAAGAATCAGGAAATCCACACCGACGAATACGGCCGGGTGCGCCTGCAATTCCACTGGGACCGGATCGGCACTAACGATGAAAAAAGTTCGGCCTGGGTCCGGGTCGCCAGTTCCTGGGCCGGCAGCGATCGCGGCTTCATCGCCATTCCGCGCATCGGCCAGGAAGTGATCGTGCAATTTCTGGATTCGAATCCCGATAAGCCGATCGTCACCGGCTGCGTCTACAACGAGCGCAACATGCCGCCGTGGAAGCTGGCCGACCAGCAAGCGCTGACCGGCTTGCGCAGCCGCGAGCTGACACCCGGCGGCGGCAATGCCGCAGGCGGCAGAAGCAATCATGCGATCCTCGATGATACCAATGGAAAAATTCAAGTCCAGCTGAAGAGCGACCATCAGCACAGCCAACTGTCGCTCGGCCACATCACCCGCATCGAAGACAATGCCGGCCGCAAGGACGCCCGCGGCCAAGGCTGGGAGCTGCGCTCCGATGGGCACGGTGTGGCGCGAGCGGCCAAGGGCATGCTGCTGACCACCGAGGCCAGGACCAACGCCGCCGCGCATATCACCGACATGGGCGAGACCGTGCAACGCTTGACCGCCGCGCGCGAGCAGCAGGAAACGTTGGCCGATGCCGCGCAGCAGGCCGGCGCGCAGGAAGCCCAGGGCCAGCAAGCCGACGTGGCCAAGGTGATCAAGGCGCAGAACGACGCGATCAAGGGTTCTGGCGGCGGCGAAGAGGGCAGCTTCCCGGAACTGGCGGCACCGCACCTGGTGCTGGCCAGCCCGGCCGGGATAGAGTCCACCACCAGCGGCAGCACCCACATCGCCAGCGACCAGCACACCGCGCTGACCACCGGCAAGGACTTGGCTATCGCCAGCGGCGGCGGCTGGTTCGCCAGCATCCGTCAAACCTTCCGGCTGTTTGTGTATAAGGCCGGGATCAAGATGGTGGCGGCCGGCGGCGACATCGACGTGCAGGCGCTGTCGGACAGTATCAACATTTTGGCCAAACTGAACATCACGCAGACCGCGAACCGCATCACGATCACCGCCAAGGAAGAATTGCTGCTCAACGGTGGCGGCAGCTACAGCCGATACAACGCGGGCGGGATCGAGCATGGCACCAACGGTAGCTATGTCGCGCATGCGGCGGTGCATGGTCTGCCAGGGCCGATGAATATGCCGGTAAAAATGCCTAGCTTGCCATTCAAGTTGGAGTCGGGAACATTTAGTAATCGCCTGGATGTTTATGATTTATTCCTACATCACGATTTCGGAGAAATCAGCTACAAAGCCTTATCCAATGGCACCGTGATTGCAGGCAGTCTGGATGAACATGGGCGAACAGAGCAAATTTATTCAGAAAAGACAGAGAAAACAAAAGTCATGGTTGGGGCGAAGCAAGACGAATGGGATTCTGAAGTAGAGGTCATTGATACAAATTCGGATCAAAGTACAACGGATTATCAAAACAAGTTAGATGCGGCAGGAAAGGAAGAACAATCATCATGACGGACGCTATCCAAAGTCAAGTAACGATCACCCTGATTGATTTATTAGGTTCGCCGATCAAATCTTTAAAGTATCAAGTTAAAAGACATGCCGACATCATTGCCGCAGGTGCGACCAATGCAAAAGGCGAGATTCAAAAGATTACCGTCAGTCTCGGTGATGAACTGCAAATCTACGTGGAAAAATTCGAAAACACGGAGATGACACTCATCAAAACTATCAAGGTGACTGCAACAAATTTAGCATTCAAGATAAAAAGCTCGAAAGTTATGTTAGACATGGATTTAGTCAAACATGAGGGCGACAAAGGCGAATACAAACGTAAAACCTATATTGTGAAATCCGGTGATACCTTGGATGGTATCTGCCACAAATTTGGTACAACGGTTAGAGAGCTTGCGACTTTAAATCATATCAAGGATGCAAATAGTATTAGCATCGGTCAAGTGATAAAACTGCCTTTACAACAACCTAAAGCATCTGGTTCTGCAAGTACTGGACATGCGGCAAACAAAGAAGGTTCTGTAGCAGGTAAGGAGCCTCAGGCACCAGGTAAAGATGGTTCAGCGGCAGGCAAACAGGGGCACGCAACAGAGCACAAAGAAAGTGCAAAGCCTGAATCTTCAGCAAGCGGAAAAGACACTAAACATGAAGTAAGTGTGATCGAATTTTTGAAAAATCTGATTATGGATCGCAGTGCAGATTCGGGCAGTCCAAAGGCTGATTTTCAAGTGTGTAAAGACCAAAGCAACTGCATTAAGAAGGGTGACAAAGGGCCTTTAATTGAAGAAATCAATATTCGCTTGGCTGGATTTGGCGGTGCTTTACCTACTGACGAGTTCACAAATTTAACTGAGAGCTGTGTCAAGCAATTTCAGCGAGATTATATGGGATCTGCTGAGACGGGCCGAGTATGTGGAAATGTACTGAAAGCACTGGATGAAATGATAATTAGATATCCAATGGCGGCTCATTTCAGTCAAATGAAGTGTTCTTGTGGGGCATGTGGTGGTTTTGGCAATGGACGCATTCAGGGGAATGCACACGAATATCCAGGCATTCACCGTAGCCTAATTTGGGCATTCAGGGCTGTTGAATTTTATTTAAAGGAAAAAGAAGCAAAACTTGGATACTCAATCCATAACATCAGTTCTGGGTATCGTTGTATTGATAACAATCGTATTCATGCTCGTACGTCTGTTAATCATATGGGGCGTGCTTTGGATGTTCAATTTGTCAAGCATGGAGAAACGACAAGAACTGGAAATGCGGGTATCGAGCTAATTCGCGAGAAGATTTTTATAAAGCATTTGGGCGCTCAAATGAGATGGCCTCATCCTAATAAAATTTCACTTGAATCCACAGCAGATGGAGCTACTACGTGGGTGCATTTCGATGTTCGTGAATATCAAGCCAGTTATCAAGCAGATAGGTTCTTTGTTCAGTCAGCTACTAATGCTAACGGAGATAGTCTTGTTGAGTTGGCGAAAAAGCAAGGGAAGGTGCAATTATCCATTTGCGGTGGAATTTCAAAGAATAATGTAAAGCCAGAAGAGTCTACACATGATTTTAATGAAAATGATGCTAGGGAAGCATTGCGTTATATTTATGATAAATATGGAAAAGATACTGCAGAAGTTGTTGAGCGAATGTACAGGGTAGAAACAGCTCATTTTAAATCAAAACAGTATCAAAAATGTGGAACACCTGGAATGGAGTCGCATGGCGCGCCCCCTTATTATGGATGGTCAGGATCGTATTTCAATGAGGCTCCGATAGGATTGTGGGCAGCATTTGAAGGAGCCGGTCTCAGCGGCGCTGGTGGCAACGCTCAAATAACTGACAAGAAAAAGCAATTTGTTATGGTTTCTTCAGTCAAAGTCGGCATGGAGTATATTGCTAAATACATGGCTGCTTATAATGGAAATTATGCTAGATGGTTTTCAACAGATGAGAGTAAGCAAGAACTGTATAAAAAAACTTTGAATGATGTTGTTCCTAGAATTGTGAATTCTTTTAAATAATTATGTAGAGGCTGTAATGATGCGATTAATATTATTTTTCTTGATGGCTTTTCTCTCAGTGGTTGGTCATGCTGCAGAGAATAATGATTTATCTGCCTGTCAGGCGGATCTAAAAAATCTAATAGTCCCGAATTTTAAAACGGTGATGAATAAGAATGATATTTCTTTGGATTTGGCCGAAAATGATAATGGCGTTTACAAAGTAAGATTGTTTGTGGGCGCTGATAATCCAAACAAACAAGTATCTATTGGATGGGTGGTGTTGGATACCAATAAATATACTGCTTATGATATAACTAGAGATGACGAACATCCTGATAAATTAAATGTTGATGCAAGCAAGTATAAAAGTTTCGTAGGGAAATGTCTTAATGATAAAAATTCATCCAAGAAAATTGTAAATACAAGTCTGCCATTTGTGTTTGATAAATATTATCGGTGCGCAACAGGCGAGGGAAAGACTGATGACTGTAATCGTTATCACGCCTACCCTAGTAACACTATTGAGCATGATATACGAAGCCAGATTGATTCAAGCATTGATACAGTTTTTTTACTCCCGTCTATATTTGATTTTCGAATTTTCCTGGCTGGAAGAGCAGAGACGGATGTAAATGTATATTATCTTTATGTTTTTAGAGGTAATAAATTGATTTCAAAAGAATTGGTGGGGAAAATGGATGGAGTTTCCATCATCACTTTTGATATTAGCAAAGATTATCTGGTAACAACCTATGAAAGAAAAGGGACCATTTTAAGTAAAATAAAAAATGTTGCTCATCTTAAATTGGATGGTAGCGGAAAATTTATTACGTGTCCAAACTCAAATCCAACTTGTAAATAATTTGGTTGGAAATAGAAGCAGTAAAATGGAAGTCGACTATTTCTGTTAGATTTATTTTGAGTAGTAGAATCTGGCCGCTGTGTTTGGTTGATTGGCAAGGCATGATAAATTTGAAAAAGAGCAGCATGTCCTTGAAAATCATTACTGTAGGCGACATAACCAACCACGGCGGAAAAATCATCAGCGGCTCGCCGCCGCATGACATCAGCGGCCAAGCAATTGCGCGCTTGGGGAATGAAGTTGAAATATGAAAAATCTCCTCAAAAATATTTCACTGTCATTAATTTCTGTTTTTTTAATGAGCCAAGCTCGTGCAGAAACTCAGTTGTCAAATTGTGACAAGGACGAAGAAATTTTCTATTCTTGCGGAACCGGGAAAAAGGTTATTTCTTTTTGCGCCTCGCCGAAAGGATCTAGCTCTGGTTATTTGGAGTATCGTTTCGGATTACCTCAAAAAATTGAATTGCGCTACATAGTTACGAAGCAAGATTCATCTAAAATATTTAATCGTGCCGAGGTGTTGGGAGCAAGTAATGCCTCAACTGTGATTTGGTTTGAAAACAATGGAATTAACTATGCTTTGAACGACCCGGTAAAAGGGGATACGGTAATGGAGGTTATCAAAAATGAAAAAACAATTTCGCGATTAACCTGTAAAAAAGACTTTCAAGGCGATACCGCTGCCGCCTCTAATTTTATAGAGGAAAAGGACCAAAAAGCATTTTTTAAATTACATGGGCATGAATGACTTTTGACCCGCCTTATACATATCTCCGCAGCGCGCCGAGCACCATTGGAAATACGTAGGAGTCTGCCATACAAGTCACGTTATGAAAGTTAAGCATTTTGCTTTGTATCTGGTACTGATGTTCGCTTTTGACCTTGCCTATGCAATGCCTATTGCCAGCACAAAACTTTTAGATAGCTATAAAGAGTTGTATAAAGATCCAGTTCAACCAATCAAATATATATTTGTTGATGCTAATTGTAGTATGAAGATATTTGGAATATGAAAATCATTTTCTTCATTTTATTTGCATTATCGTTTTCGGTTCATGCTGAAAATTATCAGGATATTACTATATCTATTCCAGGGTCAAATGGGAAGAGTGCAATTTCTTTAGCCAAATTTGATAAAGATGGAGAAAAACTTTTTATCGGGATGAATGGTTCGGAGTTGAAAAATTCGATCCTGTACGATACTAAACAAAAGAATATTGTCAATTCCTGTATATCTTCTCTTGTTGGTGAATTTGTCAATTTATCCAATGATGGTCAAGAATTTGCTATCCGTATAAAAGGTATTAAAAAAGAAGACTACATCTACGAAATTAGAAATTTCAAAGATTGTTCAATTAAATTGACATTTAAACAGCCAAAACTTCAATATCCCGAACTTCCCCCTCAGTTTGTATTCAATACAACGTCGTCACGTGGCATATTTGTAGAACCAATGAATTTTGGACGGAGCGGCAAAGCATGGTTTAAAAGTAGGAGAGAATTAGAAAAAGCAGGGTTTAGTTACGATCCGGGTAGAGTATTGTTTTTTGATCTCAAAAAGCAAATAATCTTTAAAAAATTCCCGACGCCATCTGACTACACAATTCCCTATATCTCTGATGATGGATTGACACTCGCTCTTGTGCAAATATTTGATAATGAATCAAAGCCAATTCGAGTTTTTTCAACTATTGATGGACGTGCGATTAATCTTGAGAAATATTCGGATCTATCCGATTTAAATGCAGCCGATGGCGACTTGTGGCAATTCCGTGCCGATTTCTATGCCTCCACTTTTTTCAATAAGGCGGCGGAAAGCAAAATCCCCGAAGTCAATAAAAAGGAACACATCATAAGATTTTCTACAAATTTTGGTGACAGAACTATTGTGGATAAAAATATTTATCTTGTCACTGAGACTAAATTTTGGTTGCCTATTGATGAAGGCAAATATGTTGCAGCAATTGTCTCTGAACCTGAAAGTCAACGACAAGCCATTCGACTTTACACAATACAAGCAAAGTGAAATATTGCTGTGAATACATTGAGATTTGCAGGTTCCATTTTTATCTCTCTTCTGATGGCTTGTGTTTGTCACGCAGAAGAAAAAGCTTCTGCGGTCAATTATGCCGTTTCTGTTTTGAAGATGCCACGTATAAAAGCACGCTATAACGAGATCGTTATTGAGCAAGTAATAATCAACAAATCGAAGAATATTAGTGACGCACAAGCCAGGAAAATAACAAAAGCACTGAAAAAATTTTCTCAGAAATTTTATGAAGATGCGAAAGATTGTTATGACCCTTCCATGAGTGGTCCATGGGGTTTTAAAGCAAAGCTCGATCAAATTAATTATATAGATAACACTGTGAGCGTGGTCTTTGCGACAGATGCAGTTTGCTCTGGTAGTCCAGAGTTGAATAAAGAAGCAAAAGTTTTCTCCACACTGAGCGGGGATGAGATCACGATAAAAGAGTTAGTGCAGAAATTTGTGCCAACTCTTTTGGAAAGCGGCGCTACGATTCGAGATGGTCGTTTAAAATTGGGTGCCGACGCTGCTGAGAAATTAATGGATGAGAATAAATTTCAACTGGATTCAAACACCAAAGAATTTTGTGAATCGTACCTAAAAAGAATTTCTTATAGCGTATGGTTTAAAGATAACAATTTAAAATTACAACCTTTATTCAGTCACCCCGATTCGGTATGTCAAAAAGAATACGCTATTCAGTTTAAATAATTATTTAGTCTTCAAATTATTACGGCACAAATATGTCTTTAAAAATTATCGTAGTAGGCGACACAACCGACCACGGCGGCAAGGTCATCAGCGGCTCGCTGACGCATGACATCGGTGGCAAAGCGATTGCGCGCCTTGGGGACGAAGTCGATTGTCCGAAACATTATCCGGACAACCGGCCGCATGGCATCAACAAGATCATCACCGCGCATCCGACCTTTACGGTCGGCGGCGTCCCGGTTGCGGTGCAGGATTGCGAAACCGAATGCGGCTGTAAGTTGATCGGCAGCGTTAGTGCGACTGTCGGTTAGTTGATTCAGTTTTCAGGTTTAACTACGTGGAATGAGCGACCGCATGCCAGCGGGTGCAGAGTTATCAACAACAAAAGGGCACCTCGAAAATAGTGTTTGAATTTCAAGATCATCTGCGCTATCTTCCTTACGTCGCAAGAAAAAGCGGCCTGGCGTGAGAGTCAGTGTTGTGAGTAGCACCGGGCAGACAAGCCGCTCCCGAGCGGTTTTTTTTCGTCTGCCCCTATCAATGTGCGTCTTCTATGGCGGGCCTTGGTAGGGAGGGCTTCGGGCCCTGCCGGTTTATGGTGCCTCACACCGGTCTCTCACCCCTGCCTTGCGCCCGCCACCTTCGTCAGCCGACGAAGGGCGGAAAACCCGCCGCAAAAGGAGATCGCATGACCTACGCAAAAAATGCCAACAAAACCACTATCTTCCCGCCTGAACCCGGCCCGCCCGAAGCAGCGCTGCACAAGCCGTTCTCGTGGCTGGTTCCAGAACTGCAGCACGACCCCGATGCACAATTCTCATCTGTTACGAAGAACTTCAGCTTTGGCATCAGAAACTGCCTGCGGCTGATCCACGCCACCGATCTGGCCAGCGGCGTTTATGCCGACCCGGCGCACCCGCCGCTGCTGAGCGTCGATGTCCGCGAGGAGCTGATGCTGTTTTCAATTGATGCCGCCGACGAGTTGGGAGAAAAGGCGGCCAGGGATATCGAGCGTCGCAATGAAAAATACCTAAAAGAGCGTCGGTAGCTTGGACTTCTCAGTAATGTAGGGCGGAAAAGCGCAGCGTCTTCCGCCGTTTCGGACGCATCAAACACCGGCGGAGCATCCAGCGGCGGATAACGCTACGCTCATCCGCCCTACGCACGTAGTCGGTTGGGCTCCAAAGCCCAACGTTTGGTGGCGATTAAAGAAACGTTGGGCTTCGCCTTCGGCTCAACCAGAACCTACCAAACGAGGGCCGGACGCAGTCTATCGTTCGCCTCACATATTTAAGATTGCTTTGCAAATTTTTCCGTGGCAACATTCTTCGCCCATTCGCCAATGCATAACGAGTGCCATAACAAGCGGAATTGAATATGAAATCTATTGGCAATAGCGCCATTTTCGGTCTGGCAGTATTGCTAGGAATTGCTGGTGTACTAGCCGATCTGGGTTATAGCCATTGGCAGCGACCGCCGAAGGTCGATGCGCACCGACTGACGTCGCAGATATGGGTGGCAGAACAACTGAATCTGGCCGCGATCCCTCAACTCAAGGAGCGCGGCTTCAAGACCATCATCGATTTGCGCCCCGATGGCGAGGCCGCCGACCAACCGCCGGCAGCAGCAGTCGAATCAGCCGTCCGTGCCCAGCATCTGCACTTTGCCTATGTGCCAGTTCCGCATGGCGATATCCCGGACGCGGCGGTCGCGGCCCTGAACCAAGCTATTGCAACTACGCCTGGCCCCATCCTGCTGTATTGCCGAAGCGGCAGACGCGCGGCGAGAACCTGGAGTCTGGTTGAGGCATCGCGACCTGGCGGCCTCGACGCCGCAACAATCAAAGCGATAGTGAAGGCGAGCGGGCAATCGGCGGACGATTTGGATGCCGCCATCAATCGACGCATCGCCAACCGCATCAGCAAATCAGGAACGGCATCATGAGCACTTTGATTCCGACTAACGTCAATACCTCAACCGACGTTCCTGTCCATCCAGAGATGCCGCGATACCGCACCGGCCTTGCCCGGATCCTCGCGATCATGTGGAAAATGTTGATTGCCGCAGCGGGCTTGGCCTTAGGAGGCTTCCTGGGGCTATTGATCGGCCTTTTTTCAGGATTAATAGACTTCAGCTGCTGATTGTTCATCTGCACACTACCCACGGATTTTTGTCAGATTGACGCTTTTAACTCAATCAAGGAACTGAAATGAAAGAAATAGTTTTTGCATTTTTGATTGCTCTGCTACTCGCAGTCGTCTCGCCACTTACTCACGCCGAAGAGGATGAGTACTACAACGCACACACGATTCGCGCTTCGGATTACCCTAAGAATCCGCCCGGGTTCGAGCAGTTTCCAGCGATCGGGAGATTCAACGGCCGAGTCATGGCGCCGGACGTTCGCTCGCATCCGCGATCTCGCCTGTTTCGCACAATGATCGGCATCGGGGCGAAGCAGGCCCCCAACTTCGCCGGTCATTACACAATCGTCCGCTGGGGCTGTGGCAGCGGCTGCGTTTCGCTCGCCATTGTCGACGCCAATACGGGCAAGGTATTTCACCCCGCGAGCCTGCACGAGGTTGATAACGAGAACGTCGATTACGACGAATTGATAAAACCCGACGGCGCGCTGATCAAATACCGTCTCGACAGTCGACTGCTGATCGTCGTCGGAGGTATCAACGAGAACTCTGCACTCCGGGGTATCTCCTATTTTGAATGGCGAAACAACACCTTGCGCCGCATACGCTTTGTGCATCGTCCCTTTGAGTAAGTGGGCAGCTTGGGCTGGGAAGCTTAACATTTCTGCAATCGTTATCAAGCGTTGGATTTTCCAGCGCGTAGAGCGGAAAACATGTGCAAGAAAACTGGTGAAAACGATGAGCTTACTGCAAACAATTTATAACAATGACGTCAACCTCTATGACAAGGTGAAACACTTTGTAGATCAAGGCGAAGATTTAAATAGAATTACGGAGTACGGCGAATCGGCTCTTCGGGTCGCATCGAATAACGGCCGATTTGATGTCGTTGAATTGCTGCTGAATGCCGGTGCCGATAGCAGCCAGCTGGAATGGACTCACACAATATCTGAAGTCGTATTTGGTACGCCGGATAGTATAAAAAAAGCCGTTCAAGAAACTGGCGACCTGGAAACCACAGACTTTTGGTCGAGAACGCCTTTTTTATTTGCCATTCAACTTGGCGATATTGAAAAGGCCTCGTTATTACTGGAACTTGGCGCAAATCGCAAGGCAGTAGGTCGCTGCGGAAAAACAGCAATGGCATATGCGATACAGCACAACAACGTCTCGATGTTGAAATGGCTGGTTGATCAAGGATTTGATACTGAATCCGCCAACGACTTCCAAGATACCCCGTTAATCACAGCGGCCTCGCTTGGCATGTCGGATTGTTTGAAATTTTTGATCGATTGCGGCGCGGATATTTACAAGGCCAACAAGATTCCTGAGCGCGCAATTCAAGTCGCAACAAACATGAAAGTGGTTCGCATATTGGTGGATTGCGGCGACGATATAAACGATATCAGCCCCGAAATGCATGCGGAACTGCTGGGTGTTGAGTACGACGCTACCCCTCTAGTGTCGAAAGAAGCCTATATCGCCGGCAGGTATCGGCAATTTGGCACAAGCAATGCCGAAGCAACAGAAAATCCATTCTGGATGGCGATGATACGTTCAGGAGCCTCGGGGTGGCGCGCGAGTGAGACATTTTCTGATTCGGGCAGCGAACCGGAACAAGCGATTTGGAGCTATCAGCGATTCGGCAGATCTACAACCATTCTTGGCGATGGACGTATCGTTGAGATCGCGGGGGAACACGAGGATTATTACGACAGCGATTTCTGTATCTACAACGATGTCACCGTATTTGAGAAAAATGGTGAGATTCGCATCTTTAGCTATCCCGCAGAATTATTCCCTCCTACCGACTTTCATACCGCCACACTGGTCGGTGATTTTATTTACATCATCGGCAGCCTTGGCTATCCAGAATCCAGGCGGCCTGACCACACACCGGTTTACCGGCTAAACATCCAATCGTTTGAAATCGACAAAGTGGATACAACCGGGGAAATACCAGGCTGGATCAGCAGGCATAAAGCATTCTTGAATGGCAGGGGAGAAATTGTATTGAGAGGAGGGCGCAAGATCGTCCTGGAAAACGACCAAGAAGATTACATTGACAACACACAGCGCTATCAATTGTGTTTGAAAAGTTTCGTATGGACGCGCTTAAAAAATGAGGGGATCTGAGCACATTTCGGCCAAGTGCTGACACTTACAAGTAGTTCCTATTGGACCTTGTTTTGGCGGCTTGCGCGTGACGACATGATCTAATATTTTTGCCATGGTTAGGCATCATTACAATGTATGCACATCGATTAGAGTTTTCATTTGACGGCCAAGAGTTGTCGGGGAAATTATTGGACTCGGCCAATGCCTATTTGGGCACCTTAAGAATGAACGGTCAAATTCTCGGCAGAGAGTGGCCGCTTTATCTTGAAAATAACAAATGCATTTCATCGGTATTAGCACCAGCAAAAGATTCATTAGATGAGAAATACAGCAATCTCTTTGTTGAAGATTGCTTAGCAGAAGCCAAAAAGAGCGGAGTCTCTATCGCGTCGCGGCCGTTAGGGGAAGATGTCGATAGTGCGGATGGTTGCGGATGTTTGAAGCCGACTGGCTATGTAATGTACACAACATATTTGTCTCTTGAGTCTCCTATAAGATGCATGGACTGCTTTGGCCCCGTTCCGCTATATAAACTACCAATAATGCCGAGCGGTGACTATTCTGAAATAATTCGCTGGCAGTCTGACTATCAGGCATGTGACGCGTTGCAAATGAATTGCACGGTGTTGGAGAGATCAAGCACTCGTCAGCTCTCAGATGTGCGGAGCACTCTGTCCAAAGTTGGTCGAGAAAATAGTGACCGGCTCTCCGCTCAAATGGGAAAACCTGTTTACTACTATTTATATCGGGCCAGCGGAAAGAGTCTCTCGTCTGAAAGGGAGAGGCGCTGCTCGTCTTGTAGTGAGCCGTGGTACATCGAAAACGCTCTGCATTCGCTATTCCATTTCAAGTGCTACAAATGTCGCCTCCTGTCTAATTTGGCGTTTAACATATCCGAATAATTCAGGAGATTCAATCGACTGCCTCCGACAACTTGCAAGTCGTCTTTGCTCTGGAAAGTTCGAATGCCAGCTTGCGAACTTTGAACGCCGCCGGTCATTCGCGAGTCGGGGGTCAACGCCATCAGGATAGGTCAGCGCGGACCAGTACAGCGTGGTTGGATTTCCCCGCCAATCCAACGCGTCCGCCTTAAATCACACGCGCTTTTTTACACAATCGATATACGCCGCGCCATCCGGCGGCAGGCCGCTGCGCTGCGCATTCCAGATCATCTGGCCCAGGCATTCCATGATGTGATGGTGGGCTTCGTGTTCCGATTGCAGGCGTTGCGTCAGCGCGGTGGCTGCGGCGCGTATTCCTGGCGGTTGGTCGATCGAAATCTGTTCGGCAATCGACAGATGCATCGACAGATGCAGGAAGGGATTGGTTTGGCCGTTCTCGACCGAATAATCGGCCGCTAGCGCCGCTTCGATCTGTTTCAGGTCGTCCGCATATTCCGGATGCTGCTGCACCCAGTCGCATGCGATGGCTTCCAGCGGGGTCAGGATTTCGTTGGCGCGATGCTTGCGATAGACCTCGCAAAAGAAGCGGCGGACATCGTCTTGGGAAGGATTGAACATGGTGGTGGGTTTTTAGGTAATCAGGCGGGCGATGCCGAAAGCGGCGGCGGCTGCCAGTGCGCCGACCAGCAAGGTTTGCAATGCGGATTTCAGGGCGCCGGTGCCGGTCACGCTGCCTTTCAGGTAGCCGAATATGAACAAGGCCAGCAGCGTCAACACGGTCGATGCGGTCAGCGCCGTCGGCACCGACTTGAGCAACATGTAAGGCGACAGCGGGATCAGGCCGCCGACCAGGTAGGACAGCGCGATGGTCGCTGCGCTTTTGCGGGCGGCTGCCGGTTGCGGCTCTTCCAGTCCAAGCTCAAAGCGCATCATGAAGTTGCGCCAGGCGGTCGGGTTGCGTTCCAGCCCGGCCAGCATCGGTTCGCATTCCTGTTTGCTGACGCCGTATTGGGCCATGATGTCGATCACTTCCTTGCGCTCGCGATGCGGCACTGAGCGGATTTCCTGTTCTTCGCGCTGCCGTTCGGCATAGTAATGCTGGCGCTGGGTGCGCGCCGCCAGATAACCGCCTAGGCCCATGGCGATCGAACCGGCGGCGATTTCGGCGACGCCGGCGGTGACGATGATCTCGATCGCGACCGCAGCGCCGCTGATGCCGGCGGCCAGGGCAAACGGCACCGTCAAGCCGTCGGCCATGCCAATGACGATATCGCGGACGGTGTCGCTGGCTTCAAAATGGTGTTCGGTATGGGGATGCGGCATGGCGGATTACACTCCTTTTTCCGGCAGCGGCGTTTTGGATTTGTAGTCGCATAGATCGGCGATGCCGCAGTTCCAGCATTGCGGTTTGCGGGCGATGCAGGTGTAGCGGCCGTGCAGGATCAGCCAGTGATGCGCATCCATCAGGAACTCGGCCGGCACCAACTTCATCAGCTTGTGTTCGACCGCGTCGACATCCTTGCCGGGAGCGATGCCGGTACGATTGGCGACCCGGAAAATATGCGTGTCGACCGCCATGGCGGGCACGCCGAAGGCCGTATTCAAGACCACGTTGGCGGTTTTGCGGCCGACGCCGGGCAAGGCTTGTAGCTCTTCGCGCGTGCGCGGCACCTGGCTGTCATGCAGGGTCATCAGCAGGCGGCAGGTTTCGATCACATTCTTGGCCTTGGTGCGATACAGGCCGATGGTCTGGATGTATGGCATCAAGCCATCGATGCCGAGCGCGTAGATCTGGGCCGGGGTGTTGGCTACCGGGTACAGCTTGCGCGTCGCTTTGTTGACCGAGACGTCGGTGGCTTGCGCCGACAGGATCACGGCGATCAGCAATTCGAACGGTGTGGTGTATTCCAGTTCGGTAGTGGGATGCGGATTGGCGGCGCGCAGGCGGGTGAATATTTCTCGGCGTTTTTCAGCGTTCATAGGCATTCATTCCTGTTCTTTGGTCGCGGCTTCGGCTTGTTGTTCTTTCTTGATCCTGGCGCGCTCGATGGCGGCTTGAATGATGGCTTTCTTGCGTGCCTGTTCGGCTTGCTGTTCCGGCGTAGCGGCGGCTTCGGCTGCGACCATTTTCAATTTTTCTGCAGCCTTGGCGGCCAGGCGCTCATCGTTTTCCAGTTTGTCGCGGCGCAGGCGGAGTGTTCGCATGTCGTGCCGCGCACGCGCTGCGTCGGCTTGTTGCTGACTCCAGGCGTCCCAGCCTGTGTGCGGGGCGGTCACTTCCACCATAGCGATGCAGTCAACCGGGCAGGGCGCCACGCAGAGGTCGCAACCGGTGCATAAATCGGCGATCACCGTGTGCATCTGTTTGGCTGCGCCGACGATGGCATCGACCGGGCACGCCTGTATGCACAGCGTGCAGCCGATGCATGTCGCCTCGTCGATCACGGCGCGCTGACGCGGCCGTTCAACACCGTTGGCCGGATTCAGCGGGATCACCGGCTTGCCCAGCAATTGCGCCAGCCGGACTATGCCTTGCTGGCCGCCGGGCGGGCATTGGTTGTAGTTGGCGGAGCCATCGGCGATGGCTTCGGCATACGGGCGACAGGCTGGGTAGCCGCATTTGGTGCATTGCGTCTGCGGCAGCAGTGCTTCGATGGAGTCGGCGAGCGAGGGCGGGGTTTTATCTGGCACAGGGGGTAAAGAGTTGGGTCTGAACAACTTGAGGTCGTATTATCCGAGTAAATCGATGGTACGCCAAATGAAAAAAGCCGTTCCTGCTGACAGGAACGGCTTTTTTGCCAAGTATTGACGGGAGGATAGTTTTTAAGCGTTGGCCTTGATAAAGGTGCCGATTCTCGGGCAAATCATTTCGCGCCAGCGGCGGCCCGAAAAAATGCCGTAATGGCCGCATTTTTCCGCGGTGAATTGCTGTTTCCTGGATTCCGGGATGGCGCGGCACAAATCATGTGCCGCGTGGGTTTGGCCGGAACCGGAAATATCGTCGAGTTCGCCTTCGATGGTAAATAGCGCGACGCTCTTGATGTCTTGCGGCCGCACCAGTTTGCCTTCGACTTCCCAGGTGCCGTGCGGCAAGCTGAAATCCTGGAACACGGTCTTGATGGTGTCCAGGTAATAATCGGCCGGCATGTCCAGCACCGCGTTGTATTCGTCATAGAATTTGCGGTGGCTTTCGGCGGATTCGTTGTCGCCTTCGCGCAGGTGCATGTAGAAATCCCAGTGGCTTTGGGCGTGCCGGCTTGGATTCATCGCGACGAAACCGGCGTGTTGCAGGAAGCCCGGATAGACCTTGCGGCCGAAGCCGGGATATTTGGACGGCACGCTATAGATCACCGTGTTTTCGAACCAGCTGAACGGCTTTTCGGTCGCCAGGTTGTTAACCTCGGTCGGCGATTTGCGCGGGTCGATCGGGCCGCCCATCATGGTCATGCTTTTTGGCAGATGCGGATCTTTGGCCGTGGCCATCAGCGAGATGGCCGCCAGTACCGGTACGGTCGGCTGACAGACCGAAATCACGTGCAGGTCCGGGCCCAGCAAGCGAATGAAATCCTGGACGTAGTAAATGTAGTCGTGCAAATGGAAGGTGCCGTCGCTGGCCGGCACCATGCGGGCATCGGTCCAGTCGGTGATGTAGACGTCGTGATCCGGCAGCAGGCCGCGCACGGTGTCGCGCAGCAATGTCGAATGATGGCCTGACAGCGGCGCTACCAGCAACACGGTTGGCTGCTTGAGCGCCGTCATTTCTTTTTTGCTTAAATTCTTTTTGAAGTGAAGCAGGCGGCAAAACGGTTTTTCCGCTGCGACTTCATCTGTAATTGCTACTTCCTTGTCGTTGATCAGCGTGGTGCCGATCTCGAAGTCTGGTTTGGTGTAATGCTTGCCGAGCCGATACATCAACTCGTAACCGGCGGCAATGCGTTGCGAAAACGGTGTGTGCGCCAGCGGTGAGATGGGGTTGGTGAATAATTTGGCGGTGACGTCGGCCCATTGCACCAGCGGGTGCATCCAGGCGCGGTTGAATTCATGAAATTGATAGAGCATGTCTTACCTTCTGGGGCTGTAATACAAGGCGAATGATTACTTATACCGTAATACAGCAAATACTCGTTTTGAATGTTACGCGAAATCCTGTTGTAGTTCGCAGGATTGAAGTGGGCGAAAGTATACTCAAAGTGGTGGCCGCCACACAGCCTATTTATTGCTTTTTACAAGTGTGTGAATAAAGAATTAATGCTAGTGCCAAATCATCGTGGCTTGCAGCATGCAGATTGAAGACGCACTTTGAAATTATTAGTGCAATGCCACATAAATAAGTTCGAGATGGAATGCTTATTTTTGTAACAATTTGTTGTGGCGATGGCAGCGACTTTTGAATATTTATTTAATGGTTGCCATCGAGCGATGCGCAAAATCACCTGGCAACCAAGTCCGGCGACATCACCGCTTTCAGGTAGTTGGTCCTGATGTCGCCGCGTTCGCGTTGTGCAATCCACCAGACCCCTCCTTTGCGGATCGACCATTCCTGCATCTGGCCTGCGATCAGCAAGGCGGCGACCTGTCCAAGCGTTGGTTGATGGCCAATGATCAACATCGGCTCGCGGCTGTCGGGCCAGTTGGCGGCCGCCAATAATTGCTCAGCGGTGCAGCCGGGAGCCAGATCAGGGTGGATTTTAAATTTGCGGCCGAGAGCTTCCGCCGTTTGCACCGTGCGGGTAGCCGGGCTACTCAGGATTTTGCAGGTATTGGGCAGGCTGCGATCCAGCCAATCAGCCATTTTCGTGGCTTGTTTGTGTCCTTTGGCGGTCAGGGCACGGCCTTGGTCGGGCTCGCCAATTTCGGCTTCGGCATGTCGCCACAGAATGAGTTCCATAGTGCGTCCTTTTTGATCGGTCAATGCGGGTCAATCTTGCGTGTCTGTGTGCCTAATGTCTGCATTAAATCCTGTTGCGCACTATAAACCTGCTGTCTTCGGCGCGGTTTACATTTGTCCCAGCTGCCGTCGGACGTCAGATTCCAGGCATTGGTATTGTCCTTCAAGTAAGGATTCAAACCTTCGTTGATGACGCGCCTTTTGAGCGTATTGTCGAGGACCGGAAACGCCACCTCGATACGCCGGAACAGGTTGCGATTCATCCAATCGGCGCTGGCCAGATAGACATCGTGCTGCAGATCGTTGCGGAAATAATAAATCCGGCTATGTTCGAGAAAGCGGCCGATGATGGAGCGCACGCGGATGTTCTCGGACAAGCCGGGAACGCCAGGCCGTAGCGCGCAGGCGCCGCGCACGATCAGTTCGATTTTTACGCCATCGGCCGAGGCTGAATACAGGGCCCGGATTACCGATTCGTCCAGCAATGCATTCATCTTGGCAATGATCCGCGCCGGCCGGCCCTGGCGCGCGATGTCGGCTTCATTGCGGATCGCGCGAATGATTTCCTTTTGCAGCGCAAACGGCGCCAGCCACAGGTAATCCATTTTCTTCGGCCTTGTCAGGCTGGTGAGATGCATGAAGACTTCATTGACTTCTATCGCCAATTTCTGATTGGAGGTCAGCAGGCCGAAGTCGGTGTACAGCTTGGTCGTGTTCGGGTGGTAGTTGCCGGTGCCCAGATGGGCGTAATAGCGCAGTTCGCCGTTGCCGTGCTTATCCCGTTCGCGGCGGATCACCAGCGACAGTTTGGCGTGTGTTTTCAACCCGACCACGCCGTAGACCACCTGGGCGCCGGCGCGCTCCAGTTTGTCGGCCCAGTTGATATTAGCTTCTTCGTCGAAGCGCGCCATCAGTTCCACGATGACGGTGACTTCCTTGCCGCGTTGTGCGGCAATAATCAGCGACTCCATCAGGTCGGAATTCATGCCGGTGCGATAGATGGTTTGCCTGATCGCCACCACCTCGGCGTCATAGGCGGCGGAACGGACGAAATCGACGACCGGCTGGAACGATTGAAACGGGTGGTGCAGCAGCACGTCCTTCTTTTTCAATTGCGTGAAGATATCGTCGACATTGTCGATATGCGCCGGCAAGCCCGGCGAGAAGGGCGCAAAGCGCAGCGCCGGTTCTGGCAGTTGGTCGATCATTTCCGACAATCGCACCATGTTGACCGGTCCATCCACTGCATATAGCCGGTTGGGGGCGATGGAAAATTGATTGAGCAGAAACTGGGCCAGATGCTCGGGGCAGTTCTTGGCGACTTCAAGCCGGACGGCGACGCCGAACTGGCGGCTGTGCAGTTCGCTTTGCAAGGCTTGCCGCAAATTCTTCACTTCTTCTTCGTCGACCCACAGGTCGCTGTTGCGCGTCACCCGGAATTGCGAATAAGACAAAATTTCGCGGTCGGCGAAAAGATCGCCGATGTGGGCGTGGATAATCGACGACAGCAGGCAGAACGAGACTCCCTTGGGCGACAACACGTCCGGCAGCTTGATCACGCGGGGCAGGACGCGCGGCGCTTTGATGATCGCTATCGTGGTATTGCGTCCGAACGCATCTTTGCCCGCCATTTCAACGATGAAATTCAAGCTCTTGTTGAGCACTTGTGGAAACGGATGGGCCGGATCGAGGCCGATCGGGGTCAGCAGGGGGCGGATTTCCTGGTCGAAAAAGGATTTGATCCAGGCCCGCTGCCGTTCATGGCGATCGTTGTGGTGCAACAGATGGATGCCGATGGCGGAAAGCTGCGGCAAAATCGACTGATTCAGGATTGCATATTGGCGGGCGACGATCTGGTGACATTCGGCACTGGTGCGTTCCAATGCGGCCGTCAATTTTGACGACTCGATCGTTGCGCCGTCGATTTGGCTGCTTGCCAGCAGGCTGGCGATGCGGACTTCAAAGAATTCGTCGAGATTGTTGCTGACAATGCATAGATATCGCAGACGCTCCAATAGGGGGACATGCTTGTCTTCCGCCAGCGCCATGACCCGCCGATTGAATGCCAGTTGCGATAACTCGCGATTTAGATAGATCGGGTTGGCATCGAGATTGTTGAGGTTGGTTTTTGCATCATTGTCCGACATGGTTTTTTTGTTCATGAATCAGGCAGCTGATTTGATGGTTTGGGCGGAGTGTATTGAGGCAATATGACAGCTTGATGACCAAAGTGGAAGTGCCGATGCCGAATTTCTATCGGCGGAAATCGATTTTCAGTGATTTTTCACTCGCCCTCAACTTGTCATAAAGCTGTCATAAATGTTGGTTAGAGTTCGTCCTGTCTTACGGCTGTTGTGAAATTGAAATCTTCAAATGACATCACTTCGCAACACCTCGGCCCAAGCAAACTGAATCTACTCAACCACCTGGAGTAACAAATGCGATTGAATCACCTCGTAAAATCCGTCGTCCTCGCCGTGGCAGCGACATTGACGGTTTCCTCTGCGATGGCAGCGGAAATCACCGGTGCCGGTGCTTCTTTTCCTTATCCAATTTATTCCAAGTGGGCTGAAGCCTACAAGGGCGCTACCGGCAACAGCCTGAACTATCAGTCGATCGGTTCCGGCGGCGGCATCAAGCAAATCAAAGCCAAAACGGTTGATTTCGGTGCTTCCGACATGCCATTGAAAGTCGAAGATCTGAACGCCGACAACCTGATGCAATTCCCGGCGATCATGGGCGGCGTGGTACCGGTCGTCAATCTGGACGGCGTCGCTCCTGGACAGATCAAACTGACAGGCCTGGTGCTGGCCGATATCTATCTGGGCAAGGTCACCAAGTGGAATGCAGCGGAAATTGCCGCCCTCAATCCTGGCGTTAAATTGCCGGCGGAAGACATCACCGTGGTGTATCGCGCTGACGGCTCCGGCACTTCATTTGTGTTCACCAGCTATTTGTCCAAGACCAGCGCTGCGTTCAAGAGCGGCGTCGGCGCCGGTACTGCGGTCAAATGGCCGGTCGGGGTAGGCGGCAAGGGTAACGAAGGCGTCGCCGCCAACGTCCAAAAGATCAAGGGCGCGATTGGCTACGTTGAATATGCCTACGCCAAGAAGAACAAACTGCAACACACCCAACTGAAGAATCGCGACGGCAGCTTCGTGCAGCCGGATGACGAAACTTTCAAGGCCGCCGCCGCCGGTGCCGACTGGGCCAAGACTCCTGGTTTCGCGGTCGACTTCACCGACGCCGCCGGCAAGACCAGCTGGCCTATCACCAGCGCTTCCTTCATCTTGATGCACAAAACACAAGCTGATGCTGCCAAGGGCAAGGAAGTCCTGAAGTTCTTCGACTGGGCATACAAGAACGGCGGTGCATCGGCAACGGAACTGGATTACGTGGCGATTCCGGCATCGGTCGTGAAGCTGGTTGAAGACGCCTGGAAGGCACAAGTCAAAGACAGCGCGGGCAAGGCAGTCTGGTAATTATTTAGTGTCTTTTTAATTGCAAGGTTCAGTTTGCCCTGCAAGCTGTAGAAACAAGCCGCAAGCTTGCGTCCGGCACGGACACGAGCTTGCGGTTATCGAAGATACGGATTTTGCACAGCAAATTCAAACCAGGCTATCGCTGCGCACTGAAGCCGCATGTTAAATAACGGCATGGCCGCCATAGCATTCGCCGCAGTGTCTTCTTATACTTCACCGGATATCGCTACACATGAGTGCAAATACTCTTGCCATGGCACATACACTTTCTCCCCCCGCACTCAGCGCTGAACAGGCTGGCATCTCGCATCAGGCCCTGCATGCGACGATGCGCAAGCAACGCATCCAGGATTTCTTTTTTCATAAAGTGACGCTGCTATTTTCGCTGATCGTGTTGTTGGTGCTGCTTGGCATTATCGTTTGTCTGGCCATCGGCGCCTGGCCGGTGTTTCGCGAGTTCGGCCCGGCTTTTATCACCACTATCGAGTGGGACCCGGTCAATGACCATTACGGCGCGATGATCGCGATTGTCGGCACGCTGGTGACCTCGTTGATCGCGTTGTTGATTGCGTTCCCGGTGAGCTTCGGGATCGCCTTGTTCCTGACGGAAATCTGCCCGACCAAATTGCGCCGTCCGCTGGGTACCGCGGTCGAGTTGCTGGCCGGCGTGCCCAGCATCATTTACGGCATGTGGGGCTTGTTCGTGTTTGCGCCGCTATTTGCTGAATACGGACAACCGTTTTTGTCGGCGACGCTCG
The DNA here is from genome assembly GCF_042654985.1 of Paraherbaspirillum soli. Lineage (NCBI taxonomy): Bacteria > Pseudomonadati > Pseudomonadota > Betaproteobacteria > Burkholderiales > Oxalobacteraceae > Paraherbaspirillum > Paraherbaspirillum soli. The sequence goes on along the minus strand of NZ_JBHSMT010000013.1, from coordinate 336,870 downwards.
GTCAGCTGCCGTTCGTCGGAGTCTTGTTCAACGGCCCCAAGATGGGGATAGGGATGTTGACCGCGGGCTTGATTTTATCGGTGATGATTATCCCGTTCATCGCCTCGGTCATGCGCGATGTGTTTGAAGTGGTGCCGGCAGTCTTGAAAGAATCCGCCTACGGGCTGGGCTGCACGCGCTGGGAAGTGGTGCGCAAGGTGGTGCTGCCCTATGCCAAAACTGGCGTGGTCGGCGGCGTCATGCTGGGTCTGGGGCGAGCGCTGGGGGAAACCATGGCGGTTACCTTCGTCATCGGCAATTCGCAGCGGCTGTCCTGGTCGCTGTTCGCGTCGGGCAATAGCATCGCCTCGACCCTCGCCAATGAAATCGCCGAGGCCTCGACCACGATGCATGTGTCGGCGCTGTTCGCACTCGGCCTGATCCTGTTCGTGATCACCTTCATCGTGCTGTCGCTAGCCAAAATCATGTTGATGGGCATGTCCCGTAAAGAAGGCGCCAAATGAAGAATTCGCCGCAAATCGAGATCGATACACTGCACCAGCCAGCGACCAATGCGGTCTATCGCAGGCGCTTGCTGATGCACCGCTTCGGCATGCTGCTGTCGTTCCTGGCGATGGCGCTCGGGTTGCTGGTGTTGCTGTGGATTCTGGCGACCCTGGTGAGCAAGGGCTTGGGCGCGCTCAGTCTCGGCATGCTGACGCAAAACACGCCGGCGCCTGGCTCCGGCGCCGGCGGCTTGCTCAATCCGATTATCGGCAGCCTGATGCTGGTCGGCCTGGCGACGCTGATCAGCACGCCGATCGGGATTCTGGCCGGCATCTATCTGGCTGAATACGGCGAGCAAAGCAAGCTTGCGCAAATTACGCGCTTTGTCACCGACATCATGCTGTCGGCGCCGTCGATCGTGATCGGCCTGTTTGTCTATGCGATCTATGTCGCCAAGGTCGGTCATTTCTCCGGCTGGGCCGGAACTTTCGCGTTGTCCTTGATTGCGGTGCCGGTGGTGGTGCGGACTACCGACAATATGTTGCGGCTGGTGCCCGGCAGTCTGCGCGAAGCGGCTTTCGCCTTGGGTGCGCCGCGTTGGAAAGTGGCCTTGCTGGTCCGCCTGCGCGCGGTCAAGGCGGGTGTCGTGACCGGAGTGCTGCTGGCAGTGGCCCGCATCGCCGGGGAAACCGCGCCGCTGTTATTCACCGCGCTGAACAATCAGTTTTTCAGTACCAACATGAACAAGCCGATCGCCAATTTGCCGGTCGTCATCAGCCAGTTCGCGATGAGCCCGTTCGACAACTGGGTGCCGCTGGCATGGGGCGGGGCGCTGCTGATTACTTTCAGCGTGCTGGCCCTGAACATCCTGTCGCGCTCCTTGTTCAGCCAGAAAATTCCAGGTTAATTGATTCACTGCATCCACTGCGATTGCCATCACCATGCAAACATCATCAATATCGAATACGTCCGACAAGAAGCCGATCATAGAAATCTCGCAGCTGAATTTCTTCTACGGTCAGTTCCAGGGTTTGAAGAACATCAATCTGCACATCAATGAAAAGAAAGTGACGGCATTTATCGGCCCGTCCGGCTGCGGCAAATCGACGCTGCTGCGCACCCTGAACCGGATGTACGACCTGTATCCAGGCCACCGGGCGGAAGGCACGATCATGTACGGCGGCCGCAATATCCTGGAAGCAGGACAGGATCTCAACATGCTGCGGGCCAAGGTGGGCATGGTGTTCCAGAAGCCGACGCCGTTCCCGATGTCGATTTACGACAACATCGCGTTCGGTATCCGCCTGTATGAAAACCTGCAAAAAGGTGAAATGGATGAGCGCGTCGAATGGGCGCTGTCGCAAGCTGCGTTGTGGGGCGAGGTCAAGGACAAGCTGAACAAGAGCGGCCTCAGCCTGTCCGGCGGTCAGCAGCAGCGGCTGTGTATCGCCCGCAGCGTTGCGGTGCGTCCGGATGTGCTGCTGCTGGATGAGCCGACTTCGGCCCTGGATCCGATTTCGACCGCCAAGGTGGAAGAACTGATCAGCGAATTGAAGCGGGATTACACCATCGCCATCGTCACCCATAACATGCAGCAGGCTGCTCGCTGCTCCGATTACACCGCCTATATGTACCTTGGCGAACTGGTGGAGTTCGGCGAGACCGATCAGATTTTCCTGAACCCGGCACGCAAGGAAACGCAGGACTACATTACCGGTCGCTTTGGCTGATTCGGCTAACTCTATTGAATCGTAAGGAACTCAGATGACTGGCGAACATTCTTCAAAACAATATGACACGGACTTGGAAGCGATCCGCTCCAAAGTGCTGCTGATGGGCGGACTGGTCGAGCGCCAGTTTCAAGAGGCGATCAACGTCTTCCAAAACGGCAATCTGGATTCGGCCGAGCGGATCATCAAGGATGACGACAACGTCAATCGCCTGGAAGTCGAACTGGACGATGCCTGCAGCCACCTGATCGTGCGCCGTCAGCCGACCGCCAATGACCTGCGCACGGTGATGGCGACCGTCAAGGTGATTACCGACCTGGAGCGGATCGGCGACGAAGCCGCCAAGATCGCCCGCAGCGCTATTCACTTGCATAAACGCGGCGGTATCGACTCGATCGAGCACATCGACACGGTACGCGTGATTGCCAATGCCGCCGCCGATATGCTGCATGACGCGCTGGATGCATTGGCGCGGCTGGATGAAGTGCAAGCGATCAAACTGATTGCGCAGGACGCTGTGATCGATCGCGATTTCCGTTTGATCATGCGCAATCTGATTACCTTCATGATGGAAGATCCGCGCACCATTTCGGCTTCGATGGATACCCTGTGGGTGGCCAAGGCGGTCGAGCGGATCGGCGATCACGCCAAGAATATTGCCGAATACGTGATCTATATCGTCAAGGGCAAGGACGTGCGTCATACCGATTACGCCGCCAGCCAGCTCGATGACGAGGAATGACTTGCCTTCTGATGTCGCTCGATAACGCTTTGCTTGTCTAAACAAAAATGGCTGCCGATAAAACATCGATTTTGATTATTGAAGACGAGCCGGCAATTGCCGAATTGATCGGATTTACGCTCAAAGAAGCCGGCTGGAGCCCATCCATCGTGCATACCGCGGCAGAGGGCTGGGAGTTCGTCCAGCGCCGCATGCCGGAGTTGGTGCTGCTGGACTGGATGCTGCCGGATCAGAGCGGTTTGCGGCTGCTGTCGCAAATGCGGGCCGATCGCCAGCTGCAGTCGATGTTGGTCATGATGTTGACCGCCAAAAGCATGGAAGAAGACAAAATCGCCGGCCTCGACAATGGCGCCGACGACTATATGACCAAACCGTTTTCTCCGCGCGAACTGACGTCGCGGGTCAAGGCGCTATTGCGGCGCAAGAGTCCCGATCAGAGCTCCGGCGTCATGTCGGCCGGCGCCGTGACGCTCGACCCGGCCAGCTGCTCGGTTTGCCTGGAGAATGAAAAGATCGATATCGGTCACGCCGAATATCGCTTGTTGAAGTTTTTCATGACCAACCCGGACCGGGTGTTTTCGCGCAGCCAGTTGCTGGACAAGGTATGGGGCGACCACGTCGTCATCGAAGAGCGTACCGTCGATGTCCATGTGCTGCGGCTGCGCAAGGCCTTGCGCGAGGCGGAGCATCTGATCCGCACGGTGCGTAGCGTCGGCTACATGTTGTCGGCCAAGTAGCCGGCACGACTAGTGAACTGTAACGATAGATTCGATAGTGCCTGTCGTGCACTCGACGCGCATGGCGGCGTTGCAAATGCTCGCGATAGTCCACTATCGCTGTGCTGTGCGCCTTGTCCTGCACGCCGAGTACGCGCCCTTCACTTCCGAATCCACCGTTACAGTCCACTAGAGCGGCGTAATATCGCTGCGTTGCCTTTACAAAATAGTTATTTATGAACCCACAGATGCTGTTCTGGATCCCTGCATTGCTGCGGATATTGCTGGTCTTGATTGCCTCTGGCGTGATCGGGCTGTTTTTCGGCGCGATCCCTGGCTTGTTGCTGGCCCTGGTCTGCATGGCGACCGCGGTGGTGGTGCAACTGCATTATTTGTTCCGTCTCAGCGGTTGGCTGGATAATCCCCGCAGCGAAAAATTGCCCGATGGCTGGGGTGCATGGACCGATATTTTTTCGCGCCTGTACCGCTTGCGGCGCGACGATGAAAAACACCAGACCGAGTTGACCGAATGGCTGGCGCGCTTCCGGCAGGCGATGCATCTGCTGCCGGATGGCGTCGTCATCATGGACGACGTGTTGTTCCTGGAGTGGTGCAATCCGGCCGCCGAACGTCATTTGGGCCTCCAGCACGGCCGCGACAAAGGCATGCGGGTGACCAACCTGATCCGCACGCCCGAATTCATCGACTACATTATTCTCGGCCGCTACGACCAGCCGCTGACCTTGAGTCTGCGCGAGCGCAAGCTGATCGTGCAAATCATCCCGTTTGAGAATCGCCGTCAAATCCTGGTGACCCACGATGTCACCGAATCGGAACGCATCGACATGATGCGGCGCGACTTTATCGCCAACGCCTCGCATGAGCTGCGGACGCCGTTGACGGTCATTAATGGTTTTCTGGAAATCGCGCAGGCGCAACCCGATCTCGATCAAAAAACCCGTGCAGCACATCTGCAACTGATGATCGAGCAGGGACACCGCATGCAAAACCTGATCGGCGATATGTTGACCTTGACGCGTCTGGAGTCGGTCGACTACCCGCTGCGCCTGGAGCGGGTCAATATCGACGCGATGCTGCGCAGCCTGCTGCTGGAAGCCGAGGTCCTATCGGCCGGCAAGCACAGCTTAGCCTTGACCGTCGACGGCCCGGATGTGACCGGCAATGCCGACGAATTGCGCAGTGCATTCAGCAACCTGATTTCTAACGCGGTGCGTTACACGCCAGCCGGCGGGAAGATCCAGATTCTTTGGCAAAACGCCAAAGCCGGTCCGCAACTAGTGGTCAGGGATTCCGGCATCGGCATCAGCGCTGAACATATTTCCCGCTTGACCGAGCGCTTTTACCGGGTCGATAAAAGCCGTTCCAGGGATACGCAAGGAACCGGTCTGGGGCTGGCTATCGTCAAGCATGTATTGCTGCGGCATAACGGCTCATTGGGGGTGGAATCGCAGCCGGGGGAGGGTAGTGTGTTTACGGTCAAGCTGCCGGCGGGGGCTATCGTGGCTGCGGCCAAGGCTTAAGGGCTGGCATCGCTGCCTGGGATGAGGCTGCGAACTTCGGCTACAATTCGGCAGCTGCGGCGAGTCGCTCACCGCGATTGTTGCCCCGAGTCCTGTTCCACCTTCCTCTCTCATCCAATTGAATCCCATGTTTTCTTCACGCTATTTGCGTTCCTTTAGTCTTGTTTTAAGCACTCTGTTGGCGGCATGCACCACCGGTTCGCAGCAGTCCCAAGCACCGAGCCAGCCGGCAGTGCAAACCAGCACGGCGCCGACCGTATCGCCGAAGCCGCCGCGGCCGATCAAGATCGGCTTGGCATTGGGCGGCGGCGCTGCGCGTGGCTTTGCCCACGTCGGCGTGATCAAGGCGCTGGAATCGCAGGGAATCGTGCCCGATATCGTGGTCGGCACCAGTGCCGGCAGCGTGGTTGGCGCACTGTATGCTGCCGGCAATAATGGATTCGCACTGCAGAAGCTGGCGTTGCAAATGGATGAAACCGAGATTTCGGACTGGGCGGTGCCGTTTTTTGCCAAGGTCAGCGGGGTCCTGAAAGGCGAAGCTGTCCAGAATTACGTCAACAAGACAATTCACAATGTGCCAATCGAGAAACTGAAAATCCCGTTCGGTGCGGTGGCAACCGACTTGAACACCGGGAAGCCGATCTTGTTTCGGCGTGGTAATACCGGCGTTGCGGTGCGGGCATCGTCGGCTGTGCCTGGGGTGTTTCAGCCGGTGCGCGTCGGCGATCGCCAATATGTGGATGGCGGCCTGGTATCGCCGGTGCCGGTACGTTTTACACATGACATGGGGGCCGATTTTGTGATTGCGGTCAATATTTCCGCCGCGCCCGAGGCGCAGTCCGCTACCAGTTCGGTGGATGTATTGCTGCAGACGTTCGCCATCATGGGACAGAGCATCAATAACAAGGAATTGAAAGACGCCGATATCGTTATCCGGCCGGATCTCGGCACGATGAAGGGGAACGATTTCAATGCGCGTAATACGGCGATCATGGCCGGCGAGCAGGCCACGATGGCTCAAATGGCATTGATCAAGAAGAAATTGAAGGAAAAGCGCGAAGAGTAGAAATTCGGTTTCCAGGATGACGCCGGCAACCGGCGTAAGCCTGATCAATGCAGCGCATGGATGTGAAAACAGCCCCTATAAGTTTGCGACTTATAGGGGCTGTTTTGCGAATGCGGGCCGATGAGAGGGTTAGTGCGGTTTGGCGGCAGAATCAGGGTCGTTGATGCGGCGGGCGCCGTTGAAGCGATTTTTCCAGTAAGCCATATCCATGCTTTCAATCCGAACCTGGCCGCCGGCGGCCGGTGCGTGGATGAATTTGTTGTCGCCGAGATAGATTCCAACGTGAGAGAAGCTGCGTTTCAGCGTGTTGTAAAACACCAAGTCGCCCGGCTGCAAATCCTGTTTGTCGACCTTTTCGCCGCTGCGGCTCAGCTCCACCGACGTGCGCGGGACATTGACGCCCCATGCGTCCTTAAAAACATAACGTACCAAGCCGCTACAATCCAAACCGTTTTCCGGGCTGTTGCCGCCATATTTATAGCGAATGCCGAGCACGTTCATCGCGCTTACCGCCAAATCCGATGCGCGATCGGTAAATTGCTGTAGTTTGCTGCGGGTGCTTGCATGAGGTGGAACATCGAGATCGGTAATGTCAGATCCCCAGGCAGGAGCGCACAGCCAGAGGCCGGCGATGAAAGTGCACATGAGTGCAAAAATCTGGAATAGTGGCGGAACTTCTTTGATCGTCATCGTTCTGGAGGGAGTTGGGGCATTACAACCGCATGAATGTAAGGGAATAAACACACCCTGTCAAACCTGGCGGCCGGGATTGATATATGGAAGCATGTCGGGACGACAATTTCCGGCAAAAGTTCCAAGGTTTCTGAATCTCGTTCAAATTAAGCAATTCTTGTGCCATTGCAAAGTACATTGAATGTATGTGCTGAAGGTGTCTATTGCAAATCACTAAAGTACAATTGTCAGTTGTTTTTACAAGGAGCCAAAATGAAAACCAAACAAGTATTGACACTCGACGACGTAAAGAAGATTGCTGCCGCAGCCGAGGCTGAGGCGAAGGCGAACAACTGGGCGGTAACGATTACTGTGGTCGATGATGGCGGTCATCTGCTGTGGTTGCAACGGATGGATGGCGCTGCGCCGATTTCGGCCCACATTGCGCCGGCCAAGGCCAAGACCGCAGCGCTGGGTCAGCGCGAGTCGAAGATTTATGAAGACATGATCAATAACGGTCGTTTCTCGTTTATCACCGCGCCGAATCTGGAAGGCTTGCTTGAGGGTGGCGTGCCTATCCTGGTGAATGGCGAGTATCTGGGTGCGGTCGGCGTCTCCGGCGTGAAGTCGACGGAAGACGTGCAAATTGCTAAGGCTGGTATCGCTGCATTGGCTGCTTAAGTTGATTCTTGGAAATATGTGGCAATAAGTTGCAGATGACTGGTGTTAAATTGTCAGTTTTGTTGTCAATTGATCAGCGATGATTGCTTCTGCTCAACCCTCTTGCCGGTGCCTGATCCGATTTGCCGGGGAGGGGGTTTTGCGCTATAATTGCAGGGTTTAGCCCAATTTACTCCGCCGTAGCGCATATCACCTTCCATTTCGTCCAAAAAAAGACTATTTAAAATCACCAAGTCGTCACTGTTTGGGGTTTCATAACGATCGTTTGGCGCAGCGCAGCGGCGGTAACAACATCAGGAGTTACCCCTTGCAGCCATTTTTTTCTGGCCACACCGTTCCGGCCATCCTCGCGCTAGCAGATGGGTCGATTTTTCAAGGTTTTTCGATTGGCGCCGTTGGTCATACGACTGGCGAAGTAGTATTCAATACCGCCATGACCGGGTACCAGGAAATTCTCACCGACCCCAGCTATAGCGCCCAGATTGTTACTTTGACCTATCCGCATATCGGCAATACCGGCGTGAATGCGGAAGACGTCGAGTCTTCCAAGGTGCACGCTGCGGGTTTGATTATTCGCGATCTGCCGAACTTGGTCTCCAATTTCCGCTCCACCCAAACTTTGCCGGCTTATTTGCAAGAAGCCAATGTCGTCGCCATTGCCGGCATCGACACCCGCAAGCTGACCCGCATCTTGCGCGAGAAGGGCGCCCAGAGCGGCGCCATCGTCGCCGGCGAGCCGGATATCGCGGTCGCGACCGCCAAGGCGCTGGAACTGGCGCGTGGCTTCCCGGGGCTGGCCGGCATGGACTTGGCCAAAGTGGTATCCACCACCAAGGCCTACGGCTGGAGCGAGACCGAATGGCGTCTGGGCCGCGGTTACGATAAACAAATTACCCCTAAATATCACGTGGTCGCGTTTGACTACGGCGTTAAATTCAACATTCTGCGGATGCTGGCGCAACGCGGCTGCAAAGTGACCGTGCTGCCTGCACAGGCCTCAGCCGCCGATGCGCTGGCGCTCAATCCCGACGGCATCTTTTTGTCGAATGGTCCTGGCGATCCGGAGCCGTGCGATTACGCGATTGCTGCCGTGACGGAATTGATCGAGCGCGCTATTCCGACTTTCGGTATCTGCCTCGGCCATCAGATCATGGGGCTGGCTTCCGGCGCCAAGACACTTAAGATGAAATTCGGCCATCACGGCGCCAACCATCCGGTGCAGGATCTGGATACCAAGCAAGTGATGATTACTTCGCAAAACCATGGTTTTGCGGTTGATGGGGCGACGCTGCCGGCCAATTGCCGGGTCACCCACGTATCGCTGTTCGATGGTTCATTGCAAGGTTTCGAGCGTACCGACAAACCGGCATTCTGCTTCCAGGGCCACCCGGAAGCATCGCCCGGTCCGCATGACATCGCCCCCCTGTTTGATCGCTTTGTGGCGATGATGGAGAAAAACAAAAATGCCTAAGCGTAACGACATTAAAAGCATCCTGATTATTGGCGCTGGCCCGATCATCATCGGCCAGGCCTGCGAATTCGATTACTCCGGCGCCCAAGCCTGCAAGGCTTTGCGCGAAGAGGGCTATAAAGTCATCCTGGTCAACAGCAATCCGGCCACCATCATGACCGACCCGGAAATGGCCGACGTCACTTACATCGAGCCGATTACCTGGCAAGTGGTGGAACGCATTATCGCCAAGGAAAAGCCGGACGCCATCCTGCCGACCATGGGCGGCCAGACCGCATTGAATTGCGCGCTCGATCTGCATCACAACGGTGTGTTGACCAAATACGGCGTCGAGCTGATCGGCGCCTCGCCGGAAGCCATCGACAAGGCGGAAGACCGCTCCAAGTTCAAGCAAGCGATGACCAAGATCGGCCTCGGTTCAGCCCGTTCCGGCGTGGCGCACACGCTGGATGAGTCGTGGGCGGTTCAGAAAGAACTGGGCTTCCCGGTCATCATCCGTCCATCCTTCACGATGGGCGGCACTGGCGGCGGGATCGCTTACAACGCCGAAGAATTCGACATCATCTGCCGCCGCGGCCTGGAAGCGTCGCCGACCAACGAATTGTTGATCGAAGAATCGCTGATCGGCTGGAAAGAGTACGAGATGGAAGTGGTGCGCGACAAGGCGGACAACTGCATCATCGTTTGTTCCATCGAAAATTTGGACCCGATGGGCGTGCATACCGGCGACTCGATTACGGTGGCGCCGGCGCAAACGCTGACCGACAAGGAATACCAGATCATGCGTAACGCCTCGCTGGCGGTATTGCGCGAGATCGGCGTCGATACCGGCGGTTCCAACGTGCAGTTCTCGGTCAATCCGGTCGATGGCCGCATGATCGTGATCGAAATGAATCCACGCGTGTCGCGTTCGTCCGCGCTGGCTTCCAAGGCAACCGGTTTCCCGATTGCCAAGATCGCAGCCAAACTGGCGGTCGGCTTTACGCTGGATGAGTTGCGCAACGAGATTACCGGCGGTGCAACACCGGCTTCTTTCGAGCCGTCGATTGATTACGTGGTCACCAAGATCCCGCGTTTCGCGTTCGAAAAATTCCCTGCTGCGGATAATCATCTGACCACTCAAATGAAGTCGGTGGGTGAAGTGATGGCGATCGGCCGCACCTTCCAGGAGTCGTTCCAGAAAGCCTTGCGCGGCCTCGAAGTCGGGGTCGACGGCATGAACGAGAAGACCCAGGATCGCGAAGTGATCGAAGAAGAGCTTGGCGAGCCTGGTCCGGACCGTATCTGGTATGTCGGCGACGCTTTCGCTCAAGGCTTTACCTTGGAAGAAGTGCATCAGCTGACCCATATCGATCCGTGGTTCCTGTCGCAAATCAAGGAAATCGTCGATATCGAATTGTGGTTGGAAAACAGCCAGACGCTCGATGCGCTGGACCGCGACACGCTGTTCCGTCTGAAACAAAAAGGCTTTGCCGATCGTCGTTTGGCCAAGTTGTTGAAAACCACCGATACCGCGGTGCGCCTGAAGCGTCACGCGTTGAATATCCGTCCGGTCTACAAGCGGGTTGATACCTGTGCCGGCGAATTCTCGACCAACACCGCGTATATGTACTCGACCTACGAGGAAGAGTGCGAATCGCAACCGACCAACAAAAAGAAAATCATGGTGTTGGGCGGCGGACCGAACCGCATCGGTCAAGGTATCGAGTTCGATTATTGCTGTGTGCATGCGGCGCTGGCAATGCGCGAGGACGGCTACGAGACCATCATGGTCAACTGCAATCCGGAGACCGTATCGACCGACTACGATACTTCCGATCGTCTGTACTTCGAGCCGTTGACGCTGGAAGACGTGCTGGAAATCGTCGACAAGGAAAAGCCATATGGCGTGATCGTGCAATACGGCGGTCAGACGCCGTTGAAGCTGGCGCTCGATCTGGAAGCCAATGGCGTGCCTATCGTCGGCACTTCGCCAGACATGATCGATGCGGCTGAAGACCGTGAACGTTTCCAGAAAATGTTGCAGGACCTGAATCTGCGTCAACCGCCAAACCGTACCGCACGCACCGAAGAGGACGCATTGCGTCTGGCGCAGGAAATCGGCTATCCGCTGGTGGTGCGTCCGTCCTATGTCCTGGGTGGCCGCGCGATGGAAATCGTCCACGAGCAGCGCGATCTGGAGCGCTACATGCGCGAAGCGGTCAAGGTTTCGCACGACTCGCCGGTATTGCTGGACCGCTTCCTGAACGATGCGATCGAAGTGGATGTGGACTGCCTGTCCGACGGCGAACGCACCTTCATCGGCGGCGTCATGGAGCATATCGAGCAGGCCGGCGTGCACTCCGGCGACTCGGCTTGTTCATTGCCGCCTTATTCGCTGGGGCAAACCACCATCGACGAATTGAAGCGTCAGACAGCATTGATGGCCAAGGGCTTGAACGTGGTGGGCTTGATGAACGTGCAATTCGCGATTCAGCAAGTCGACGGCAACGACATCGTGTATGTGCTGGAAGTTAATCCACGCGCCTCGCGCACCGTGCCGTTCGTCTCGAAGGCAACCGGCTTGCAACTGGCGAAGATCGCAGCGCGCTGCATGGTTGGCCAATCGCTGGACAGCCAGGGCATTAAAGAAGAAGTCGTGCCGAAATACTTCAGCGTCAAGGAAGCGGTGTTCCCGTTCGTTAAATTCCCTGGCGTCGATACCATCCTCGGGCCGGAAATGAAATCTACCGGTGAAGTGATGGGTGTCGGCAAAACCTTTGGCGAAGCATTCGTCAAATCGCAACTCGGCGCCGGCATCAAGTTGCCGACTTCAGGCAAGGTCTTCCTCAGTGTCAAGAACAGCGACAAGCCGCGTGCGGTGCAGGTAGCTAAAGACTTGGTGGCGATGGGCTTCACAGTGGTGGCGACCAAGGGTACCGCTGCCGCGATCAGTGCTGCCGGGATTCCGGTCGAGACTGTCAACAAGGTGGTTGAAGGGCGCCCGCACGTTGTCGATGTGATCAAGAACAATGAGGTTGTCTTGGTGATCAACACCGTTGAAGAGAAACGCAACGCGATTGTCGATTCACGGGCGATCCGGATTTCTGCTCTGGCGGCACGGGCAACGACTTACACCACGATCGCTGGTGCGGAAGCCGCAGTCGAAGGCATGCGTCATTTGGAAGAGTTGCATGTCTACGATTTACAAGGTTTGCATAAAACCTTACACTAAGACCCCGATCAGGATCCGATTGGATCTTGACTAGGCTTTAAGTTTGAAGCGCACAATTTAGCTAGATAGAAGTCCCACGGAGGTCACAAACGGTGCCGATTTTCGGCGAGTATGTGGCCTCCGTGGCTTTTTATCGCGGCATGTGAGATTGACAAACCGTATTTAAGAATTGCATCCCTTATGAGCTCAGTACCTATTACCAAACACGGCGCCGGATTGTTGAAGGAAGAACTGCAGCGCCTGAAGACAAAAGAACGGCCGGCCGTTATCAATGCGATCGCCGAAGCCAGGGCGCACGGCGACCTGTCTGAAAATGCAGACTATGATGCGGCCAAAGAGCGTCAGGGTTTTATCGAGGGCCGGATCGCCGATCTGGAAGGTAAATTGGGTGCGGCGCTAATTATCGACCCGACGACGCTGGACGCAGACGGTCGCGTAGTGTTTGCTGCCACCGTTGATTTGGAGGATTTGGAATCGGGCGAAAAGGTGACTTACCAGATCGTCGGTACAGATGAGGCCGATATCAAGCATGCCAAAGTGTCGGTGACCTCGCCGATCGCACGCGCCATTATCGGTAAAGCGGCTGGCGATGTGGTCGAAGTTCAGGCGCCGTCCGGCGGTCGTGAATATGAGATTCTGGAAGTCCGCTACGTTTGATTTTATTCAATCCATATCTCTCCTTGCATCGCTGGCAAAAGATGGCGATTGCGGGAGTTTGGTATTGAAACCATGCCAAGTGCGCAGTCAGGAGTAGCAATGTTCGCAGTGCGTGCCAGATTGTTGATTGCCACTGTATTAGTGGGAAGCTTGTGGACGGTCGGCGGTTTGGTGGCGCCGACTTTGTTTGCTACCTTGCCTGACCGTGTGCTGGCTGGGACCATCGCCGCCAACTTGTTTCGGATTGAGGCATGGCTGGTGCTGGGGTGCGGGGTCGCGCTAATCATGTTGTTCAGCTACCGAACCCATGACGATGCGGCGCCATTGCGCAAAATGCTGCTGCGACTGACGTTGGCGATGATGTTGTGTACGCTGGTCGGCTATTTCGCAACCCAGCCGTTCATGGCCAGCTTGCGTGCGGCTGCGGCAGGCGCTGGTGGCGTGATGGCATCAGGTGCAAGAACGCAATTCGGCATTTTGCATGGGATTGCGCAAGGCTTCTATCTTATCCAGAGCCTGTTGGGTGTTGGTCTGATTTTGAAGTTGAGAAATTTGCGCTAAATGCTTATTTTGCAGTTTGGCGCACAAAGGGGCGGTTCGCGATAACCCGGTAATTACGCTTGATGCAACGCGTAAAAACCCCCTTTGTTTGCTGGAGCCAATGACAGCGCCGTCTCCGATTAACTACCCAGTGCTGATTTCTTGCTGCTCTTTTGACGCGGCTTTGCGCGCTTGATAGAGCCGCCTGCGGTAACGCGTTCGTTACCCTTTACCATCACTTTGGTGACTGATGGCCGCTTGGTCCCACTCGGGCTAGGTTTGACGATGGTGACTTCGCGCATGCCTTTGCCACGCGTTTCGCTGCGTTCCTTGACGGCATCTTTTTGTGGGCGATACAGCACCAGCAGTTTGCCGATATGCTGCACCGGCGCGGCACCGAGTTTGTCGCAAATAGTTTCGTAGATCGTAATCCGCGCTTCGCGGTCATCGCCAAACACACGCACTTTGATCAGGCCGTGGGCATTCAGGCTGGCATCGATTTCCTTCAGCAGGGACGGTTTCAAACCATCTTCGCTGATTAGTACCACTGGATTCAGTCCATGGGCTTGGGAACGGAGCTCGCTGCGCTCGGCGGATGTAAGTTTCAACATAAAAATTCCTTAAAAACGGTATTCTACGCGAATGGCAAAGAAGAAATTAAACAAAAACTGGCTGCACGATCACATTAACGACCCCTACGTGAAGCTGGCGCAAAAGGAAGGCTACCGCGCTCGTGCCGCCTATAAGTTGAAGGAAATCGACGAGCTCGATAAATTGATCAAGCCGGGGCAGATCATTGTCGACCTCGGATCCACGCCGGGAAGCTGGTCTCAGTACGCTCGCAACAAGCTTGCGGGTCAGGATGGCGGCGGCATTCACGGAACGATCATCGGCCTGGATATTCTGCCGATGGAACCGATCGCCGACGTCCATTTCATCCAGGGCGATTTTCGTGAAGAGGAAAGCCTGCGTCAACTTGAGCGCTTGTTGGCTGGTCGTAAGGTTGATCTGGTATTGTCCGATATGGCGCCAAATTTATCCGGCATTGCGATTGCCGATGCCGCAAGGGTTGAGGAAATTATCGATTTGGCGATTGAGTTTGCGCAACAGCATATGAAACCGGGCGGAGCCTTGTTGGCCAAATGTTTCAACGGTACGGGCTACAACGAAGTTCTGACAAAATTTCGCCAGGAATTCAAAACCGTGGCTTCCAGAAAGCCAAAAGCGAGTCGCGATAAATCATCGGAAATATTCTTACTCGGAAAAATATTGAAGAATCCACGATAATTATCGGATTAAGAGTATTTAATCCTTGATTTTTCATAGGTTTAGCCGCATATCCCGCCTAGTAACAGCTGCTTATTCCGAGTAAAATCTACGCTACATACCTCGAAGCTGTACCTATATCAGGCGCACAGCGCGTCCAAGGAGTTCTAGTGAACAACATGTTTTCAAAAGCCGCCATTTGGGTGGTCATCGCCCTGGTGCTTTTCACCGTCTTCAAGCAATTCGATAGTCGGGGATTGGCTAGCGGCGCATCACCGATGGCCTACTCTGAGTTCATCAGCGAGGTCAAGGCCGGTCATGTCACTGAGGCTGTCATTGAAGATCGCAGCATTGTTGCGACCACCTCGGATGGCAAGAAAGTGAAAACTGCCACCACTAGTCTGGATCGCGGCTTGATCGCTGACCTGATTAATAACAACGTCAAATTTGACGTCAAGCAACCGGAAGAGCCAGGGTTCCTGCAACAGATTTTCATCTCCTGGTTCCCGATGATTTTGCTGCTCGGCGTCTGGATCTTCTTCATGCGACAAATGCAGGGCGGCGGCAAGGGCGGTGCTTTTTCGTTCGGCAAGTCGAAGGCGCGCATGCTTGATGAAAACAGCAACTCAGTCACTTTTGCCGATGTAGCCGGCTGCGATGAGGCTAAAGAAGAAGTATCCGAACTGGTCGACTTTCTGCGCGATCCAACCAAATTCCAGAAACTTGGTGGCCGTATTCCCCATGGCGTGCTGATGGTCGGCCCGCCGGGTACTGGTAAGACTTTGTTGGCGCGAGCGATCGCCGGCGAAGCCAAAGTGCCATTTTTTACTATTTCGGGATCCGATTTCGTTGAAATGTTCGTTGGCGTGGGCGCGTCGCGTGTACGCGACATGTTTGAAAACGCCAAGAAGCATGCTCCTTGCATTATTTTCATTGATGAAATTGATGCGGTCGGTCGCCATCGTGGTGCCGGCATGGGAGGCGGCAACGATGAGCGCGAACAAACATTGAACCAGATGCTGGTTGAAATGGATGGCTTTGAAGCCAACTCCGGCGTCATCGTGATCGCTGCAACCAACCGCTCTGATGTGCTGGACAAGGCTTTGCTGCGTCCAGGTCGTTTTGACCGCCAAGTGGTCGTCGGCTTGCCAGATATCCGCGGCCGTGAACAGATCTTGAACGTTCACATGCGCAAGGTACCTATTTCCACCGATGTCAAGGCAGACATTTTGGCGCGCGGCACCCCTGGGTTTTCCGGTGCCGATTTGGCTAACCTGGTCAACGAGGCGGCATTGTTTGCGGCGCGGCGCGCCAAGCGATTGGTGGAAATGCAGGATTTTGAAGACGCCAAAGACAAGATTGTCATGGGTCCGGAGCGCAAGTCCGCAGTGATGCGGGAAGAAGAGCGTCGCAATACCGCCTATCACGAATCCGGTCATGCGGTGGTTGCCAAATTACTGCCGAAGGCCGATCCGGTTCATAAAGTGACGATCATGCCGCGCGGTTACGCGCTGGGCTTGACTTGGCAATTGCCGGAACATGATCGCGTCAATATGTACAAGGACAAGATGCTGGAAGAGATCGCAATCTTGTTCGGCGGTCGTATTTCTGAAGAAATTTTTATGCACCAAATGTCGACCGGTGCTTCCAACGACTTCGAACGCGCAACCAAATTGGCGCGTGCGATGGTCACCCGTTACGGCATGTCGGAAAGCCTCGGTACGATGGTGTACGAGGATACTGAGCAGGATGCGTATTTTGGCCGCATGTCTTCGAAGACAGTGTCGGAAGCTACCCAGCAAAAAGTCGATGCGGAGATCCGCCGAATTCTCGATCAGCAATATGCGCTTTCGCGCCAGTTGCTGGAAGAAAACCGCGATAAGGTCGAAGCGATGACAAAAGCACTGCTGGACTGGGAAACCATCGACGCCGACCAGATCAACGACATCATGGAAGGTCTTGATCCGCGCTTGCCGAAAGCTGGTAGTTCGGTTCGGAAGGCGCCGAGCGACAGTTCATCAGGCGGTGTTTCCCCGAATGCGACTGCACCTGCTTGATAGGTCGTGTTGAGGGTGTTGTCGGTGTGTGTGTTGACTAAGCTTTGCTGATCTGATGCAAATAAGGGTGAGGAGCGATCCTCGCCCTTTTTATTTTTCCGCTGATTTTCAATGCTGATTTTTAATATTTAAAAATGGAAAAATATTATCAATGCGGTCGTTATCGATTGCCGATCAATACGCCGGAGGCGCGGCCGCTGGTGATGGGCATTCTCAACATAACGCCTGATTCGTTCTCGGATGGCGGCAAGTTTTATTCGCTCGAATTTGCGTTGTCGCATGCGGAGCAGATGATCGCCGATGGCGTTGATATTATCGACATCGGCGGCGAATCGAGCCGTCCCGGTAGCCCGGCGTTATCCGAGGAAGAAGAGTTGGATAGAGTGATGCCTGCGATTTACGCCTTGCGCGATTGCGGCAAACCGATATCGGTTGATACTTATAAGCCGGCAGTCATGCGTGAGGCAATTGCCGCCGGTGTCGATCTTGTTAACGATATCAATGGTTTTCGTGCGCCAGGCGCTCTGGAGGCTGTCAGGGACAGCGACTGTGCGTTGTGCGTGATGCATATGCAGGGAGTGCCTCAGACCATGCAAGCGAAGCCTGAATACGATGATGTGATAGCGCAGATAAGCGATTTTTTACGCGAGCGCGTGGCAGCGATGGAGCAGGTCGGCATTGCGCGAAATCGTATCAGTATCGATCCAGGTTTCGGGTTCGGTAAAACCATCGCGCACAATGTCGCTTTACTGCAAAACATTGGGCATATTCAGCAAGCGCTGGATTTGCCGTTGTTGGCGGGTATGTCGCGCAAGACCATGCTTGGCGATTTGACCGGCAGGCCGATCGAAAAGCGTCTTGCGGGCAGTCTTGCTGCTGCATTGGTTGCGGTTGCCCAGGGTGCTAAGATCATCAGAGTTCACGACGTCGCCGAAACTGTTGACGCACTTAAAATTTGGCACGCAGCACATACGACTACCGGCAATTGGTCGAATATTTGACGTCATGCCACAGGCGAGCGGGTGTCGGATGTTCGTGTGAGGCATGCAACGCATGCGTATGAATAATTTGGATAAAACTTAATATGAAAAGAAAATATTTTGGTACCGATGGTATTCGTGGTCACGTCGGAGTTGCGCCGATTACGCCCGATTTTGTGATGAAACTGGGCTACGCTGCCGGCAAGGTGTTGGCACAGGCGGAATCCGCCTCAGGCAAGCCTACGGTATTGATCGGCAAGGACACGCGAGTTTCGGGCTATATGCTGGAGGCCGCACTGGAGGCAGGATTCGCCGCCGCCGGAGTTGACGTGATGTTGGCGGGGCCCATGCCGACTCCGGCAATTGCTTACTTGACACGGGCTTTGCGCTTGTCGGCCGGGGTCGTGATTTCGGCCTCGCATAATCCGTTCGACGATAACGGTATCAAATTTTTTTCAGCTCAAGGCAATAAATTACCGGATGCAGTCGAAGCCGCGATTGAGGCGGAACTAGAGCAGCCTATGGAATGCGTTACATCTGAAAAATTAGGCAAGGCCAAGCGGCTGGATGACGCTCCGGGGCGCTATATCGAATTTTGCAAAAGCACCTTCCCAAATGAACTGGATTTGCGAGGCCTGACGATCGTTGTCGATAGCGCGCACGGTGCTGCCTATCACATTGCGCCATTCGTATTTCATGAGTTGGGCGCAGAGGTAATCGCGATCGGCAATCAGCCGAATGGCTTTAATATCAATGCCGGTTTTGGCGCGACCGCACCCGATGCGCTGGCACAGTCAGTCCGTGCGAATCGCGCAGATGTCGGCATCGCATTGGACGGTGATGCGGATCGCCTGCTGATGGTCGATGCCGACGGCCGCATATACAACGGCGATGAACTGCTGTACGTCATGGTCAAGGCGCGGATGAAGACTGGGCCGGTAAAAGGCGCGGTTGGGACCTTGATGACCAACATGGCGTTGGAAGTGGCTTTTCGCCAAATGGGTGTCGAATTCGCTCGTGCCAAGGTTGGCGATCGTTACGTGCTCGAGTTGATGAGGGAGCGCGGCTGGGATCTCGGCGGGGAAGGGTCCGGTCATCTTTTATGCCTTGATAAACATACTACTGGCGACGGCATCGTGTCGGCGCTGCAAGTCTTATCGGCTTTGAAGCGCAGCGGTCAGACGCTGGCCGAGCTCACTGCAGACATTGCGCTTTACCCGCAAACCTTGATCAACTTGAAAGTCGCGGCGGGTTTTGACTGGCAAAAGAATTCTGCGATCGTGGCAGAGAAGGAGGCCGTTGAACAAGAGCTAGGCGACAGCGGCCGCGTGTTAATTCGTGCATCCGGCACCGAGCCGCTGATTCGCGTGATGGTCGAAGCGAAGAGCGCTGACCTGGCGCAGGCGATGGCACGTCGAATAGCTGACAAAGTGCCGGCTTGATTGTCGTGTCGACGCGCATTTCATTGATTCTTTAATCCGGTTTTCAAAGTCCTGATGTCGAAATATCAAACCCACATTTTGATTGTCGAAGACGAGCCAGGCATCGCCGAACTGTTGAGATTCACTCTTGACGATGCCGGGTTTTCTTGCGAGATCGCACACAGTGCAAATGAGGCGCGGCAGGCTATCGTCAACCTGCTGCCGCAAGCAGTATTGCTGGACTGGATGCTGCCGGATACGTCCGGCCTGGCCCTGTTGCAGGAATGGCGCAGCCAGGCGCGCAGCGCTGCCTTGCCAGTCATTATGCTGACCGCCAAAGGCATGGACGAGGATAAGGTAAGAGGCTTGAATGCAGGGGCTGACGACTACGTTACCAAGCCATTCTCGCCAAGAGAATTGATTGCACGGATTCAGGCCTTATTACGACGCAAAGCGCCGGAGCTCGGTCAAAACTTGTTGACGCATGGTTTGATTCGCATGGATACCGATCGCTACCAAGTCACGGTGAACAGTCAAGAAATTGAACTGGATCAAGCCGAATTCAAATTGCTGCGTTTTTTGATTGCGCATCCGGACCGGATTTTCTCGCGCGCACAACTGCTCGACAAAGTTTGGGGCGACCACACTTTCATTGAGGAGCGCACGGTTGATGTCCACATCATGCGCTTGCGTAAATCGCTTGGATTGGCCTCCGATTATGTCAAGACCGTACGCGGTGTCGGCTACAAGCTGAACGCGGAACCGGCTGTTTGATAAGTGAGGAGCGGCGCAAAATTTTTTGCATTTTTTCTCGCAAATTATTTCAATTTCTGGTCTAATGCGTGTCTTGAGTTTTGACGCAGTTAGTGTTCTCAGAGTGCTGATATTGAGTTGCGTGTTGCAGTGAAATTTTTTAAGTTTTTCTGCATTTAGTTGTCGCAAATTGTTTCAAATTCTGGTCTAATGCGTGTCTTAAGTTTTACCGCAGTTAATGCTTTCTGAGCGCTGATGTGGAATGGTTTTTGGCAGGAAAAGTTCTAAATTTTCTGTGTAAAAAAGCTTGACGCAAAATGCATATTTGAGTATTATCTTGCTTCTCGGAGTGTAGCGCAGCCCGGTAGCGCACCTGGTTTGGGACCAGGGGGTCCAAGGTTCGAATCCTTGTACTCCGACCACATTAAAAAAACGGGCTGTCTTTTGACAGCCCGTTTTCTATTTGTAGCGGGAAAAAATGCTTCTTGAAACAAAGAGCATTAATCGTAGCAAATCCATGCGATTTGTATGAATCGTAGGGCACATCGAAGAACCGTAGCGAGCGGTTCAAGGTCGGGGCGAGAAGCACAGCCGTACGGAGGTACGGCGAGCATCGCAGTCGCGAGATTGAGCCGCGCAGTAGGTTTTTCGAAGGGCCCGGTAGTACCGGCGGAACAATCCGGCCGTAGCTCAACTGGATAGAGCATTCGGCTTCTACCCGAAATGTTGGGGGTTCGATTCCCTCCGGCCGGACCAGTTTTCTGCCTGTCGTATTCAGCATCACCCGGCACATCCTTTCCAGCACACGCTTCCATATATCGTCACAGCCGATGCCGCCATGTTTTTTCTGGTGGCAGATTTTTTTCGTCAATTTGCTATTGCGTAAGCATCGGCTGAGCTCCGCCTTGACGAACATTCAGGACGCTGCGGATCGTGTGGCTAACGCAATTTCTCTACGCGTCGTGCATCAGTACACTTCTACGCAAGCATGGCTCTCTGAACTCGACGGTCGTCCAAGAAACCAATTCAATTTAATATTATGGTTGCAGGTATCGTTGGGCGAGTTAGCCCAGCCGGCGAGGGCGCTTGTCTTGAGCCGACTAGTCAAAGAATTCAAGTTGAGCCAGATTTTTTAAGGGGATACTGAATGTCGGACTTGATGTCCTTGCCTGGCTTTGACCCTCCGCCAAAACCGACGGATCGCCTGCTTTTTGCGGTCTTGCCTGATATCTCTGTCGCTATGTGCATTGAGCAGCTAGCCCATGCGCTACGCTCCAAGCACGCCTTGCACGGCACGCCGCTGCATGCCGGACAATTGCACATTACGCTTCTTGGCTTGGGCGATCATGTCGGTCTGCCGAAATATCTGCTTGCCGCTGCATTCTGGGCCGCTTCACAAATTACCCAAGAGGCGTTTCCAGTTCGGTTCGACAAGGTGCTGACCTTTCGTTACAAATCCCGCGTGTCGGACAAATATCCTACTGTTCTTTGCAGCAGCGAGGGCGCAACTGGGCTGACGATCCTGCATAAAGGTTTGGTAGATGCTTTGCGCAGTATCGGGTTCGGGGGCATGTCGGCAAGTTTGACGC
Organism: Paraherbaspirillum soli; assembly: GCF_042654985.1. NCBI lineage: Bacteria > Pseudomonadati > Pseudomonadota > Betaproteobacteria > Burkholderiales > Oxalobacteraceae > Paraherbaspirillum > Paraherbaspirillum soli. The sequence goes on along the minus strand of NZ_JBHSMT010000013.1, from coordinate 315,288 downwards.
CTCACATGACCTTGCTATACGACAGGCAAAAAATTCTCGAACATACGGTCGAGCCAGTCGAATGGGGCGTGCGCGAGTTCGTGCTATTGCGCCGGCACATTGACCAGAGGCGCCCTTATTCGGTGCTAGGTAAGTGGCCTTTGCGTGGCGTACCTCATGCGGGCCTATTTTGACCGGCACCGAGAACAACCAGGAATCATTGGATTGTTGCGACGCTAAATCGCGCTGCAAAATGACAACGGGCCCGGTAATCAATACCGGGCCCGTTATTTCATGGGCAGTTCTCGCTCGCTAATTGCTTAGCGGCCGCGCCCACCAGAGCGATGTGGCGACGCAGGACGCGCTTGAGAGTTGTTCCCGCCGCCATGGCCGCGGGACGGGCCGTGACTTGGCCTTGCTGCGCCTGATCCTGGTGCTGTAGCGCCCGGGGTGCGTTGGCTTTGGGAGCGTCCACGTCCGCCACCAGCACCGCCACGATTTCCACCGCCGCCGCCGCTGCGCAACTGAATCGGCTGCGCGCGAGCATTTGGATCTGGCTCAAAGCCGACGATTATTTCTTTTGGCAATTCGCGTTTGATCAGTTTCTCGATGTCTTTCAGCATTTGGTGCTCGTCGACGCAAACTAAGGACACGGCTTCGCCGCTGGCGCCTGCACGGCCGGTACGGCCGATTCTATGGACGTAGTCTTCCGGCACATTCGGCAAGTCGTAATTGACCACGTGTGGCAGCTGGTCGATATCAATACCGCGCGCAGCGATGTCGGTCGCCACCAGCACTTGCAGGCTGCCGTCCTTAAATTCAGACAATGCACGGGTACGTGCTGATTGGCTCTTGTTGCCATGGATCGCCATGCCGCTGATGCCGTCCTTTTCGAGTTGCTCGACCAATTTGTTGGCGCCATGCTTGGTGCGGGTGAAGACCAGCACTTGCGACCATTGGTGAGTCTTGATCAGGTGGGCGAGCAGCGGATGCTTGCGATCGCGATCGACCGGGTGAATTTTTTGCTGAATCACTTCAACGGTCGAGTTGCGGCGCGCCACTTCGATCATGGCCGGTGAGTTCAGTAAACTATCGGCCAGGGCTTTGATGTCGTCCGAGAAGGTGGCCGAAAACAACAGGTTCTGGCGCTTCTTAGGCAGCACGGCAAGAATCTTCTTGATGTCGCGCACGAAGCCCATGTCGAGCATGCGGTCAGCTTCGTCCAGAATCAGGATTTCGACATGGTTCAGGTTGACCGTCCCCTGTTGCATGTGGTCAAGCAGGCGGCCTGGTGTGCAAACCAGGATATCGACACCATGCTTTAGCAATTTGATTTGCGGATTGATGCCGACGCCGCCGAAAATAACGGCGGAGGTGAGTTTTAGATATTTGCCATACAGGCGCACGCTTTCTTCGACCTGCGCCGCGAGTTCGCGGGTTGGCGTAAGGATCAGTGCCCGGACTGGTCGTTGGCTGCCGGTTGGATTGGTGGCCGCGGTCGAGAGACGATGCAGCACAGGCAAAGTAAATCCGGCAGTTTTCCCGGTCCCTGTTTGGGCGCCGGCGAGTAAATCGCCGCCGGCCAGCACGGCAGGAATTGCCTGGGTCTGGATTGGGGTCGGGGTGGTGTAACCGTGTTCGGTTACTGCGCGAACGATGGCTTCGGACAAGCCGAGTTCAGAAAATGACATGACTACTCAATAGAAGAATATCAGCCTGTCGCCTCATGGGGCGCCAGTCGCAGGCAAACGGATTAGAGGGGGAAGAGGAGTCGTTTGACTCCTTGACAGCAGCATTTGACTGGAGAATGTGCTGCGACGGCGCAGAGTATAACAACGGCGACCGTCAGGCAAGTGATTCCGACATGGTTGACAATGCGCAATCAGACGCCGCACCGGGCGATCCGCTTGGCGTCCCAACGCGAATCGCGGTTTTTAGCAGGTAATTCGGCTGGCGGTTATGATTCCGATTGTTTCATCGCCGCTGCAGCGCGTTCACGGATTTCTTCCAGGGAATAGTCGGCGATGTGAGTCGAAATAGTCCAAACATGCCCAAACGGGTCCTGCAGGGTGCCGGAGCGGTCGCCGTAGAATTGATCTTGCACCGGCCGTAACTGCGTGCCGCCGGCAGCGATTGCCTGGGCGAACAGAGTGTCTACATTGTCGACGTACAGCATGATACTGATGCCGGCGCCGCCCAAAGATTTAGGGCTGCGAGTAAGGCACATGCCGGGCATTTCATCCGCGAGCATGATGCGCGAATTGCCGATTTGGATCTCGGCGTGTCCAATCGTGTTTTCGGGACCTTCGAAGCGCATTATCTCTATTGCATTAAATGCATTTTTATAGAACGTGATTGCTTTGGCTCCGCCTTCTATAGCCAAGTAGGGGGTAACGGTGGAATAGCCTTCGGGGATTGGTTTGACTGCCATGATGCTCTCCTTGAGGTTGAGAGATGGGCGTTGCAACTTTTTAATTAGACTGAGACGTGTGATGTGTAGCTAATTCGTGGTGCGAGTTACGCTGGAATGTTGCAGATTTCTTGTTCGCAAATAAAACGATAATTGTATTGCTATCGGCATAAGGCGGGATGCGACAAGCAGTGGAGGGCGTATTTATCGTCCTCCACCAGCTTAGGTCAGATGTTACTTCTTGGCAAACGGTGATAGCAGCCCAACCATTTGCGCGAAAATCTTCGGGCTGCCGGCCAGTATGTCGCCTTTGTACAAATAGTCGGAATCACCTGCAAAGGTGCCTACGATGCCACCGGCTTCGGTAATCAGGAGCGAGCCAGCGGCCACATCCCAAGGCTTCAGGCCTTTTTCAAAGAAGCCATCCAGACGACCGGCTGCGACGTAAGCCAAATCCAGAGCGGCGGCGCCCGGACGACGCAAACCGGCGCAACTTTGAGTCATGATGCGAAACATTTTCATGTATTCATCCATCACCGGACCTTCAGTCTCGCGGAATGGAAAACCTGTGCCGATCAAGGCATCGGCGATTTTGTCGCGCTTGCCGACCCGAATGCGTTTTTCATTCAGGTAGGCGCCCGAACCTTTGGTGGCGGTAAACAAGTCATTGCGGGTTGGGTCGTAAACCACAGCCTGGGTAATTTGACCGCGATGTTGTAGTGCGATCGATACGCAATATTGCGGGAAGCCGTGAATGAAATTGGTGGTGCCGTCGAGCGGATCGATGATCCAGACGTTTTCATTGTCGTCGTGCAGATTGGCCGACGCGCCGGATTCCTCAGCCAGGATTGCATGGTCCGGGTAGGCATTCTTCAACACGTCGATGATCGCAGCTTCTGCGGCTTGGTCGACCTCGGTGACAAAATCGTTGTGCTGTTTCTTGGTGACCTTCAGCAGATCGAGATCGAAAGACGCGCGCGAGATAACTGCGGCACCGCGACGGGCGGCCTTGATGGCCGTGTTGAGCATAGGATGCATAATCGGGATTTGGTTCCGTTAGAATGGCGGCACTGTCGCCTACCGGGAACAGAACCACCTATATGAATAATAATGAACGATGTGGGCATTCTTGAACAAAAGTTGCCTTTTGGTCGCTGAAGTCCACCTGATGGCGCTATTTTAAATGAACCAGACAAAAACCAATACGTCTCTTTTTAAGCGCTTGCGCTTTGTGCTGGTCGAAACCAGCAGTCCCGGCAATGTTGGCGCTGCCGCGAGAGCGATTAAAACCATGGGTTTTTCCGAACTGATATTGGTGAATCCACGTTTTCCCGATGTTTTGCAGCGTGATGAGGCAATTGCTTTCGCCAGTGGTGCGCAGGACATTCTGGCTTCGGCGCGAATTGTTGATAGCGTCGAACAAGCATTGGACGGTTGCAATTTTGCCGCGGCCTTGAGTGCTCGCTTACGTGAGTTTTCTCCGCCTCTTATTTCGCCTCGCGCTTTGGCATCGCAACTTGCCGCCGACGCGGGCCTGACCGGGGCCGTACTGTTTGGCAGTGAGCGCTATGGCTTGCCGAATGAAATCGTCGAAAAATGCAACGTGCTGATCAACATCCCGGCAAATCCCTCGTATTCATCGTTGAATCTGGCGCAGGCGGTACAGGTGCTCGCGTATGAGTGCCGGCTTGCAGCAATCGAAGAGTCGCCGCCTGAAATGGCTGGGGGCATTGGCTTTCATGGAAGTCCCGCCGGCCTGGCTGAGGTCGACGGCATGTTCGCGCATCTTGAAAAAGCGTTGGTGGAGATCGAATTCCTCGATCCCGCCAATCCGAAAAAATTGATGCCGCGCTTGAAGCGGCTATTTGCGCGAACTCAGTTGGAAGCTGAGGAGGTGAATATTTTGCGTGGCATTGCCAGTCAGATCTTGACCAAGCGGCGCCGCTTGGATAAATCCTGATGGACGAGTTGGTTGCCTGCTAACCAGGATTGTTGTGCCGGGTTAAGTCCAGCTGCGCAGTAACCCGACGGCAAGGCCTTCCAATGCAAAGTCTTCTTGCTTTGAGGTAATTATGATTGGCTCAAACTCCGGGTTTTCTGGTAATAGCTGGATAGTCGAGCCAGATTTTTGATAGCGTTTCACGGTGACGTCATCGCCCAGTCGTGCGACGACGATTTGCCCGTTTCTTGCACTGTCGGCCTTCTTTACCGCCAGCAAATCGCCGTCCAGTATGCCAGCGTCGCGCATCGACATTCCGCGTACCTTCAATAGATAATCCGGCTTGGCGCTGAAGAGCGTTGGGTCGACGTTGTAGCTGGCCTGAATATGTTCTTGCGCCAGAATCGGCGATCCGGCGGCCACGCGACCAACCAGCGGCAAACTGAGTTGCATCAAGGCTGGATGTGGTAAAGCCAATTGCGTACCGGGCCCTCGCTCGCCAACATTTTGATGCGTGTCGAGCAGACGTATGCCGCGTGAGGTGCCAGGCGAAATTTCAATTGCGCCCTTGCGTGCCAGCGCCTGTAGATGCTCTTCCGCCGCATTGGCCGAGCGAAAGCCGAGTTCGGCGGCAATTTCGGCGCGGGTAGGAGGGAAGCCGGTATTTTCGATGGCGTCCTTGATCAGATCAAGGATTTGTTGCTGGCGGGCGGTCAATTTGATCATGGCGTGGTTGCAAGCAAGAGAGAAATAGCGCCAAATAATTGGGCTGTGTATAAAGACAGTCTGTATTTTTGTACAGTATTTATGTAAATGCAAGTGAAATCGCTGGCTTGCACACGCCAAGGCGCATCAATAAAAGGCGAGGGGCTTGAAGGCGTTGAGTTTTCTCGGGTTTGCTAGTATGATTACTGGTTTTCCTCTTCCCACACTCGTCTTGACGCCGAGGTGGGCGATTTTTCAATCCGTCCAAAAGGAGCTTACATGCGTCATTATGAAATCGTATTTATCGTCCATCCAGATCAAAGCGAGCAAGTGCCTGCAATGATCGAACGCTACAAGGGCATCGTCACCACACGTGGCGGTACCATTCATCGCGTAGAAGACTGGGGTCGTCGTCAACTGGCCTACCAGATCCAGAAACTGGCTAAAGCACATTACGTCTGCCTGAATATCGAGTGCGACAGCGAAACTCTGGCTGAAATCGAAACCGGCTTCAAGTTTAATGATGCAGTTCTGCGTCATCTGACCGTCAAGCTGAAGAAGGCTGAAACAGGTCCTTCGCCAATGATGAAGGCCGTGCAGAAGGAAGATGCTGCCAAGAGCCATCGCACTGAGGCGCCAGCAGCTTAAGCAAGACTAAGCTGCCACCTGCATTCATTACGTATTCATTAAGCCTGCCTGGAGTGAGTAAGCCCAATAACGTCTTTCAATTGATTGCAGAAATTGCCGAGCGTGAGGTAATACGCTATACGCCGGCAGGTATTCCGATCGTGGCGGCAACATTGCAGCACAGGTCGGAGCCGATTGAGGCGGGGATCCAGCGCCAGATTGAATTCGAAATTTCCGCGGTTGCCGCGGGCGAAATTTCGGGAAGATTCAGTCGGGCAGAGCTGGGAGGGAAATTCTGGTTCTCGGGATTTATGGCGCGTAAGAGTCGCAACGGTAGAAGCCTGGTATTTCACATCACGGATTTCGCTGCACACGAAACTGGAAGCTCAGCTGAAAGTGCAGATTAATTATTTAGATACAGGAGCCAAAAATGGCATTCGGTAAAAAGTTCGATAAAAGCAAACTGAAAAATAAGCGTCAACAACAAAACCCGCTGTTCAAGCGTAAGAAGTTCTGCCGTTTCACCGCTGCACACGTTGCTAGCGTTGATTACAAAGACGTCGACACGCTGAAGGATTTTGTTCAGGAAAACGGCAAGATCATGCCAGCACGTCTGACCGGCACCAAGGCAATTTATCAACGTCAAGTGGACACCGCGATCAAACGCGCACGTTTCCTGGCGCTGCTGCCATACACCGATCTGCACAACGCGTAATTGACGACTTGAAATAGGAGAAAAATATGCAAGTTATTCTGTTGGAAAAAGTCGTTAATCTCGGCAATCTGGGTGAAGTTGTTCGTGTCAAAGACGGTTACGCGCGTAACTTCCTGATCCCGCAACGCATGGCACGTCGTGCTACAACGACAGCTATCGCTGAATTCGAAGCGAAACGTGCTGATCTGGAAAAGGCAGCTGCTGAAAAATTGGCTGCGGCTCAAGCGCAGGGCGAGAAGCTGAACGGCATGACCGTACAGATTTCGCAAAAGTCGGGTGTTGATGGCCGTTTGTTCGGTTCCGTCACCAACTTCGATATCGCTGAAGCGTTGACCAAGCAAGGTTTTGCGGTTGAAAAAGCACAAGTGCGTTTGCCTACCGGTCCGTTGAAGATCGTTGGCGAGCACGCTGTATCGGTTGCATTGCACACTGACGTCGTCATTGACGTCACCGTTGCTGTGATCGGCGAGCACGCTTAATTGGTGTCTAGCCAATAGTTGTTGTAGTATTGAAAAAGCCGGGTTTTCCCGGCTTTTTTATTGCCCTTTTTATTCTGGATGAGAGGGCGAAGCGGGTATAATTCGCGCCATGAAAGCATCTTCAAAAGCACCTTCAAAAGCAGCGCCTGATCCACAGCTTGACTCCCTCCGCGTTCCACCCCATTCGATCGAAGCAGAGCAATCTGTTTTAGGTGGATTGTTGCTGGATAACGCGGCGTGGGACAAGATCGCTGATTTTGTTAACGCCGACGATTTTTATCGTTACGATCATCGTATTATTTTTCAGCACATGGTTAAGCTGATCAATAGTACGAAGCCGGCCGACGTCATCACCGTTTACGAGTCGCTGAGCGGTACCGGCAAGGCCGAGGAAGTCGGCGGTCTGACCTACCTCAATGCGCTCGCGCAGAACACCCCGTCCGCCGCCAATATTCGTCGTTATGCCGAGATTGTGCGTGACCGGGGCGTGTTGCGAAAACTGATCACCGTCGCTGACGAAATTTCCGGTCAGGCTTTCAGTCCGCAAGGCAAGGAAGTCAAGCAGATGCTGGACGAGGCCGAATCGAAGATCTTTGCGATTGCGGAAGAAGGCGCCCGCGGCGCCCAGGGTTTCCAGGAAATCCAACCGTTGTTGACGCAGGTGGTCGAGCGTATCGACGAACTCTACAACCGCGACAATCAGAGCGAGATTACCGGGGTGTCTACCGGCTTTATCGATCTCGACAAGATGACTTCCGGCTTGCAGAAGGGCGATTTGGTGATCGTTGCAGGTCGGCCGTCGATGGGTAAGACTGCGTTCTCAGTCAATATCGGCGAGAACGTTGCGATCGACAGCGGTTTGCCGGTGGCGATTTTTTCGATGGAAATGGGCGGCGCTCAGCTGGCCATGCGTATGCTGGGCTCGGTCGGCAAGCTCGATCAGCATCGCTTGCGTACCGGCCGTCTCAATGACGAAGACTGGCCGCGTTTGACACATGCGATACAGAAGATGAACGACGCACAGTTGTTCATTGACGAAACGCCCGCGCTGAGTTCCATCGAGTTGCGCGCGCGTGCACGCCGCTTGTCGCGCCAGTGCGGCACGCTCGGCCTGATCATTATCGACTATTTGCAGCTGATGTCCGCCAACAATGCGGGCGAAAACCGCGCCACTGAAATTTCTGAAATTTCTCGTAATCTGAAAGGCTTGGCAAAAGAGCTTCAATGTCCGGTCATCGCGTTATCGCAGTTGAATCGGTCGCTGGAGCAACGCCCCAACAAGCGTCCGGTCATGTCCGATTTGCGCGAATCGGGCGCTATTGAACAGGATGCCGACGTCATTCTGTTCATTTATCGTGACGAAGTTTACAACCCGGATTCGCAAGAAAAAGGGACCGCCGAGATCATCATCGGCAAGCAGCGTAACGGCCCAATCGGCAGTGTGCGGCTGAGCTTCCTGGGGCAATATACAAAATTCGATAACTACGCCGGTAGTCTGGCAGCCCCGTACGGCGGAGATTGATCGCCTGACGATATCGGCGACATCTGTAACACCCACTCGATGTGAACTAGCCCGAGCCTGTAATATTTCAGGCTTGTGGCGATTGTGTGCATTAATTTAAGATATTCGGCTTTAGATTCAGCTTAACCCCCCCCTCAGAAGAGAGAGTAAACATGTTTGGACGACTGATGCCCACCGAGGGCAAATTCTTTGAGCTCTTTAACCAGCACGCAGAATTATGCGTCAAGGGCGCCAAAGAAATGGTGGCATTGATGACTAATTTCGACGATCTGGAAATTCGCGTCCATGCGATCGAAGGAATTGAAAAGCAGGCAGATCAAGTTACGCACAACGCGATCGACATGTTGCATAAAACCTTCATTACACCGCTCGACCGCGACGATATCCATCAGTTGATTACACGGATGGATGACATCCTGGACCTGCTGGAGGATGCGGCACAGACCATTTCGCTGTACGACATCAAGGCCATCACGCCAGAAGCCAAGCGCCTGGCAGAACTCTGCCTGGGCTGCGCCGAGAAGGTCAAGGCGGCAGTGGCTTTATTGCACAACATGGACAACTCGCGCGAGATTCTCGCAATCTGCGTTGAGATTGATCGTCTGGAGTCGGATGCCGACCACGTGATGCGTGCGGCAATGTCCAAGCTGTTCCGCGATGAGCCGGATGTACGGACCCTGATCAAGCTCAAGGCGATTTACGAGCTCCTGGAAACTGTGACTGATCGTTGTGAGGATGTCGCCAACATCATCGAAGGCATCATCGTAGAAAACGCCTGATGGCAGAGTGGGGGAGTAGCTGACGGTCGCTTGCACATTGCTTCCGTTATTCCGTTGCGTCCTTGTGCTTTTAATGCAAATCGGAATTGCTGCTCTCGTACCAAATTGATGTAATCCAAAAAAAGACGACTCGACTTATTCATGCACACTCTTCAAATCAGTATCTACGTTCTCGTTTCTCTTATCGCACTGGCGTTGGTATTCGACTTCATGAACGGTTTTCATGATGCCGCGAATGCCATCGCCACGGTTGTTTCCACCGGCGTGCTGAAACCGCAGCAAGCGGTCGCCATGGCCGCCTTGTTCAACTTTATAGCGATTGCCGTATTTCAGCTGCACGTTGCAGCGACGGTAGGCAAGGGCACCATCGATCCCAGCGTGGTGGATCACTACGTGGTGTTCGGCGCGTTGGTTGGGGCTATCTGCTGGAACATCCTGACCTGGTATTACGGCATTCCGTCATCGTCGTCGCATGCGCTGATCGGGGGGCTGGTCGGTTCCGCCGTGGCTAAGGCCGGCACTGGCTCATTGATCTCGGCAGGACTGATCAAGACCATCGCATTTATTGTGCTGTCGCCGCTGCTCGGCTTTGTGTTCGGCTCAATCATGATGGTGCTGGTGTCGTGGATATTCGTGCGTTCGACGCCGCGCAAGGTGGATAAATGGTTCCGTCGATTGCAACTGGTATCGGCCTCGATGTATAGCTTGGGGCACGGCGGTAACGATGCGCAAAAGACGATAGGCATCATCTGGATGTTGTTGATCGCGACAGGTTTTTCACAGCAATCCGATACTTTGCCGCCTTGGTGGGTCATTATTTCCTGTTATAGCGCGATCAGTCTCGGCACACTGTTTGGCGGCTGGCGGATCGTCAAGACCATGGGACAAAAAATCACCAAACTGAAACCTGTGGGCGGTTTTTGCGCCGAAACTGGCGGTGCGATCACGCTATTCCTGGCAACCATGCTCGGCGTACCCGTTTCGACCACGCATACCATTACCGGCGCCATTGTCGGCGTCGGTGCAGCACACAAGATGTCTGCAGTGCGATGGGGAGTCGCCGGCAATATCGTTTGGGCTTGGCTGCTGACCATTCCAGCATCGGCCTTCATGGCGGCGATTGCCTGGTGGGTCGGTCGGCATATTTTGTAAGCCGGCGATTGATTGATCTCAGGCTGGGCGGTGGAAGCGATTAATTCCGCCCCGGCCGGGCAGCCAGCGCCAAGCGCAATGTAGGAAAAAATGGTACTTGACCGGTCGTAGGCAGATCAAGCGACATGGACAGCGGAGTTGACTGCAAGCCGCGATGGTTGGCAGTTGTCGTGGTAGATATGGCAATTAAAAACGCAAATATTTTCCACTGCGCAACTTTTATTTGCGCCTCATGTGTTTTAAATCAAATTTTCCGTTATAATACGATGTCGTTTAAGATTCGAGCTAGTAGTGCAGTATTAGTCTGTCATTCCTTTCTTGCTTCAAACGATCTAACGGGCGACAGCCCAACTTAACTGAAATAGGAAATGTAATGGCAACTGGTATCGTAAAGTGGTTCAATGATTCGAAGGGTTTTGGTTTTATCACTCCTGATGAAGGTGGTGAAGATCTGTTCGCACACTTCTCCGCAATTCAATCGAGCGGCTTCAAGTCGCTGCAAGAAAACCAACGCGTTTCGTTTGAAGTTACTGCTGGCCCAAAGGGTAAGCAAGCTTCCAATATTCAGCCTATCTAATAGCTGACGCAACAAGTATCAAAAAAATCCTCGGTTCGCCGGGGATTTTTTTTGCCTATACGGTTCGTAAGTTGCCATCAAAGTCAAAAAAACCTTAGGCATGAAGAAGAACTTTCGCAAATTGATTGAGGCTTTATTGTAAGCATTAAAGCAAATGATCGGATATAGTACAGCGATAGTCAAAAAACATGTTGCTGTCAGGAACCTGTAAGAGTTAACTGAAATGCTACGATAACTATTGCTTTCCAGCATTGGATCGCATAAAAGTATTTCAATAACTTATGTCCAAGTTTGTAAAGTAAGCGTTGACCGGTTGTTGTTGAAATTTCGCAGAATCCGTTTGCATTAAAGCTAATCAACAAAATAACGAGGGAAAGAGGACGACATGGCATACATAACTAAAACGTATATGGCTGCAGCATTGGTAGGGTGGTCACTGGCCGCCGTAGCTACCGCGGCCGAGCCAATCAAGATTGGCGTTTCCGGTCCGTTCACCGGAGGCTCGGCGCCGATGGGCGTTTCCATGCGCGATGGCGTCAAGTTGGCGGTTGCCGACATTAATGCCAAGGGAGGCGTTCTGGGACGCCCGTTGCAATTGGTCGAGCGTGACGATGAAGCAAAAAATGAACGTGGCGTGCAGGTTGCGCAAGAACTGATCAACAAAGAGAACGTGGTTGCCACCGTCGGTTTCAATAACACCGGCGTAGCGCTGGCATCGCAACGTTTCTATCAAGCCGCCAAGATCCCGGTCATGAATAACGTCGCCACCGGTAGCGTGATTACCAGGCAGTTTGTGCTGCCAGAATACAAAGACAACTACATATTTCGCACGTCTGCCAACGACGCGATCCAGTCCGCGATGATAGTCAACGAAGCAGTGGTGCGTCAGAAACACACTAAAGTCGCGATTCTTGCTGACTCGACGAACTATGGCCAACTCGGCAAAGAAGACCTGGAACGCGCTTTGGCCGCCAAGGGCATCAAACCGGTTGCCGTCGAAAAGTACAACCTGAAAGATGTCGACATGACCGCCCAATTGCTCAAGGCTAAGCAAGGCGGGGCGGAAGTGGTGCTGACTTACGGCATCGGCCCGGAACTGGCGCAAATAGCCAACGGCATGGAAAAACTCAACTGGAAGGTGCCAATGATTGGCAGCTGGCCGCTGTCGATGGGGAATTTCATTGACAACGCCGGCAAGAATGGCGAGGGGGCTCGCATGCCGCAAACCTTTATCCAGGACGGCAATACGCCAAAACGCAAGGCCTTCATCGAGGCCTATCAGAAAGCCTACAAGGTCGACCGCATTCCTTCCGCCGTGTCGGCTGCACAGGGCTACGATTCGATCTTTCTGTTGGCTGCCGCTATCAAACAGGCCGGCAGCACCGATGGCGTCAAGGTGCGTGAAGCACTGGAGAACCTGAACGAGAAGCTGGAAGGCGTCATCACCACCTACAACAGGCCATATACGCACGATGACCATGAGGCGATCAAGCCCAATATGGTGGTGATCGGCGAGGTCAAAAACGGCCGCGTGGTATTGGCCAAATAAGCGAGCAGCGTTAGGGCCGGTTCAACAGCTTGCTGCATATGCCTGGACTGGCGCTGGACGATATCAGGTAATGCCTGGTTCGCTGCGTGCCGTCCGGCGCCGGTTGACGCTTGCTCGTTAGCCTCCTTGAATCGGATTCTCTTGCTCAGGCCGGCCTTGCTAAAGCGCCGGCCCACCTTGCCCCACATGATCGCGTCGCTTTCGCAACGCCGCTGAGACGCAACTCCCTGGGTAAATATTATGGACATTCTGCTGCAACTGGTTTTTAGCGGCATCGCGCTAGGAATGATTTACGCGGTGATCGCTTTTGGTTATCAACTCACATTTGCTACTTCCGGCACCCTCAATTTCGGTCAGGGTGAAGCGTTGATGCTTGGGGCTTTGGTTGGCCTTAGCCTGGTTGGCAATATTCACGGCGGCCCTTATCTCAACTACTGGTTGATGATTCCGATCGTGATTGTGTTCGGTGCGTTGCAAGGCATGCTGGTCGAACGGATCGGTGTGCGTCCGGCGCTCAAGATCAAATCGGAATTCGGCTGGATCATGTCGACCATCGCGCTTGCCATTATCTTCAAGAATGTCGCCGAAAACATCTGGGGCAAAGAAGACCTGACTTTTCCGACGCCCTTGTCGGCGACGCCGTTTCAAGTGTTCGGCGCCCAGGTGCAGCCGATGCAAGTGCTGGTGGTGCTCGGTGCGCTGGCGATGATGCTGGCGGTCGAGCTGTTCAACCGCAAGTCGATTTACGGCAAGGCTGTGGTCGCCACCTCGAACGACCGCGATGCCGCCGGCCTGATGGGCATCAATACCAGCATGGTGATTACTTTTTCTTACGCCTTGTCGTCCGCCACCGCCGCGTTTGCCGGGGTGCTGGTGGCGCCGCTGACGCTGACCGGCGCCACGATGGGCGCGGTGCTGGGCTTGAAAGCGTTTGCGGTGGCGATTATCGGCGGCTTGACATCGGGCATGGGGGCGGTGGTCGGCGGCTTGATATTGGGGATTGCCGAGACCCTTACCGGGTTTTACCTGTCGACCGGTTACAAAGAAGTTCCGGGATTGCTGCTGTTGCTGTTGGTGTTGGCAATCAAACCGGCTGGCCTGTTCGGTAAAACCGCAGTCAAGAAGGTCTGAGCATGAACAAAAAGATATTCGCACTGGCTTTGACCGCCATCGTTGTGCTGGCGGCGTTTCCGCAGGTATTCACAAACCCGTATTACATTCATCTGGCCGAAACCATCCTGATTTACGCGATCCTGCTGTTCGGGCTGGATATCGTGGTCGGTTACACCGGACAAGTCTCGCTCGGGCATGCCGGATTGTTCGGCATCGGCTCGTATACCACTGGCGTACTGGTGTTCAAACTCGGCTGGCCATTTGTGCTGGCGATGCCGGCCAGCTTCGCGGTGACGGCCTTGTTCGGTGCGATTCTGGCATTGCCGGCATTGCGCGTTACCGGCCCTTATCTGGCAATGGTCACGCTGGCGTTCGGCACCATCATCCAGATCTTGATCAATGAAATGAGCTTTCTGACTGAAGGCCCGATGGGTATCAAGTTGAGCAAGCCGTCATTCTTCGGCTATCAACTGGGTGAGGTCGGCTATTTTTATCTGGTGGCGGGATTGATGCTGCTGTCGCTGATCGCCGTCCATCGGATAGTCAGATCCCACCTGGGGCGTGCTTTCCAGGCGCTGCGCGACAGTCCGATTGCGTCCGATTGCATGGGGGTGTCGGTCTACCGCTACAAGGTGTACGCGTTCGTGATCAGTGCTGCGCTGGCCGGTCTGTCGGGCAGCCTGTATGCGTATTCGGAAGAATATATTTCGCCCAATACCTATAACTTCGAGTTGACGATTCTATTCCTGCTGGCGGTCATCATGGGTGGCCGCAAGAGCCGCAGCGGATCGCTGATAGGCGCATTAATCGTGGTGATGCTGCCAAGTTTGTTGGCGGATATTGCGCTGTTTCGACAAATTGCCACGGCTGCGGCAGTGATTGCCGTGTTGGCCGGCGCATTCTTGTTGCTGAAGCAGCGCAAAACATGGCGTCAGATTGTCGTGCCCGTGGTCGCGACTGTCGCTATGGCGATCTTCTCTTATCGGCTGGAAAGCATGACCGACTGGCGCTTGACGATATTCGGGCTGATGACCTTGTTTGTCGTCTATTACTTGCAGGATGGCATCGTCGGGTTTGTGCGAGGAATGCTTGGCAAAGGAGCTGCGCCATTGGACATATCGGTGCCAACCGCCGCGCCCAATCCTGAGCATGCATGGGCTGCGAGCGGCGGCAAAGTCGCAGCCGGCGGCAATCTACTCAGCGTCAAGCAAATTCTGATGCAGTTCGGCGGTCTCAAAGCGCTCAATCAAGTCAATCTGGATATCGTCAAAGGCTCGGTGCATGGTCTGATCGGGCCGAATGGCTCGGGCAAGAGCACCATGATGAACGTACTCACCGGTATTTATCAGCCGACTGCCGGCAAGGTCGAGTTCAAGGGCAAGACGATCTCCGGTTCGACCCCGTCGGCGATCGCGCTCGGCGGTGTGGCCCGGACTTTCCAGAATGTGCAACTGTTTGGGGAAATGAGCGCCACCGAGAACGTCTTGGTCGGACTGCATCACAGCTACCGCAGCAATGTGCTGGATGTGATTTTCAATACCCGCCGTTACCGCAACGAAGAGCAAGCTGCGCGAGTTCGCGCCGCCGGCATTTTGCAATTCGTCGGATTGTCTGATCTGGCGCATGAGGAAGCGCGCAATCTGCCGTATGGCAAACAACGCTTGCTCGAAATCGGGCGCGCGCTAGGACTGAATCCGGAATTGCTGCTGCTGGACGAGCCGGCCGCTGGCTTGACCGCGCCGGATATCAAGGATTTGATCGCCATCATTCATAAGATCCGGCAGCAAGGCATGACGATCATCCTGATCGAACATCATATGGACGTGGTGATGTCGATTTCCGATACGGTCACGGTGCTCGACTTCGGCCAGAAAATTGCTGAAGGCAAGCCCATCGCAATACAAGTGGACCCGAAGGTGATCGAGGCCTATCTCGGCGGTAGCATCGGCGAGGGTGCCGAGGCCGCTGAAATACCCACTTACGATACAGCGAGGTCCTGAGATGCTCTCAATATCCAATTTGCACGCCGCCTACGGCAAGGTTGAAGTGCTGCACGGTATTTCGCTAAAGGTGCCGAAGGGGCAGGTAGTGACCTTGATCGGCTCCAACGGTGCCGGCAAGACCACCACCATGCGCGCTATCTCCGGCATGATCAAGGCCAAATCCGGCAGCGTCACATTGGCTGGAGTGGATATCACAGGCCTCGATTCGTACCAGATCGCCAGAGCAGGGCTGGCCCACTCGCCGGAGGGGCGGCGGGTGTTTGCGACGCTGAGCGTGATTGATAACTTGCTGCTGGGTGCGTTTCCGCGCTTTACCCGGTCCCGTCCCCGAGGGGACATCAAGCTCGATCTGGAACGAGCGCTGGAGTTATTCCCGCGACTGAAAGAACGGCAAAGCCAGCTGGCCGGCACCTTGTCGGGCGGCGAGCAGCAGATGCTGGCGATGGCGCGTGCGGTCATGTTGAATCCGGAAGTGATTTTGCTGGATGAGCCGTCGATGGGACTGGCGCCTATCCTGGTTGCAGAGGTGTTTCGCATCATCTCGCGGCTAAAAGAGCAGGGCGTGACGATGTTGCTGGTGGAGCAATTTGCAGCTGCTGCATTGAACGTTGCCGATTACGGCTATGTTTTGGAGAACGGTCGCATTTCGGTGCATGGGCCGGCGGATAAATTAAAGAACGATCCGGCAGTCAAGGCGGCGTATCTGGGTGGTGGACAGCACTGATCGTCAATATTCTCGTTTGTGCGCTGGTTTCCGTCCCTGCACGCTGTTATATCCCCGCATTAGAACCAATTCCCGCACAGGGTCGCCAGCTAACTCCATGTGCGGGAAATTACCATTTTGATCATAAATCTATCCTCTGGCGGCACCGGTGGTGCAATAATGACAAGCATTGTGCTTTTGCTCTGTCAGACTGATCGTCACTCTACTGCGGCTCGCCTCAAATGAGGTTTGCTTTGCCCTGAATCTTCGGAACGTGAGAATCTGATATTGCCGTAATGCAAACTGCATAAAACGGTTAACTATGTTCTCAATTTCAGGGGTACTACGATATGAAACCGCATCAAATAGCCGCGCTCAATCCTTCCTTAGCCATCGGCGCCGCAATCCAGTCGTTACAGCCAAACAGTCATTCGCAAGGGGCGCAAGCAAAACCTGAGCAGCGCATGCCATTCACGATCAGGGTTGTGGATGATGAGCGAGCCTTGCGCAAGGCCGTCAATATCCGCCAGGCCGCTTATGGCCGGCACCTGCCTGAACTGGCTGAAAAAATGGGGGCGTTCGAGCACGCCGATCTTGAATCCGGGGTCGTCGTGCTATTGGCGGAGTCGAAGCTGGACGGTGCATCGCTGGGCACGATGCGGATTCAGAACAATCGCTATCAACCGCTGGCGGTCGAGCATTCGGTCAGCTTGCCGGACTGGCTGCAAGGCGGCACTCTAGCCGAAGCAACGCGCCTGGGAGTGGCAGGGGGGCAAGTCGGCAAGGTGGTGAAGACCATGCTGTTCAAAGCCTTTTTCCAGTATTGCATTGCGCAGAATATCGACTGGATGGTGATTACCGCGCGTGCCCCGCTGGATAGGCAGTATGAAGCCTTATTGTTCCAGGATGCCTTCCCGGGACAGGGATTCATGCCGATGCGCCATGTGGGTAATTTGCCGCACCGGGTCCTGGCGCTCGAAGTGGCAACGGCCGAGGCCCGCTGGCAGGCCGCGGCGCATCCCCTGCTTGGCTTCATGTGCGAGCTGCATCATCCCGATTTGATCCTTAACCAGCAGCAAAAGACGGTAGATGGCGGCATGCTCAAGTCAGGTATTCGTGCCGGCAATGCGCGGCACGAATACCGGTCGTAAGTCTGGGCCTGTATTTCCAGCGGTGGATCAGGATCTTGTTGCACGAACCTGATCTGCCGCTGTACGGCGCTTAAAACCTTGATGGTCTTGCGACTATTTCAGTTTTTAGCGCCGTCCAGTTTCTGCCAGAACCCGTTGGCTGCAGATGTCGAACAGTTTTAGTGCGCACCGCCAGCATCAGCCGGCACGCTTGAGCGTGACGGCTTGGTCAGCCAAACCAGCGAGATCAACCCCAGGAACATGATCGCCGATATCCAGAAAATATCGGTGGCGCCCATGGTGCTGGCTTTGACCGTCATCAAGCGGTCGACGGTGGCCCATGCCGCAGGTTCCGGCATGCCTTGCGCGGTGAGGTTATGTACCGCTTCGGTAAATGCCGGGCTGTGGGAGCCGGAAAACTCCGTGAGTTGCGAATGATGCAGCGCCGTGCGCCGTTCCCAGAACGTACTGGTGACCGAGGTGCCGATACCGCCGAACATGATACGAACGAAGTTGGAAAGCCCTGCCGCCGCAGGCATCTTTTCCGGCGGCTGGCCCGACAGGATGATCGAGGTCAACGGGATAAAGAACATCGCCATTGCCGCACCCTGGATCACGGTAGGAATCATCAGCGTCATGGTATCGACGTTTTCCGTAAACTGCGCACGCAGGAAAAATACGATCGCAAAGATCACGAATGCGACGCTGGCCACCCAGCGCGCATCTACCTTGGGCAATATCTTGCCGATAATCGGTGACAGCAAAATAGCAAAAATGCCGACCGGCGCCATCACGATGCCCGCCAGCGTTGCTGTATAGCCGATCTGGGTTTGCAACCACAATGGCAGAATCACCAGGCTGCCGAAGAACAGCCCGTAACCGACAGAGATCGCCACCACGCCGCCGCTAAAGCTGCGGCCTTTGAACAGCGACAGGTCGACCACCGGATGATCGTCGCCTAGCTCCCAGATGACAAAGTAAATGAAGGCGACCACGGCGATTACCGCCAGTATCACGACCTCGGTCGAATTGAACCAGTCCAGCTCCTTACCCTTGTCCAGCATGATTTGCAGCGATCCAACCCAGATCACCAGCAGCGCCAGGCCAAGCTTGTCGATCGGTAGCTTGCGTACCGCGGTCTCGCGCTTGTGATAGATCGACCACGTGGCCCAGGCAGCGAACGCGCCGATCGGGATGTTGATGTAGAAAATCCACGGCCAAGTGTAATTGTCTGAAATATAGCCGCCCAGCAGCGGCCCCATGATCGGCGCCACCAGTGTCGTCATGCCCCAGAACGCAAGCGCCATGCCGCTCTTGGCAGGGGTGTAACTGGACAGCAGCAATGCCTGCGACAGCGGAATCATCGGGCCGGCGACCGCACCTTGCAGCACGCGCGCGGCAATCAGGACTTCCATGCTGGGAGCCAGGCCGCACAGCATCGACGACAGCACAAACAGGATGATCGAAGTGATGAACAGCTTTACCTGGCCGAAGCGCTGGGTCAGCCAGCCGGTCAATGGCACCGAGATCGCGTTGGCTACCGCAAACGAGGTGATGACCCAGGTGCCTTGTTGTGGCGATACGCCCAAATCGCCTGAAATGGCAGGGATGGAGACGTTGGCAATCGACGAGTCGAGCACGTTCATGAACACAGCTAGCGATAGCGCTACCGTGCCGATAACAAGCTTGCCGCCGGTGAGGGGTTGCCGCTTTTGCGGCGGCTGATTCGGTGGATTAGGGGAACTCATGCAGGCATTCCGGTTGGGTTATTTCACTTTCGATGCCGCAGACGGCATCGAAAGTAATAAATTTGCGTGGTTTATTAACGTGCAGCAGCAGCAGTATTGTTGTTGGCGGCGATGATGCCGGCGATGCGGGCATCGGCTTCCTTGCCGATGGTGTCGAACACCGTGGTGGTGTAGGCCGGAGTGGTGCGTGCGGCGCCTGCCGTCAGTGAAGTGCCTTCGGTTTGCGCGACGTCGACCACGGCATCCATCGAAACGCCAATGCGCAGCGGATGTGCCTCCAGGTCTTTCGGATCAAGCGAAATACGCACTGGAACCCGTTGCACGATCTTGATCCAGTTGCCGCTGGCGTTTTGCGCCGGCAGCAGGGCGAAGGCAGAACCGGTGCCGGCCGCCAGGCCGACTACTTTGCCGTGGTACTCGACCTTGGAGCCGTACAAATCGGACTTCAGTGTTACCGGCTGGCCGATCCGCATATTGGTGATCTGCACTTCCTTGAAGTTGGCATCCACCCACAGCTGGTTCAAAGGCACGACCGATAGCAGCGGGGTGCCGGCGGCTACGCGCTGGCCGAGCTGGACCGAGCGTTTGGCAATATAGCCGGTGATAGGCGCTGGCAAGGTGGTACGGGCGTAGTTCAGATAAGCATTGCGAACCTGGGCCGCGGCGCGCTGTACGTTCGGATGTTGCTCGACCGAGGTATGGTCAGTCAGGACCCGGCTCGAAGTCAGTTGCTCGCGCGTGGATTGCAGCGCTGCTTCCGCACCTTGCACTGCCACCTTGGCGTGCTCCAGTTCTTCCTTGGAGATGGCGCCGGTGCTGATCAATTGCTGACGGCGGGTCAAGTCGGCACGGGCTTTTTCCAGTTCGGCGGTACGCACGTTGACATTGGCGGTCAAGGTGCTGTTGTTGACGAACAGGGTGCGCACTTCGCGCACGGTTTGCGCCAATTGGGCGTCGGCTTGATCCAGCGCTACCTTGGCATCAGCCTTGTCCAGTTCGATCAGCGGCTTGCCGGCCTGTACCAGTTCGGTATCGTCGGCATGGATCGCCAGCACGGTGCCGCCGACTTGCGGCGTGACTTGGACCACGTTGCCGCCGACGTATGCATCGTCGGTACTTTCGTAATGACGGGCGAAGACCATCCACCAGATGCCGTAGGCAATCAGCAGGATGATCAAAATCACGGTGGCGCCGATCAACAGACCGCGCCGCTTGCCGTTGCCGGCGGCTGGAGTGGCGGGAGCGGCAGAATTATTTTGAGATGTTTGCATTGGTGTGTTCATGATGCGGGTTTCGCAAAAAGTGGACGGTTTTATTAATTAAATAATGCTGTTGACGGCTTAAGTGGCGTCGGCAGCAGCGGCATGGGCATCAACTTCGGCAGCGGTTGGGGTCAGACCTTGGGCCGCAGCGTCGAAGCCTCCGCCCAAAGATTTGATCAAGCTAATCCGCAGATCGACGCGGCGGACCCGCGTGTCGAGTTCGAGCTTGCGCTGCGTCAGCCAATTCATTTGGGCGGCAACAACTTGCAGCATATTTGCCGTGCCGACCTGTTGCCGCTGTTCAGCCAGTTTCATGCTGCGCTCGGCTGCCTCGGTTGCGGCTTGTTGATTTTTCCCCTGGATCTCAGCGGCATGCAGCGATTGCACGTTGTCGGCAACCTCGTGAAATGCATCGTTGACGGTCTCGTTGTACGTCGCCACCGCGCCATCGTAGGCAGCCACCCGGCCTTTGAGTTGGGCGCGCAATGCGCCGCCTTCAAAGATCGGTAACCGGATCGCCGGGCCGGCACCGACCACGCGGCTGCCGCTGGTCAGGAATTTCGAAAACCCAAGGCTGGAAAAGCCGACCATCGCAGACAGGTTGACGTTCGGATAAAACTCGGTTTTGGCGACCTTGATATCGCTTTGCGCTGCTTCGACTTGCCAGCGTGCGGCCACGATATCAGGACGTCGTCCCAGCAAGCCGAGCGGTAGTTGGTCCGGCAGCGCGATCACCGTGTCGGCGGGCAACGCTGGTCGCGCAATCGTCAAGCCGCGATCCGGTCCCTTGCCCATCAACGCCGCGAGTCGATTGCGGGTCAGCGCGATCGCTTCCGTCCATTGCGCTTGTTCGGCGTGCAGACTGGCTATTTGTTGGCGGCTTAGCTGGTTGTCGCTCTGCGTATCCAGACCGGCAGCAACCCGCTGCTGCGTCAGTTGGTCCAGCTTGCTGCGTAGCGCCAACTGCTGTTCTGTCAGCTCCAGTTGCGCAAATTGGCGCCCCAATTGCAGCCAGGTCTTCGAGACTGCGGTCGCCAGCACCAGGCGTACCGCGACGTGTTCAGCTTCCGCGGCCTTGCTTTGCGATAACGCCGAGCGGAGTTGCTCTGCGTGTTTACCCCAGAAGTCGAAGTCGTAACTGAAGTTCAGCCCGGTTTCATAGTCGGTCACATACATGCCGCCGAAAGGTGGCGGGTAAATGCTGTGTTCGGTAAAGCGTTCGCGTGTGACAGACAGGCTGGCGCCGACTTGCGGCTTGGACGTTGCGCCGGCTGCTTCCACCATCGCCCGCGAGGCTGCTACCCGGGAGGATGCGGCTTGCAGACTGGGATTGCCCGCCAGCGCTTCATCCACCAACTCTTGCAACGGCGCACCGCCAATGATGGTGACATCTGATGTCGTTGGCCATTTCCCGCCTTGTCCCGGCAGCGACGATGCCGATGCGTAATCGTCCGGATTGTTGGTGTGTGCCGTGGAATGGATGCCGCTGTAGTTGGCGCAAGCCGTCAACAACAATATTGCAGCGCTGATGGCAAGCCGTTGCGTACCTAGCTTTGGCAGACCGGACCGGGGTTGGGATGAATGAGCGTTCATGGTGGTGTTGATTGGATTTCTTGGTTAGTTAACAACTCTAGAGGGAAGTGCTGGTCAAATTAATCTTGCATGGGCAATCATTTTTTCGGCTGATGAACTGTCATTATTTACCAGTGGCAAGTAAACGGCGCAACATTGATTTCAGGAAGCCCAGTTCTTCGGCGCTGAATTCGGAAAAATGCTGGTTCAGCACGCTACAAAAAACTTTCGGGATCTGTTTGGAGAGTTCGATGCCGTCTTCGGTCAGATGCAGCTTCATCAGGCGCCGGTCATGCAAACAATGTTCGCGCTGTATCAGGTCGCGCGCGACCAGGCGGTCAATCATGCGTTTGAGCGAGGCAGCATCGGTGTAAGTCTCGCGCGCCAGGTCCGCGGCAGTGGAATATTTTCCGGTAGATAACATTAAAATGATCGCGGCTTGCGAATGGGTAATCCCATATTCGGCAAGCAATTCGTCCGAGCTTTTGACCAGCATGGCGCGCGACCGCGCCAGCAAATAACCAATGCTGTCCTCGATCTGATAGGTATCGAGAGTGAATAACGGAGGGGGATGACTCATTTCATTGCTTTGGTAATCATTGACTAGGCAAGAATATACTGCAAAACAATTTTTTGTGCTGATGGTTAATTAGAGCTGTTATTCAATCCATACGGCAACATTCCAGGCATATTGCCTCGCTCCTTATGGGTGCCCTTATTCCGGCTGGCAAAGGGGCAATTGCACCAAAATGATCAGGCCGCGATTATTGGCTCCCGGTCCCAGCGTGACCGTTCCCTGTGCGGCCAAAACGATTTCCTTGACGATCGCCAGACCCAGGCCGGTGCCTTCCTGACCGGGGGCGGCGTTACGGAAAAAGCGCTCGAATACGCGGCCGCGCACCTCGGCCGGAATACCGGGACCGTCATCGCTGACAGTGATCTCGACCTGTCCCTGGCTGACGGCGACAGCGACGGTGACTTTGCCGTTGGCCGGGGTATAGCGGATGGCGTTATCGACCAGATTCATTATCATCGCGGTGAATAGCGCTTCGTTTCCCAGCGCCCGCGCATGCGGTATTTTTGCTTCCAGCCCGAGATCGATATTCTTGCGCTGCGCCAGGCCGACAATTTCTTCCAGCGCCGCAGCGGCCACTGCGATCAAGTCCACCGGATGCCTTAGAAAAGCGGTGCTGTTCGCGGCTTCCGCCTGCGACAGCAGAAGCAGCTTATTGGTCAGGTCGGTCATGTTGCCGCTGCTTTCCTGCATCGCTTGCAGCACTTCGCCGAGGCGCGCCTCCTGTGCCTCGGCGGGCAGGCGTTCAGTCAATTGCCGCGCAAACTGGATTTGCGAAGCGATCAGCGTGAGCGGGGTGCGCAGCTGATGGGCGGCATCGGCAATAAAGCGCTTTTGCGCCGAGACCTGGGTGTTCAGGCGCTGGATGTATTGATTGATGGCGTCAACGATCGGACGCAGTTCCAGCTGCAATTGACCCGGCCTGAGCGGCGACAAGGACATTGAATCGCGTACCGCCAACTCGTCCTTGAGGCGCATGATCGGCCGCAGCTCCATGCTCAGGCCGAGCACCACTAAAGCGATCGCCAGTATTAGCATCGCGATTTGACTATGCAGGGCGGGGCGCCACAGGTCGGCCAGCATGCGGTCATGCGCGCGCATGGTTTGTCCGACCAGGATCGCGACTTTACGTAATTGGCCGGCATCGTAAAGCGTGCGCACCTGGCTGACGATACGCAAGGTCTGGGAATGGTAGTCGGTGGTGCTGAACGCCGGCGTCAGCGCCGGAAAACGCAAGTCCTGCGGGAAGTCGGGACGGCCGGCGAGCAAGCGATCATGGTCGGTAACCACTTGGTAATACACCTGATCCTGTTCCGGCGAAGCGAACAGTTCCAGCGCTGCCGGCGGTACGCTGGCATGCGGCACGCCATCTTGCCAGTTGATTGCACCGGCAATCATCTGTGCCGAGGCCAGCAGCGCACGGTCCTGGATCAGGTCGGCGGTCTGCTGTGCGCTGCGGTACGACAGCGCCGCGCTGATGCCGACGAACAATGTGAGCGGTATCAGCAGCCAGAGCAGTAGTCGCAGGCGCAGGCTGATGATCACTGGTCGTCCTTCTTCTTGAGTAAATAGCCGAGCCCGCGCAGCGTCATGATCGCGGCCTGGCAATGTTCCAGTTTCTTGCGCAGCCGATGAATATAGATTTCGATCGCATCGGCGCTGGGCTCTTCATCGAGTCCGAAAATGCCGTCCATCAGCGCCGTCTTGGAAACGGTTTTTCCTTGCTTCAGCATCAGTATTTCGAGCACATCGTGCTCGCGTCCGGGCAAGGCCAGCAATTGCTCGCCAACCGAGAACTGGCGCGTGTTGCTGTCGTAGCGCAGATTGCCGCAATGCATTTCCGCTGTCTTGCCCGGCGTTTGACGGCGGATCAGCGCCTTGATCCGGGCCACCAGCTCACGTACTTCAAACGGCTTGACCAGGTAGTCATCGGCGCCGGCGCCAAGGCAATCCACCTTTTCATCAATCGAGCCGCTGGCAGTCAGGATCATGACCGGCACATTGTTGTGGCGCTCGCGCAGCCGCCGCAACACGCTCTTGCCATTCATCTTCGGCAACAGCAGATCAAGCAGCACCACGTCGTAATTTTCACTCTGCAAAACGCGATCGGCCGCTTCGCCGTCGGTGGCGACATCGACGGTGAATTTGTCTTCTTTCAGGATCTTGGTAAGCCAGTGCGCCAGCGGCGGGTTGTCTTCGATCAGCAGTAATTTCATTGGTGCTAGAGCCTGATGGTTATGTTGCACTGCAAGTTAAATAGCGCGGATTTGGAAAGCTGGATGAAAGTTATCGGAGCCTAGAATACGCTCAAGATTGGAGCTGCAAAAGCATCCGGTCATTATCCCAAAAAATAAATGGAGACAACTTAATGCAAACCCTCATCCGCGGATCCCTTATTTCCGTCTTGCTGGCTGGCGCCGGCGTGATTGGCGCCAGTCAAGCCATGGCAGCCGATTCCTCAAAAATCACCATCATGGTCGGCGGTATCACCAAGATGATTTACTTGCCGGCCAAGCTGACCGAGCAACTCGGTTATTTCAAGGAAGAGGGGCTGGATGTCGAACTGCAATCGCAGCCGGCCGGGGTCGATGCCGAAAACGAATTGCTGGCCGGCGCAGTGCAGGCCGTGGTCGGCTTCTACGACCACTCGATCGACCTGCAAAGCAAAGGCAAGGAAGTCACCACCATCGTGATTTTCGGCCAGGTTCCCGGCGAGGTCGAAATGGTGTCGAGCAAAGCTGCAGCCACGATCAAGAGCATGGCCGACGTCAAAGGGAAAACCCTGGGCGTGACCGGTCTGGGATCCTCAACCAATTTCCTGACCCAATATCTGGCTGCCAAGCAGGGGATTACTTCCAACCAGTATTCGGTGTTGCCGGTCGGCGCTGACAATACTTTCATCGTGGCGATGAAGCAGGGCCGCATCGATGCCGGCATGACCACCGAACCGACCGCGTCGCAATTGCTGAAAACCGGCGAAGCTTCGGTGCTGGTCGACATGCGCACCGTGGAAGGTACGGTCAAGGCGCTCGGCGGCCTGTATCCGGCTTCCAGCCTGTACGTGCAACGCCCGTGGCTGAACTCGCACAAAGTTGAGGCGACCAAACTGGCGCGCGCTTTCGCCAAAACGCTGAAATTCATCAATACCCATAGCGCCGCTGAAATCGCCGACAAGATGCCGAAGGACTATTACGGCAACAACAAGGCGATGTATGTGCAGGCGCTGCAAAATTCGTTGCCGATGTTTTCAGCCACCGGAAAAATGCCGGTCGGCGGGCCGGAAACCGTACTGCAAGTGCTGTCCGGATTTAATCCAAACGTCAAAGGCAAGCACATTGACCTCTCCAAAACTTACACCGACGAGTTTGTCAATCAAGTGAAGTAATGCCGACGGCCGGCGCTCCATGCGCCGGTAACAACCGATGTCGTAGGTCGGAAAAGCGCAGCGCCTTCCGACGCAGCAGTCCGCCATGTCGGAAGGCGCTGCGCTTTTCCGACCTACTTCATGCAAAGGAAATGTGGAATGAACCAATCAACATACGCCCCCGCTGCGGCTTCAGCGTCGGCACAGCAGGTTTCGCGGGATACGCCGGCGATCGAATTACGTAACGTCTCCTGTCGTTTTATTTCTCCGGACGGCAAAGCGACCGTTGCGCTGCGCGATTTCACGATGAGCGTGGCGCGCGGCGAGTTCGTCGCCGTGGTGGGACCGACCGGTTGCGGCAAGTCGACCACGCTCAGCATGATCACCGGCTTGCTGAAGCCGACCGTCGGCGAAGTGCGCATCATGGGTGAGCCGGTCAACGGCATCGATCCGCGCATCGGTTTTGTATTTCAGAACGATGCCGTATTCCCGTGGCGCAGCGTGCTGCACAACGTCGCCGCCGGACCGCTGTTTCGCGGCAAGCCGAAAGATGCCGCCTACGCGCTGGCGGAAGAATGGATACGCCGGGTCGGCCTCGACAAGTTCAGCAATCATTATCCGCATCAATTATCGGGCGGCATGCGCAAGCGCGTTGCGCTGGCCCAGACCTTTATCAATAGTCCGGAAATCCTGTTGATGGACGAGCCTTTCAGCGCGCTCGACATGCAGACCCGGACACTGATGCAGGATGAGTTGCTGCAGCTGTGGTCGTCGCAAGCCGGCTCGGTGGTGTTCGTGACGCACGATCTGGAAGAGGCGATTGCATTGGCCGACAAGGTCTACGTGTTGACGGCGCGCCCAGCCACCCTGAAGAGCGTGTACGAGATCGACCTGCCGCGCCCGCGCGTGATGTCCGAGGTGCGCTACGAACAGCGCTTTATCGACATCTCGCGCAAGATCTGGGCCGACCTGCGAGAAGAAGTACACATCAGTTAACTATGTCGTTCAACTATTTAGATTGAGCGAGAGGAAAAAGGTAGCACCATGAATCAAGTACAAACGATCGACAAGCTCAGCGCTGCCAGCCTGGCCACTGTCGAGCAAGAAGCACAACGAAAAATCAAGCAGCGCTATTGGCTGGTGATGTCTTTGCGCATCGGCATCCTGGTATTCATCCTCGGCGGCTGGGAGCTGGCGGCACGGCTGCAATGGATCGATCCGTTCTTCTTTTCGCAACCATCGCTGATCGTGATTCAGATTATCGACTGGATGGTCGACGGCACTTCGCAGGGACCGTTGTGGACGCAGGTATTGGTGACGCTGGAAGAGACCGTGCTCGGGTTTTTTATCGGTTCGGTGGCCGGTGTCATTTGCGGCATTTTGTTAGGCCGCAACAAGTTGCTGTCGGATGTATTCAGTATCTATATTCAAGTCGCCAACTCGATTCCTCGGGTGGTGCTTGGATCGATTTTCGTGATCGCGTTGGGCCTCGGCATGGCATCCAAGGTCGCGCTGGCGGTGGTGATGGTGTTCTTCGTGGTGTTCGGCAATGCATTCCAGGGAGTGCGTGAAGCCGATCGTTACATGATCGCCAACGCCCAGATCCTGGGCGCCTCGCCGCGCCAGGTCACGATGTCGGTGGTGATTCCTTCCGCGCTCAGCTGGATCTTGGCAAGCCTGCATGTCAGCTTCGGTTTCGCCCTGGTTGGCGCGGTGGTCGGCGAATTCCTGGGTTCCAAGCAGGGTATCGGCTTGCTGATCTCGACCGCGCAAGGCGCATTTAATGCCAGCGGTGTGTTTGCTGCAATGATCGTGCTGGCGGTAGTGGCGCTGGCTGCTGATTATTTGCTGACCACGTTGGAAAAGCGCTTATTGAAGTGGCGTCCGGTGGCGTTCTAAGTTACTGTGTATTGTCTTAAGGTTGCGGCGCACTGAGGTGCGCCGTTTTTTTATGCCCTGCCGGTTGCCAGCCATTTGGCCCAGTCTTGCTGTCCATTGCGGTGCGCTGTCGCAGCTGCTTTTTCATGCTCGTAACTGACGCAGCGATGTCCGACATTCCAGGTGCTGCCGGCGCTCTCGCAAATGGCGTAGCGCGCATGCGGGCTGCCGTTTTCGACCGTGTGGAAATAGGGCTGGTCGTCGTCATAGGCTTGCAGGCCGACGCTGCCCGGATTGACCACCAGACGCCCGCCGGAGATGGCATAGCTGCGCGGCTTGTGGGAATGCCCGCAAATGATCAGGCTGTGCTTCAGGCTGCCTGCATGCGCTTCGACATTTGCGATCGGCGCCAGGTAACGACCGCGCTGGTCGACCTCTTCAAGAAAATAGATCAGGTCGTTGGATGGCGTGCCGTGACACATAAAAACCTCATTGCTGAGCTCTAGCGTGGCTGGCAATCCTTGCAACCAGTCGCGCTGCGCTTGTGTGGTGTGCTCAAAAGCAAACTGGTCGGACGGGCCGCCTCGCTTGTGTTCGCAGGCGAGTAGCTGACGCTCGTGATTGCCTTTGATGGTCGGCAGGTTCAGGGACATCAATAAATCGGCGGTGGCCGATGGCTCCAGCGGTCCAGACAGGATGTCGCCGGCGTTTACGAGCAGGTCCACTCCCTGTTTTTTGACGTCGGCCAGCACAGCTTCCAGCGCCCAAATATTTCCATGGATGTCAGACAAAATTGCGATTTTCATTTGCTTGCCTCAGTTCCGGGGTTCCTAATAAAAATGGGCGCGATTCAATCGAGATCGAATCGCGCCCGTTCAGCTTACAGAGTGGTGCATCGCTGCACCACTGATCAGCGAGGTCGGTTACAGCACGTCGCTGGCATGGTCCGCCAGGCGCGAGCGTTCGCCGCGCGCCAGTGTCACATGGCCGCTGTGCGACCAGCCTTTGAAACGATCCACTACATAGGTCAGGCCGCTGGAGCCTTCGGTCAGGTACGGCGTGTCGATCTGGGCGATATTGCCCAGGCAGATGATTTTAGTACCCGGTCCTGCGCGCGTCACCAAGGTTTTGATTTGCTTCGGCGTCAGGTTTTGCGCTTCGTCGATGATCAGGAACTTGTTGACGAAAGTGCGGCCGCGCATGAAGTTGAGCGACTTGATCTTGATGCGTGAACGAATCAGATCCTGGGTCGCGGCACGACCCCATTCGCCGGCATCAGAATCGGATTTGTTCAGCACTTCCAGGTTGTCGTCGAAGGCGCCCATCCACGGCCCCATTTTCTCTTCTTCGGTACCCGGCAGAAAGCCGATATCTTCACCGACCGGCACCGTGACACGGGTGACGATGATTTCGTTGTAGGTCTTGGTTTCCAGTACTTGTGCCAAGCCTGCGGCCAGCGCCAGCAAGGTCTTGCCGGTACCGGCCTGACCCAGCAGGGTGACGAAATCGCAGTCCGGATTCATCAGCAGATTCAGCGCAAAATTCTGCTCGCGATTGCGCGCAGTGATGCCCCAGACGCTGTTTTTGGCATGGCCGTAATCGCGCAAGGTTTGCATCACCGCAGTTTTACCGTTGATCTGCGTGACTTGTCCGTAGAATGCCGGCTCACCGTTTTTCGGCTCGATGAAAACGAATTGATTCACCAGCAGGGACGGCACCAATGGCCCGCTCAGGCGATAGAAGGTATAGCCGGTGCCGTGTTTATTCTCTTGCCACGACTCGATGCCCTTGCCGTGCTTGTTCCAGAAATCGTCCGGCAAAGGCTGGATGCCCGAATACAGCAGGTCGGTATCTTCGAGCACATGATCGTTGAAATAGTCTTCAGCCGGCAGGCCCATGGCGCGCGCCTTGATGCGCATATTGATGTCTTTCGACACCAATACCACCGGACGGGTCGGCAGCTCTGCTTCGAGCGCACGCACCACGCCGAGAATCTGGTTGTCTGCCTTGCCGACCGGCA
The DNA here is from genome assembly GCF_042654985.1 of Paraherbaspirillum soli. NCBI lineage: Bacteria > Pseudomonadati > Pseudomonadota > Betaproteobacteria > Burkholderiales > Oxalobacteraceae > Paraherbaspirillum > Paraherbaspirillum soli. The sequence continues at coordinate 285,488 of NZ_JBHSMT010000013.1, read as the reverse complement.
GTCCTTCCGGCAAGTCGGCGTTTTGCAGTTTGGTCTGGAAGAACAAACGGCCCTTGGCGTCCTTGTTGCCCAGCTTGGACAACAGAATGCCGTGGTCGATCAGGTCGTCGACCACGTCGCCAACCAAGGCATCCAGCGAGCGCGATACCTGGCGGGCGTTGCGCGCAACTTCCGACATGCCTTTCTTGTGATTGTCGAGTTCTTCGAGCGTCACCATCGGCAGGTAGATGTCATGTTCTTCAAAACGGAACAAGGACGTCGGGTCGTGCATCAGCACGTTGGTGTCCAGCACAAACAACTTGGTCACGCCGGATTTGTCGGCGGCGCGGCTGGTGCTTGATTTCGGGCGGTCAGCCGGTTTTGCCGGTTTGGCGGCGATCACGGCGCGCGCGTTTTCTGCCGGCGCCTTGCCGGTTTTACGCGCTTCTACTGGCTTGATGCGTGCTGGTGGCGCAGCTTCCACGCTGCGGGCCATCGGCTCGACGATAGCGATACGGGGTTTGACGGCTTTGCCCGCTTCCGCTTTTGGATAATCTTGAACGGATAGTAAAGAAGCGGGTTTGGTCGGTAATTTTGGTAGGGGCATCAGAACCTCGCTTTAAGGATAAAAAAATAGTTCGCTTTAGCGTTAACACAAACTGGAGCAAACGGGAGAGGTAGTGCCTGGGGCAACGGCAAATGATGAAAGAACATCGGTAATTGCAAAAAGCACAAATCGAAAGTAAAAAAGCCGTTTGGGAAGGTTCGTGACCTTGTCCGCAAACGGCTTACAGAGATAAATTTTAGAATTCAAGGACAGATAAACTCAAGCAATAGTCTTAACAAACTCCAGTACTTCTGCAACATGCCCCGGTACTTTCACTCCACGCCATTCTTTCACCAATGTGCCGGCGCCGTCAATCACAAACGTGCTGCGCTCAATGCCACGGACTTGTTTCCCGTACATATTCTTCATTTTCATCACGTCGAACATGACGCATAGCGTCTCGTCCGGGTCCGAAATCAGGTCGAACGGCATCTCTAGCTTGGCCTTGAAGCCGTCGTGCGAACGAATGCTGTCGCGGCTGATGCCAAACAGTTGGGTATTGTGTTTTTGAAATTCCGGATACAGGTCGCGGAACTGGATGCCTTCGGTGGTGCAACCCGGGGTGTTGTCCTTTGGGTAAAAGTACAGCACGACATTTTGACCGCGATAATCCGACAAGGTAAAAGTCTTGTCGCCGGTCATGGCAGCGGAGAAGTCGGGCACTGTCTTGTCGATGATGGATGGTTTGTCAGCCACTGTATTGTCCTGTTCACTAAAAATATGATGAATCGGTTGCCAACGCAGGAGGATGTCAAAACATCAGTCTCAGGTACTCCGACTGCCTGGCTCCGCCGGCGCTTGCATAATCATTTCACCCGACCGCCCCGGCAGTTCCGCCCACAGTAGCGGCAGGCTCGGCAGCGGCTGGTCTTTGACTTGCTGATAGAGATCTTCCATGGCCACCAGATCGTAGCCCTGTGCGCGCCATCCTTGTAGCAATTTTTCGAAGATGGGGGCAAGTTTCTGTCCTTCAAGTTCTGCGTGCAGAGTAAATACATGATCGCGCGGAGTTTCGGTCAGCTTCAGGATATGCGCGGCGATATTCGATGGGTTCAATTCGATGCCGTCGATGCTGCGGCCTAGCAGTTCATCCAGCGTCGGCAGGGTCGTCGGCAACTGTATGCAGTTCAGCGTGTTGCCGTTTATCTGCAGTCGATGCGGACCCGCAGCGGGATCGGCCAAGGTGCCGCGCTCGGTCAGCATGGCGCGGCCGTCCGATGAGTAGGCCATGCCGAATTTCTCCAGCTGTTCAAATGCGGTGGGATTCATTTGCCAGCCGGCGGCGCCGTGGGTCTTCGAAGGCGTGCCGAAGATCTCGGTAAAGCGGTCGAACGAACGCTGCATTTGCAGACTGGTCCAGCTGCCGTCGCGCTGGCGTACGTGGTCCTGCCAGACCCGATGATCCCAGGTATGGATGCCGCACTCGAATCCTGCATCGCGCACTGCTTGCATGTACTTGGCGCAGGTTTTGCCGATATCCGGCGCCGGCAGCAGTACGCCGTACATCAAGGTCTTGAGGCCGTAATGTTCGACCACCGAAGTGCGCGATACCTTTTGGAAAAATCCGGGGCGGAACACCTGTTTCAAGGCCCAGCCGGTATGGTCGTGTCCAAGAGAAAACAGGAAAGTGGCGCGGGCCTGGTATTTGGTGAGCAGGCGTACCAGATTGGGCACTCCTTCACGGGTGCCGCGATAGGTGTCGGCGTCGATCTTTAATGTGAGAAGAGGCAAGGTATTCGGTCGGGCTAGAGGGGGAGGAGGTCTGCGGGGAAGGGTGGAAAAGCTGGCGCAAGTCCACCCTGTGTCATGCTTTTTTTAATCCATCAACGCACGTGCTTCAGCCACCTGGCCACGATACGCATCAAAAATATTGCGCAAGGTGTCGGCCATGGTTGTGCTTGGTTGCCAGTTCAGCTCGTCGCAAGTGTTGGTGATTTTCGGCACGCGGTTTTGCACGTCTTGATAGCCCTTGCCGTAATAAGCGGCGGAAGTGGTTTCGACCAGCTTGACCTTCTTGGCCGAGTCCGCATATTCCGGATATTCGGCGGCCAGTTTCAACATCATGTCGGCCAGATCGCGGATCGAGTAGTTGTTGACCGGATTGCCGATGTTGTAGATCTTGCCGCTGGCGACGCCGTCTTTGTTGGCGATGATCTTGATCAGCGCATCGATGCCGTCGTCGATATAAGTGAAAGCACGTTTTTGCTGGCCGCCGTCGACCAGCGAAATGTTTTCGCCGCGGACGATATGACCAAAGAATTGCGTCACTACGCGTGAGCTGCCTTCCTTCGGAGTGTGGATAGAATCGAGGCCGGCGCCGATCCAGTTAAACGGACGGAACAGGGTGAAATTCAAGCCTTCTTCCATGCCGTAGCCCCAGATCACGCGATCCATCAATTGCTTGGCGCACGAATAAATCCAGCGCGGCTTGTTGATCGGGCCGCAGATCAATTCAGACTGCTCGGGATCGAATTCTTCGTCGTGGCACATGCCGTAGACTTCGGACGTCGATGGGAATACCAGGTGCTTCTTGTATTTGGCGGCGGAGCGGACGATAGGCAGATTGGCTTCAAAGTCCAGCTCGAATACGCGCAATGGCTGCTTGACATAAGTCGACGGCGTGGCGATCGCCACCAGCGGCAGGATCACATCGCATTTCTTGACGTGATACTCGACCCATTCCTTGTTGATGGTGATGTCGCCTTCAAAGAAATGCATGCGCGATTTATACGCATCGTTGTCGAGCAGGTCGCCGATCCGGTCGGTCATCATGTCCATGCCGTAGACGTGCCAGTCGGTGGTTTCCAGGATCCGTTTGGACAGGTGGTGGCCGATGAAACCATTTACGCCGAGGATGAGGACTTTTTTCATATGAGTATCTAATTAGGTTGTCATTCCGGAACGATGGAATCTCAAACGCTGCAATTCCTGTATGGCACGGTGGTTTGAGATCCCGCATTCGCTGCGGAATGACACTGCCAGGATGTTTTATAAAAGGATGTTTTGTAAGGCCGCCGGCGAAACGGATTGTCCGTTTGCCAGTAACTCGTTAATCAACAGCGTGCGACCATCGCCGCAGACGCCAACAATGCGATTATCCACCACCGCCAAGCCGGTAGGCAAATCCGCGACCGCTTTTTCGGGCAAGTTAGCCGATAGACGTGCATTTCCGATAACGAAAGTGGTGTCTTTGATCACGGTCCAGGCGCCGGGGTAGGGCGGCGCCACTGCGCGATGCAAGTTGTATACCTGCTGGGCCGGCTTGCTCCAGTCGATTCTGCCATCCTCCGGCTTGCGGCCGCCGAAATAGCTGCCCTGCGATATGTCGTTCGGCAGCTTCGGCGTTTTTCCCGCCAGCATCGCTGGCAGCACGTTCCACAGCGTTTGTTCTGCCGCCACCACGACCTTGCCGAAGACTTCATAGGCGGTGTCGTCGGGCAGGATAGGCACTGCGGTTTGGGCGACGATGGCGCCGGCATCCGGCTTGGCCGCCATTTCGTGCAGGGTGGCGCCGGTTTCGCTTTCGCCGTGCAAGACCGCCCAATTGATCGGCACCCGGCCGCGATATTTGGGCAGCAGCGAACCGTGCATGTTGTACGCGCCGTGTCCGGCCAGCGCCAGCAAAGCGACCGGCAGCATGTGGCGGTAATAGAAACTGAAAATGAAGTCAGGTTGCAGCGCTGTTACTTGCGCCAGCAACTCGGGACTGGCCGGATCGGCCGGGGTGACGGTCGGGATGCCGTGTTCTTGGCACAACGCGGAGACCGATTCAAACCAGATGGTCTCCTGCGGATTGTCTTCATGGGTCACCACCAGGGCGATCTCGACGCCGCGCGCCAGCAAGACTTTCAGGCAGCGCACGCCGACGTTGTGATAGGCAAAGACGACGGCTTTCATGATGCTTGGGTATCCTCGGCCGATGATTGCTCCAGCAATGCTTGTACCACATAGCGTGGACGGGCTCGCACTTGCTGATAGATGCGGCCGACATATTCGCCGACTAAGCCGATGCCGAACAGGATCATGCCCATCAGGAAGAAGGCAAATGCAAACAGCGTGAACACCCCTTGCACCTCGGAGCCGAGCAGGAAGCGGCGCACCAGCAGCACCACGAACAAGGCGCCGGAGAAGAACGACAGGCCGATGCCGATAAGCGAAAACAGCTGCAGCGGCATGATCGAAAAGCCGGTCACCAGATCGAAATTCAAACGGATCAGGCTGTACAGCGAATACTTCGACTCGCCGGCCGAACGTTCTTCGTGCTCGACCACGATCTCGGCCTGTTTGCGGGCGAAGGTGTAAGCCAGCGCCGGCACGAAAGTATTGACTTCCTTGCACTGGTTGATCAGGTCGACCACGTTGCGGCCATAGGCGCGTAGCATATTGCCCTGGTCGGTCATTTTGATGCCGGTGATTTTTTCGCGCAGCACGTTCATCGCCTTGGAGGCGATGGTGCGCCAGGCCGAATCCTGGCGCTTGCGCCGGATCGAGCCGACGTAATCGTAACCTTCGCGCATCTTGGCTACCAGGTTGCCGATTTCTTCCGGCGGATTTTGCAGATCGGCGTCGAGGGTCACGATGATCTCGCCGCGGCTGGCCTCGAACCCGGCCAGGATCGCCATGTGCTGGCCGAAATTGCCGTTGAATAGCACGACGCGGGTGACATCCGGACGCTCGCGAAATTTTTCCGCCAGGATCGCCGCCGACTTGTCGCGGCTGCCGTCATTGACGTACAGGATTTCATAAGTGATGCCGAGTGCGTCGAGCGAGGGATAGAGCCGTTCGAACAATTTGGCGAGGCCGGATTCTTCGTTGTAAACCGGGATGACGACGGAAAGTTCTGGTTTCATCAAGCGTTCGCAATGTTATTGAAGCACGGATTTTACCGCGTTGACGACCCGTTCGACATCGTTCGTGGTCATCGTATTGAACATCGGCAGCGTCACGATCAGGCGGCCGACCCGCTCCGCAACCGGGAACATGCCTTCCTTGAAGCCGCGCGCGCGGTACATGCTGAACAGGTGGATCGCCGGGTAGTGGTAGCCGGTGCCGATGCCGTGTTCCTGCATCTGCTCCATGAAGGTGGCGCGGGCCGGCTTGCCATCCTTGCGCTCCGGCAGCACCAGCTGGAACAGGTGCCAATTGCTGTTTTCGAAGTCGGGGACCGGCAGTTGCGCGCCGTATTTTTGTACAAAATCGCTGCCGAAGCAGGCGAAGTAATGTTGCGCCAGTTGCCGCCGATGCGCGGTAATGGCGTCGATGTGGACAAACTGGCCGAGACCGATGGTGGCCGCGATGTCGGTCATGTTGAACTTGCCGCCCAGGACATCGACGTCGATGCCGTCGAAGCCGCTGCGGGTGACGCCTTGCAGCCGGTATTTTTCCGCCAGCCGTGCTTCTTCGGCGTTATTCAACACCAGGCAGCCGCCTTCGGCCGAAGTGACGTTCTTGTTGGCTTGAAAGCTGAACGAGGCGAAGTCGCCGAAGGAGCCGATACGCTGGCCGTTCCAGGTGGAGCCGAGCGCCTGGGCGGCATCTTCGATCACACGCAAATTATGTTTCTTGGCCAATGCATACAGCTTATCCATATCCAGCGGCAGGCCGGACAGATAAACCGGGATGATCGCCTTGGTGCGCGGCGTGATGGCGGCTTCGACCTGCGCCAGATCGAGGTTGCGCGTGACCGGGTCGATATCGGCAAACACCGGCGTCGCGCCGGTTTCGATAATTACGTTGGCGGTGGCGACCCATGAGATCGGGGTCGTGATGACTTCGTCGCCGGCGCCGATGCCGGCGATCCGCAGCGCGATTTCCATGGTGCAGGTGCCGGAGTTGAAAGTGCGCACCGGACGGCCGCCAAAATATTCCGACAACTGCGCTTCAAACGCCTGCACCTTGGGGCCGCTGGTGATCCAGCCGGAGCGCAGCACATCGCCGACAGCGGCGATGGTGGCTTCATCAATGGTGGGCTTGGAAAAGGGGAGAAATGGTTGTTGGCTCATGATTTGGATGTCCAAAATGGTTAAGGTCGAATCAGCTGCGCGAATCAACTGTATGAATCAGCTACGGGTCAGCAATACCACGCCGACGATGATGATGCCGATCGCGATCAAACGCTGGGCCGAGACCGCCTCGCCCAGGAAATACCAGGCGCCGACGGCGCTAATGATGTAGCCCAGCGACAGCAGCGGATAAGCAATGGTGACATCGACCCGCGACAGGCCGATGATCCACACCACCACCGAGATCACATAGCAGCTCAAGCCGGCCAGGATCGGCAGTTGGGTCGCCAGCTTGATGCCGGTGGCGAACCAGTTCTGCGGCGTCAGGCTGATCACGCCGACCGCATTGGTGCCGGCCTTCAGCAGCAATTGGGCGGCGGCGTTCAGGCAAATGCCGATGAAGAGAAAAACAAAAGTAGTAAGAGTCATGTCGATTCGTCGTTATGGTGTGACTGGAGTTGCTGCGGCAGGCGCGGCCGCTGGCGCAGCGGGGGCTGCTGCCGGCAGCACGTTGCTGACCACCACTCTCCGCGGGTCCTGGCCGATGACGCGCATCGGAACGCCGCGTTGTTGCAGTTCCTGATAGTTTTCAGGGCGGATGATCGCGATGTCTTTCTTGCCGGCAGCCTGATCGGCGGTCCATTTGACGACAAACGCGTCGATGGTCGGAATCCACAATTGCGGTTCCTGGCCCAAGCCGAATTCCAGTTCATCCATATGTTGCACCATGGTCATCGTGCGGCGCAGGTAAAACGGCAGCGACTGCTCGTATTTGCCGACCACGTAAAGCGTGGTTTGCGGCGTCATTTCGGCCTGGATGGCAGGCACCAGGTCGATGCCGGCCGAATAGCGGCCCTGAGGATCGTGGCCGGCCATCAACAGCTGGCCCGCAACAAAACCGCTGGCGGCGAGCGCGACTACGGCCCATTCCCGTTGACGGCGCGCCAGCCGGATGGCGGCAATGCCGCCGATAAAGGCGATCACCGAGGCGGCGAAGACCCAGGGCACATGCGCTTGCAGCAACGGCAATGAATACGCATCCTTGGCCAGCGACGGAATTTTCCAGCACAGCGCCAGGCCGACGACGGCCGGCAGCAGCAACAAACTGGCGGAGGCGATCACCGCCTTGTTCGAAGCATTGTCCAGATGGCAGGCAATCAACAGCGCCAACGCCGGGAAGATCGGCAGGATGTACGACGGCAGCTTGGAGTCCGAAATGCTGAAAAAGAAAAAGATGAAAACAGCCCAGATCAGCAGCATCTTTTTCGGCTGGAAGCCGGACGCGGCGCTGCGTTCATGCGCGCCTTGCCACAAGCTCTGGAACAGCACGCCGAGCCAGGGCACGATACCCAACAGCAAGATCGGCGCGAAGTAATACAGCGGGCCCGAGCGATGATGGACATCGGTGGTGAAGCGCTGGAAGTGTTCGTGGATAAAGAAGAAATATGGGAATTCCGGATTCTTCAGCGAGATCAGCACAAACCACGGTGTCGTGATCGCGAAGAATACGATTAGCCCCAGCACCAGATGCAAACGCTTCCAGATCGCCCAGTCGCGTGAAAACAGCGTGTACAGCACCAGCACCGCGCCCGGCAATACCACGCCGATCAAGCCTTTCGACAAGACCGCCAACGCCATCCCGGCCCAGCAAAGCAGCATCCAGTTGCGGCGTTCAGTAGCGCCGATATCGCTGCGTTGTCCTAACAGCAAGCCGCACAAGGCCAGCGTCATCATTCCGGACAAGCCCATGTCGAGCGTGTTGATGTGGCCCAGCCCAGCCCACAGGAAGCTGGAACCCAGCACCAGTGCGGCATAAAAACCGACCCGCGGCGAAAACACGCGACGTCCGGTGAACGCAACCAGCACCACGCCAAGCAAGCCACATAAGCCGGTCCAGAGCCGTGCCTGCCATTCGCCGAGGCCGAACAGCTCGAACGTAATCGCATTCATCCAGGTCTGGAGCGGAGGTTTTTCAAAGTATTTGATGCCGTTCAGGCGCAATGTGATCCAGTCGCCGGTGGCCACCATTTCGCGCGCCATTTCGGCATAGCGTCCTTCATCGGTCGGCACCAGCGTGCGGGCGCCCAGCATGTAACACCATATGATGCAAAACAGCAGGAATAGGAGCCAGACAAAGGTTTTCGATTTATGCAATTCACGCATCTTGAGCGGCTTCCTTGGGTGTGTTGAAAATTAATGCCAGTGCCACTTTGCGTCCCTCGGCCATCAGGATGTTGTAAGTGCGGCAGGCGGCCTGGTTGTCCATGCATTCGACGCCGATACGACGCGTCGTGAGCGCCGCGGTCAGTTTCGGGTGAACGAAGCGCTGACGCTGTCCGGTGCCCAGGATTACGACATCCGGGTCGGTGCTGGCGATGTGCTCGAAATGCTCGGTGTGCAGCGCGTCGAAATCGCTGACCGGCCAGACCACGGGCGCGGATTCCGGCAATACCAGCAAGCTGTGCTCGAAACGGATTGCGTTGATTTCCACGCCATTGTCATCGTAGGCAGTGACGGTTTGATATTGCTGGGTCGAGGTGGTATGTAGCTTCATTGTCTAGTTGGTAGCGTGACCAGTGGCGAACTCAAAATCAAAATTTGACACGTGGGAGGCGAGCCAATTGCCGAAAATTGGAAAATAAAGTGCTGCATTGTAGCGTTTTCCATCAGCAAGCTCGCGTTATTGATTGATAAATGCTCACGCTTTCGGCAGAATGGACGGTTCTGGCGGCGCTTGGGCGGTCGCCAAAAAGCTCTCTGAAAAGTGGCGGAAGCAGTTGGCAACAAGCATGGCGGCAGCAATGCTGCGGTCATTGGCGTACAGTCATTTTTCAGAAAGTTTTTATTGCTTGATCATGTTGTATTAAATACGTTGTATCAAATACAAGGAACTGTACAGTGCGACCAATTCAAAAATCCAAGAAGCTGGACGAAGTTTGTTATGACATACGTGGCCCCGTGCTGGAAAAAGCGCGGCAAATGGAAGAAGAGGGTCATAAGATCATCAAGTTGAACATTGGCAACCTGTCGGTGTTCGGCTTCGAGCCGCCGGACGAGATCGTCCAGGACATGATTCTCAATATGGGCAACGCCTCCGGTTATACCGATTCCAAGGGCATGTTCGCGCCGCGCAAATCGGTGATGCACTACACCCAGCAGAAGCATATCCAGGGCGTCAGCGTGGATGACATCTACCTCGGCAACGGTATTTCGGAGCTGATCGTAATGAGCGTCAACGCGCTGCTCAATACCGGCGACGAAGTGCTGGTGCCGTCGCCCGACTACCCGCTGTGGACCGCGGCGGTCAGCCTGTCCGGCGGCACTCCGCGCCACTATGTGTGCGACGAGCAGTCCGGCTGGTTCCCGGATATCGAAGATATCAAAAAGAAAATTAATTCGAATACCCGGGCGATTGTCGTCATCAACCCGAACAATCCGACCGGCGCCTTGTATCCGGATGAATTGCTGCAACAAATCGTCGATCTGGCGCGCGAGCATCAACTGATTATTTTTGCCGACGAGATTTACGACAAGGTGCTGTACGACGGCAATACCCACACTTCGATTGCCTCGCTGGCGGACGATGTGCTGTTCATCACCTTCAACGGCTTGTCGAAGAACTATCGCTCCTGCGGCTACCGGGCCGGCTGGATGGTGGTGTCGGGCGAGAAAAAACACGCCAAGGGTTATATCGAAGGTCTTAACATGCTGGCTTCGATGCGGCTGTGCGCCAACGTGCCCGGCCAGTATGCGATCCAGACCGCGCTCGGCGGCTATCAAAGCATTCAAGACCTAGTGGCGCCGACCGGCCGTCTGACGCGCCAGCGCGATATGGCGCACAAGTTGCTGACCGATATCCCCGGCGTTACCTGCGTCAAGCCGAAGGCGGCGCTGTACATGTTCCCGCGGCTCGATCCGAAGATGTATCCGATCACCGACGACCAGGATTTCGCCTATCAGCTGCTGGCGGAAGAAAAGGTCCTGATCGTGCAAGGCACCGGCTTCAACTGCCCGACGCCGGATCATTTCCGGGTAGTGTTCTTGCCGAACTCCGACGACTTGGCCGAGTCGGTGGGACGAATCGCCCACTTCCTCGAGGGGTATCGCAAGCGGCACGGCACCGCCTGATCGTCGATTCGTCGGTCCGTTTGAGGGTAGGTCGGAAAAGCGCAGCGCCTTCCGACGCTATCGGCTCCTTGAAACCGGCCTAGGGTTTGACTCGCAGATGCGATGCACGATGTCGGAAGACGCTGCGCTTTTCCGACCTACTCGATCCGCGACGGGTGGTCATTTTTACTTAACAATAGCGGAGTATCGTTATTACTCTCTGCGCCGGCGCGGCGGTTCCGCCCAGTCGGTATCAGCAGATTTTTTTACGGGCAATAGAGATCATGAAATCCATCAAGGTAGGTTTGCTTGGCATAGGCACGGTCGGTTCCGGCACGTTCGACGTATTGAAGCGCAATCAGCAAGAGATTGCCGCACGCGCAGGACGCGCAATTGAAATTACGATGGTGGCCGATCTCGATATCGAGCGCGCCAAGCAATTGACCAATGGTGAAATCACGGTCGTCAATGACGCCAACCTGGTCGTCGACCATCCCGATATCGACATTGTCATCGAGCTGATCGGCGGCGTCGGTATTGCCAAGACCCTGGTGCTGAAGGCGATTGCCAACGGCAAGCACGTAGTGACCGCCAACAAGGCGTTGATTGCGGCCCATGGCAACGAAATTTTCAAGGCGGCGCAAGAAAAAGGCGTGATCGTCGCGTTCGAAGCGGCGGTGGCCGGCGGCATCCCCATCATCAAGGCGCTGCGCGAAGGCTTGACCGCCAATCGCATCCAGTGGCTCGCCGGGATCATTAACGGCACCACCAATTTCATCCTGTCCGAAATGCGCGACAAGGGCCTCGACTTCGACGTCGCGCTGAAAGATGCGCAACGCCTGGGTTACGCCGAATCCGATCCGACCTTCGATATCGAAGGCATCGACGCCGCCCACAAATTGACCATCATGGCCTCGATTGCTTTCGGCATCCCGGTGCAGTTCGATAAAGCCTATGTCGAAGGCATCACCAAGCTGCAGGCGACCGATATCCGCTATGCGGAACAACTCGGCTACCGCATCAAACTGCTCGGCATCACCAAGCGCACCAACGGCGGCATCGAGCTGCGCGTACATCCGACGCTGATCCCGACCACACGTCTGATCGCCAACGTGGAAGGCGCGATGAACGCGGTGCTGGTGCGCGGCGATGCGGTGGGCGATACGCTGTACTACGGCAAGGGCGCCGGCGCCGAACCGACCGCTTCTGCGGTGATCGCCGACCTGGTCGATATCACCCGCCTGGCTACCGCCGATCCCGAACATCGCGTGCCGCACCTGGCATTCCAGCCCAACGCGATGGCCGACACGCCGATTCTGCCGATGGCGGAAATCACCACCAGCTACTATCTGCGCATGCATGTCGCCGACCAGCGCGGTGTGCTGGCCGACGTCACGCGCATCCTGGCCGACGCCTCGATCTCGATCGACGCCATGCTGCAAAAAGAGCCGGCAGAAGGCGAAACCCGCACCGACATCATCATGCTGACCCACCAGACCCAGGAAAAGAACGTGCAAGCGGCGATTGCGAAGATCGAAGCCTTGTCGACGGTGGTCGGCTCAGTCACCAAGATTCGTCTGGAAGGCCTGGGTTGATTGCGCAACCTGAGAGATGACGACATTTTTCTATCTTTTTTCCAAACTGCTGCCGGCCTATCTGTATGTGGCCGGCGGCTATGCGTCGAGGCGCTGGCTGCGCCTGTCGCAAGATTTGGTGGCAAAAACGCTGTTCTATGGTTGCGTGCCGATTGTGGTTTTCAAGGGCGCGCTTTTTTCGGAAATCGCGCCATTCCTGTTGCTGGTGGCATTGGCTTTCGGCGTCAGCTCGCTGATGGCTATCGGCGCCAGCGCTTTCACCGGATGGTTCAAAGATACCGTTAGCAAAGGTACTTTGCGTTGCGCCTTCGGCTATTTCAATATCGGCTGGTTCGGCATTCCCATCGTCCAGGCGATCTATGGCAATAGTGGCGCCAACGTGATGACGGCGCTGTATGTTGGCGGTATGTTGTTCGGCAACACTGTCGGCTTTTTGCTGATTGCAAGCGAGCAGCCCGGCAAGTCTTCAGCGCTGTCGAAACTATTTAAAGTGCCCGCCATTTATATGGCGGCTGGCGCATTTCTTTTGCACTGGCTGGGACTGCGTGCGCCGCTGATGAACAATCACGCCTTGGTGCTTGCACTGGATGTCGCGACCTTGATGACATCCGTGTTAGGCATGGGACTGGTCGGTATGAGCGTGGCCAACGTAGCGATCAAAACAATCGACTGGCGCAAGCTTGGCTTGCTGCTCGGGGTCAGGGTGTTGCTGGCGGCGGCGATTGTCGGAAGCCTTGCTTTCACCCTGAATTGGCTGGGCTACCTGCAGCCGATGGAATTAAAGGTATTTTTATTGATGCCCTTATTGCCGATTGCCGCCAACATCCTGGTGTTCACATCTTCTTTGCGCACTGAAAATGAATTTATCGGCGTCGGTTTGCTGGCGTCCACAGTGCTGTCTTGCGCATTGCTATTTGCCTGGCTGGCTTATTCCGGGAGCCCGGTTAAATAAGCCGACCGATGGTCGTACACACAGATAAAACAAGGCCACCGTTGCGGTGGCTTTTTTTATTCTTCTTCGCTGAAGATCATGCAAGCCGGCCTTGTCCGGCTTATCAAGCTGTCAGTTTTAACAGGGGTAATGACGGCGATTCCAAGGTAAATTCCTCCAGATATAAGCGCAATGATAAGCGCGATGTTTACTAAAAATAATGGGAGACTCGATTCAATGCTTGGTGCAACCATATCCTGCTTAAAGGGCAATCGCACGCGACTATGGTCGGCGCTGATTTTGATTACGCTGGCACCGTTCGCCGCAGCGCAAGATCCGGCTTCTGCACCTGCGTCCCACACATCGGAACAGATTGGCACCGTTCAACAAGTCTACGACGGCAAGTTGCTGCCGGATGTGCAGGTCAATACGTTTCGCCACATTGATCGCCTGTTTCCCAGCCGGACTGTGGCGCACGGCGCCAAAGTTTATCCGCTGGCCGTCAGCGACAAGCCCCTGCGCGACGTCGTCTTCGATTCGGCTGGCAAACAGGTCGACCTGTTCGACTATATCTCGCTGAACCGGGTAAGCGGCCTGCTGGTCATCAAGAACGGCAAGATCGCCTACGAAAACTACGAGCTTGGCAATACGCCCGAAACGCGATGGATGTCGATGTCGATCGCCAAGTCGATTACGGCGTCGTTGATCGCGGCCGCAATCAAAGACGGCTATATCAAAAGCATCGACGATCCGATCACCCGCTATTTGCCCAAGCTGAACGGCAGCGCCTACGAGGGCGTGACGGTGCGTCAGCTGTTGCAGATGGCGTCCGGGGTTCAATGGAAGGAAACCTACACCGATCCGAATTCCGATCGCCGGCACATGTTGCAAGTGCAGAGCGCACAGCAAGACGGCGCGGTGCTGGACTTGATGGCAAAGCTGCCACGGGTCGCCGCGCCGGGTACTCGCTGGAATTACAGCACCGGCGAAACACAAGTGGCGGGGGCACTGGTCAGTGCCGCCGTCGGCAAGTCGGAGTCGGCCTATTTGTCCGAAAAAATCTGGGCGAAATTCGGCATGGAATCCGATGCGACCTGGTGGCTGGAATCCGCCAACGGCGGCGAAATCGGCGGTAGCGGCATCGCCGCGACGCTGCGCGATTACGGTCGCTTCGGCTTGTTCTTGCTGGAAGACGGCATGGTCGATGGCGAGCGGGTGTTGCCGGAGGGCTGGGTGAAAGAAGCCAGCAGCCCGCAGACGATCGGCGGCCAGCAGGTCGACTACGGCTACATGCTGTGGCCGGTACCACGCTCGGCGGGCTCGATTCACGCCAGCGCCTTCGAGGCGCGCGGCATCTTCGGCCAGCATATCTATATGAATCCGGCGCAAAAACTGGTCATCGTGGTGTGGAGCGCGCGCTCCAAGCCGAGCGGGACACCGCCGGTTGCCGACCATGATTTCTTCGCTGCGGTGGCCCGGACCCTGCAATGAAATTCCAGGCCGAAGATTGTGCGATTCGCGCCTAATCGGCGAACACCGGCAAGCAAGCCCCCAACAACAAGGAAAGACATATCGACATGGACGCTATCAATGCGATCGTTACCGGAGCAATTACCACTTCGGATCATCGGATTTATTTTTTCGAGAACGGTGCTGCCAGGTCAATCTCCCTGTATGAACTGGACTGCCAGGCCACCACCGTTCGCGATCACTTGCTGGAGTTGGGACTGACAGCGGGCGACCGCATCGGCATATTGGCAAAGAACAGCCTTGAGTGGACCTTGCTGGACCTTGCCATCCTCAAAATGGGGGGGATTGTGGCCGGGCTTGAAATCGGCCGCTTCGAAGCTGAAACATCGTTGCTGCGGTACGGTTTCAAGTGTATTTTTACCGCGGACTATACGGGTGACAATCCGAACGTGATCGACATCGGCATGGTGCGTAAATGGGCGGCCATCGATTCGATCCGCCCGCCAAAACCGTCGCCGCATTCGGGTTATCGGGCGGACGACATTTGCGCGATCAAATTTACCTCGGGCAGCACCGCAGAACCGAAAGGAATGGAAGCGACGGTCGGCAGCATCAACGACACGCTCAATTCCGTGCAAGAACTGTTCAAGCACGGTGGTACGGACAATATCCTGGTGTTTTTTCCCCAGTCTTTTATACAACAGCGATATTGGATTTATTCGGCATTGGTGTTCGGCCATGACGTCACGCTGACCTCGATGGAGGAGGTCTTGCCTGCGGCGCAGCACATCCAGCCGACCGTCATCATGGGCGTCCCCGGCTTCTACGACGATGTAAAAACCCTGATCGAAAGCGGCACGGATTACGCGGCTGCCGACCTCGGCGCGCGGCGGCTGGCGATTCACGCGACGCTGGGTAAACGGATCCGCTACTTATGGACCGGATCGGCGCCGGCCAGCCGAACCATGCTGGATTTTTACAATGATGCCGGGGTCGCCATCTACGAAGGCTACGGCTCGACCGAAGCCTGCATCGTTGCCAAGAATGGTCCCAATGCTTGCCGCGTCGGCAGCGTCGGCAAAGTGTTGCCCAACAAGACGGTGCGATTCGACCAGGACGGGGTGTTGATTGTAGGCAGCCGGCATCCGGTCAACACCCGCTACGCATGGTGCGGAAAAGGGGACAACGAGAAGATGTTCTTGCCGTCCGGGGAAGTGTTTACCCATGATCTGGCTTATCTGGACGCGGACGGTTACCTGTATATCCAGGGGCGGGCCGACGATATCGTGGTGCTGCTCAATGGCCGCAATGTGCTGGTCCGTCCGATTGAGGAGTATTTGAAACAACATCCGGCAGTCCATCAATGCGTCGTGTTCGGAGCCGGCAAACCGGCCTTGACCGCGGTCATCTCGCCCGTCAATGGCGACCTCGACCGGGGCGAACTCGAGGCTTACATGGAGGCACGCAATGCCACCGCGCTTGCGGAACAGCGGGTGCATGCCTTGGTGATTGCCGACGCCCAGTTTTCTATCGAAAATGGCATGCTGACGTCGCAGTACAAACCATTGCGCAGAGTGATTTTTAAAGCCCATGCTGAAGCGATTGAGGCAACATACAGCGCTTAACCTTCTTATTTAACCTATCGAGGATCAAGAAATTTTATGAATTTTACTGAATCGGTCACGCTCGCAGGAGAGTATGCAAAGCTGGAACCGCTGTCCTTGGCTCACCATGATGAGTTGGTGGAAGCGGTGCAAGACGGCGATATCTGGAAGCTCTGGTTCACCTCGGTGCCGTCGCCGGCGATGATGCGCAGCGAAATCGAACGCAGGCTGGATCTTCAACGTAGCGGCAGCATGCTGCCGTTTACCGTGCGCCGGCTTGATACCGGAAAAGCGTGCGGCATGAGCACCTACATGAATGTCGACGCAGCTCGGCGCCGGGTCGAGATCGGCTCCACTTGGTACGCGGCGAGCGCGCAACGCACGGCAATCAATACCGAATGCAAGTTGCTGCTGCTGGCGCATGCTTTCAATACGCTGGACTGCATCGCGGTTGAATTCCGGACCAACCGCATGAATCACAGATCACGCGCCGCCATCGAGCGCCTGGGCGCCAAGCAGGATGGCATCTTGCGTAATGTGTACAAGCTTGACGACGGCTCCTATCACGATGGCGTGGTGTTCTCCATCATCGACCACGAATGGCCGACTGTCAGAAGGCATCTGGTGAATCAGCTTGAGGCCAAGCGGGGTAATGCTCAGGGGGGCTGACGGCGACTCAGTTCCTTTTGCTTAGGCACTCGGGGACATAGTTTAAGAGGCACCGTAGCGTGCCGAATTACTGTGTCCCCGAGTGACGGACCACGGAGCGCCGAGGTGTTGTAGTTGCCTTTACGTGCTGCTGTCTTGGCGATCTCAGCTTTTCGCCCTGACGGCGACTTACTTTATTTTGCTTCGCCAAAATAAAGTAAGCAAACAAAAGGCGACCGCAAGCCACTGCCTTCCCTTCGGTCAGGTCCCCAAATGCGCCAACTGTCAGTCGGGTGTGAAGACAAACTCGCTTCGCTCAAACATGTCTTCCCACAATTCCCGCCTGACAGCCGCCACATTTGGCAGCGTCCCAATGCGGAATTCAACGTCAACGGCAACGTCAAAAGCAACTCCAACCCCTCGGCGCTCCGTGGTCCGTTAACCGGGGACACAGTAATTCGGCACGCTGCGGTGCCTCTTAAACTATGTCCCCGATTAACTACTACGTGCGTAGGGCGGATGAGCGTAGCGTTATCCGCCGCTGGATGTACCACATGCGATTGACGCATATAAAACGGCGGAAGGGTGAAGCAGGGGTTTCGGATGGCATGCCATCCGCCTGCGTAACGGTATCCGCTTGCAAGCGGATACGCGCCCTGCAAGGGCTGCGCTTTTCCGCCCTACATAACTGGAAAGCCCAACATTTACACCGCCATCGTAGCAAACGTTGGGCTTTGCGACCCAAGCTATTGACGCTCTTTTATAAATTGCTCATTGGATCAACGGCAACCGCAACGGCAACGTCAAAACCACAGCCTCTGTAGTTAATCGGGGACATGGTTTAAGAGGCACCGCAGCGTGCCGAATTACTGTGTCCCCGATTAACGGACCACGGAGTGCCGAGGGGTTGGGGTTGTTTTTGACGTTGCAGTTGACGTTGAATTCCGCATTTGGGGACCTGCCTACGGCGGGCAGTGGCTTGCGGTCGCCTTTTGTTTGCTTACTTTATTTTGGCGAAGCAAAATAAAGTGAGTCGCCGTCAGGGCGAAAAGGTGAGGTAGTCAAGACCAATACAATCCAAAGCAACCCTCGGCACTCCGTGGCCCATCACCCAAAGACCCAGTAATTCGGCACACTGCGGCGCCCCTTAAACCATGCTCCCGCACACTCCAGAGAGCGCACTTTTGACGTCAATTTTCAAGGCTTGATGACACTCAACCAAAGGTGTTTCGAACTGGCCGATCGACGATCACTACGATGTAAACAAATTTTACGCACCTCCTGCCGATGCGTTTCAAATCATTTTTCCTCGCTTGCACAGGACCATTTTTTCCTATGAAAATCCCCGGTTTTACAACCCGATTCCTCACCGCGTTTTGAGTAAAGTTGATAGTTGCGAAAATTAATCTGGGTTACTTTACGCATGGTTGAAACAGCAGGAATTAATTCAAGTTGGAACCGCTTTGTACTGCGTGGCGAGCATCGTCGCGCGGTGTGATGGCATGCAGGTTCTGGAACATTGAAGCGTGGATCGAGATCATGGCGCAGCGTTACAGCACATGACGAAACGCAGGTTAGCCAAAGAGGAAATGTTATGGAAACGAGAGTGGCGCGGTTGCGAGTGCGCTTGCGGAGTAGCTGGTTGGCGCTGCAGTTGGGAGCATGCGGCCTGTTGAGCTGTGCGCCTGCAACGGCGCAGGAAATGGCGGTCAAGGCTGATCAGGCCGGGACTGCGTCGGCCTCGGCGTCAGGGATCGATCGGCCGGACTCCGGCCACCATCGCCTGACCGGCATGCAGCTGGCGTCGCCTGCACCGGCCCTTGGCAATGTGCAGCAGCGCAGCGCCGATATTGCGGCGACCGTGACTGTCGTCGCAGAAAAAAACATCAGCTCGGCTCCGGCTTCGGCGGTGACTGCCGACGTTCCGCAGCTGTCTTCTCATGCCTCTCAAAAATGGGAAATGCTGGCATCCGACCGCACGCTGAATGCGGCGATCGCACGCTGGTCGCGCAGCGCCGGATGGCAAATGGTGTGGGAGCTGCCGGTGGACTATGCAATCGACGCGCATGCGTCCATCAGCGGCACCTTTGAAGAGGCGATTGCGGCCGTCAGCCGCAGCATGGAACAAGCCGAAGTACCGATGAACGCGATTTTTTACGACGGCAACAAGGTTCTCCGAATCGTTGTCAAAGGACGGGAATGATGCAGATCAAATTATGCGCGATGCTTGCGGCGGCAGCTCTGGTTACCGGCTGCACCGGGCTGACCGAGAAACTCGACAACAGCAGCATTGAGGCCGGCGCACGCGCTGGACGCCTGGCCAAACAGGTCGGGCACAGCGAACCGGTCGCCGGCAACAAACCATCCGTGACGCACGAAAGCGGCATCTGGCTCGGCAACAATGCCATCAAACTGGATCGCAGCGTGCTGCCGCCGATCTTTTACGAATCCACCGTGTTCGACCGCACCGTCTATTCGCTGGCCGAGCTGGCGGAGCGGATCTCCTTGCGTTCCGGTATCCCGGTCAAAGTGATGCCGGACGCGTTGCTGGCAGCAGGCGGCAAAGTGCCGGGAAATGGCGCCGCAGGCGCAGCCACTCCGAACGTTGTTGTGGACGGCATGCCGCCGCCAGGCATGTTCGCCGGCGGTCAGCAAAGCCAGGGGATGCATATTGTATATAGCGGCAATTTCAAAAACTTCCTGGATAGCGTTACCACCCGCTACGGCATATTCTGGAAATACAGCGGCGGCACCATACAGTTTTTCTACACCGATACACGGACCTTCCAGATCAAGGCGATTCCCGGCGATTCGGCGGTGTCGGCTTCGGTCAACAGCGGTTCCGTCACCGGCGACAGCGGCGGCGGAGGCGGGAGTAGCGGCGGGGCGGTCGGCGGCGGCACCAGCAATTCGAACAACACCCAGACCACGGCAGTGAAATCGCAGCTGGCGGTCTACCCCAGCATCGAAAAATCGGTGACGGCGATGCTGTCGGCTTCCGGCAAAGTGGTGTCGTCGCCGGCGACCGGCACCATCACCGTGGTCGATACGCCCGACACGCTGGAGCGCATCGCCAACTTCATCGAAAGCGAAAACAAATCCTTGTCGCAGCAGGTGATGCTCAATGTCACCGTGCTGGCCGTGACCGTCAACGATGGCGATAACTACGGCATCAACTGGTCGCTCATGTACGGCGACCTGTTCCGGAAATTCGGCATCAAGAACACGCTTGCCTCTGCGGCTACCGATAGCAGTACCGCGTTTTCCGCGGGCATCCTGACCACCTCAAGCAGCAAGCTGGCCGGCAGTTCGCTGGTGATCGACGCACTCTCCAGCCAGGGCCAGGTAAGGCGCGAGACCAGCGCCTCGGTGGTGACGCTGAACAACCAGCCGGTACCGGTGCAGGTTGCCAAGCAGACCTCTTACCTCAAGTCGTCGACCACTACGCTGACGTCCAATGTCGGTGCGACTTCATCGTTGAATCCCGGGGTGGTGACATCGGGCTTCAATATGACGATCCTGCCGCACGTCCTTAACAATGGCACCGTGATGCTGCAATTTTCGGTGGATATTTCCGCCTTGCGCAAGATCGGCGAAGTGAAAAGCGGAGACGGCAGCAACCTGATCCAGACGCCGGAGGTCGATACCCGCAATTTCCTGCAGCGGGTCTCGATGAAATCGAACCAGACGCTGATCATCAGCGGCTTTGAACAGACCGACGACAATCTCGACCGCCAGGGTGTGGGCAAGGCCAATAACTACCTGTTCGGCGGCGGCTTCAAGGCGCAGGCGAACAAGGAAGTGATCGTGATTCTGGTCACGCCGATCATGATGGACGGCGCCTGATCGGACACTCGGACATGGCCATTCTTATCACTCAGATCGACAAGCGCAAATTCATTTGCGGCTTGTTCTGGCAATCGCTGTCGCGGCCGCGCGAATTGTGGCGGGAGGCGGCCGAACTCGGCAAGAAGATCGACTCCGATCTGCTGCTGCTGCGCCGCGAGCAAGCGACCGTCCAGGCCGGCTACGCCAATACCGGCGAAGGCGCGCGGCGCGGCATGCTGTCGCTGGCGGCGTTGATCGCCAAGGCGATTGCGCGCGAATGCAGCGGCGAAGACGATAGCCAGCAACCGCTCAATAACTGGCTGGCCGCCTTCAAGCTGCCGGACGGCATGTGGGCTTACTGCGCGGTACGCGATTCGAACTTCCTGCCCAATGGCGACTTCGCCGGCACCAAGACCGAAGTGCTGGAGCGCCTGTTCGGCGACTATGCGCTGGGCGGCTGGAACCGGGTGATCGGCGATCCCGAGCTGGCGGAATGCGGCTTCCATAACTTCACCCCGAAAGGGCTTCAAGAGCTGTTGCCGCGGACGAAGGACGGCCAGATACGGGTTGGCAAATGGGCGGCGTTGCGGCCGCGGCAACGCCAGATTTCAAGCAAGCAGCTGGTCATCGCCGGCGTGCTGGCGTTGTTGATGACGGCGGCCGGGATAGTCGGCTGGAGCGTCTATAAGCATAAAAAGGAAGAGCAAGAACGGGAGCAGGCGTTGGAAGCGGCGCGCCGGCAAATGCTGGGGCAGGCCGGTCCCAACCAGGCTCCCCATCCGTGGCCGGGCAAGCCGCTGCCCAAAGTGTTTACCCAAGCCTGTATCGGCCAGTTGGGCTTGCTATCGCCCGGCGGCTGGCTGCTGGACGAGTATGTGTGCGAGGCCGGCCAAAGCCGCTACAGTTGGTCGCGTGGGAGCTCGACCACCGGCTACTTGCTGGCGCAAGTGCCTACCGCCTCGGTCGACACCAACGGCGACAAAGCCAGTTCCAGCGCGCCGCTGAGCCTGCCGCCCGGCGGCAATGAAACCTTGCTGGCAACCGAGAAGTTGTTGCGGCCGTTGCAAACCAGGTTCCAGTTGCTCGGCCTGGCGCTCAAGGTGGCCCTGGTGCCGGTGCCGCAACCGTTGCCCGGCATGGAAGACCAAAAAGTGCCGCTGCCCGACTGGCAGACCTATTCATTGGCAGTCAACGCAGGCGGCGTGCCGCCGGCCGAGATTGCCGCCATTTTCACGCAGCCCGGAATCCGGCTAGACAAGCTCTTGTATCGCGGCGGCGAATGGACATTCGAAGGAGTCATGTATGCGAAATAGCACCTTGAAATTGATTTTCCTGTCTTGCCTGGCAGCCGCCGGCAGCGCACGAGCGGAATCCACCGCCGATAACCTGAGCCGGATCGAGGCCGAAACGCTGATCCTGAAAGCACAGGAACGCCAGATCCAGGTCAAGGCCCAGATCGCCGCAAAGGAAGCGGAAATTGCGGCCAAGCAGAACGAGAACAATAAGGTCAGCCGCAGCGCCGGCCCCGGCGACCCGGTGATTCGCGCCATCGAAGGGATCGGCAATACGCTGTATGCCACGCTGTCGCTGGACAACGGCAGCACGGTCGACGTCAGGTCGGGAGCTATGCTGCCGAACGGCATGAAGGTGATCTCGATTCGTCAGAATGAAGTGATCGTCCAGGCAGGCAGCAAGGACAAGCGCCAGATCCGGCTCGCCCTGTTTGCGCCGTTGGCGGCCGGCAGCACCGCGGCTTATCCCAACTACTCGGGCGCCACCGTGTCCTTGCCGCCGCTGCCGCCGGTACTGCCATCCAAAGGGGGCGGACAATGAACGCGCTGAACCAGGCAGCGGCCGCGCCGCGCGTGCATGACAGCCAAGTCTTGCTGCAGTCCGCCAGCGATGGCGCGGATCAGCCGCAAGCGGCCGCCGATTACATCGACTTCTCGAGCATCAAGATACTGAGCAAAAACGGTATCTACGCAGGCGGCGCGGAAGAACAGAAATTGCTGTGCCTGCTGTCCGACCATCGCTTGCTGATCGCCGCCGACCATGTCCTCAATCCGCATGTGCTGTCGTACCGGGCCCGGCTGGAGCGCATGAAGCATCCGTTCCAGGTGGTGCTGACCTCGCTCGAGACCGTCACCGAAGCCAATCAAGTCGATCTTCCCGAGCGCAGAATCCGGCTCCAGGAACATACGATGATGCAGGTCACGGCCAAGGGCTTGCTGAGCAAGGCTTGCCAGGAACGCGCCTCCGACATCCACATCCGCTTGCGCGCGCAGAGCACTGAATTCTACTTCCGGATTCATAACGACCTGGTCAAGGTCGGCGGCCAGACTCGCGAATACGGCGAGCGTCTGCTGGCGACCTTGTACGGCGCCATGACGACGGTATCGGACAACGCCTACAAGCCGACCGAGCGGCAGGACGCCAGCATCGGCGACCGCGACAAATTGCCCAGCAGCTTGTACGGCGTGCGGATCGCCACCGCCCCGACCAGCGACGGCAGCGTCATGGTGTTGCGGCTGCTGTACAACGACGCCGGCGACAGCAGCGACGTCCAGCCGCTCGGCTACACCGCGGAGCATGCGGCGCAGATCCAGGTGCTGAAGGAGCAGCCGATCGGCATGAACATCATCAGCGGCCCCACCGGTTCGGGAAAATCGACCACATTGCAACATGTGCTGGCAGGCGAAATCCACGAATCCGAAGGCAAGATCCACGTCCTGACGATTGAAGATCCGATCGAATATCCGATTGCCGGCGCGGTGCAGACCTCGGTCACCAACGCCAATACCGAAGAAGAACGCTCGCGCCTGTTTTCGGCCGCCATCGCCAACGCCATGCGCTTGGATCCCGACACCATCATGATCGGCGAGGTGCGCGATAAAGCGTCGGCCCAAAACAGTTTGCGCGCCGCGATGACCGGCCACCAGGTCTGGACCACGGTGCACGCCAACAGCGCGATGGCGATCGTCGACCGTTTGCTGGATCTCGGACTGCCGTTGAGCATGGTGGCCGATCACAGCCTGGTCACCGGCCTGATCAGCCAGCGCCTGGTCAAAGTGCTGTGTCCGCATTGCAAAAAGAAATTGATCGAACATGAACACGAAGTCCCGGCCAGCCTGCTGGCAAGGGTCCGGCAAACCGTCGGCGCGGCCATCGGCGAAGTCAGCATCGCCGGCCCCGGCTGCGCGCACTGTAAAAAACACGGCACCATAGGCCGCACCGTGGTGGCCGAAGTGATCCTGCCCGACCCGCGCTTTTATGAATATGTGCGCGCCGGAGAAAAACTCAGGGCGCATGAATACTGGCTGCGCGAACTGGGTGGCAAGACCCTGCTGCAACATGCGATCGAAAAGGTCGCAAGCGGCACGGTCGATCCGCGCATGGCCGAGAAAATCGTCGGCCATCTGAAGCTGGAACATCACCTGGCCCTGGTCGGAGCGGAAGATGCAGCTTGATCTCAACCGCCGCTGGGCCAAATGGCAGTTCGGCAGCAATGTGCGGCTGCGCCTGTACCGCAAGATCGCAAAAATGCTGGCCAACGGATTGCCGCTGCTGAAAATCCTGGAGGAGCTGCAAGAGCGCGCCTCCAGCAACGGCAAAAAGCCGAACGAACCGCTGGCCATCGTGCTGGACGACTGCCGCCGCATGGTGCAGAACGGCCGCATGCTGGCCGAGGGGCTGGGCCACTGGATTCCGCACACCGAACAAATGATCATCATGGCCGGCGAGCAGGGCGGACGACTGGAAGGCACGCTGGTGGCGCTGGTCGACGTGGTCCAGTCCGGCAAGAAGATCAAGAGCGTCATCATCGGCGGCGTCGCCTATCCGATCGCCATCTTCGCTCTGATCATCGTCTACATCTATGTGTTCGGCACCCGCGTCATCCCGCAGTTCGCGCGCATGGTCGACCCCGCCACCTGGCATGGCTCGGCCCGGTCGCTCTACCTGATGTCGCTGGCGGTGCAATCCTGGATGCCATATCTGGTGATTGTCCTGATCGTCGCTGGAATCGGACTGGTGCTGTCGATGCCGCGCTGGCGTGGCGACGTGCGGGTGTTCATGGACCGCTTCGCGCCTTATTCGATTTATCGGCTGATGGCAGGCAGCAGCTTCCTGATGGCGTTCTCGGCGTTGCAGCTGGCAGGCATCACCGTTGAAAAGTCGCTTACGCGGTTGGCCGACGCCGCCCCGCCGTGGCTGCGCGAACGGCTCGACGGCGCACTGATCGGCGTCAAGTCAGGCTTGAACTGCGGCGAAGCATTGAAAAACGCCGGCTACGGTTTTCCATCGAAAGAAGTGGTCGACGATCTGTGCGTCTACGCCGAATACAAAGGCTTCGGCGACGCGCTCAAGATCCTGGCCGACGAGTGGATGGCGGACGGCGTCGAGCTCATCGAAAGCCAGATGAAAGTCTTGAACGGCGTGGCGATTGTGACGCTGGCAGTGGTGATCGGTTGGCTGGTCACCGGCTTCTTCGGGATTCAGCAAGAGATTGCTGCGATGGCTAGGGCAGTTCATTAGGTTTATCAGGTTCATTTTTTTACTCAGCAGTTCATATTTCTAATCGGAGATCGTTATGCAAAACTCACGCTTCATGCAATCTGGTAAATCCAACATCATCAACCGCCAACGCGGCGCTTCGCTGCTGGAAGGGATTGCCTACCTGGGCATTGCCGCGATTGTGATTCTGGGCGCGGTATCGCTGTTAATGGGGGCGTTCAGCAGCGCTCAAACCAATCGCTCGTCGGAAGAGGTGGTGTCGATCCGTACCGGTGTCAAGAAGCTGTATATGGGGCAGACCGCAGCGTATGGGAAAGACTCGCTGAACGCGCAACTGGTTACGGCAAAGGTGTTTCCTACAACTCTAGCAGTCGCTGCGGATGGCGCCGTCACCAACACCTGGAATGGTCCGGTGGTCGTGAATGGAGTTAATAGTAATTTCACAATCTCTTATGCCGACGTGCCGCAGGATGTTTGCATCAACATGATTAGCGGTGGCAATGGCTGGCTCAGCGTTAAGGTCAATGCTGCGACAGAGCGGACGGCGTTCCCTATCACCCCTGCAGCCGCGACTGCCGATTGTTCACAGCAAAAGAACGTCATCATTTGGACCGCGCAATAAAAAGATGATGCATGCTGCGGCCTCAAATTTGCCGACGATTCGGAGAATGCGATGTGGATGACATGGATCATGGTGGCGATGATGGCCATTGCCGGTTGTTTTGTCCTCAGCGAAGAGGTGCGCAGCCCGGTAACGGTTGCGCATAAAAATGCAGATCTGGCCGAGAGTATGAGCATTTACCGGAACGCCGTGATCGCCTTCGTTGCGGCCAATCCAACATTTGCCGGCGGCGAAGTGCCGGTCGATAAGTTGCCGCTGCCATCGTGGTACACGCGCTATCCGCTTCCGCTTCAACTGTGGCGCAACCACGTCGAGGCCGGCGTCATCACGATTTATGCGGCGCAGCCGCAGCCGGTCAACATCACGGCAGACCTGTTGCGCCTGTCGCACAACTCCGTGCTGGTCGGCGTAGCGGACATGCGGGCCAAGATGTTCCGCTCGCCGCTGTTTCCCGACGTCCAATCACCGCTGCCGGCCGGGATTCCAATTCCGGACGGCAGCCCGGTCTGGCTAGCCAGACGTAACTGAGAAAAACTGAGCGTGACAGGTATGAACCAAGAACAGCACGGCTTTACATTACTGGAATTGATGGCGGCATTGGCTATCGGCGCGATGATGATACTCGGTCTGAGCGTCATGATTGACCGCTCGCTGGACGACACCAAGGGGCAGCAGACCGCCTTGTATCAGGCGCAGGTTGCGACTGCCGCCGGCAAATACATTAGCGAGAATTATGCCGCTCTGGTCAGCAAGGCCAGCCAGACGGCGGCAGTGACGATCAACGTGGATGCATTGAAAAACACGGGCCACTTGTCCAGAAATTTCAGTCTGACCAATGCTTACAACCAGACCCCTTGCGTGCTGGTGCTGAAAACGCCCGAGGGCCGTCTCGATGCGCTGGTGGTCACCGAAGGCGGTGACGCTATCGCCGAAAAAGATATCGCCTACATCGCCAGTAATGCGGGGCAGGGCGGCGGCTATTTCGACTATGCCAAGCCAATGCAGGCAAAAGGGGCTTTCGGTTCATGGGCCGTGTCGGCTGGCAGTACGCCCGCGCTCAATTCTTTTCTGAGTCAGGCATGTAAAAAAACAGCGGATCAGGGGCACCTGGCAACAGCATTGTTTTACGACAGTGACGGAAAACTGGCGACCGATTTTGTCTATCGCAATAAGGTAGACGGACATCCGGAATTGAATGAGATGACAACCCCGTTGAAATTGCCCAAGGTAGCCAGCGAAAATGGGTCCGACGACATGTGCGGTGCCACAGTCCTCAATTCCAATGGGCGCGTCGCAGTCAATGCCAATGGCGCAGTGCTCAGTTGCCAGGCTGGTATCTGGACGCGTTCCGGCGCGGGTTCCTGGAAAGAGCCGGTGCCCGATTATGAATCGCTGCCGCCCGGTGGGCCGGGCAGCACCAACGTGGTTGGCGACGTGCGCATGGTGACCAAGCAAAATGTCGCTTTCACGTGGACTGCTGACAGTATCTGGTCTCCGCTGGCCGTCGATCAGAACGGCAACCTGAATGTTCCGAAGCGATTGACGGTCAACGATATGTTGATTCAGGCACAAATCACTGCGGGCACGAGCTGCGATAAAAACGGTTTGATCGCGGTTGACTCCACCGGCATGGCAATCTCGTGCCAGTCGGGCATCTGGCGCAAGTTTGCGGAGAGCGAGATTAGTACAGCGAACCTTACCGATCCCAAGCGGAATTGGTATTGGAAGCAAACTCCCGCCGACGGCAACTTCGAGTACTGGCTGGATCTGTCCGCTCTGGACGGTAGTCGTCCCCTGTTTATCAGCGGCCACAATAGATGCAAGTCATATGACGATAATGAATCCTCGGCATTTGTCGAATATCGGGATGCATCGAGAGGCGCATTGCTTGGCTATGTCGGCGGCTGTGCCAGCTTGAGTAATAACTACGCCAATACAAAGAAACTTGGCGTGGTCGACATGGACGACAAGCCCGATGCCCGTGATACGGTCTCCGACCTCCAAATCCGTGTCATGGCCGGTAATTACATGGCTTTGCAGAAAATTCCGGAAAACGCCAAATGGTTACATGTCGTAATGAATTCGCAAGGAAGTACCGGCAACTACACCAGAATGTGGTTCTCTATTTTCAACAGCCGTTGAAGCCAAGGGAGTTACCGACTATGTTGATAATGATGCGTAATGGCTGCGGGGGAGATGGATTATGAATATAAGCGCGGGCATGCAGGCATGCCGTGTGATATTGGCCGTGGCACTATGGCTGCAAGCGGCCCATGCAGTCGCTTGCTGGCGGCAGGCAGCGACCAGTTACGGCGTCAATCCGGATCTGTTGTATGCGATTGCCAAAACCGAATCCAGTCTCAACCCGCGGGCGATCAATCGCAATAAGGACGGTTCCTACGACATCGGTCTGATGCAAATCAACAGCCGCTGGTTTCCGCAATTGGAGAAATACGGCGTCGACCGCGAGCAGCTGTACGATCCCTGCGTCAGCATCCAGGTCGGGGCCTGGATCCTGGCGCAGAACATGCGGCGGCTCGGCAATTCGTGGAACGCGGTGGGGGCCTATAACTCGGGTAATCCGGTGCTGCGGATGAAATATGCGATGCGGGTTTACCGGAACATCCCGCCGGCGGCGCTGGCGCCGGTACCGTTGGAAATTATTGGCGGCAAGCGTTAAAAACCGGACGGAGGTGTTGTCCGCTGTCGCCATGCGTTAAAGGTGCGCTACCAGCAAAGCCAAAGCGCAATCACTATTTATGCCAACTATCGTTAGCTCATTGGAGAGAAAACCATCATGCAACAACAAGCGCAGATTGCCTTGGACAACAACTGGCTTCAACAGGCGCGCAGCGTCGTAACGGGCCGGACGCCGCCACCCGGGTTTCCGCAGCCCGGCGCGTATATCGACGAGGAGCCGCACATGCGCGTCGCGCCGTCGATGGATGCGGGGGACCGCCGGATTGGCGCCACGGTGTGCTGTCGGCAGCCATTGGTGGTGGCGCTGGACAATGTGCTGAGCGTGGCCGAATGCGAACAACTGATTCGAGTCGGCGAGCAGAAGTTGCAACGTTCGATGGTATTGGATATGCAGGACGGCAGCGAGGTGCCGAGCACAGTACGTACCAGCCGCGGCGCATGGCTGCCCGAAGATGCGGATGCCTTGCTGCCGATAGTGAATCGGCGGCTGGCGCAATTGACCGGTTGGCCGCAAGAGAACGGTGAAGACCTGCATCTGCTGAATTACAGCGTCGGCGGAGAATACAAACCGCACCACGATTATTTTCCATTCACAGAAGCCGGCAGTCAGGTCCATCTGGCGCGCGGCGGCCAGCGTACCGCGACCCTGATTGTGTACCTCAACGACGTCGAAGAAGGCGGCGCGACAGTGTTCCCCAAGCTTGGTCTGTCGCTGCAGCCGCGCCGCGGCCACGCGGTGTACTTTGAATATACGAATAGCCTGAACCAGGTCAATCCACTGTGCCTGCACGGCGGCAGCCCGGTTGTCAGCGGCGAAAAATGGATCGTCACCAAGTGGTACCACCAAGAGCCTTTTGAAGCGTGACGGTACGCTCAAATAATGTTTGAACTTCAAGAAAAACTGCGCTATCGTGCCCAGGTCGCAAGAAAAAGCGATCTGGGTTAAGAGCCAGTAATGGAACGTCCGGGCAGACAGCCGCTCCCGAGCGGCTTTTTTTCGTCTGCCCCTATCAATGCACGTCTTCTATGGCGGGTACTTGGTAGGGATACCTTCGGGTATGCCGGTCCTTTGGACTTCCGCCGGTCTCTTAACCTTGCTTTGTGCCCGCCTCCTTCGTTACTCGACGAAGGGCGGAAAATCACCGTACAAGGAGATCAGCATGCAAGGCAACATCCCGTCGCAACCATCACCAGCTTCTCCCTCAATCGACTACCTCAATCGCGCTATCGACAACGCCAATCTTGGCAAGCTCAGCGCCGCCGACGTGCTGCACGTTTTCAAGGCGATGCGCGATCTGTCCCAAAAAAACGAAGTGCTGCATGGACTGGCGCTGATTGGCATCAAACTGGCAGACGATCAATTCAATATGTTCGATGCCGAGCTTGGTACCCTGGAGCGCGAGAGTGCCGGCAAGGCGCAAGGTGGATGAATGGAGCCTGTGTGCATTTGATTCGCCGATGGATGCGCCGCTTGCGGTTGACGCAAGCTCGACCCCTTGGCGCTCCGTGGTCCGTTAAAAAGGGCCAGAGTAATTTTCGCGATGAACCTGCGAAAAAAAACTCTGACCCCATTTAACTCATCTATTTGACGCATCCAGAGCGGCGGTAAACCCTCGCGCCGCTCCTGAGGCGATTAGCGCTTGCTGTTGATCATCTCGTGCAATTCCATCCGGTTGTAGGCGGCCCGCATCGCATCTTTCGATGTGATCATTTTCTTGGCGACCAGCTGTTGCAGATCTTCATTCAGGCTGCGCGACATATTGTCTTCTTTGCGCTTCATGAAATCGGTGATCATGTACAGCTTGCCGGGGTCGGCGATCATCGGCGCGATTTGCTGGTTGTTGTTGAAGATCATCTCGCTGGCCAGTACGAAGGACTCGCCGTTCTCGGCCGGGATCAGGCTTTGGCAGATGACCCCGATCAGCGAGTTGGCCAGCGCCGCTGCGCGCTGTTCGCGCTGCTCCGGCGCAAAAAACGCCAGCAGCTTGCTGATGGCGCCGATGGCGCTGTTGGTGTGCATCGTCGCCAACACCAGGTGGCCTGATTCGCCGGCATGCAGCACCGTATCGGCAGTCTCGAAATCGCGGATTTCGCCGACCATCAGCACGTCCGGCTTTTGCCGCATGGCGTCGCGCAAGCCGGCAGAAAAACTGGGGGTGTCGGTCGGCACTTCCTTTTGCGACACGATCGACTGTTTGCGCTCGAGCTCGTACTCGATCGGCTGCTCAATCGTGATGATGTGCGAGCTGCGGTGCGTATTGACATAGTCCAGCATCGACGCGATGGTGGTGGTTTTGCCGGAGCCGGTAGGCCCGGTCACCAGGATGATGCCCTTGCTGGCTTCGAGCATGATCCTGACATACTGCGGCAGGCCGTTTTGCTCAAGCGGGACCGGATTCAAGGACAAGCGCCGAATCGAAATCGCAATTTTTTCAGCCGCATACATGCGATAGACGTTGCAGCGCAGGCGGCAATGGGTCAATACGAACGGTCGGTCGAGTGCGCCTTCCAGGACTTTGTCTTCCCAGTCTTCGTCGATGGCTTTCAGCACCGGCCGCATCTCATCCAATAGGATCGGTTCCGGGTTTATCTCCTGCCATCCGCGCGGCGTCTTGATCATCAAGGGGGCGTCTTGTTCGATATGGATATCGGTAAAGACTCTTCCGCTGTTGACCAGGTCGATAATTTCATAGATCAAATCGCGGGAAAGGGCAGAATCATTGCTCATGATTACTCTCAAATTAAGAAAAAGGCGTCAAGAATAGCATCCCCGGATCTATGCCGTGATGCGCTGTGTACCAGCACGCAGAGCCA
This sequence comes from Paraherbaspirillum soli, assembly GCF_042654985.1. NCBI lineage: Bacteria > Pseudomonadati > Pseudomonadota > Betaproteobacteria > Burkholderiales > Oxalobacteraceae > Paraherbaspirillum > Paraherbaspirillum soli. Next base: position 254,069 of record NZ_JBHSMT010000013.1, on the reverse strand, counting down.
GATAACTAATGTGAAACCTCTGCATATTGTTTCTGCGAATCGCAGTGTAAAGAGAAATTGCGCAAGCGTGTCTCAACAAATATTTCGGCAAATGAAAAGACTAACAATGAAATGAAATTTGAGTGCGAATTTACTTGAAGAAATGCAATTAATTACTGTACAGTATCGCGATTGTGTTTTTTATCAGATTGGCTGAGTTCCGCCAAGTTGGGGCGTGTAACAGTAGGTTTTTCATTTGAATTGAACGCTATGCCGCACATCCAGGTAGTGAAACTAAGGTTTGCCAAATGCCATTTTCCGGCGCTGCTTGAAGTCAATCATCAGCAGCGGAAAGTGGTCTTTCCCGAATACCGGAGCGGTGCATGAACATTGCATGTTGTGTACCTGAGAACGCGGAGTTCGAGCAGCTTCAGGCGATGCTGGCGCGTGCCGGTTTCGATAGCGAGCAGTTTGTCTCGGAAGCGCGCTTATTGCATGCGCTGCGGCGGCGCAACTTCGATTTGATTGTGCTCGACACCGGTCATGACCGGCTTGACAAGGACCGGCTGTTATCGTGGCTCAATTGCCGGGTCGACGAACGCACGCCGGTGATCCTGCTGTCCTCGGCGCCGAGCGCGGAACAGGTGGCGCTGGCGCTGGATGTCGGCGCCGACGATTTTATCGGCAAGCCGTTTGCGGCGATTGAGCTGGTGGCGCGGGTCAATGCGCTGCTGAGGCGCAGTAATCGGCGCAGCGTCAGCCGTACCATTGAATTGCTGGGTTTTGCGCTGGATCGCAGCGCTTGCAGCTTTCTCGATCATGGGATGCCGATCGAGCTGACGCCGCGTGAATTCACGATGGCGTGGTTGTTCTTTTCGACGCCGAATACCTATCTGTCGCGTGAGTCCATCAGCATTGCCATTTGGGGCGTGGATAGCGATATCACGGGCCGTACTATCGAGCAGCATATTTATAAATTGCGCAAAAAATTGAAGCTGGGGACCGAGCGCGGGGTGATCATACGGACTGCTTATACGCAGGGGTATCGCTTGGAGTTGTGCGCTTGAATGATGGATCGCGGAGCGCTGGAGAGTGGTGCTATCGGGCTTTCGTTAAGGCGACGACTAACTAGTTAAATGGGGGCAGAGTTTTTTTACGCGGGGTTTTGCGTAAATTACTCTGACCCCTTTGAACGGGCCATGGAGTGCAGATGATTGCATTCGGTCGATCGTTCGTCGCGTAGTTAATATGGTTGCTACTCCGTGGATGCGCGCCGGGGGTAGCCCGGCAGCTAGTCACTTTTCTTGCTTCGCCAAGAAAAGTAACCAAAAGAAGGCGACCGCAAGCCACTGCCTTCCCTTCGGTCAGGTCCCCAAATGAGCCAACTGCCATTCGGGAGGAAAGACCAACTCGCTTCGCTCAAACATGTCTTCCCTCTTTTTCCGAATGGCAGTCGTCCCATTTGGCAGCGTCCCAATGCGGAATTCGACGTCAAAATCAACCGCAACCGCAACCGCAACCGCAACCGCAACCGCAACCGCAACCGCAACCCCTGCCCCAGCAGCCCCGCATTGATAAATCGCCACATTCTCAAAATTGCTCTTGAAACCCAAATGCGATGCCGCGCCGGATTACCATGCACGTCGGGCATTTGATCAAGGACAGGAAAAATGAATAGCGCGTTTTCAATCGTCGATAAGCGGATGCAGAAGGACGTGGTCGGCACGACGTCCGCACTGGAGCGGCGCAGCGATGTTCATCCATCTTCTGGTTCCTTGAAATCACGACGCCGTACTTTTGCCATTTGTGTCGATGCGCCGGCTTTGATGGCGCGCATCAGGCGCATTGCCACTACCTTGTTCGTCAGTTTGAGAGAGCTGGATGCGGAGAACGTGGCGGCGGCGATTATCCAGGAGCCGAGCTTGACGGTGTTGCTGTGCCTGGAGAATGCGTGCTTTCTCGATGTGGTGGAGCAGTGCCGGCAGCGCGATCTGGAAACGCAGGAATGCCTGGTGCGGCTGGTTGACGGCAGCGACTACGGCGCATGCGTTGAGACCGCGTCGATCTGCCTGGCGGTCAATACGCCCAAAACCGATGCCCGCCTGCGCGAATTGCTGGCCAAATTCTGCGAGCCGACTTTCGTCGATCAGCCTTTTATCCAGGTGGTGCCGCCGGCGCCGGGCGAGGATGGCGAAACGCACAATGTGGCCGATACCGAGCACGAGGTTTTTTCTTTGGCGCGCAAGATCGCCGCCGCCGATGTCGACATCGTGCTGGTCGGCGAAACCGGCACCGGCAAGGATTGGATGGCGCGCTTCATCCATGAACATTCCTGCGTCAGCGGCCCGTTCATGGCGCTCAATTGCGCGGCGATCCCGGAAACCCTGGCCGAGGCCGAGCTGTTCGGGGTCGAGGTCGGCGCGTATACCGGGGCCACCAAGTCGCGTGCCGGACGCATCGAAGCGGCGCGCGACGGCATTCTTTACCTGGATGAAATCGACAGCATGCCGTTGACCCTGCAGGCCAAATTGTTGCGTGCCTTGCAGGAGCGCGGGATCGAGCGGGTCGGGTCGACCGTATTCCGGCCTTGTAATTTCAGGGTCATCGCGTCCACCAAAATACCGCTGATCAAACTGGTCGAACAAGGCAAATTCCGCGCCGACCTGCATTACCGCCTGAGCGTGGTCGAGTTGCAATTGCCGGTCTTGCGTACGCAGCCAAAACGCATGCTGTCGCTGTTCTGGCGCTACGCCGCAGAGGCGGCCAGCCGCTTTAAAACACGGCTCAACACCGGCTCGCGCGCCGACCTGGAAGCGCAAATCCTGGCGCATCGCTGGGAAGGCAATATCCGCGAACTGCGCGCCGCCGCCCAGCGTTTTGCGCTGGGTTTTGCGCCGCTGCCGGGGGCGACGGCGGCGGCCGGCGCCAGCTCGCTGAAGGATGTGATGCTGCAATTCGAGCGCTCGCTGCTGGAGTCGACGATGCTGCGTTGCGATAACAACGTCGCGCGCGCGTCCAAGGAGCTGAACGTCGAGCCGCACGTGCTCTATTACAAGCTGAAGAACCTGGGCATCTCGTCCGGGATGGCGGCTGACAAAGTAAAAACCGGTGCCGATGAAAGCGCTGCTGTCGCCACCGGAAAGCGTGGCGCTACCATCCGTAATGGCAAAATCGCCGCTGAGAAACGGATCGGGATTCCGGCGGCGTCGTAGTCGGCAACAGGAAGATTTCCGGGGAACAGTGCAGAAATAGTTGCCGCGCACGGAACCGCTTTCACGTTTTCGTTACTCATCTATACCAGGCGCGACTATTGAGCGGGCCGATTGTCTAGGAGTTGTCATGGCTGGTCCGGTGCTGGGGAACTTTCAAAGTATAGCCGGTAGGGTTCAGATGTTTAACGACATGGCCGCTGAATCCAAGTCGCAGGCACTGCCGCACAAAGATAACGAAGGGACATCCACACAAGCGCCTGTCGCGCGCCCAACGCTTACAAACCAACCAAACGCGTCTTTACAACGCGAATTAGTGAAAAATATGGCTGCCAAGTTTGCGGCGGGCAACGGTGTATCCAATGCTACGGTGGCGCAGCGCCAAGTTGACGCGAAGGCACTCGCGGAAAGTGACGAGTTCAGGTCTGTAGATGTGAAAGCTATGGCTGCCAAGATTGGTACGCGCAACGGCGAATCCGAGGCGCCGGCAGTGTCACGCCAAGTTGACGCGAAGGCACTCGCGGAAAGTGACGAATTCAGGTCTGTAAATGTGAAAGCTATGGCTGCCAAGATTGGTACGCGCAACGGCGAATCCGAGGCGCCGGCAGTGTCACGCCAAGTTGACGCGAAGGCACTCGCGGAAAGTGACGAATTCAAGTCTGTAAATGTGAAAGCTATGGCTGCCAAGCTTGGTACGCGCAACGGCGAATCCGAGGCGCCGGCAGTGTCACGCCAAGTTGACGCGAAGGCACTCGCGGAAAGTGACGAATTCAAGTCTGTAGATGTGAAAGCTATGGCTGCCAAGCTTGGCGCGCGCAACGGCGAATCCGAGGCTTCGACAACGCAGCAGCAACATGGCGCGGCGGCACCTGCGAATAACGTAGGAGCTGAGTTAAGTGTGAAAGAGAAGGTTGCCGCGTTTAAGGCGCGCATGGCTGCATCCAATGCTTCGACAACGCAGCAGCAACATGGCGCGGCGGCACCTGCGAATAACGTAGGAGCTGAGTTAAGTGTGAAAGAGAAGGTTGCCGCGTTTAAGGCGCACATGGCTGCATCCAATGCTCTGGCGGCGCAGCACCAACCGGCACCTGCACAAACTCCTGTCGCCTCCCAAAAGCACCGGTCGTCCTTGCAAAACATGTTGGGAGCTGCGCTTCAACAGAAGAAAGCGAGTGCTGTTCCACTGCCGGAAAACGCCACGGGTAAAGAAGGTCTCGCTACCACCCAAACATCTTCGGCTGCAACTGGCGGGAAAAACCCCGTAGGCAATGTTGGCGGGGGGGCGAATGAAACCGTATCGGCATCTACCACCGTCGCAGCCTCGAATACCGCAGATGCCAAGTTGGCAGCGGTGGGAGAACAGATAGGCGAAATAAAATCGGAGCACTCCAAGCTCTTGCCGAAAATGAACGAGCTGTTTGGCGAACAAAAAACGCAGGCAACGGCGGGCACGGCCCAGCCGAGTTCTCATGACCAGGTTCAGTCCGGTCAAGTAAATCCCAATGCGACGAAGTTCGAAACACAAATGGCTGAATTGATGGCGTTGCAGCAGCAAACGGCGCTCGACGCAGCCAGGGTACAGGCAGAGCAAGGAAAGCGGGCGGTGGACGCCATGATCATGGAAGGCATCACAGCGCAAATGCGGCGCATTGACGAGGCGATTAAAGCACTTGGCCAGTTGGGTTAAGTTGAATTGTGCGCTGAAAATGGAACCTGGCACATTCGTGCGCCACTCATCGGTATCGAGGCTTGTATTCAAGGTTGTCATAAAACGTTATAGGAGAACAGCATGCAGTTGCCAGTCACCAGTCCCGTCACTTCAGTCAAGCCGGCCGGCCAAAACGGTCAGTTGCAGATCGAGCGGCCGTCATTCGACCGCGCCGATGCCGAGCAATTTCGCACCGCGCTTGAGCAGCATGGTGCGGCCGCGCCGGGGCCAACCGCCGCCCCCAAGGTGCAGCATGGAAATCGCGTATCGCTGGGCGATAAAATCATGACCCATGCGACCGATTTGGCGGGCGATGTCAAGCAGAACCAAGTGCATGTGTCGAAAATGCTGGAGCAAGCCACCCGTACCGGCGATTCGGCCTCGCTGATGAAGGCCATGCTGGCGCTCAACGATTATCAGATGCGGGTCCAGTTCGTCTCCAAAACCGTATCGAAGGCTACCTCGTCGCTCGATTCACTCACCAAGTTGCAATGATCTTATGCGTCCAAATCATTCTGTGATGATGCAGCGGGTCCGCCTCGGCGGCGCCCGGCTGCTGTTGTCCTTGCTGATGCTGACCTTGTGCGCCTGTAGCGAGAAAGTCAATTTGCAAACCGCGCTGAACGACGCCGACGCCAACGACATCGTGATGCTGCTGAACCGGCATGGGATCGATTCCCAGAAGCGCAGCGGCAAGGAGGGGGCGACGATCACGGTCAACGATACCGATATTTCGCGCGCTACCGAAGTCATGCAGGCAGCTGGCTTGCCGAAGCGCAGTCTGGCGCAGCTGGGCGAGGTATTCAAAAAGGAAGGCATGATCTCGACTCCGCTGGAAGAGCGGGTGCGCTACATCCACGGACTGTCGCAGGAGCTGGAATACACCTTGCAGCAGTTCGACAGCGTCATCACGGCGCGGGTCCATGTGGTGCTGCCGGAACGGGTCGCCCCGGGAGAACCGATCCAGCCATCGTCCGCCGCGGTGTTCATCAAGCACCGGCTGCCGTTTGATGAAGACATGATTTTGCCGCGCGTACGCAATCTGGTGGCGTCCAGTATTCCCGGCTTGTCGGGTGAGGACGGGCGCTCCAAGGTGAGCGTGGTGTTGATGCCGACCGAGGAGGTCATCACCAAGCTCGAATGGACCCAGCTTGGCCCGTTCCAGGTGACGACCGGATCTGCGGCAGGCTTGAGAAGCTTGCTGACGGGCTTGCTGGTGCTGGGCGTGATCGGCTTGTTGCTGGTGACCGTGTTGCTGGTTTTGCGGCATAAGAAAGTCGCAGCCTGGGTGGCGCAGCGTTTTCCCAAAAAAGCGGGCTTCATATTGGGTCATCAGGTGTGAGATGAGATGCGCTCGACGCGGTTATTGGATGCAAAGGTGATGCAATGTTCGCGCAGTCATTGATTGATTGGTGGTTCATGCCGTGGTCGTATGCGCCGGATCGCGGCGCGGCATGGCCGCCGATGGCGGAGCAGCTGGGCAGTCGCGACCGTTATCGCTTGTGGTGTCGGGAAGCCGATGTCGTCGCCGATTTTCCGCCGCAGTGCGATCCGGGGTGGGGTGTGGCGGCGCTTGCCGATGGGGGGCAGCTGCTGGCGGCGGCGCGCTTGTTTGCAGGCTTGATTGCGGCGCGTGAGCATGACGATGCGGAGGCGCGGGCTGCGCTGTTGTCGTTGTCGCCGGCGGAGCGTAAATGGTGCCTGTCGGTGGCGGCGACTCAGCCGCTCAGGAGTTTTTTGCAAGGCATCGAGGGTGGCGCAATTGAGATCGAGGTGCATGGCTTGCTGGAGTTGGCGCTGTATTTGAGCGATGGGTTTCCGGGCATGTGGTCGCGCTTGCGCTTGACTTTGCCGCCGGCGCTGGCGGCGCAGGTTGATGGGCTGTTGGATGCGGCGCCGACGGGTGTGGTTGCGCCTGCTATGCAGGTTGTGCGGGCACAGCGATGCTGGCGGATGTGTCGAGTGCGGGTGGAGGCGGCGGCGCAGGTGCTCGGGGACACGGTTTATGAGGCACCGTAGAGTTAAATGGGGTCAGAGTTTTTTTACGCGGGGTTTTGCGTAAATCACTCTGACCCCTTTTAACGGGCCACGGAGTGTGGACGGTTGTTTTTGCGCTTGTTGGTTTAGACGATCTCAGCTTCTTGCCCTGACGGCGACCGCAAAAAGTAGCTCACCGGGGTCAGAGTTTTTTTACGGCAGTCTTATCGCCGTAAATTACTCTGACCCCGCTGAGCGGGCTACGGAGCATGTGCGTCGGCATTCCTCGGTCGGTCTTTGGGTAGCTAACACGGTTACTACTCCGTGGATGCTCGCCGGGGGTGGCCCGGCAGCCAGTCACTTTTCTTGCTTCGCCAAGAAAAGTAGTCACCCGGGGACATAGTTTATGAGGCACCGCAGCGTGCCGAATTACTGTGTCCCTGTGTGACGGACCACGGAGTGCGGACGGTTGCATTCGGTCAGTTTATGGGGAGCTAACATGGTCGTTGCTCCGTGGATGCTGGTCGGGGGTAGCCCGACAGCTAGTCACTTTTCTTGCTTCGCCAAGAAAAGTAACCAAAAGAAGGCGACCGCAAAGCCACTGCCTTCCCTTTGGTCAGGTCCCCAAATGTGCCGGTTATCAGTCGGGTGTGAAGACAAACTCGCTACGCTCAAACATGTCTTCCCACAATTCCCGACTGACAGCCGCCACATTTGGCAGCGTCCCAATGCGGAATTCAAGATCAACGTCAACGTCAACGTCAACGTCAACAGCAACAGCAACAGTGCGTAGGTTGGGCTGCAAAGCCCAACATCTGGTGGCGATTAAAAAAATGTTGGGCTTTGCAGCCCAACCTACGGTCCTTTTATAACCAGTCATGCGAGATATTTTTATGCAATTCTGCGTCGACGTCGTATCAGTTCCTCCTCAATTACGCGACCACGATGGTGTATTGCGTGCGACGGCCATTGCTGTCACAAGCGATGCCGCCGCGGCGGCGGCTGCGATCATGGAAGATGCCAAGGCACAGGCGCAAGCGTTATGCGAACAAGCCAGCGCGGATGCGCAGGCAGCGGTGCACGAGGCCGAGCGCAACACTTTCGAACAGGCCGGCAATCTACTGCAATCGCTGGAGCAAAGGCATGCCGTACTGCTGGATGGCGCGCAGCAGATCGTGGTGGATCTTGCCCAGGGGCTGTTCGAGCGGCTGGTCGCCGAGCTGACGCCGCGGGAACGGATTGCTGCTGCGTTGCGGCGATTACTGGTTGAGGCGCCGCCTAAGCTGGTGGCGCCTACGTTGCGCGTGCATCCGGATGATGTCGAACTGCTGCCGCCGATCGACTGGGCGCTCAAGGCTGATCCGGGCATGACGCATGGCTGTTGTCGGCTGGAGGCCGATAGCGGCGAGTGGCATGTCAGCTTCGATGCTGCCGTGGCGGCACTGAAGTCGGCATTGAGCAAGGCGGTGGCGGAGTCATCTAGCGACGACGAAGCAGGGCGCTAGCGGCGGCGCAGGACTATGGTCCGCCAGCTGCCTGTGCTTTGCGGTATGTAGTTTATTTTATGTAGCAAAACAACAAACCATTCATAACAACCTTCTCAATCCCTCCTGTATTCGCGGATACCTGTCAATTTTCACAGTTACGCTGACCTCGCTTTTATACAAAACTCAGCTGTAGTTTTGTTACAAAACGACCTCGACGCGCTCCTGCGTCGGCAGTCGGGCCGCGAGCATAAAACGGCCGCCTGCGTGAAATCCTGCGTTAGAAATCATGCTTTTGATAAGGGGAGGGCGATGCGGTCAATTGACGCCGTCAGTACAGGCGACCTCTAAAAAACTGCTGCGCGTCCCACGGTCGGGAGCGCTGCGCGTCGATTCCGGCAAATTCAACCATTACATCCAACCTGGCATCCACACCAAAATCGAGCTGGCTCGATGCAACGACGACGTTCAATTCCAGTTTTTCCAAATAACTATTCAGGAGAAGAAATTGAAAGCGAGAATATTAAAAGGCCTTGCGATCTGCCTTTCAAGCAGTGCGATCGCGGCGGCATATGGCGGTGTCCTGCACGGCGCTGCCGGGACGCAGGCAGGGGCCAGGCAGGTTGCGGCTGCGGATACTTGCTCGGCATGGAATGCGACAGCGATCTATACCGCCGGCCAATGCGCCACTTACCAAGGCAGTACCTATACCGCCAAATGGTGGACGCAAGGGAATGTGCCCGGCACCGATCAATGGGGGCCATGGGTGATTAGCACCACGCCGCCGCCTCCTCCTCCGCCACCACCGCCACCACCGCCTCCCAAGCCAGGCAGCCTGGTTTTCAGCGCATATAAGGACATCACCACCAATATGAACTGGAATACCAACGTCATTTCGACCTCGGTGACTGGTTCGCTGTTGCCGGTGCTGAGCGTGATGCCGGCCAAGCTCAACACTTTGACCTGGTCCTTTGCCACCGGCGAATGCGGCAGCGAAAACTGGGCCGGACTGACGCCAGCCCAGGTGGCCGACAATAACGTCCAGGCCACGGTCCGCGCCGGCAAGACTTACATCATTTCCACCGGCGGTGCCAATGGGGCCTTCACTTGCGGCTCGGACGCCGGCTTCGACAAGTTCATCAAGACCTACTACAGCCCCAACATGCTGGGTGTCGATTTCGACATCGAAGCAGGGCAGAGTCAGGACGTGATCAATAACCTGATCCTGCGCGTGATGACCGCACAGCGTAACTATCCCAAGCTGCGCTTCAGCTTCACGCTGGCCACGCTGGGCGGCAACTCGCCGCAAAGCCTGGGCGATACCGGCGTGGTGGTGATGAATGCGATCAAGAATTACGGCTTGCAGAACTACACCATCAACCTGATGGTGATGGACTACGGCAGCGCATCGGCCGGCAATTGCACCATCGGCAGCAACGGTTTGTGCGATATGGGCAAGTCGGCCAACCAAGCGGCGATCAACTTGCACAACTACTACGGCGTGCCGTTCAACCAGATCGAACTGACGCCAATGATAGGCGGTAACGATACCCAGGACGAAGTGTTCACCAATGCCGATGTCGCCACCATGTCGGCCTTCGTCAAGCAGTACGGCCTGGTCGGCGTCCATTACTGGTCGTTCGACCGCGACAACGACTGCCCGCCGGGGGCTGCCAGTTCGACCTGCAACAGCTACGGTCAGGCCGGCACGCTCGGCTTTACCAACCGCTTTGCGTCCAGTCTGGGGCTGTGAGCGGGTGATTTGACGCAAGCTCATCCGGTCCGGCGATGCAGGACCGGATGAGCGCTCCGATGTTTTTCATTCTGTTTCGCCATGACTGATCGTGACCGCAAATTGATGCCGGTCGCGTCCTTGATAACTGGAGCTCATATGAATACTTCATTGTCCATGTCACGCCTGATCAAGCTAGCCTTGCCGCTGGCGCTGTTGTCGCCGCTGCTGGCGCAGGCGCACGGTTATATCGACTCGCCCAAATCCCGGGCCCGCATGTGCCAGACCGGGGCAAACACCGATTGCGGCGAGATCCAATACGAACCGCAAAGCGTTGAAGGTCCCAAAGGATTCCCCGCTGTCGGGCCGCTTGACGGCACGATAGCGGCGGGCGGGGTGGATCGGTTTTCGGAACTCAACGTGCAAAGCCCGACGCGTTGGCAGACGGTGCCGTTGAAGACCGATAAGAATTTCTTCACCTGGAACTTTACCGCGCTCCACGCCACCACCGATTGGCGCTATTACATTACCAAGCCGGGCTGGGATTCAAGTCAGCCGCTGTCGCGCGATTCTTTCGAGCTGCAGCCGTTCTGCTTCGTCGAAGGCAATTCCAAGCCGCCCAGCAGCAAGCGCGTAACCCACACTTGCCGCATTCCGTCCGACCGCAGCGGCTACCACGTGATTCTGGCGACCTGGAATATCGCCGATACCGGCAACGCGTTCTACCAGGTCATCGACGCCGACATCCAGCCGGCCGCGACGGCGTTGAAGAAGGGCCAGTCCGGCGCCGGCGCGAATGCCGAACGGGTGATGGCTAATCCTTTTGGTGCGACGCATCGCTAGTCACCCCAGCAACCGAACGCAAGCTTCCTCACTCCGTTGTCCGTTAAACGGGGTCAGAGTAATTTATGCGATAACCCTGCGTAAAAAAACTCTGACCCCGTTTAACTCATCCAATCCCGCCTTGCAACGCCGACCGCAAATGTAGCTGGCGTTGATCGGACACTGTTCCGATCACTTCACATCTCCCGCAGAAAATTCACGCCGAAACCGAACTGTTTGGCGTCAGGCGCCACTCATCCATAGATCGAACCGCACCGCGTTCGAGCCAACCTCAATCGTAAGGAGATCCTATGTCGATCAACCAAACCATGCCCGTCATACGTCGCCTCAGTAATAAGCTGGATGACGCCAATCAACAGATGGATGTCTATCTTCAGGGCCAGGCCAAAGGCGAAGCAGGCGACGGCGCCGAGTTTCTCAAAATGCTGGAGCAGCGCACCGTCACGCAAAAGGTGATGGAAGCCCAGCTCAAGCTCAACGAAAAGCCGCTGAAAACGGTGATGACGGAAAGCCGTTAAGTTGATGAACGGGATGGATGCAATGGATAGCGACGACTTTCAAACATGGCTGGCGCAGCAAGCAATGGGCTGCATGATCGATATCGACGGCGAGTCGATCTATTTGAAAGCCCATGCCGACGGCGCCGAGTTGGGCGCGGTGTTGGAAACGGCGCCTACCGGGGAGCAGATCCGGCAGGCGCTGCAGCAGGGGTTTTCCAATGCGCTGGCATATGACGCCGGTCTGGCCTATCACGCCGACCACGCCGATGGCGATAGCCTGAGGTTGACTCAGTGGTTGCCCGGTATACGCAGCTGGCAACAAGCGGCCCAGCCGCTTGAAAACCTGTTGACCCAATTGGCGGCCTGGCGCGCGATGTTCGCTCCCAAGGCGAGCGTGACTAGCGTGTCGGCCGCACCCGCGTCCGCGTTGGACCGGACCGAACAGCGCCTGCGTATGTTGATGGCAACAGGAAAATGATGAGTGCTTCCCACAAATTGCAAACAGGCTCCAGCATGAAACGCTTCTTGATGCGATCGTTGATCGCTGCGCTGCTGGTCGGCGCTCCGTATGCCAATGCCGCCGTGCCTGCCAACTGGAAGGATTCCAGCTTTGCCATCAATGCCAGCGGCATGACGCTGCGCCAGGTGCTGCAGGAATTCGGCTCCGCTTACGGGGTGCACGTTGCGATCAGTGCCTCCGCGGATATGGTATTGAAAGGTCGGGTGCAGGGCGCGACCGGCAGCGAATTTCTGGAGCGGTTGTCGCTGGGCCACAAGTTCCGCTGGTTCGTCTACAACGACACGCTCAACATCGTGCCGGGCGACGATTACCAATCGATGCGGCTGGAAATCGGCGAAGACGCGGTGGGCGATGCCAAGGCGGCGCTGGTCGGACTTGGCTTGTTCGACAGCCGCTTCGGCTGGGGCGAAATTCCGGATGAAGGGGTAGTGGTGGTCAGCGGCCCGCGTGAATACGTCAATCTGGTGCGCACCACTTTGCTGACGGACGGTAAAAAAGCGGTCAGCCAGGGCAAGCAGGTGATGGTGTTCCGTCTGAAATACGCCAGCGCCACGGACCGCGTCATCAGTACCCGCGGCCAGCAAGAAAAAGTACCCGGCATCAAAACCATACTCACCAACCTGTTGACCAAGGATAGCCAGGCCAGCGCCGCCGACGATCGCGACAGACTCGATCTGCACGGCGCGCGTTCGCGCCGGAACGGGCTGGGAGCGGGCGCTGCACGCGAGCTGAAGAGCCCGCGCAGCGACGACACTGGCCGCATGCAGGGCGGCGATAAGTTGGCGCGCAACGACTACGACAATGGCGACGAAGGCGATGGCAACCGTCCAAAAATGAAAAATGGCGCGCCGCGGATCGAGGCCGATTCGTCGCTGAACGCCATCATCATTTACGACAATGCCAACAAGCGCGAGATGTACCAGAACCTGATTGCCGAAATCGATATCGAACCGCAGCAGGTCGAAATCGAGGCGCTGATCGTCGATATCGACCGCAACAAGCTGGCTGAAATGGGCGCTGAATGGAGCTTTGCGCTGGGCGCCATCAATGCCACCGTCAACGGTAGCGGCGCCGATTCGCAGGGCGTCAATTTGCCGCTGCCTGGCTCGACCTTGTTGATTAAGAATGCCGCCAGCTTTTACGCCCGGCTCAAGGCCATGGAAGGCACCGGCGAAGCGCATGTGCTGGCCAAACCGACCGTGATGACCCTGGACAATGTCGCTGCCGTGCTGGATCTCAGTCAAACCGTGTACCTGCCGCTGGTCGGCGAACGGGTGGCCGATGTGGTCAATGTGACCGCCGGCACCATGCTGAAAGTATTGCCGCGGATTGTGCGGGAAGGGGCCAATACGCGGGTCCGGATGGATATCGATATCGAAGACGGCGTGCTGGGCAATGTTTCCGGCAAGACCAACGCGACTCGTTCGACGGTCAGTACCCAGGCGATTATCGAACAACAGCAAACGCTGATGATAGGCGGCTATCACCAGGAATCGACCACGCAGGACCTGAAAAAGGTTCCGTTCCTGGGCGATATTCCGGTGCTGGGGGGCTTGTTTCGCAACAGCGCTTCATCGACCAAGAATCGCGAGCGGCTGTTCCTGATCACGCCGCGCTTGATCGGCGCCTCCGGCATCCCGGCCGCAGCCAGGTCCAGCGCCTCGGAACAGGCGCGCCGGCTGGTGCCGGCGAGCGATGATCCGGTTGCTGCGGTTCCAGCTCCGGTTTCGTTTGCTGTCCCGGCTACGACTATGTCTATTCCTGTTGGCGGTCGGGCGGCCGCCATTCCTGAAAGCGGGCCGGCTGTCGCTCTTCCGCTTCCTGCGCTGCCTGCCGGTGTCCCGAAACTGCCTGCCGGCGTGCCTGCTCCGCAGTCGAAGGCGGTGCCGATGCCGTTGCCGGTAGAGAGTAATCGGGTTGAAACCGCGCAGCATCGAGAAATGCCATTTGTGATCACGCCGCGCTTGCTTGCTACAGTCCACTAGTTCTGGCATGACGGTGGCAAGCAAGTCTGGCGATTCGAAGTAGGTCACGGTGTTTCGCCCTGGCGGCGACCTGCTGGAGTTAATAGGGGACAGAGTTTGAGAGACGCCGTAGCGCGTCGAATTACTCTGTCCCCTATTAACGGACCACGGAGCGCCGAGGTGTTGTTTTATGTTTGCTGGTCTTGACGATCTCAGCTTTTCGCCCTGACGGCGACTTACTTTATTTTGCTTCGCCAAAATAAAGTAAGCAAACAAAAGGCGACCGCAAGCCACTGCCCTCCCGTTGGTCGAGTCCCCAAATGTGCCAGCTATCAGTCGGGTGTGAAGACAAACTCGCTGCGCTCAAACATGTCTTCCCACAATTCCCGACTGATAGCCGTCCCATTTGGCAGCGTCTCAATGCGGAATTCGACGTCGACAGCAACGTCAACAGCAACGTCAACAGCAACGTCAACAGCAACGTCAACAGCAACCCCTCGGCGCTCCGTGGTTCGGGGCGAGACAATGTAATTCGGCGCGCTGCCGCACCTCATAAACGTAGTTCTCGATAACGCTATTAACTATTTTTTCAGCAGGGAAAAGGCAGGAACTACGCGAAAAGTTTTGTGATGAGATTGCCGGCCGCAGTCAGTGCTTGGGCCGCGGGGCGTGTCGCGTTTGGAGGAGGGATGCACATCTGATCGCGGCTTGCGAAATATCAGATGTGCCGTTTGCGATTGTTCGGGTCAGGACATTTCGTTGGCCGATTTGGCCAGCGTGTTGAGGCCCTTCATTTTTGCCATGATGTTGTTTTGTGCCATTCTCCAGAGCGCATCGTCCATCGCCTGTTGTTCCAGCTGTGCCATCTGGGCGTTGACGTCGGCGGCATTTTTGTCAAGGTTGGCGTTGAGAAGATTGGATTGGGTTTGGCTGAAGCTATATGCCGATGTGTCCATATTTAAATCTCCAAGGAAGAGTCAATGTTTAAACGTAAAGAAGGTGCTCGTGAACGCGATGAGCACCTTCAGCTTGCATTGCCATGACATGGACAAAATTTGGCCGTGTCACTTTATGACGGACGTGGGTTATCCAAGTTGCCCCATGGCTTTCTGACCATCGTTGTAGCGACGCATTTGATTGCGCGCCAAATTGACTTTTGCACCGGCAATAGCGTTTTCGCCTTCTTGGTGCTCAATTTCAGCCATTTGTCGCTGTTGATTTAATGAATCTGCTGCGCGCCACGCGTTTAGCGCGTCTTGCGTGAAATTTGTGAGGTTTGGGCCAGCCATATATATATCCTTTCGGTATCAAGTTGAATAAGTGAATTTGACTGTTTTATTACTTGCTTTCTGCAGTCCAAAGTAGGTGGCATCAAACCATCGCCTGGTTCCGTGCCTTTCATTGTTTCGCTTGAAATTTGTCGGCAATCCGAGCGCTGCGCCTGGAAATTGCTTGTTCTGGGAACTTTGACAAGTTTTTCATCACCCATAAGGGCACCTCTAAAACCGTAGCGAGCGGTCCAAGGTCTGGGCGATGAACGTGCAGCACCTGCAGTCGTACGACTGTACGGCGAGCATCACGGCCCAGAGATTGGCGAGTTTGCCAAACCCTGCAGTAGGTTTTTAGAGGTGCTCATAAGCGTATTGCGTACCGCCGGCACATTGCCGGTCCGGGTGATGGAGGCAGGCGATCTGAACTACCTGATAGCTGCCGAAACGCCGTAACAACCGATTAAAAGCAGGCGTCGACCAGACACTTGAATCAACCAAGCCATTATTTTGCCTTACCAAAATCAAACAAAAAAACAGGACGAACCGATGGACGAAGCGGTCGGCCGCATGCAACGTTTTCTGCATGAGATGGTCGAGTATGTCGGCCAAGCCGATATCCGCTATGCGGTGCCAGTGATCGAGCTGCAATTGGGGACGGTCCTGACGGTCACCTCGTTGCTGCTGGACAGTCCAGGGCCAAGCTTGTCCATTACCGCTTTGCTGCCGCGCCAGGAGCAAGCCGGCTACCTTGACGTGCTGCATGCCGTGAGCATCGGTGGTTATCCTGGAATCGCCGGCGGCGGCGAATTTTTCTGGCATGCCGATCAGGGACGTTTCGTCGTGGTGCGGCTGGTGCCGGTGCTGGATTTGCCGGACGAGCGCAGCGTGCTGGATGCCATCCTCGATCTTTCCGAGGATGCGTACGATTGGTTTTGCGTGATCTCCGGCGCAGCTGCGGAGCGTGCGTGAAGCAAGCGATGCCGAATACAAATAAATTCTTCGGAAGATGGAACAACGGCCGCATTCTTCACCACATATAGATGCGCAATATGATGCGTGATTAACTAACTTTTAGGAGAAATACTATGGGCGCAGTTGTAGCTAAGCTTTTACCAGCAATCCTCGGCGGGATCACACCACCACCACCACCACCGCCACCACCACGGCCGCACCTTACTGAGGGAAAGCCCATCGACGGCTAAATCGGCGCCAGTGGTGATTAGTCGCAGAGAGCGCAGGGCGTGCTCTTTGCGGCACACATTACTTGATCAAAAAAGGGGGGGGCTGTGGCAAATTTACGTTTGACCGATAAAGCGGATTTTGGCGTCATGTACGATGCCGAGATTCAAATGTACGACCCCGAATGGTTTCGCAGTCTAAACTTCACAAGAGAAATGTTTATCGCCCATTATGCCAATAGTCCTTCGGTTGGCTTCGAAATCGATGGCAAGATGGTTGGCGGTATGCTGCTGCATGAGAAGAAGGCGCATATGGCGGTACTGCCGGAGTATCACGGACGCTGGGCCTTGTTATGGATGCCCACACTAAACTGGTTATTTTCGTTGCAGGATCCCGTTTCTGTCGATGTCGCCATAAACAACGATAAATGCATCCGCTTCTTGGAGCGGAGTAATTTCAAGCGTACCGGTGTCAAGGGTATTTTCGTCGGTTTCGAGCTTAGTGCTAAATATGTTGAGCATTTGCGCCAACCCCGCTCGGCAAGAACCGGGAACTCCGGTTAGCGATCTGGTTGCGTAGTGAATTGGGGTCAACGTTTTTCAGGTGGTTTGATTGCCGAAAAACGCTGACCCCAATTTACGTTAACGAAAAAAGAACAGCCGCGTTGGCAGGAAAATTTCCGATACGCGTGCTCGCTTCCCATCGTCCGTTCAGCGGGAAGGACTACTAACGCGGCAATCTGCGTAAGAACCGTTGCCCCATTGAGCTAGATCATCGTTGTATCCGTACCCGGACCAATCCAATGTATAGCTCAACAGGTTCCGAATCCGCAGCCGCACTGCGCTTCAAGCCAACTGCGCGCGAATCTGGCCGCGTAAGCGTGACACTCGCGAGCGCACTGTGCCGATCGGAATCTGCAGTTGTTCTGCCGCCAGCTGATAGGTGCTTTCGCCGTCGAGCACAGCTTCAAATGTGCTGCGCAGCTTTGCGGGAATTTCTTCCAGCAACGACTGCACCATGCCAACGATTTGACGCCGCTCGATCAGTTCGGCCGGATCCGAGTTCAGGTCGACTACCTGTTCCAGAATTTCTTCATCAATCGCATCGCAAGGATCGGCGAAATTGCGGCGCACCTGGTTGCGCGCCAGATTGAGCGCGATCCCGAACAGCCAGGTGGACGGCTTGGACAGTCCGCTGAAGCGGTCGGCGCAACGGGCCGCTTCGAGAAAGGTGTTTTGCACCACGTCTTCCGCATCTTCGATATTGCGCACATAGCGCTGCACGAAGCGGTAAAGATGCTGGTGGTGGGTGCGGTACAGGTGATCGATATCGATGTGGGGTACAGCGGATGCGCCGGCATCGCCAGCGGTTTGGAAGAGGGTGGTTTCTGGCGTGACAGTGATCGATGACATTTTGAAGGTTGCTCCTGGAAACGCGCCACTTGGCGGGCGTGACCATGTATTCGCAACCCCTGTGCCATTGCTGTTTGAATTTGTAAGTCATTGAAAATAAAGGAAATGCATTAAAAAATAGGATGGGTTTTTAGAGGATTTCTAAAAATTCCAAGAGTGGTTTTAGAAAAATTCAAAGTAAAGGCAGGTTGTGCCAGAACGTTTCAATAGCAGATTCAACGTCTCTTCAAAACCCACAGCCTTTGTAGTTAATCGGGGACATAGTTTAAGAGGCACCGCAGCGTGCCGAATTACTGTGTACCCGATTAACGGACCACGGAGCGCCGAGGGGTTGTTGTTGACGTTGAATTCCGCATTGGGACGCTGCCAAATGTGGCGGCTGTCAGGCGGGAATTGTGGGAAGGCATGTTTGAGCGAAGCGAGTTTGCCTTCACACCCGACTGATAGACGACACATTTGGGGACCCGACCAGCGGGAGGGCAGTGGCTTGCGGTCGCCTTTTGTTTGCTTACTTTATTTTGGCGAAGCAAAATAAAGGGAGTCGCCGTCAGGGCGAAAAGCTGAGTCCGCCAAGAGCACAACCGTAACAGCAACCCTGGGCGCTCCGTGGTCCGTCACTCAGGGACACAGTAATTCGGCACGCTGCAGTGCCTCACAAACTATGTCCCCGGGTGACTAAGCAAAATAAAGGGAGTCGCCGTCAGGGCGAAAAGCTGAGTGCGCCAAGACAGCAGCACGCAAAAGCAACCCTCCGTACTCCGTAGCCCGCTCAGCGGGGTCAGAGTAATTTACGGCGATAAGACTGCCGTAAAAAAAGCTCTGACCCCGGTGAGCTACTTTTTGTGGCCGCCGTCAGGGCGAAAAGCTGAGATCGTCAAGACCGACACAAGCAACCCTCGGGGCTCCGTGACCCGCCACGCAACGCTCAACACGAAATCCGCATCGCCCCAATGGAACCGAACGCCGGATTCCACCACTGACTAGGTATGACTGATCTCAATATCAATGCCACCTCCCGCACCATGGTGTTCGCCACGAGCGAATCGAATGCGGCCAATCCGACGGCGCCGGTCAACATCACCGGGAAGGCCGAATTTGACGCCCAAAACAATGTGCACCACCATCCTCACCGGCACCATCAAGCCCAAGGGCATCAGAACGTCTTGAAGTCGCCGCGGAATGCATCGCCGCAGCGCCCGCAAAAAAAATCGGGAGTCAACCGGACCGCGGTCAATTCGCCAGACAGCCATGATGATGACGATGATGATGATCTGGGCTTTACCGCGAATCAGGCTATCAGACACCTGAAGGAGGGCGGCGGAGAGAAGCTCGATGCCTGGCTGGAGGGCAAATACGACGCGCTGGAACAGCACACGCTGCTGCGCCGAGCACTGGAAAAGAGCGACGGCAAGGACAGCGAAGGTCTGAAGCAGGCCATCTCGCGCTTGGAAGAAAAGCATGGCGATGCACTTAAAAGCGCGCTGCCGCAGGCCGAGGCATTCGAGACCGCAATCGACCGCATGGGGGCATTGGCGAAGGCCGATCGCCACCGCGATCCGGCGGCACTGAATCAGATCCGCGACATGTTCGGGGGCAGGGCGGGAGATAAACAAGTCAAGCCGTTCGCTGCGTCCGAACTGGCGGATACGCTGCTAAATAAATTCGGCCCGCAACATTTTGTCGCCGGGCTGGCACAATTGCGCTCTGTCATGAGCGCGCCTTTGCGCTCCTCGCATGGCAGCAATCAAGCCCCGCGCATGTGGCTGTCGATGTCGGATGCAGGCAGTTACAACGCGATCCAGTCCAGCTTGGCGATTGGCCGCGATTTGCACGGGAAACTTGCGGTGTCCGGAATGACGCCGCACAAAACCGAAGCGGAAACCAGCATCGAGCTGTTGCGCGCACCGGGGCAGGATGTCGCTAAGTCCAAGTCGGAGCTGCTAAAGACGATCAATGGCAATCAAGCCAGAACCCCGGCCCAGCAAGCGCAGGTGTCGCGCCTGTTGGCGCATGCGGTAGACACGCTGCCGCTGCGCTTTTGGCCGCAAGAATCGATGGGGCAACGGGCCGACCTGCTGGTCGCATTGCGCGGACATGGCGGCCAGGCTTCGGCGGTAGCATCCGCAAACACGGCCGAAGCCGCACTTGAAAAACAGTTACGGGCAAGCACCCCGGCAGCCCCGGCAAGATCAGCAACCTAGCTAGCGGAGAATATATGCAAAAACAACTATCCAACCTGATCCTCACCGCGCGCAGCGAGCGTGCCGTCGCCAGTCAGCTGGCCGCTAACGGCATGACCTTGCTGGCCTATCCATTGGATGACGGCGTGCTGGTCGGCATCGGTTACGACGGCAAAAGTGGCCACGTGGTGGATGCCGAACTGGTATTGCGCCGTCGCGGGCAACAGATGGCGCGTTACGGCAGCTGGTTGCCGTCGATGTTCGTGGACGGTAGCTATTTTTTGGTGAGCCGTCTTGACGCCAGCGATCCGGCGCAGAATGCCCTCGATTCGGCTACGCTGGACTTGGCGGCGGCGCAGGAATTGCTGGCATGAATGCGGTCGGCGGCGGATTGCCGCGTGGCGGCGGCCGGTCGATTGCTGGCACCGCCGGTGATATCCGCAATCTGGAGCCGGCCCGGGTCACGCGTCAGACGCTGCGTACGACGACAGCCGACGCCGCGGAAATTGCCGACCAGGATTTCAACCAGCTAGCGGCTGCCCTGGCGCAGCCGACGCACTTGGTGGATCGTCCGCTGGCGCCGCTGACCGATTTCCTCGGCCCGCTGCTGACAGTCGCCAATCCGGCCTGGAGCGGCGACCCGGTGCCGCGCATGCGCGACCTGCAAAAAGTGCTGGTGGCGCATTCGCTGACGCTGGATCGGGCCGAGCGCGGTCCGTGTCTGGCCGCGATCTCGGTGGTGGAACACGCCGTTACGCTGCGTCTGCGCCTGCAGCAACTGCGCATGTCGGAACTCGACATGCTGGACCTCGACAGTAACAAGGAAAGACGATGATGCCTGCAACGCAATCCGCAATCGAGTTGACAACCAAGCCCGCGGTCAAGTCCGCGCCCATGCCGGCGGAATTGGTGCTGGCCATCGGCCTGATCTGGGGTCATCTGAGTGCGCGCCAATTTGAACCCGCCTATCAACTGGCAATCGCCTGCCTCTGTGTCTGGCCAGATCAGCCGACCCCGCGCCTGATGTCCGCCTACGCGGCGGTGGAACTGGGCTATCCGTTGCAGCCGGACACGCTGGCAGCCTTGCACAGCGCCGCCTGTCCGGAGTGGTCCGGGCTGGTGTTCCGCCGTGCTCAACAGCGTTGGGACGACAGCCGGAGCGCCGCATGATGCACGAACTGGTAATACGCGTAAACGACTTTGCGGGGGAGGTCGCAAAACGTGCCGAACTGATGGCGGCGGCGGTCGTCATCGCGATCGTCATGATGCTGGTGCTGCCGATGCCGATCTGGCTGCTGGATATCCTGATCGCGGTCAATCTGTGCTCCGCCGGCTTGATGGTGGTGGTGTCGATGTATATGTCGGGACCGACCGCATTTTCCACTTTTCCTACGGTATTGCTGATTACCACGCTGTTCCGGCTGGCGCTGGAGGTTTCCACCACGCGCCAGATCTTGCTGGAAGCAAACGCCGGTCATATCGTCGAGACCTTTGGTAATTTTGTGGTGGGCGGCAACCTGGTGGTCGGCCTGGTGGTGTTCCTGATTTTGACGGTGGTGCAATTCATCGTCATTACCAAAGGTTCCGAACGGGTGTCCGAGGTCGCGGCCCGCTTTTCTCTCGATGCGATGCCGGGCAAGCAAATGTCGATCGACAGCGATTTGCGCTCGGGTTTGTTGACGCCGGATGAAGCCAAAGCCAAACGCTCCGAACTTGCCACCGAAAGCAAGCTGCATGGGGCGATGGACGGCGCCATGAAGTTCGTCAAGGGGGATGCGATTGCAGGCATTTTCATTGTTGCGGTGAACCTGATCGGCGGTATCTCGATCGGCGTGCTGCAGCACCAGATGGCTGCCGGCGAAGCGATGCGGGTGTACTCGGTACTGACCATCGGCGATGCGTTGATCGCGCAAATCCCGGCGCTGCTGATTTCGCTGACGGCCGGCATGATCACCACCCGCGTCACGCGCGACGATGGTGCCGAAGGCGAAGAGAAAAGCAATATCGGGCAAGACATTGTGGGCGAGTTGTTCAGCGAACCGAAGGCCTTAATCACCGCCAGCGTGATCATGCTGTTGTTCGGCCTGATCCCGGGCATGCCGACCGTGGTTTTCTTTTTGCTGGGGGCCGGCCTGTGTGCCGGCGGCGCGGTCGGATTATTGTTGCCGAAAGCGCGCACGGAAATGCAGCGCCGCGAAAATGCATCATCCAAACCGGGAGTGTCCGATCTTCTGACCTTCGCTGCGACTCGGCCGTTCATGATCCGCATGCCGACCGCGCTCAAAGACACGCCGATCGCGGCAAAGATCAATACCGCGGTAAGAGTCATGCGTAACGACGTGCTGCTGCGGCGCGGCATTCCCGATTTGCCGATCATCGATTTCGAGTATTCGCAGCATGTCCCTGAAGGACGGATTCACTTCCTGATGTCGGAAGTGCCGCTGGTCGATGCCGAGATTCGCGCCGGCTATGCGGCAACGGTCGAGTCGGTCGAGCGGCTGGAAGAGCTGGGTTTCAGTGCCGTCGAGGACGGCCTGGCCGGCACCCGGCGGCGTCGAGTCTGGGTCCAGAACGATCAGCCGGAACAGCTGACCGAAGCCGGCGTCCTGCACGAACCTTGGGAGAAGGTGTTTGCGGCCGATGTCGAAGTCGAAATGATGCGCAACTGTCAGATGTTTCTCGGGGTGCAGGAAGTCCATCGCTTCGCCGACTGGGCCGAGCGCCGGGTGCCGGGGTTGGCGAAAGAGCTGGCCAAAGGGGTGACCCATCCGCGTCTGGCCGAGGTGATGCAAAGACTGGCGAAGGAAGGCGTGTCCTTGCGCAATATCCGCCTGATCCTGGAGACGGTGCTGGAGTGGTCGCCCAAGGAGCGCGATCCCGACATCGTGGCCGACTATGTGCGGCTGGCCCTGAAGCGTCAGCTGTGTCACGAAGTCGCGCGCGACGGCTTGATCGAAGTGGTGTTGCTGTCGCCCGAACTGGAAGACACCTTGCGCAATGCGATGCGCCAGACCAGTCAGGGCAGTTACCTGGATATTGCGCCTGACATAGAGCAGATGATTCTCGACAAGCTCGGCGAACTGGTCGGCACCGGCGGCACCGCCGCCGCGACGCCGGTATTGGTGACTGCAGCAGACATCCGGCGCGCTGTGCGCAAGATGATTGAAGAAGAGTTTTTTGCGATTCCGGTATTCGCGTTTTCGGAATTGACCCAGCACTCGCGGCTACAGCCGGTCGGCATGGTTGAGTTATAGGCACCTCTGGGGACTTCGCCGCGAAAGGAGTCACCCGGGGACATAGTTTATGAGACGCCGCAGCGTGCCGAATTACTGTGTCCCTGTGTGACGGGCTACGGAGTGTGGACGGTTGCATTCGGTTGTTCAGTTTTTTGGGGGAGCTAATTCGGTTGCTACTCCGTGGATGCAAGCCGGGGGTGGCCCGGCAGCCACTCACTTTTCTTGCTTCGCCAAGAAAAGTAAGCAAAAGAAGGCGACCGCAAAGCCACTGCCTTCCCTTCGGTCAGGTCCCCAAATGTGCCGTCTATCAGTCGGGTGTGAAGGCAAACTCGCTGCGCTCAGACAAGCCTTCCCACAATTCCCGACTGACAGCCGCCACATTTGGCAGCGTCCCAATGCGGAATGCACGTCAAAAGCAACGTCAACAGCAACGTCAACCGCAACCGCAACCGCAACCGCAACCGCCTACCCTCTATCGCAATCAGTCTCCGAAAATAATCCATACACCAGCAATGCCAATCGGATGGAACCCGCACCGCTCACGCGCCACTCATCAGCAATACCCGCAAATCCAACTCACGAGAGCCATAGCATGATGTACGAACTGCGAATTTTGAACGGCCTGCATCGGGGCGCGACACTGCCGCTGGATGATCATCCGCTGGTGATCGGTTCCAGCGAAACGGCCGATGTGGTGCTGGTCGATCCTGGCGTGGCCGAACGTCATGCGACGTTGAGCCGATCCGATACCGGCTGGATATTGGCGGCCGACAGCGGTCCACTGTATTCGAGCGACGGCGAACAGGCGCAGAAGGTGCTGGATCTGGTGCCCGGCGAGTGTGTCCGTCTCGGTCATGTATGGCTGGTCGTGGCGGTTGAAGGCGAGGCTTGGCAAGCGGTTCCGCTCGATAGCGGATTGGGGCGCTTCGATCCGACCGAACTGGAGCAACCGCTGGCGCTGACAACGGAGGCGCCGGCGAGCACAGAGGCGGCGTCGGCGGACGATGCGACGACAAGCATGGCAGAACAAGCTCCGCGCACCGCCAAACGCGGCGGCATCCGCAAAATGCTGTACGCGTCGATCGGCGTGCTGACCGTGCTATGCGCGGCAGCGGCCTACGCGATCAGTTCCAAGCCGCCTGCCATACCCGCGCCGAAAAAGGCAGATATCGCCAAAGAACTGGGTCTCAAACCGGCTGGCGCCGATCGCTTCGAGCGCGAATTCGGCATCGGCGGCACCGCCGGCAGTGCCGAGCTGACGCCGGAGCAGTTGCGCAAGGCTTTCCGGCGTCGCTTGTCCAGTGCCGATCTGCTCAGCCGTTTCGACCTGACTTTGGGCGACCACGCATGGGACATGCGGGCCGACCTGGACGATGATGAGGCGGCGCGTTTCGAGCGGGTATTGGCCGCATTTATCAAAGAGAATCACATCAGCTTCCCGGTGCGGGCGCGGGTGGTGGGCGCGGAAAACATGTTGCCGTTCACGATCCGTCAAGTCATCTCGGGCGCCAACGCCAGTGTCGTGACGGAGGATGGCGAGCGGCTGTATGTCGGCGACGAATCGCACGGCATGAAGGTGGTCTCGATCCAGGATAACCATCTGGTATTTAACGGCAAGCGCAAGGTCGAGGTGCGCTGGTGAACGTCGCAGTGGACCATGCTGCCGCTCAGGAGCGGACGCTGGCGCAGGTCGGCGCGCAAGCCGCCGGCTGGCTGCGGCGCTTGCCGGCGACACCAGGATTCAGCAGTCACGGCAAGGTGGCGCAAGTGTTGGGGACCTTGATCGAGGCGCATATGCCGCCGGTTGAAATCGGCGAGTTATGCCAGCTGATCAATCCGGCCCAGCCGGATAAGCCGATGCTGGCCGAGGTGGTCGGCTTTACCGACCGTGCCGCGATCCTGTCGGCCCTTAGCCCGCTGGAAGGGGTGTCCACCCGCACCGTGATCGAGCCGCTGCGGCGGATGCACACGATCGAGGTCGGCGACCATTTGTTCGGCGGGGTACTGGACGGCTTTGGCCGCATGCAGTTCCGGGCGCCTGCGGCGTCGGAAGTGGTCTCGACCTGGCGCGAGACGGTGCCGGTGATCCGCGACGCGCCCAAGGCCACCGACCGGCCGCGGATTGCGACCTTGCTGCCGACCGGGGTGCGGGCGATCGACGGTTTGCTGACGATGGGGCGCGGCCAGCGGATCGGTGTGTTCGCCGGTCCCGGTTGCGGCAAGACCACGCTGATGGCGGCGATCTCCCGCGGTTGCCACGCCGATGCCATCGTCTTCGGCCTGATCGGCGAACGCGGCCGCGAGCTCAATGAATTCCTGGAGCATGAGCTGGATGCCGAGCTGGTGAAAAAAACCATCATCGTCTGCGCTACCTCGGACCGCACCTCGATGGAGCGTTCGCGTGCCGCATTTACCGCGACCGCCATCGCCGAGGCGTTTCGCGCCCGCGGCAAGAATGTGCTGCTGCTGGTGGATTCGCTGACCCGTTTTGCGCGGGCCCAGCGCGAGATCGGTCTGGCCGCGGGAGAGCCGCCGGCGCGCGGCGGCTTTACGCCATCGGTGTATACCATGCTGCCGCGCCTGATCGAGCGCGCCGGCAATGTCGCTTCGGGCTCGATCACGGCTCTGTATACGGTACTGGTGGATGGTGAGAACAGTTCCGACCCGATCGGCGACGAGGCGCGCTCGCTGTTGGACGGACATATCATCCTGACCCGCAAACTGGCGGAGCAGGGGCATTATCCGGCGATTGACGTGTTGGCCAGCATCAGCCGCGTGATGAGCAACGTTAGTAGTTCGGAACAGCGCAAGGCGGCCTCGCAGTTCCGCCAGCTGCTGACCCAGTATCAAGAGATGGAGTTGCTGATCCGGCTCGGCGAATACAAACCCGGGCGCGATGCGCTGGCGGATCGGGCGGTGCAATTGCGGCCGGCACAGATGGATTTCCTGCGCCAGGACACGCGTGAATCTTCGGCCATCGACGAGACGCAGGAACGGCTTGCGGCATTGGCGGCATGAGTGCTCGCCAAAGCTGCGACAGCATGGGCCGCAAGCGTTCAAAGCGCGAGCCGATCGATGTCGCCGAGAAGAAAAAGGAAGACAAAAGCCTGGACAAGCTGATCGGCGTGCGGCGCCAGCGGCTGGACCGGCTGGAGTTCGAGCGGATCGAAGCGCGCCAGCAATGGCGCCAGCAGCGCACCCGGCTGCGCCAGGAAAAGCAGGGCTGGAGCGATGCCGTGGCGCAGGCGCAGGATTACTGGCAGCAAGCGCGGGCCGGTTTTTTCAAGATGGCGACGAGCAGTGGTCAATTCCGTCAGAGCAAAGCGGTGTACGAGCGCTTGAAGCAGTCCGCCGCGCTGTTGCGCCAGCAGGCGCGTCAAACGGTGGCGGTCTGCCGCAGCGCCGGCCGCACGTTTTTCGACGCCAACCGGCATTTGTCCGAGGCCCGGCGGCAGCTGGAAAAATTGTCGATTTTGCGTGATGAGATAAGACTGCAACGACCACCGGAGGACGATTGAGATGTCGAACGTACACCACAGCGTGCATAAGCCGCCCCTGCCGCCGGTCCATCATCAGCAGAACCAGCGGCGTGCCTCGCCGCCAGCCTCGCCTTTCACGCCCAAAGCACGCCCAGCCGCTAGTGCAGCCGCTGCACCTGCGCCTACGCCGGCTACGGTGCGCAGCGCGACCAATGCTGTGCCGAATAAAACCGCGCTGCGGCGCGCCGGAGCGCAAGCAAGAGCCGCCGCAGAAGACGATGGCTGGGGCGAGGATGGCCCGCTAATGGGCGAAGGCTTGCCGCTGCATCAGCCGAATCTGCCGCGGCAACAACAGGGGCAGGAACAGGACGGTAGCGACTCGGCCGACGCCGGCGAGGTGTCGTCTGTTGCCAAGGCAGCCGCATTGCAGGAGCAAGGGCTGGAACTCGATACCTTGGCCGACGCCATCCTGCCGATGGCCGGCGAGCACGGCATCTTCGAGCTGATACTGGGCAATGGCGACAGCCTGGGCGTCGTGGTTAACCGCATGCCGAACAAGACCAGTTTGCTGTTGTCGCCGTCGAGCGCGGCCCTGGGCGAGCAATTAAAACGCGGCCGAATGGAACTGGAAGGGCGTCTGGCGCGACGTATGGGAAGAGATTTGGATCTCACCATACTGTAATTCGCCGGACCCCTCCGTCAGGAGAGCATTCTACTGACAGCGCGGACCATTTTTCCGAAGGCTCGCCATGCCAGATTTTTTTATCAATACGCCCGATGCCGGGGATGCCGTAGCGGTTGCGATCAGCGCATTCGCCAGCATATCGCCCGAGCAGGCGACGCTGTCGCGCCGGATCGGGCGCGGCCGCCATATCCGCCAATCGTCTGCCGAGGGCGACATTGCGCTCAGCTTGTTCTTAGTCGCTAACGGCGAGAGCATGACAGCGACTACCGATGCGCTGACCCTGGTCGGCCCTTACGGCAGCATTCAATTGACCCAGGGCGTGCGCGTAATGCGGGCGCTGAGCGGGATCGACTTGGGCGATGCGCCGGTCGATGGCGACGCTGCGCAGTGGCTGCAGGCGGCCGTGCTGGGGCGCTTGCAGGCGACCCCGTTTGCCGCTGCTACCCAACTCATGCGCGGCGCTCAAACAACATTTTCCGATGGCGTCGCGCTGCAACTGGTGGTGCGCAGCGCGCAGCATGCGGTGATTTCCGAGATACGGGCCGAGGCTGGCGCCATGCTGGCCTGGCTGTCGGACGGCGGCTGGCGCAACGCCCCGGATGCGTTCGATCACTGGGCCGATCTGACGCTGTCGTGGCCGGTCTCGCTGGCTAGTCATGCGCTGGAGGCATCGGCACTGTCAGGCCTTCAGGCCGGCGACGTGATCGTGCCTGCTACCCCGCGTTTCCTGTGCGGCGGCGAAGGCGATCTCGGTTTGGGGAGCGTCGCCGCCCGGGTTCAATATTTAGCGCCTTGCTCGCTGCAAATCATCACTCTGGAGAAAAAATTGGAACAAACCGATTACCAACAAGAATTTGATCAAGTGTCAGCCGGCGCCGATTTGCCGCCAGCGGCAACCGAGGACGGCGGGCCGTACACCACATTGGATCAGGTGCCGGTGCTGCTTGAATTCCGGATGGGGCAGGTCTCCATGACGCTGGGCGAGTTGCGCACGCTGGCGGCCGGCAACATCCTGCAGATCAACGGCGGCTCGCCGGAATCGGTGGCGATTGTAGTGGCCGGCCGCACGCTTGGACGCGGCGAACTGGTCGAAGTCGGCGCCCAGCTCGGGATTCGCATCGTGCAGTGGGCCGGCGCATGCTGAACGGTCAAACCGATGTCGTCTCGTTCGCGGTCCTGCTCGGACTGCTGTCGCTGGTGCCGCTGATTGTAGTGACGACCACATCGTTCCTGAAAATTTCATTGGTATTGCTGGTGCTGCGCAACGCCATCGGGGTCCAGCAAGTGCCGCCGACTCTGGCGATTTACGGCATCTCGCTGGCGATGAGCGTCTTCATCATGGCCCCCACCGTGCAGGAAATCGGCAAGCGCGTGATGGCGGTGGAGACGCGCAACGTCGACGTCCGTTCGGCGCCGATGCTGGAGCAGGCCAAGCAAGCGTTCGAACCGCTGCGCGACTTCATGCTGCGCTTCAGCAAACCGGACCAACGCGAAATCTTCCTCAACTCCGCCAAAAAGTTGTGGCCGAAAGACGTTGCCCGCGAAGCCACGTCGAGCGACTTGCTGGTGCTGATCCCGGCGTTCGTCGTATCCGAGTTGCAAACCGGTTACCAGATCGCCTTCCTGATCTACATCCCGTTTGTCGTGATCGACCTGTTGATCGGCAACCTGCTGATGGCGCTGGGCATGCAACAAGTCAGCCCGCAAACGATCTCGATCCCGCTCAAGCTGTTGCTGTTCGTGCTGGTCGATGGCTGGGGTAAGTTGTTGAATGCGTTGGCGATGTCGTATTTGTAGGGGGCGTAGGTTGGGCTGCAAAGCCCAACGTTTGGCGGCGATTAAAGAAATGTTGGGCTTTGCAGCTCAACCTACGCACTACGGGGGGTGTGGTTGCCGTTGCCTTTGACGTGCATTCCGCATTGGGACGCTGCCAAATGTGGCGGCTGTCAGTCGGGAATTGTGGGAAGGCTTGTCTGAGCGCAGCGAGTTTGCCTTCACGCCCGACTGATAGACGACACATTTGGGGACCCGACCAACGGGAGGGCAGTGGCTTGCGGTCGCCTTCTTTTGGTTCCTTTTCTTGGCGAAGCAAGAAAAGGGACTGGCTGCCGGGCCACCCCCGGCTTGTATCCACGGAGTAGCAACCGTATTAGCTACCAAACAAACCCGTGCAAACGCATGTACTCCGTAGCCCGTTAATAGGGGTCAGAGTAATTTACGCAAAAATCCGCGTAAAAAAACTCTGACCCCAATTAACTACCGGCCCGTTTGATTAAAGGAAATCCCCATGCCCGATACACTAAATTATTTCCAACAAGGCCTATGGCTAGTCATCGCCATGTCCGCCCCCCCGCTGATTGTCGCCACCCTGTTCGGCTGCCTGATCTCCATCATCCAGGCCATCACCCAAATCCAGGATCAGACCCTGCCTTATATCGTCAAACTGATCTCGGTCGCCGTCACGCTGGCCCTGATGGGGCGCTGGCTGGGCAGCGAAATCATCCAACTTACCGATACCGGCCTGTCGCTGGTATCGACCATCGGCCGATAGCCATATCGCCAACCACACGGAGCATCATGGCGACCACACTTTTTATCGACGCCCAGAACCTGCTGGTGTCGATGGCGCTGATTACGCCGCGCTCTTATATATGCCTGGCGATTTTGCCGTGCTTCGGTTCCCGCACCCTGGTCGGGATTATCCGCAACGCGGTGGCGATCGCGATTGCCCTGCCGGCGCTGTTGCCGACTTATACCTTTGTGCAGGAGATCCAGCCGGGCTACCTGCTGGCGGGCGCACTGGCGTTCAAAGAGGCCGCCATCGGTGGCATGCTCGGCGTGCTGCTGGCGATGCCGATCTGGGTGGCGCAGGCTATCGGTTCGATCCTGGATGCGCAACGCTCGCCGATCCAGATTCAATCCAACAGCGATCCCGACGCCAGCGCTACCGGTTCGCTGCTGATGCAGGCGGTGGTGGTGGTCATGATCCAGGCCGGACTGCTGGTGCCGCTGGTGCGCATCACGATCGACAGTTACGGCATCTGGCCGGCATTCAGCCTGATGCCGCCGTTTGAGACGGGTCATATGGAAGTGGTGATGCAGCGCTTCGGCGAATTCTTCTGGCATATCGTGGTGTATGGCGGGCCGGTCATCATTCCTTTGCTGCTGATCGATTTCGGCTTTGCCATCATCGGCGTCTTTGCCTCGGGCCTGCAGGTATCCTTCGCGTCGTCGCCGATCAAGAGCCTGACTGGACTGTTCATCCTGTTGGCGTATTTCGCGACGCTGTCGCATTACGTCAACAACGATTTTGCGCACATGCTGGATCTGGCGGCGCAGCTGTTGCAGGCGGGCGGGCGGCCGTGAGCGAAAAGACCGAACAACCCACCGACAAGAAGGTCGACGACGCGCGTAAATCCGGGCAAGTGGTGGTCAGCCGCGACCTGGCGAAATTGTGCACGCTGGTGGCGGTCGGCGAACTGGCGTTCGGCACCGAAAAGATGTGGCGCGAGTCGATTCAGGCGATGATGAATCTGGCCTTCATGCGGGTCGGACAGTCGTTCCCGGAGGCGATGTGGGAAATGGCGACTGCGGCCGGCACCACGCTGCTGGTGGTATTTTGCACGCTGTTCGTCACCTGTACGGTGGTCGGCGTGTCGGCTTTTTGGGGGCAATTCGGGGTGCTGATTTCGCCGGAAGTGATCAAGCTGAGTTTCGATAAATTGAATCCGGTGAATGGCGTGAAGCAGCTTTTTTCCAAAAAGAAGCTGGGCGAAGTGGCGCTCATGCTGCTGAAGACGGCGGTGATCGGGCTGATGGTGTATAGCGTGATTCGCGAACAGCTGCCGACCATCGTCAAATTGTCCGGCGGCGAGCCCAAGGATATTTACTTCGGCTTTATCGTCATTCTGCATTCGGTGTTTCGCACCATGGCCGGGGTTTGCCTGTGCTTCGGGCTGGTCGATTTCGGCCTGCAGAAATACTCCCACACCAATTCGCTGAAGATGAGCATGGACGATATCAAGCGCGAATATAAAGAATCGGAGGGCGATCCGATGGTGAAGGGGATGCGTAAGCATATTGCGCAGGAACTGGCGATGTCGGCGCCGGTGGCCAACACCGAGAACGCCAACGCGGTGGTGGTCAATCCGACCCACTTTGCGATCGCGATGCGCTACGACCCGAGCGAGGTGCCGGTGCCGATGGTGCTGGCGAAAGGCAAGGATGAAACCGCGCAGGCGATGATCGCGCGAGCGCGCGAGTGCGGCATCCCGGTGATCCGTCATGTGTGGCTGGCGCGGGCCTTGTACGCCACCGGCCAGGCCGACCAGGTGATCCCGAAATCGACCTACGAAGCGGTGGCGCACGTTTATGCGGTGGTCGAGGAATTGCGCCATGCCGATCAGATGGGGCAGGTATTTGAGTTGGAAAGTTTTGGCGAAATGCCGGGAGGATAAGCGGAATGAACACACCTGCAAAAGTAGCGCATGGCACGGCAGCGCCCAGGCCGTCCGCTATAAAAGATAAGGAAAAGATCAAGCAAGCGCCGCGCGATGCAAGCGCTTCGGTGTCACTGCAAGAAAGTCTGGCAGCGAACCAGGAGCCGATCTCCTGCCTGCCTGAACCGGCACTGGTGGCCGGTGCCGAGGCGGTGGTCAGCGCCATCGATGCTGCGCTGACGGCGGATGGCCTGGCCTGGCTGATTGCCGATCTGACCGGCGGCGCCGGAACGGCCAGTGCGATAGTCGCAGGCGGTGCGCGGCCGGCGAGCGAGATCGACATCGACAGCGCCGGCGCACGGCCGACAAGCGTGATCGGCACTGACGCTCCGTTCGGCGCCGACGACCTGCCGCCGCCGGTCGAGGTGGTTGGCATTAGCGACCGGACCGCCTATTTGGCCATGAGTGGCGCGACCGGCAGCGTGTCATTGCGCGCGCCGCTGTTAAGCAAAAGGCACGAAGCCATTCCGGCGGTGAAGCCAAGCAAGCGCGGCGCCAGCGATGACCGCGACTACCTCGATGTCAGCGATCCGTCCGATGCCTTGGACTGCGGCGGGTATCACGCGGACGGCGATGGCGGCTTGCTATAGCACGTTACGGGGTCGCATACACCGGTTCGCAGCGCACCTCGGTCTTGACCGAGTTGGCGATGTAGCACTCTTCATGTGCGCTGTGGTGCATTTGATCGACTTCCTCGCGGCTCGGCATGTGCTCGCCGGAGAAGTGGACTTCAGGCCGGAGCGTGACCACGGTCATCGCAATCTTGCCCTCGGCGTTCTTGTCCATGACGCCCACCGCCGCATCGAAATAGCGGTCGACGCAAAACTTGCGTTTGGCTGCGATGGCCAGGAACCACAGCATGTGGCAGCTGGACAGCGCGGACACGAATGCTTCCTCCGGATCGACCGCTGCCGGATCGGACATCGGCGGCGGAACCGAAAGCGGGGACGAGGAGCCCGGAACCTCGACGCCGCCGTCAAACCGCAGCAGGTGCTTTCTGCTGTAGCGATGACCGAGGAAATCCTGCTCGCCGCGGAGCCAAAGTACTTCTGCTGTGTATTGGTGGGACATTATTTTTCCTTTCGTGTTGCACCATGGCACTAGTCGGCGACATTTATATCAATAAGTAATGGTCACCGTCAAATTATCCTGATACGACCCTGCATGCGGGTTCTGACTGCCGGGTATGCGGCCATAGACGGTGTAGGGGCGCACTGTCGGGGTCAATAGGACGACGTAATTGTCGGACACGGTGGAAGTGCCGGCGCTGCCGTCGCCCCACACATTCAGTCGGGTGGTGTTTGTATACAAGTTGTAGTTGAGGGAGTGGGTGCCGGATACCAGTTTGCGGGTGGCGTAGCTGCCGTTGCCGGTACTGAGCGTAATGGTGTAGTTGACCGGGCTGACGACCAGGGTGGCGGTGCAGGTGACGTTGATGGTGCCGCTGCCGTCG
This sequence comes from Paraherbaspirillum soli, assembly GCF_042654985.1. Taxonomy (NCBI): domain Bacteria; kingdom Pseudomonadati; phylum Pseudomonadota; class Betaproteobacteria; order Burkholderiales; family Oxalobacteraceae; genus Paraherbaspirillum; species Paraherbaspirillum soli. The sequence continues at coordinate 220,759 of NZ_JBHSMT010000013.1, read as the reverse complement.
GCATTGGCGCTGCCGGGCGAGGCATAGCTGCCAAACGCGATGCCGGTCACGGCGCCGGTGCAGGTGACCAGCTGCGCGCGTGCGCTCCACGGCAGCGCCAGAAGAACAATGCAGGCTGGCAGCCACTTTATTCGCTGTCTCATTTGATCTCCTGGCGACAGGCATAAGGGCCCAATTTCGGAAACGGTTCCGGCTTGGACTGCGCTTCGATGCGGAAGCTGCAGCGTGCGCGGGCGCTGGCGTCCAGCACGACGATGGTGGCGGGGAACTCGATCTCCGGCATGAATACCTGTCCGCGTAATGCGACTTCCTGTTCCTCATTTTTGCCATTGATCCGAACCCGGGTGCCGGTGGCTAGCGCAACGCCGTTTTCATCGGTCAGGATCAGGGTTGCGCTTTTATTTTGCTGTGCGCTGAATTGTAAAAAAGTCCCGGATCTTGGGCCGGGAATCACCGACTTTTGCGCCAAATCCAGCGACATCGACAACGGCAGCCCGGAATCGTCCAGGTTGACCTGATTGGGTTCATAAGGAACCAGGCGTGGAATCATGCCTATGCCGTATTGGTCGGTCTGGCCGACCTTGATGTTGTTGGCATAGATATCGATTGCCGGCATCGGCGGCACCTCTACCATGGCGAAACTTTGATCCAGCCAGCGCGTTGCCCGCACATGGCCGCCGAGCAGGGCGATGCCGCCGCGGGCTTCCAGCAGCTGGTTGCTGGAGGCATTCATGCGGTTGGCGCTCAACATGACATCGCCTTTGGTGCCGCTGTAATCGATGCCGATATCCGCGCCGCCGTTGGCCAGCATGGCTTTGCGCGCCCGATAGCCCCAGCCGCCTGCGGCCGGCGCGACCTGCTGGTAGCCGGCGCTGAGCGAGCGGTTGCCCGCTTGTCCGCTGGCGGTCATTTGCAGCAGGCTTTGGTGCTCAAGCGGGATTACCCAGACCGCGTTGACCGATAGCAGGCGCTCCTGGCTTAGTGCTTTGAGCAGGCCGACGCTGAGCGTTCCGGCTTGACGGAAATTGAAGTTGACCCCGGCATTGATCGCCCGCACATCGTCCTGGCGGCGATTGACCTGGCTGACATAGCCGAGCGAGAGTGTGGCGCGGCGGCCGGCGACGACGCTGGCTTGTGCCTGAATCAGTCGGGCCGGAGCCGGCGCGCTATCGTCGAGGCCGAGTTGCCAAAAGCGGGCGCCAGCGGTTTGGGCGCGCACGGTCAACGCATAAACACTGTTTTGACGGTCGAATTGCAGGTATTGCTGGATGTCGCCGGCATGCTCCGCGTGGCTGGCGGCCAGGCCGCCGCTGAGCAAGCCTAGCCGGTCGATTGCGAGGGTCATGCCGAGTCCGGCGGATTGGCGGCCGCGCATGAGTTCAGCGTGGCTTTCGATAGTTGCGGAGTTGCTTAAGCCATACCGTAGCGTGCCTGAACTAAAGATTTGACCGTAGCGGCTGTCCTGGCGGCCGAAGTTGTCGCGCAGGGCCCCGATCTCATACGAGACATCCTGGGCGCCTTGCCGCAGCAACTGGGCGCTGGTGATATAGCTTTGGGTCGTGACTTGTTGTCGCCCCAGTACATCGTGCACCACCATTTGCACATTGCCCTGGCCGCTGAAAACCGGCAGGTTGTTGATGGTGAACGGCCCGGTTTCAACCGGCTGGCGCAGCCGCAAGATGTTATTGACGTAGATGTCGACCGTCGACGGCGCCGCCGCCGTGCCGCTGATGGTCGGCAAAGGGAGAGGCTGGAAGCCGGGGATGGTTGAAAAATTGGTCTTCCATTGCAGGCCGCCGAAATAGACATGACGCGAGAGCGCACTGGCGCCGCTAATGCTGTCGCCCACCACCAGCGTTGCTTGTTGTTGCGGGAAGTCGCGCGCGTACTGGCTGTCAAGCCGGAATAGCGAACGTTTTCCGGTCAGTTCCAATCCGATGAAACGGCTGGTGAACGTACCGCTGCCGTTGAATATGCCCAGCTCGGACAGGCCGGAAAGATTGTCGGCGGCTGGTCCCCTGGCGTAATTGAGGTCGTAGTTTAAAAAAGCGCCGGTGGCGGCTGCCGCCCTGGTGTGCGGCAGCGACGACAGACGATCTTCGTTGCCGTCGTATATGGCGGCGACGAAAGCTGCCGGCGCGGCGTCGATGTTGAGCGTTTGCGTTGTGCTTTCGATCTCGCCTTGCAGTCCGGGCAGGGCATCGAGCGGGTAGTAATCCTGACCTTGCCGGTTGACGGCAGGAACCGCGGGCGCACCCGGCAGGCGCAACCTTGCAGCAGTCAACAATTGGGCCGGCACCATGATGCGCCGATCCGAAGCCAGCAGAATCAGCATGCTATCCGTCAGCATCTTGTGGTTGACGCTGACGGCCAATAAGACTTCCTGTTCCGCCGCTGACTTTTCGGCGGCTGCCGGCATCGGAGTTTGCCATGCAATCAAGCTAGCGGCCAGGCACTTGGTCAGCCCCCAACGTGAGGTTTTCTTCAATCTCGCCCTTATCTGTTTGAATTTGCAGACGCACTTTGCCGGGTTGGATTTTGCCGCTTTCCAGCCGCCATTCCTTATGCTGACCGGGCAGCACGTACGCCGTGGAGGTGATCTGCAAACTGCCGTTGCTGTCGCTGTTAGCTAGCCTGATCTGTTGAATCTTGGCGTGGACGTTGCCCTCATTGCGCGCCGCCAGCACCGGCCCGGTCGCTGCCTGCTGCAGTGTCCAGGACACCATTTCGCGTCCTTTCGCGGGCGCGATGAAGACCGGGATACTGACTCTTAACAAGGTTCTTAAACCCGAGGCTGGTGCTGCGCCGGAAGGGACTTCCTCAACCAGCAAGCGATAGCTGGCTTCCGCCGCCGAATTCGCCGGATGCCGCAGACCGAAGCGCACATATTGAGTTTGCCCTGGTTGCAGCGCAAAAATGGGCGGGTTCAACAGCACGGCATCGGTGTCCGTCAAGACTTCCTGGCGACCGTCGGTGCTCCAATCGACTGCGCCGACCTGCACCCGCACCGGATCGGCTCCGGCATTCCTGACTTGCAGCACCGCAGACGGCCGCTGCGGCGTCAGATGGAAGCCGATCGGATTGACGCTCAACGAGGCCGCCGCGCCCGCGTTTGCCAGCCCGATGCCTAGCCCGATTGCCAACGCAATCCGCCTGGTCTGATGACTTAAGCGCATAGGCGGGCGTGCCTAAAAGGTCACGGTAGCGACCACCGTATCGGTATAGGTAGCCGCTTTCGCCGAGGTCTGGCCGGAAGGGATGCGGGCATAAATGGTGAGCGGGGCGGCGGCGCCGGTGCCGGTTACCGCACTAGGGGCGGTGCCCGCTGTGTTGCCCCAGGTGGTCGAGCGGCCGGAGTCCGAAAACAGCGAATAGTTCAGGTATACCGGCGTCCCGCCGCCGCTCGACAGGCGGCGTAAAGGCACGGCGTCGGTGGAGCCGGTATTGGCATTGGCGCCTTGCCCAAGCGTGATGACCGGACTCGCGCCGACGGTGCAAGTGGTGGTGACGCTGGCAGTGACGTCCTGATTGCTGGCGGCATTGGTGACGATCGGGTCATAGGTGGTGGTGAAGCCGGTGGTGCCGATGCTGCAATTGTCGGACACGGTGACGGTATTGGTCATGTTGGCCGTGGCGGTGGCGGCAAATGCAATGGAAGTGCTGGCGGCTAAAGCGATAGTCAAAGCGGTATTTCGAACAGACTTTTTCATGGCTGATCTCCCGATTGATATTGGCTCTTGCAGTACCTCTTTGTTTTGCAGTGTGGAAATGTTTTCTTTGGTTAATTATTGACGTCGATGGACGGGTAGTCAACTGTGATTTATGCACTGGATTTTAATGTTGCTTTTAAAATGCAACATTTGTATGATGACGCCATCGCGGATGGTTTATCCGCAATTTGTCGAAAGCAAGACCATGCAATTTACCAAGTTCACCGATTTCGGTTTACGCGTTCTGATGTATCTGGCGGCGACGCCGGAGCAGGGCGTCATCACCGTGGGCGAACTGGCGCAATCTTTCGACATCCCGAAAAACCATCTGAACAAGGTCGTCAACCGCATGGTCAAGCTGGGCTGGGTCACGGCGACACCCGGCCGCAACGGCGGCTTGCGGATGGCGCAGGCGCCTCAAAACCTGCATCTGGGCGACATCCTGAGCGCGCTGGAAGGGCATCCAAGCCTGGTCGATTGCAACAAGCCGCCTTGCGTTTTGAGGGGCAATTGCCATTTGAAGCAGGTGTTGGATCTCGGCCTGGCTGAGTTTTATGCCAGCATGAACCGGCACAGCCTGGCCGAACTGATCCAGCAGCCGACCGCCAACGTGATAGCGCGCATGCATTTTCAGCCGCCTTCGTCCGCGTTGGCCTGATCCCTGAATTTTTGTTGGTCCACGTGCTGTAACGCACAGCATGCACGTGGGAGTTTTTTGCCTTAATTGTAGTATTTTAAATGACACAATAGGAGTGATTCATGATTTCAGCAAGTGCCCGTCCCTACATTGCCGCCTCGGTTCCCGTGTTGCGCGAGCATGGCGAAACGATTACGCGTTGTTTTTACCAACGTCTGTTTGACGCCCATCCCGAGCTCAAGAACATCTTCAATATGAGCAACCAGCAATCCGGGGTGCAGCAGCAGGCGCTGGCCTCCGCCATTTTTGCCTATGCCGCCAACATCGACAATCCGGATGCGCTGGCGCCGGTGATCGGCCGGATTGTGCAGAAGCACGTCAGCCTCGGCATCCGCGAGCAGCATTACCCGATCGTAGGGGAGCATTTGCTGGCGGCGATAGGCGAAGTGCTGGGCGCGGCGGCAACGCCGGAACTGCTGGCGGCGTGGGCCGAAGCCTACGGCCTGTTGGCGGATGCCTTGATCGCGGAAGAGCGCCGCCTGTATCAGGCGCATGGGATCGAGCCGGGCCAGCATCGCCAGGTCACCGTGGTGCGCAAGGAACAGGAAAGCGCCACCGTCACCTCGTTTTACCTGGAGGCGACCGACGGCTTGCCGCTGCCGGCTTTTCATCCCGGCCAATACATCAGCGTCGCCGTCACGGTGGAACAGCTGGCGCTGCGTCAATTGCGTCAATACAGCTTGTCCGACGCGCCGGATCAAACCCACTGGCGCATCAGCGTCAAGCGCGAGGGGGCCAGCGCCGAGAATCCGGCCGGTATGGTGTCGAACCTGTTGCATGATCAATTCAATGTCGGCGACCAGCTATGGGTCAGCCCGCCCTGCGGCGATTTCGTGCTGGACCAGGATGCGGCGACGCCGCTGGTATTGATCAGCGCCGGGGTCGGCATCACACCAATGATGAGCATGTTGCATGGCAGCTTGCAGCAGAATCCCGAGCGCCGCATCAATTTCCTGTACGCCACGCTGAATGGCCAGCACCACCCGTTGAAAGCGGAACTGGCCGACTTGCGCGATCGGCATCTGCAATTGGCGTCACACATCGCCTACCAGACGCCAACCGCGGAAGACAGCTCCGAGCAGGACTTCCAGCAGCAAGGCTATTTGCAGCTGGCGCAGCTGGATCAGGATTGGCTGCCATTGGACGGCAGCTATTTCATGTGCGGCCCGACCCCGTTCATGCAGGCGCAACGGCAGGCATTGCTGGCCCGCGGCATCGCTGCGCATCAGATCCGGCAAGAGGTATTCGGGCCGTCGTTGCTGGAGCATTTGCAATAAATTGCCGGTGATGACTGGCGGGCACCTCGAAAAACCGTAGCGAGCGGCTCAAGGTCGGGGAGAGAAGCGCAGCCGTACGGAGGTACGGCGAGCATCGCTCCCGAGATTGGGCTGCGAAGTAGGTTTTTCGAGGTGCCTTGGCGATTGACAAATCATCTTGTCCCTACCTGTCGAATCAGCTTCCAATGAGTCTTGCGACGCTCCGGATCTTTGTTGATGCGTGCGCTCGTGAGTAAGGAAGATGGTTTGACAGGGAAATAATGTTGTTCTGAAATGTAAATTGCTTATTGGAAATGTTGTAGATATACTTCGTTTCCTTTTGGAAAGAGGTCATTCGAACAATGATTTGCTTTTCAAAAACATTTTAGATAGCAAGACATTACTTTCAGGGGGGGCTGTGTGCGGTTATTCAAATTGATGGGGCGCCTATTGGCTCATGGGCGCTTATGCCGCCATGGTCGTGTTGTACGTACAGAAAATTTGACACGTGGAATGACGTTGTTGGTGTTGACCGGCTGGCTGTCGACGTTGGCCCCGACAGCGTCGGCCATCACGACTGAGCATTACTTTCCGCTCGCAGTGGGAAATCATTGGGTGTATAGCGTTTCCGATGATCCTGACGTGAGTACCGTGTCTGTCGTAACAAAGCCAGGTTCTATTGATTCCGGTGCTAGTACAACCCTGTTTGAATGGTCGCCCGGCAATAAATCTTATGTTTCCAGAAATATAGTAGATGGATTTCGACTCCACTACGACGACGTGAACACCACAGCGCAACTGCGGTGTACGCCATTCTTCAGCCAGCCCATCACCTATCTGCCGGCCGAGGTCACGCCTGGCCAAGCGTTTGTAGGTAATACAACGGTGGTTTGTCCATATGCCGAGGGGCAGTCTGTCCTGATGGACATAAAACGGGAAGCGCGTGTTGTGGGTGTCGAAAGAATCGCAGTTCCTGCTGGGATCTATGACACGTTGCACTTGGAGGAGAAGTTCACTCAGCACATGAAGATACAAGATCAAGGGCGTGATCACGATTTGGTGTACAAGTCACAAAATGACAGCTGGTTTGCTTATGACATCGGCGTAGTGAAGCAGTGGTGGATATCTAACGGATATACCATCGATGGCGTGCCAGCACCCGATGACCGGTCGTCGGAGACCATGCTTCTGATCGAAACCAACCTCTCCCAAAAATTCAACGAGCAAAAGGACGACGGCGAATCCGATTGCTGCACCGGCGACCCGATCAATTTTGTTAGCGGCAATCACTTCCAGACCGAACAGGATTACACCGCCGTCGGCGCATTTCCGCTACACCTGGAGCGTTTTTATAACAGCCGGGCCGCCGCGCAACAAAGCTTCGGCCTGAACTGGCAACACAACTACGCCGCATCGGTGACTTTGATTACCACCGTCACGCCGAACAAGGCGCTGGTCACGCGCCCCAGCGGCAAGATGTACACCTTTACCTGGGGCGGCAGCGGCTGGGTCAGCGACGCCGATGTGACCGACAAGTTGTCGCTGACCACATTCACCACCGGCCAGCTTGCCAGTGCGACCTACATCAACGCCCGCGACGAGGTGGAAAGCTACGACGCCAGCGGCAAGCTGGTGGCGGTTAAAAACCGGCAAGGCTTGACGCATACACTGGCCTATGCAAATAACGATAACCGTGTGACCTCGATCACCGACAGCTTCGGCCATGTGCTGGCGATCAATTACGACGCCACTACCAAGCGCATCAGCAACGTCGTCGATCCATCCGGTAAAACCATCGCCTACGGCTACGACAACTTGGGCCGCCTCACCGACGTCACCTATCAGGATGGCAAGGTCCGCCGCTATCACTACAACGAATCCGGCTACACCCAGCAAACCGATTTGCCGCAGGCGCTGACCCGCCTGGACGATGAGAACGGCAGCACTTTCGCATCGTGGCATTACGATACCAATGGCCGCACGCTGTCGTCCGAACATGCGCTCGGCACCGAAAAGGTCTCGATCACCTATAACGCCGACGGCAGCCGGACCATTGCCGACGCGTTCAATCTGGCGCGGCAATTTTCGGCGCAATCGATATTGGGCGTGTCCAAGCCGACGACGCTCTCGGTGCCGTGCAATACCTGCCGCGACGGCTCCATCGCCAGCCATGCGTATGACAGCAACGGCAACCATACCTCGCGCATGGACTTCAACGGCAATCTGACCACGTATCAATACGGCGCCCGCAATCTGCAACTCAGCCGCACCGAAGCCGCCGGCACGCCGCAAGCGCGCACCGTCAGCACCGCCTGGCACCCCATTTTCCGGCTGCCGGCCCAGATCGCCGAACCGAAGCGCCTGACCAGCTATGCCTACGATGCATCCGGCAACCTGCTCAGTAAAACCGTCCAGGCCACCAGCGACGCTACCGGCAGCCAAGGTCTGACGGCGACTGTGATCGGCGCGCCGCGCACCTGGACGTATACGTATAACAATCGCGGCCAGGTCGTGACCGCCACCGATCCGCGCACCGATGCCGTATACAAGACCAGCTACACCTACGACGGCCAGGGCAACCTGAACACGATCACCAACCCGGTCGGACTGGTGACGACGCTGTCGAACTACGACGCCAACGGCCGCGTCGGGCTGATTGTCGATGCCAACGGCACCGCCACCACCCTGACGTACAACCCACGCGGCTGGCTGACCGGCAGGACCATCAGCGCCAACAACACGAGCGAGACCACCAGCTACAGCTACGACGGCGTCGGCCAACTGACCCAGGTCACGCTGCCCAACCATGCCACGGTCAGCTACAGCTACGACCCGGCGCACCGCTTGACCAAGGTCACCGACAGCATCGGCAACAGCATCGGCTATACCTACGACAACATGGGTAACCGGATCGGTACGCAAGTCAACGACCCGAGCGGCGCCTTGGCGCTGCAAAGCAGCCGCGTGATGGATGGCTTGAATCGCTTACAAACAATTACTGGAGCCATGCAATGAGCGGGCGTTTCATTTCCAAGAGCATCGTCGGTGCCGTCCTGCTGCTGGGCAGCCTCCATGGCTCGATCGCTGCCGCGCAAACGGCGCCGAACCCGGCCACCAGTTTTGAATACGACGCCATAGGGAATCCGACCAAGATCATCGACCAGCTCGGCCGCGTCGCGACACAAAGCTACGACGGCCTGGGCCGCTTGATCCAGCAAACGCAGCAAGCGCCGATGGCCGGCGGCAGCAACCCAACCGTCAGTTACAGCTACGATGGATTGGGCCAACTGAGCACGGTCACCGACCCGCGAGGCTTGGTGACCAGTTATAGCGCCGACGGCCTCGGTAACTTGACCAGCATTAGCAGTCCCGACACCGGCACCACCACCAGGGCATTCGATGCGGTCGGCAATCTGACAACCAGCACCGACGCCCGCGGCAAGACCACCAGCTACAGCTACGACGGCATCAATCGACTGACCCGGATAGCCTACGCCAGCGGCACCCCGACCCAGTTCGAATACGACGGCGGCGCGAGCGGCGCGCCGAACGCGAAAGGCCACCTGACGCGGATGATCGACGGCTCGGGCCAGACGACCTATGCCTACGACGGCTTCGGCCGCTTGCTGAGCAAGGTCCAAACCATCGTCAGCGGCGCCACGGCCACTAGCCGCTCCATCAGCTATACCTACGGCGGCAGCGACAACGCCGCCGGCATGCTGGCCAGCATGACCTACCCGAGCGGCAACCGGATCAACTACGGCTATGACACGGCCGGCCGGGTCAACATGCTGTTCTTGAACCCGACCAATGCGACAGGCGGCGGCACCAATGCCGGCAGCACGATTCCACTGTTGACCGGCATCGGCTACCAAGCGTTCGGCGCGGTCAACGCCTGGACCTGGGGCAATAGCAATGCGCTCAGCAGCAGCACCTACGCCCGTGGCATCGACCTGAACGGCCGCATCACCAGCTACCCGCTCGGCGACCTGCTGAACAACGGCACCAACCGCAGCATCAGCTACGACGCCGCCGGCCGGATTGTCAGCAGCAGTCACATCGGATCAGGCACCGGCAACAACGCCCCGGCCAATTACAACCAGGGCTACGGCTACGACAATCTGGACCGTCTGACCAGCGTCACCGGCAGCAGCGGCGCCAACAACCAAAGCTTCCAGTACGACGCCAGCGGCAACCGTATCCAGGCGACATTCGGCGGCAGCACCTATGCCGATATCATTGCCGCCAACAGCAACCGGCTAAGCGCGATTGCCGGATCCGCGCCGCCCAAGAACATCAGCTACGACGCCGCCGGCAACCTGATCAGCGACAGCAGCATCAGCTACACCTACAACGACCGCGGCCGCATGGTCAGCGCGACCAACGCCGGCAATACCGTCACCTACAGCCATAACGGCATCGACCAGCGGGTGCAAAAGCAAGGCCCGGCAACCATTGTTGCGACCGGCAGTAACAGCTATGTGTATGACGAAGCGGGCCACCTGATCGGCGAATACGACGTCAACGGGCAAGTGATCGAAGAAACGGTATATCTGGGCGATCTGCCGGTCGCGGTGTTGAAACAAACGGTCACCGGCAGCGGGGTGAATCAGATCACGGCGACCAATGTGTATTACGTCTATGCCGACCACATCAACACCCCGCGAGTGATCACGCAGGCGAGTGATAACAAGATGGTGTGGCGTTGGGACAATGCCGATCCGTTTGGGATGCTGCCGCCGGATGAGAATCCGAGCGGACTGGGAGTCTTCACGTACAACCAGCGCTTCCCGGGGCAGTTGTATGACAAGGAAACCAATAATTTTTACAACATCCATCGGGACTATGATCCGCAGCAAGGGCGGTACCTCGAATCTGATCCGATCGGGCTAAGCGGCGGCATCAATACCTATGGTTATGTCGGAGGCAATCCAATAATTCGAATTGATCCTCGTGGACTCGATTGGCGGGAGTCAATTAACAATTGGTGGAGTAGCTCTGTAGCTGCTGCCCGATCAGAAAGCCCGCTTGAAGCCTTCGATAGATCTATTTCTGGTTTCCCTGCAGGAGTTGAAATAGTAGGCGCAGGTGGGGTAATTAAGGGCGTCCTAGCCGGGGTACTCAAAGGGGTTGCTGCTTGTGAGATTAAAGCGACAAATGCAATTACCAAGGGCGAGCAAGTCACTGAAGAAATAATCAGGAAAGCAATGGAAGGTGCTCCCTTAAGCTCTCAGCAACGAGGTGGCATATCGTTGCCAAGGGTGCAAGAGTATGTGGAAAGACTTATTCAAGGCGAGGTTGCTCCAGCTATCAAAGTCGACGAAGGGATAATCGTTGATGGGAATCATAGATATGTTGCTGGTCGTGTGCTCGGTATTGAACCGGAAATCCAATCTTGGGCAGGAGGCCGACCGAGTAGTGTTATTCCTTGGAGTAACATTCCAATTAATCCGGAGGCTTGGGGATGGTGATTATTCGTTGTGAAACCGGTGATGATGTGACCATCGAGGAAAACACCCTTGTTGGCGCTTCTTTGGCAAATCTAAATTTGCACAGGGCATTGTTGGACAGATCGGACTTAACTGGGGCTGATCTTTCGGGGACAGAGTTACGTTCGGCATGGATGGAAGAGGCGAATTTTGCCAATGCAACTCTGTGCTGCGCGAATCTTGCCGCTTGCAACGCATCGCACGCCAATTTTTCGCTGGCAAATTTGAGCGGCACAATGATGCGCAGTGGAATTTTTGAAGAGGCAAATTTCTCAAATGCAAATCTGAACGCGGCTCGTGTCGGAGGTGCCTGCTTCGTTAAGGCAAATCTTAAGGGCGCAGATGTCAGATGCGAGGGTTTGGAAAATGCGGATTTGTCAGGTGCTTTAGCGGATGCCAATACACAGTGGCCGGAAAATTTTGATCCGATCCAAAGAGGGGTAATTTACGCATCGTAAAGTGAGAGAAAGTGGGATATTGACTATTTTTTGTCTATGGAGCTTGTCACATTCTTGGAGAATTTTGAGACTATTAAATCTGCAAGGAAGATCGCGCTATATGTTTGCGGCCAATTGTCTTCACGATATTTATAAAGTCATAAAATGGTGGTACATCAATTAGAGTGACGCAACTGAATATGAAGCTCAATGAGAAATTGAATGCCGTTTCTTCCAAAGAGACACTTGCCATGTTCGTGCAGGATTTAAGACAAAATTTGTTGACCTCTCCTGATGAATGGGAGAGCACTAGACTTGAATCTTTTTTAGAAGCACTTTCGGCTTGGATCACAGATATGGATGGCTATTATATTAATCAAGGTATTTTGCCTCCTGAGCAGCCGACTTGGAAAACAGTCGCAGAAATGCTTCTCGCAGCTAAGACATACGAATAAACATTTATACCTATGTCATTGGGAATCCGATAAAGGAGCTGCCGAAGCACGAAAATGAAGGAAGACTACGCGGAATGTTTATTGTGGAATACAAAGCGCTTGGGTAGGCGCCGTAATAAAGGTGTTCAAATGATGGCCACATTCGTAAAAGTACGAGTGACATGGTGCTCGGAAAAAATGAAGCATCTTCCGTCATCAAGAAGCTATAGCACAGTAGCAAAATTCGCTGAGGATGCCGAACATTGGCCTGATACAGCTTGGAGCATAGTGCTTGATTTTTCGTCGTCAGTAGTTGCACATGCTGAATCATTTGAAGCGACGGCTCGCTTTCTCGTGCCAGATGCTCCTTGGGAGAGATTAAGAAGCGGTTGCGTATTTGAGCTCTACGAAGGCTTTAAAAAGGCAGCTAGCGTTACTGTCCTATGAAGGCATTGAGCCGACACTTTAAACTTGAGCAGAGTCTGCTCGAGTAGTGACTCTCCTTGTGGCAACGCCCCAATTAATCCAGAGCCTTGGGGATGGTGATATGTCACTGGTATCTAAAGGCTGGTCGTCGGGTAATGCCTTTTTTAAGACGGAAGGGGCGCAGATTAATATTGGCCTCGGCAGAGGAGCAGCTTTGGATACATTCAACTCATATATTCGAGGTTTTTCGGCGGTGAAATAATGAATGCAGATCAAAGAAATCTAATTCTAAATTTGTCTTTGGGTAGAGTCTCCAAGGACGAATTCCTCAGGCATTTCCCGGAAATACTGGAGTCGAATGGGGATTATCTGCGCCATGAGCTAGAACGCGCATTTTCCAGTAAGGATGCTGATGCTGTAGAACATCTGCTATTGCTCGGCTTTCAGTTTGGATGTACGGAGAGTAGTGCGGAAGTGCTGTGTAATCTCATCCTTCAGGATTGGCATACGCAACACGAAAACATAGCCATGGTCTTGAAGGACATGCGGTATCCCGGGGCGGTGCAATGTCTTTACCAGGCCGCTTTGGCCGTCTTCCCGTATTTGGATTACGATGAAAGTTATGCTCTTGGTGTGAAGTGTATATACGCGCTTCGTGCGATAGGGACTAGCAACGCAAAAGAGAAGTTGGCCTTGATTGCTCAGGGGAGCAATGCGATTCTTGCGGAAAACGCAGAACGATTGATAAAGGCCATGAAGGGTTAAAACGAAGAGTTGCTTGATGTTGAATGTTCATGGGCCGGTTGGATATGGTCGCTCTATTGGTATTAGTGCCTTGGCCTGTTCAAGCTCTTGATTTTTAACGAGTGTATGAACGGTGCGCGCCAATTGCGTGATTGGTGAAGAGGTTGACTCTTCGCCCTGATTATCTCTTGGCAGCTTTTATCACGTGATGGAGATTTTCTTCGTTAGAAGAGATAGCAATGAACCCTGAATTCGAGGCAAGCTTAATATCGAAAGAGAAGTTTGAAGCGATTTGGGATAATGCAAAACTTCGGCATGCAGAGTAACTATCTAGGGTATTAGAAAATGCATTTAGATTTTATGCGCGACCATTCGACCGCATTTTCCAAAAATGAAATTGATTCGATCTTGAGCGTTGGCCGCTCTTTGGAAAATATTGGAGTTCGAAATTGGGCGCTTGAGCAGGAAGCTGCTTTGGCAGCGCTTGACCAACTCTCTGCTATTGGGGTTGCCGTACTCGGTGGAGATGTCTACGCGGTAAGTGGCAGCAATGTCGAATCCAACTATGACAATTGGTATTGCAATCGTGAGAGCAATGAGACTGAAATTGACTTCATAAAACGTAGTGTCGCTAAGGCAAAGAGCTACATTGCCAACTATCAGATTACGGCAGGAAGTGTGCTTTTTGCAATAGTGCCAAGTGTATAGTCAGACGCACTTTGCTTAATGCTCTCCCCAAGTAATGTAATGGTATTCCTTGGAGCAATATCAGAATTAATCCGGAGGCTTGGGTATTGTGATTACTCGTTGTGAAACCGGTGATGCAATGTCTCAGTAACCATGGACTCTAAAGCATGAAGACACCAGCAACCAATCTCAGGGGCTTGAAGAAGGCTCGACGCGAGCCCGAAGCAGGGGATATTTTTTGAACCGATCATTTTTGTGGAAGACTAAATCTCTGGGGACGCTCATTTTTCCTTAATTGACCTATGCAAAATTCGCCGAAAATCATTGTCAGATTAAAGCTCTATGAAACGAGTAAAGAGGGAGGAAGTGTTCCGATTCTGCCGCCGAAGTATGGATGTATCGTGAATATTGATGACGAATTTCATGATGCCAGGATTTATATCAGCGGGACAAGTTCGATTGAACCTGGACAGGAAATTAGTCTTCCAATGCAGTTCCTGTGGCCAGACCTTGTTATGCCGAAAGTTAGCATTGGGAAAAAATTTCTTTTAACCGAAGGGCAAAGAAAAATCGGCGACTGTGAAGTTGTAGCGATGTAATCTGGGAATCCGATTGTCGCTGAAGGATGGAAACTAACATCCTCGGAGTCAGTGTCATAGCTAGATCAGTATTAATTTTTAACAAACGAGGCCCACTCTGGCGGTGGGCCTTATTTTTAGTGTCCCTTACCCAACGGGTAAATGCCGACGCAAATTTTGGCGGCCAAGCTACGATTTACAGCGAAAAATAATTGTGACCAACTTCAAGAAAATAACGAAATGGATGTCATCTGCCATTTTGCTGGGCGCTGTCTTGTATGTATCTATTTACTTTGCTGTCAGTCAAAGCAATGCATTCCTATATGCAAAGCGAAAAATTCAAGACTCCAAGTCCATAGAAGTTATGGTTGGCAAGATCTCTACTGTCAGCCTCGCACCCTTTGGACTTTTTGAATATGGCTTTGTAGATTCCGAGGCTTTAGCGAAAATGCAAATCAATGTTGTTGGTTCCAAAGGAAAATTTGAACTATATGTATCGATGAAAGAAGAGAATGACGTTTGGCGCATTGAGTCGGTAACTGCTCAGCACGGTGCAGATGTAGTTCGTGTTTTTCCATCAGAGTTCAATAACGCTTTTCGTGTATCTGGAAATTAAATGACAATATTAGCCTTGTCAAAGGAGCGTCGCGCGCGAGTATGGCTTGACTCGTCTCCGCCGGATATTTTTACTTCTGCCAGCCCGACATACTTCCACCGAAGAATAGAAACGCCGAATATGCGTGTCGCTAATCACAGGATTGCGACTGTCGAACTGTTTATTCCGCTGGGTGGGCGTTTTTTATATGGACTCCTGGGTTGTGAAATAAATGGTGTAAAAGCCTCGGCTTTAGATATCGCTGTGCAGACTTCTTCAAAAAGGGAACGAAAATTTACGGAATCACTTGCAGGCAATCTTGATACGGTCTGGTCCGGAATTCCGGATGAATATGCCACTGCTGTTTTAGACGGAGCAAATGCCGGAATATCCAAATTTGGAGCGCCAACGGGAGAAACAATTAATTTTTGTTTTGCGGCGCACGGCGAAACTGGTTCGACAGTAAGCATTTTTGAGCGTCTTGGGATGGCCACGGTTGCGTTGCTGATGTTGCCGGAGCAGCGTGCTGTTGGAATTGGAGAAACGTTAGAGCAAATTTTGTCTCGCTAGACTCTTGCGGGACGGATGTGGAGTTGTTTCTTTCTTCAGAAATTAATCCGGAGGCTTGGGGATGGTGATTATTCGTTGCGAAATGCTGGGGGAGGGGACCAAGGTCACTATCTTGATGTTGATCGTTGTTAGCTAAATGAAAACATATCTGTGCTAGCATGCATATCCGTTTGATAACTTTTCATTGGAGATTGCCCGCATGGAAAACAAAATTTCAATCGTCATCCCCGAACCTGTACAGAAGCTGGCCCTGGTAAAAATCAACGAGATCAAAATACTATTGGCGCCATACCTGATTGCGCTGACCCCGCAACAACGTCAAGAGAGCCTCAAAATGGGGGATCGCTCGCAACCGTTTGTTGAAAAGTCCCTCGATTTTGCCCAGCGCGCGCCAAAGCTGCTGCCAAGCTTCGTCAACTTGGAAGAATGGAAAAAAGACGCCGTTGGCCGCAAAACCCTGGCTGAAATGCACCATCTGCTGAAAGAATTGACCTCCAACGTCGGCGACACCAACATGCAATGCGGTTCGGAAGCGTATAACCAGGCGCTGCTGTTTTATAACAGCGTCAAGCTAGCCGCCAAAAACAATGTGCCGGATGCCAAAGTGATCGAAGAAGAGTTGAGCAAGCGGTTTGCCAATAAGACGACAGCACCAGCGGCACCCACTACTTAAGTCCGACTAGCAGCAACAGAAAAAGGGATGTGCCCAACGGCACATCCCTTTTTTACTTCCGGCGATGCAAAGCAGCGCATTCAAGCATCAAAGATCATGTTTGGCCGTGCAAAGTCTGACGATATTGTAAAAATGGACGCTGTCCATCTTCCGAAGGTCGACATCGGACTATCGAAGGTGGGTGTCCTGCTTCCGAAGGTCGACGCTGCACCAAATAAGGGCGGTATCGAACTTCCGAAGTTCGGTGTCCTACTTCGGAAGCACTGAGTTGCCCCAAATAGGGGCGATGTCGAACTTCGCAAGTTCGCTGTCCTGCTTCTGAAGTTCGACTGCGCACCAAATAAGTGCGACATTGACCTTCTGAAGATCGAAGTCCTACTTGTGAAGTAGGCTGTCGACCCTCTGAAGATCAGTGTCGATCTTCAGAATGTCGATGTTGCACTAAATTGGTGCATCGACGGCTGTCCGAGTGTTAATCGCCATCTTCCCGGCAGCAATCCTCTATTTTTCCAATACCGGCGCTCCTGTCGCAGCCGAGGCGCCGGCTACGGCACGCTTGTTGCCGAAACGCTAAAGAAAGTTTATAGTCGGCCCCTGTCCCTGAATAAAGAAGGGACCAGGTTTAGCGGCCTGTCTCCCAATACATATAGATCGCGCCATGCGGCCTATGCGTCCGTCTCTATCTCCATCCTCTTTGGGTGGCGATAGTGGGAAGCCTTCGGGCTGCCGGTGAGACGGGTAATTGTTGGGGCCGGTCTGCTAATCCTGTTGTCGCCGCCCTCCCATTCCGGTACAGCGCGGCTCAATTACCTCCCCCCAACCACTAAAGGAGCCCGTATGACCTTCGCTATAACGCCTGACAAAAAAATTATCTGTCCCAATTACCTCGATGAAGCGCTTGAAGCCGCACGCTTGGGCATGATCTGCCTGGAAGAAGTACGGCGGCTGTTGCGACCGCTGCGCGAGATTTCCAAAGACAACAAGATGACGCATGACTTGGTGCAGGCCATCATCGACCTGGCCGACGACAGGCACAACCTGTTCGATGTGATGCGCGCGCAATTTGAAGAGAACGCCAAAACGCGCAAGAAGTAGGGCGGAAAAGCGTAGCCCTTGCAGGGCGCGTATCCGCTTGCAAGCGGATACCGTTACGCAGGCGGATGGCATGCCATCCGAAACCCCTGCTTCACCCTTCCGCCGTTGGATACATCGAATGCATGTGGTACATCCATCGGCGGATAACGCTGCGCTCATCCGCCCTACGTGCCAATTGTTTGCAGTAAATTTGGTCGTTGTTTGTATGGTTTGCCCCTAGGCATCATGATATTCTCCCAAGAGTTTTATTAACGTTTGCCAATACCGGGAAAACACATGCAGCAGCCAGCCGAATCACCAAAAAGCGCCAATCGCGGATTGGCGCTTTTTTTATTTTTCCTGAACTTCTTCGGGATTGTCCTGATGGTGATCTGGACCCCGCTCAGATGGCTGTTGCGGCAGGTGTTCGGCAATCTTAACTGGCAAGCGCCGGCCTGGTTGCACTGGAGCGCGCGGCGCGGTTTTGCTGCTGCGGTAGGCGTGCGCCGCCATCCGCGCAAGGCGCTGATCGGCCTGGCCGCCGTGTTGTTGCTGGCGGGCGGCGGCTGGTATGGTTATCACTGGTGGCAGGCGCGGCCGAAGCCGGTCGAGGTGACGTTCAAGGCGGTCAATCCCGGACGCACCGAAATCGAACAGGACGATCCGGCCAATCGGCTGCCGAAACCGCTGCTGATCAAATTCGACCATTCGGCCGCCACTCTGGCGGCGGTCGGCAAGGACGTCAGCAGCGGCATCACGGTCAGCCCGGCAATTGCCGGGGGCTGGCACTGGGACGACGACAAGACGCTCAGCTTCAAGCCGAGCGAAGACTGGCCGGTAGGGCGCGAATACAAGCTCGGCTTCGACAAGCAGCTGTTCAGCCCCGAAATCCGTCTGGCCCAATACGACACCACCTTCAGCAGCGCCGCTTTCACGCTTAACATCGCCCGCACCGAGTTCTATCAGGACCCGGTCAACCCGGCGATCAAGCAGGCGGTGGTCGAGCTGCACTTCAGTCACCCGGTCAATCCGGTCGAGCTGGAAAAACGGATCGAGCTGCAACTCGACCAGCAATCCTCCGGCGTGCTCGGCATCGGCAAGGAAACCACGCCGTTCACGGCGACTTACGACAAGCTGAAATTGAACGCCTACATCCGTTCCGCGAGCTTGCCGATCCCGAAGGACGGCAGCCGGATGAATTTCACCTTGGCCAAGGGCCTCACGGCGGCACGCGGCAGTCCAGCCTCGGACCAGCCGTTGACTGCACAGATCGAGGTGCCGGGGTTGTACAGCCTGGCGATCAGCGACATGCAGCCGCAAGTCGTCACCAACGACAAGAACGAACCGGAGCAAGTGCTGCTGTTGCAGACCAGCGCCACCGTGCATGAGCGCGAGATGCAAAAGGCGATCAGCGCCTGGGTCTTGCCGAAGTTCCATCCGGACCGCAAGGACGGTAGCGAGGACGATCCGGCCGAGTCCTGGAGCACCGGCGAAATCACCCCGGCCATCCTGCAGCAATCGCGCCGTCTGCCGCTGGAGGCGATTCCAGCCGAGCACGAATATACCGATAGCCACAGTTTCAAATACCGCGCAGATGTCGGCGCCATGATTTACGTCCGGGTCGAGCATGGCCTGAAATCGTTCGGCGGTTATCTGCTGGGTCAAACCGAGCACCGCGTGCTGCAGGTGCCGCCGTTCCCGCCGGAACTGAAGATCCTCAGCCAGGGCGCTTTGCTGACCATGAGCGGCGAGAAAAAAGTCGCGGTGCTGGTGCGCGATCTGCCTGGCGTCAAAGTGGAAATCGGCCGGGTCCAGACTTCGCAATTGCAGCATCTGGTGTCGCAAGCCGACGGCAATTTTGCCAATCCCGAATTTTACGGACGCTTCGGTCCTGACAACCTGACCGAGCGCTTCGAATCGAAAATCCCGCTGCCCAACCTGGAGCGCGGCCGTGCGCACTATGAAGCGGTCGATATGAGCCAATACCTGAAGGGCGACGGCGAAGCGCGTCGCGGCGTATTTCTGCTGACGGTGAGCGGCTACGACCCGGCCGCGGAAGCGCGCGAGAAAAAGGAACAGGACAAAAATCAGCGGCAACCGGGCGAACCGGTGGCGGCAGCCGGCGATGCCGACTGCGGCGACAACTGCGCTGCGGACGGTGAAAACGGCGGCAACGGTGGCGATGGCGGTGATGGCAACAGCCAGCCGGAAAACAAGATCGACAAGCGCCTGGTGATCGTCACCGACCTCGGGCTGCTGGTCAAAAAATCGCTCGACGGCTCGCAGGATATTTTTGTGCAGTCGATTTTCAGCGGCAAACCGGTGGACGGCGCCACCGTCGAGATCATCGGCAAGAACGGTATCACGCTGTTTTCGCAAACCACCGATGCCGGCGGCCGCGCCCATTTCGCCAAGATCGAGGGCTTGTCGCGCGAGCGTGCGCCGCTGATGGTGATGGTCAGGAAGGGCGGCGATCTCAGCTTCATGCCGCTCAATAAATCCGACCGCGCGCTCGATATGTCGCGCTTCGATGTCGGCGGCGCCAACAATGCCGCGGTGGCGGACCAGGTGTCGGCTTACCTGTTCAGCGATCGCGGGATTTATCGCCCCGGCGATACCTTCCACATCGGCATCATCGCCAAGTCGGCCAACTGGGCCGGCAGCATTACCGGCTTGCCGCTGGAAGCGGAAGTGCTGGATGCGCGCGGCCTGACCGTCAAGCGCGAAAAAATCAAGCTGCCGGCTGGCGGCTTCAGCGAACTGTCGTACACCACGCAGGACAGCGCCCCGACCGGCACCTACAACGTCAACCTGTACCTGGTCCGGGACGGCAAGGCCGGGGCCCAGGTCGGCAGCACCAGCGTCAAGGTGCAGGAATTCCAGCCGGACCGGATCAAGGTGAGCGCCAGGTTCTCGGCCCCGGCCAGCGAAGGTTGGCTCAATCCCAAGGATCTGAGCCTGGCGGTCAACGCCCAGAATCTGTTCGGCACGCCGGCCGAAAACCGCAGGGTCACCGCGGAACTGACCTTGACCCCGGCGTTCCCGGCGTTCAAGCAATTCCCGGCTTACACCTTCTACGATCCGCAGCGCGCCAAGGAAGGCTATAACGAGCAGTTGGCGGAGCAGACCACGGACGACAAGGGCGATGCGAGTTTCGACTTGGGACTGGCAAAGTACGCCAAGGCCACCTATCGCCTGCAAGTCCTGACCCGCACCTACGAGCCGCAAGGCGGACGCGGGGTGGCGGCGGAAGCGGCGACGCTGGTCTCGGAGCTGCCTTATATGATCGGCTTCAAGGCCGACGGCGCGCTGAACTTTGTCTCGCGCGGATCGCATCGCACGGTCTCGATTATCGGCCTCGATCCGAAGGCGCAAAAGACCGCGGTGGCAGGTCTGACCTTGCAGCAGATCGAGCGCAAATACGTGTCGGTCCTGACCAAGCAAGCGGACGGCGGCTACAAATACGAATCGCGCAAAAAGGAAATCCTGCTGAAAGAATCGCCGCTGGCGATCCCGGCTGCTGGTTTCAACCTGGCGTTGGCGAGCGACACGCCGGGCAATTTCGCCTACGTGATCCGCGATGCCCAGGGCCTGGAATTCAACCGCATCGAATACGCGGTAGCCGGCAAGGGCAACGTCAGCCGCAGCCTGGAGCGCAACGCCGAGCTGCAACTGACCCTGGACAAAAAGGATTACGTGCCCGGCGACGAGATCGAGGTCAGCATCCGCGCGCCCTACACCGGCGCCGGCCTGATCACGATCGAGCGCGACAAAGTGTTCACC
Source organism: Paraherbaspirillum soli (assembly GCF_042654985.1). Lineage (NCBI taxonomy): Bacteria > Pseudomonadati > Pseudomonadota > Betaproteobacteria > Burkholderiales > Oxalobacteraceae > Paraherbaspirillum > Paraherbaspirillum soli. The sequence continues at coordinate 199,606 of NZ_JBHSMT010000013.1, read as the reverse complement.
CACCAATGGTTCAAGGCGGACACCTTGGCATCGGTGCAAAAAATCCGTCTGCCCAAGGATTTCGAAGGCAACGGCTACATCAGCGTGCAATTCATCCGCGACCCGTCGTCGGATGAAATTTTCATGAGTCCGCTGAGTTACGGCGTGGTGCCGTTCGCCACCAGCCTGGCGGCGCGCACCAATAAATTGACCTTGAGCACGCCGGAGCTGGTCAAGCCCGGCCAGCAATTGAAAATGAAATTGACCGCAGCGCAGCCGACCCGGGTGGTGGTGTTTGCGGTCGATGAAGGCATCCTGCAAGTGGCGCGCTACCAGATGGCGGACCCGCTCGGCTTCTTCTTCCAAAAGAAAATGCTGGAAGTGCGCACCTCGCAAATCCTCGACCTGATCCTGCCGGAATTCAAAAAGCTGCTGGCCGCCAGCGCCCCCGGCGGCGACGCCGAAGGCGCGCTCGGCAAGCATTTGAACCCGTTCAAGCGCAAGCACGACAAACCGGCCGTGTATTGGTCGGGCATCGTCGACGTCAATGGCGAGCAAGAGTTCAGCTACCAGGTGCCGGATACCTTCAACGGCAGCATGCGGGTGATGGCGGTCGCGGTCAACGACGGCGCCATCGGCACCGCGCAGACCAAGGCCCTGGTGCGCGGCGATTTTGTGATCTCGCCCAATGCCCCGCTGGCGGTCACGCCGGGCGATGAGTTCGACGTCAGCGTCGGCCTCGCCAATAATGTCGCCGATGCCGGCAAGGATGCAGCCGTCAGCCTGACCTTGAAAACCTCGCCGCATCTGCAAATCATCGGCAATCCGACCCAGACCTTAAAAATCGGCGCCATGCGCGAAGGCGTCGCCAGCTACCGCGTCAAAGCGGTGGACGGCACGCAAGCGATGCTGGGTTCGGCCAGCCTCAATTTCAGCGCCAGCCTGGTCAGTAATAGCAGCAAGAGCGCCAAGCTCAGCACCGATGTCTCGGTGCGGCCGCCGGTGGCGCGCTACACCCAGCTGACTGTTGGCAGTTTCAGCGGCTCGGCCGAGGTGCCGGTCAAGCGCAATATGTACCCGCAATACCGCAAGCTGGAAGCCGGCGTGTCGGCGCTGCCGCTGGTGCTGGCCGACGGCCTGGCGGATTATCTGGCCAACTTCCCGCATCTTTGCACCGAGCAAATGGTCAGCCAGGCGATCCCGGCGCTGATTCTTTCCAAGCGGCCCGAGTTCGGCAAGTCCGAGCTCAAACCGGCCACCGCCCGCAGCTTTGACGACGCGTTGAAGGTATTGCGCACGCGGCAAAATGCGGAGGGCGGCTTCGGCTTGTGGAATGCCTCGGTCGAGGTCGATGAATTTGCCTCGATCTACGCCCTGCACTTGCTGCTGGAAGGGCGCGAGCGCGGCGAAACCGTACCGCCGGACATGCTGCAAAAAGGCCTGGATTATGCGCAAAAACTGGCCGCCAGCCCCGGCACCGAATTGTGGCAATTGCGGGTGCGCGCCTATGCCGCGTATCTGTTGACGCGGCAGATGGTGGTCACCACGCCTGTCCTGACCAGCATCCGCGAAACGCTGGAACGACGTTATCCGAAGGAATGGCAAAGCGATCTGGCCGCGGCCTACCTGGCCGCCGCCTACCAGCTGCAAAAGCAGGACAGCCTGGCCAGCAAACTGATCGACAAGCAAGTCGAACAACTGGTTAAACCCGGGAAATCGTTCGACTACGGCTTTTACTACGACCCGCTGATTCACAATGCGCAGCTGCTGTATTTGTTGTCGCGCCATTTCCCGGCGCGGGTCAAAGCCTTGCCGCAGTCGGTCGTGATCGACCTGGTCAAGCCGATCGCCGACGGCCGTTTCAACACGTTGTCGAGCGCCTACCTGATCCTGGCATTCGACGCCTACGCCAATTCGGTCGGGGCCGAGGGATTGGGCAAATTGGCAATCGCCGAAGTGGATGCCAGCGGCAAGCAGCATCCGTTGACGCTGCCGAATAACCTGGTGCCGCGGGTCGGCTTTGCTGCAGGCACTGCCAAACTGCGCTTCGGCAACGACAGCAAGCTGACCAGTTATTACGCCGTCACCGAAACTGGCTTCGACAAGACGCCGCCGAAAGAGGAACTGCGGGCCGGGATCGAAGTGCTGCGCGAATTTGTCGGCAGCGACGGCAAGCCGGTCAGCGCGGTCAAGGTCGGCGACGAGTTGACGGTGCGCCTGAAGTTCCGTGCGGTGGGGCGGCAATCGGTGTGGAACGCGGCGCTGGTCGATTTGATGCCGGGCGGTTTTGAGCCGGTGCTGGACACCCCGTCCGAACCGACCGCCGGCACCGCCGACGGCAGCACTGCGCAGCCGGCGCAAAGTTCGGCCCTGGCCGGACTGGCCGGCGCCAAGTCCAACTGGAACATCAGCTACGCCGACGTGCGCGAAGACCGGGTCGTGTTTTACGGCACCGTCGGCACCGATTTCAGCGAAATCAGCTACCGCATCAAGGCCACCAACAGCGGCCGTTTTGTGGTGCCGCCGGCGTATGCCGAGTCGATGTACGAGCGCGGCGTGCAAGCGCGTTCGGCCGGCGGCCAGAGCTTGACGGTGGAAGCGCCGGGCAAGAAATAAGCGCAGGTCCGTAGGTCGGAAAAGCGCAGCGCCTTCCGACGGCGAGAATCGCATCACTAGGTCAAGCCCTTGACTGTTCTAGGCGGTTCACCGAACGTCGGAAGGCGCTACGCTTTTCCGACCTACGCAATACATACGCAATACCTACGCAACCAGCAGTTGGAGTTTTGTAAAGCATGTTGAACAATCTGCGCCGTCATCGCCGTTTGATGCAGATCGCCGCCTGCATCGCCGCGCTGCTGCTCGGCCTGCGGCTGTGGCCGCATTCGCCGTTGCGGGCGGCGGTCGCCAGCTCGACCGCGATCTATGCCAAGAACGGCGAATTGCTGCGGCTGGCGCTGGCTGCGGACGAGCAGTACCGGCTGTGGGTGCCGTTGAGCGAGATCGATCCGCGCCTGGCCGAAGCGGTGCAGCTGTACGAGGACCGCTGGTTTTACTGGCATCCCGGCGTCAATCCGGTCGCGCTGGGGCGGGCCGTCGCTACCACTTACGGCGGCGGCGGGCGGCAAGGCGCATCGACCATCAGCATGCAACTGGCCAGACGCTTGTACGGCATCCAGAGCCAGAACGTCGGCGGCAAATTCAGGCAACTGGCGGCGGCCCTGTGGCTGGAAGCGCGCTACAGCAAGCGCGAGATCCTGGAGGCTTACCTCAATCTGGCGCCGTATGGCGGCAACATCGAAGGGGTCGGCGCCGCCAGCCTGATTTACTTCCACAAACGGGCGCAGCACCTGACCTTGCCGGAAGTGCTGGCGCTGGCCGTGATCCCGCAAAATCCGCGCAAGCGCGGCGGCATGTCGCGCGCCAAGGATGGTGCAGAGCAGGAGCGATATCTGGCGCGGCAACGGCTGGCCGCGATCTGGCTAGCGCAGCACCCGGAGGCGCGCAAATACCAAGCCGATCTGGCGTCGCGCACGCCGCTGTATGCGACCGCCAGCCTGCCGTTCCTGGCGCCGCACGCCAGCGACACCCTGTTGCGCAGCAAAGGCGGCGGCGAGATCTGGTCCAGCATCGACCTGCCGCTGCAATCGACGGTGGAACGGATCCTGACCCAGTTCGTTGCCAATCATCGCGGGGTCGGCGTCAACAATGCCGCCGCCATGCTGATCGATCGCAGCAGCGGCGAAGTGCGGGCGGTGGTCGGCTCCGCCAACTATTTCGACCGCGCCATCGACGGCCAGGTCAACGGCACCCAAGCCAAACGCTCGCCCGGCTCGACCTTGAAACCGTTCATCTACGGGCTGGCGCTGGACCAGGGTTTGCTGCATCCGCTGAGCATCCTGAAAGACGCGCCGACCAGCTTCGGCCCGTTCAGCCCGGAGAATTTCGACGGCCGTTTTGTCGGACCGATTGCGGCCCAGGACGCGCTGGTACGCAGCCGCAACATCCCGGCGGTGGCACTGGCCGCCAAACTGTCGCAACCGAATCTGTACCAATTCCTGCAACAAGCCGGCGTGACCCGGCTCGCTTCGGAAAAACACTACGGCCTGGCGCTGGCGCTGGGAGGCGGCGAGTTGACGATGGAAGAACTGGCGCGCCTGTACCTGATGCTGGCCAATCGCGGCGTGCTGCGACCGCTGAGCTACGAAAAGCAGCAAGCCGATCCGCATGCGGAAAACAAACGCCTGCTGTCGGACGAAGCCGCATTCATCACCCTGCAAATGCTGCAAGCCAATCCGCGGCCCGACAGCGGCGAGCCGGCGGCACCCGCGGTCGCGTGGAAAACCGGTACCTCCTGGGGCTTCCGCGATGCCTGGACCGCGGGCGTATTCGGCCGCTATGTGATGGTGGTCTGGGTCGGCAATTTCGATAGCAGCGGCAATCCGGCCTTCATCGGGGTTCAGACCGCTGCACCGTTGTTTTTCAAAATCGTCGATAGCTTGCGCGCCCAGCGACTCGATCCGGGCCAGCCGCCGCAAGCGTTGCCGGCCAACGTGACGCGGGTCGAGGTCTGTCGCGCCAGCGGCGATCTGCCCAATCCCTTGTGCCAGGACCGGGCACAGACCTGGTTCATCCCCGGCAAGTCGCCGATCAAGATCAGCAATCTGCACCGCGCCGTCAGGATCGACAACCACAGCGGGAAGGCGACCTGCGACGACGGTCCGAACAGCCACAGCGAAATCTTCGAATTCTGGCCGACCGACATGCAACGCCTGTTCCGCGAAGCCGGCATGCCGCGCCGTCAGCCGCCGGCCCAGCCCGACTGCGGCAAAGCGGAACAGGGACAAGACAGCGGCGACGGCCCGCAAATAGTGTCGCCCAACAGCGGCGCCACCTACACCATGCAGTTGTCGAAAATGACGCCGATCGCGCTGCGCGCCAACGCCACCGCGGCGCACGACATCCTGTTCTGGTTCGCCAACGGCGGCCTGATCGGCAAGGCCAAAGCCGCCGACAGCCTGGGCTGGCTGCCGGGCACGCCGGGGCGCTATCAATTGCGGGCGATCGACCAGCAGGGCAGGGCCGACGTGCGCGAGGTGGAAGTTGAGTTTGTGCCGTAATATTTCCACCTGGCTCCAAATAAGGAGCCGGTTCAAAACCTTTTTTCCGATGAAAGAATCAAAAATGAAAAAAAATAAATTGGAGAACGCCGCTCCGGCGCAATCACCACGCCGTCATTTCCTCGCCCAAAGCGGTGCCTTGCTGACTGGCGGACTGTTAATGGGAGCATTACCGATGCAAGCTGCATTCGCCGCGGCGGCCAAGCCGCTGCCGTTGATTATCGACACCGATCCCGGCGCGGATGACGTGATCGCCTTGCTGCTGGCTTTGTCGGCACGCGACAAGCTCGATGTCCGGGCGCTGACCACGGTGGCCGGCAACGTGCAGCTGAATAAGACCTCGCGCAATGCGCGCATGGTCCGGGAATGGGCCAATCGCCCGGATGTACCGGTCTATGCCGGCAGTCCGCGGCCGATGCTGAGAACGCCGATCTATGCGGCCGAAGTGCACGGCGCCGAAGGCGTTACCGGGGTCCAGGTATTCGAGCCGAAACAGCCTCTGGCCAAAGGCCATGCGGTGCAATACCTGATCGAGACCTTGCTGGCCGCGCCGCCGCAAAGCATGACTGTCGTGACTCTGGGGCCGCAAACCAATCTGGCCATGGCGCTGATCGAAAATCCCGGCATCAGGCAGGGCATCAAGGAAGTCGTGATGATGGGCGGCGCCCATTTCAACGGCGGCAATATCACGCCGGCGGCGGAATTCAATGTGTTCGCCGATCCGCATGCCAGCGACGTGGTGTTCAAGAGCAGCTTGCCGATCACCGTGATTCCGCTGGATGTGACGCACAAGATGCTGACCAGCCCGGAGCGCATCGCAGGCTTGCGCAACATCGGCAACAAGGCCGGCAAGACCGCCGCCGACATCCTCGATGCCTATGTCGCGCACGACATCAAGCAATACGGCCTGCCGGGCGGCCCGGTGCATGACGCGACCACCATCGGCTATCTGCTGCGGCCGGAAATGTTCAAGGGCAGGATGGTCAATGTCGAAGTCGATACCCGCGAAGGCCCGACTTTCGGCGCCACCGTGGTCGACTACTACCATTCCAGCAAACGTCCTGAAAATGCACGCTGGATCACCGATGGCGATACGCAAGGGTTCTTCGATTTGCTGACCGCGCAATTGGCGAAACTGCCCTAAGCAGCGTTAACGGGGGTAGGTTGGGCTGCAAAGCCCAACGTTTGGTCGCGATGAAAGAAACGTTGGGCTTTGCAGCCCAACCTACGCGCTTTTAACGGCCCACGGAGTGCCGATTGTTGCATTCCGCCGTCGCGTTTTTAACCAAGCTCAGCTATTGACTTCCCGCCGCAACTTTTCCACATCAACCGATTCCAGATACCACTTGATGTTTTGCCAGATGGCGTGAAAACCGTAGCCGCCATTTTGCAGTTCGTTCAAGGCCTGTTCCTTGCTCCAGCCCTGATACACCACGCGATACAGCGCCGACACCAGTCCGGTGCGGTCGGCTCCGTGCTGGCAGTGGATCAGGACCGGGCCATCCTGCTCCAGGTTGCGCAGCGCCTTCAGCGCCGCGATCATGTCCTGGTCGCGGATGTGCCAGGTGTTGACCGGGATGCGCTGCATCGCGATCTGACTGCCGGCCAGGATCTTGTCGTCTGAATGAAAGGCGCGAAAACTGATGACCTTCTTGATCCCAAGCTGCTGCAATCTCGGTACGTCGTCCTTCGACAGTTGGGCGCTGCGATACAGCAGCGGGGTGATCTGATGCAGGTTGTTGACCGGCGTGCCGGCCACGCTTTGCGCCCAATTCAAGGGGCGCTCTGCCGGCGCGACGGCCGCCGACGAGGCGGCATCCGTCGTCGCGAACAGGCCGCCCAAGCCGGCCAGTAATAGCAGCGATGCGGCACAAGAGCGGGCCGTCATGCCGCGGTCTCCGGCTGTGCCGACGTGGCGGCCAATACACTATCCAATACAAACTGCGCGGCGTGCGGACGGCCCAGCGGCGCGATCTTGCGGCGCATGGCTGCCAGCCGTTCCGGGTCATCCAGCAAGCCGCGGATCCGGTATTCCAGCGCGATGGCGTCGATCGCTTTCAAGGCCACCCCTTGTTCCAGCAGAAAATCGGCGTTGCGTTCTTCCTGACCGGGAATCGGCGAGTTGACGATCATCGGCAGTCCCATCGCCAGGCATTCCGAGGTGGTCAGGCCGCCTGGTTTAGTGATGACCAGATCGGCGCATGCCATCAAGCGCTCCACCTTGTCGGTAAAGCCTTGCGGGAACAACCGTCCGGGGTGGGCTAGCGCGACCCGGTTCAGCGACTCCAGCATTTGCTGGTTCTTGCCGGCCAGCGCGATTAGCTGAAAATCGCCGTCCATCGCCAGCAGGCGTTCGGCCAGGCTTTCCAGGCTGCCCAGCCCGGCGCCGCCGGCCATCATCAAAAAGGTTTTGCGCTTGGGGTCGAGCCCGTATTCGGCGGCGCAAACTGCGCGCTCCAGCGGCGCCGAAAACGCCGGCATGATAGGGATCCCGCTGACGTGCACCGCATCCGCCGCCAAGCCGCGCTGGCGCATGCGGTAGGCGATCTCTTCGTTGGCGGCAAAATAGCCGCGCATATTCGGCACGATCCACATGTTATGCAAATCGAAATCGGTGACCTGGACCCAGACCGGCACCGACACCCGGCCTTTGCCGATTTCGCGCGACAGCAGTTCGGCTGGCAGGAAATGGGTGCAGATAATCGCGTCAGGCTTGAGCCGCCGGATTTCGGCCAGCAGGGTGCGGCAGTTGAGCCGCTCGACCGCGCGCCGGATTTTCTGGCTCATGGCGCTGTGCGAGGTTTCATCGGTCTTCTGGTACAGATAACCCCACAGCGCCGGATGGTCGCTGACCAGCTTGATATAGAAATCGGTATACAGCTTGCGAAAACTGCCGCTCACATAGGCCATCACATCCAGATGCGTCGCTTCGATTGGTTCGGCATGGGACGCGGCGCAGACGCGGATCGCCTCGGCCGCACGCATATGGCCGGCGCCGGCGCTGACGCTCAAGATCAGGATTTTTTTCATTGGTTTGCTTAAGGATAAATGCGGGAGTCGGGTTTCTGGCTGGGAACGGGGGAGGGGCAACAGCGCGATTGATTTTTCACGAGGCGCCATCTTATCAAAGCCGCGGCAAGGTAGGGCGGAAAAGCGTAGCGCCTTCCGCCGTTTTGGACACATCAAACACCGGCGGAGCATCCAGCGGCGGATAACGCTGCGCTCATCCGCCCTACGGACTTGAGCAGTCGGCTTATTGCCGGATTGTTAAAGAAGGTCTATAGTCGCTTCCGTCCCCGAAAAAGAAGGGACCTGGCTTCGCAGCCTGACTCCTGTACGCAGATCGCGTCATGCGTTCTATCGTCCACACTTATCTCCGTCCTCTACGGGCGGTGGTAGTGGGGAGCCTTCGGGCTGCCGGTGGTGTGGGTAGTTACAGGGCCGGTCTGCGAACCTTATTACTCGCCGCCCTCCCGTTTTGGCACAGCGCGGCTCAATTCCCCCTCAACCACAAGGAGCCCGTATGACCTTCGCTATAACGCCTGACAAAACCCTGATCGTTCCAGATACCGACTACCACGAAGAAGCCATTGAAACCGCCCGTCTCGGCATGATCTGCCTGGAAGAAGTGCTGCGGCTGTTGCGGCCCCTGCGCGAGATCTCCAAAGACAACGCGATGACACATGACTTGGTACAGGCGATCATCGACCTGGCCGACGACAGGCACAATCTGTTCGATGTGATGCGGGAAAACTGGGAGCTCAAAAAAACGCGCAAGACGTAGGGCGGATGAGCGCAGCGTTATCCGCCGCTGGATGTGCCACAGGTGTGTGATGCATCCAGAACGGCGGAAGACGCTACGCTTTTCCGCCCTACTTGCTTAAATTTTGGCAATAAAAAAGCGGCCCGCATCGCTGAGAGCCGCTTCAATATTATGTGTTAGGTGGTGGGGCGTGAGTGACTCGAACACTCGACCTACGGATTAAGAGTCCGCTGCTCTACCAACTGAGCTAACGCCCCAACAGGGGACGAATTATAGCTACTGTTCCAGATTTTTGCTAGACCCAAGCGCATCTTTTTGTCGTGCTGCGCTTTTAATCTTTCTTCTTCCTAGCATTTTGCAAAAAACATCGCGGTCTTGGCGTCCTTCCGTTCCTTGTCTATCCATTCCTTGGTTTGCACCGGGCTTTGTTGCGCGCCAACCTGGCCGGCGCGGGCGATGCGTTCGTCGTCCATTCTGTCCAGCTCCTTGATTCGTTGTTGCAGGCGGCTGCATTCTTCGGTCGGCGGCGGTTTTGATGCGTCCAGCGATACGCGCGCCGGGCTTTGTTGGGCATATGCGCCGGCAATCGTTGCGGTCAGAGTGATTGCGATGGCGAGGTATTTACGCATGATCTTTTGCTGTGAAGTTATTAGGTTTTAGGTGAGCGCGGAAGTGACTTTCAGTACTTCTTCCACGGTAGTGACACCCTCGACGATTTTCAGGGCGCCCGCCAGGCGTAGCGGTTTCATGCCGTCGCTGATGCTTTGCTGTTTCAGCGCATGGATATCGGTTTCGGCCTGGATCAGTTTGGAGAATGGCTGGGTGATGGTCAGCAGTTCGTACAGGCCGGTGCGGCCGCGGTAGCCGGTCTGGCGGCATTCCGGGCAGCCGACCGGGTGGTAGACGGTGGCGGGTTTCGGAACGTTCCATTGTTCGACCAGGTTGATCCAGACATCGTCGGCGATTTCGCCGTCGGGGCTTTTGCAGTGCGGGCACAAGGTGCGTACCAGGCGTTGCGCCATGATGCCGATCAGCGTGGTTTCCAGCAGGTAGTAGGGGACGCCCAGTTCCAGCAGACGCATGACCGCCGATGGCGCGTCGTTGGTATGCAGCGTCGATAACACCAGGTGGCCGGTGAGGGCGGCCTGGATCGCCATTTCGGCGGTCTGCAGATCGCGGATTTCGCCCACCATGATGATGTCGGGGTCTTGCCGCATCAGCGCCCGGACGCCGTCGGCGAAGGTCAGGTCGATGCCTTGACTGACTTGCATCTGGTTGAACGAGGCTTCGACCATTTCGATCGGGTCTTCCACCGTGCAGACGTTGACTTCGGAGGTGGCCAGCGCCTTGAGCGTGGTGTACAAGGTGGTGGTCTTGCCGGAGCCGGTCGGGCCGGTGACCAGGATAATCCCGTGCGCGCGCTTGGTGAGCGCATCCCAGCGCAGCGCGTCGTCCGGCGGAAAGCCTAGTTCCGGCAGCGTCTTGACCACCACGTCGGGATCGAAAATCCGCATCACCAGTTTTTCGCCAAAGGCGGTCGGCAGGGTCGATAGCCGCAGTTCGATTTCCTGGCCGCCGGCGGTGCGGGTCTTGATGCGGCCGTCTTGCGGCCGGCGCTTTTCGATGACGTCCATCCGTCCCAGCAATTTGATGCGGGCGGTCATGGCGATCATGACCACTGCCGGCACTTGATAAACCTGGTGCAGCACGCCGTCGATACGGAAGCGGATGGCGCTGAAGTCGCGCTTGGGTTCCATGTGGATGTCGGAGGCGCGCTGTTCAAACGCGTACTGCCAGAGCCAGTCGACAATGTTGACGATGTGTTGGTCGTTGGCGTCGACTTGCTTGTTGGTCTTGCCGAGTTCGACCAGCTGCTCGAAATTGTTGCGCAGCGCCAGTTCCTGGCCGCCGGATTTGTGCGCGCTCTTGATCGACTTTGCCAGCGTGAAGAATTGCGTGATGTATTGCGCGATGTCTAGCGGGTTGGCGATCACCAGCTTGATGTTGCGCCGTGAAATTTTGGAGATCTCGGCTTCCCACTCGGTGCGGAATGGCTCGGCGGTGGCGATCACCAGTTCGGTCGGGGTCAGTTCAACCGGCAAAATATTGAAGCGTGTCGCATAGTTGGCGGACATGACGTCGGCCACCTTGGCAAAGTCGATCTTGAGCGGGTCGATCCGGTAGAACGGCAATTGCACCTGGCGCGCCAGCCATTCGGTCAGCCATTCGAGCGTGATGGTGCGATGCGGCGGCTGTGCCGATTGACGCTTGCATTGTGCGATCGCAGTGAGCGGGTGGATGGCGATGCTGGCGTTGCGGAAGATCCCCAGCGCTTGCGTGTAGAACGCTTTTACCTCGGCTTTGTCGACGGTGCCGTCGGTCAGCAGCCAGGTAAAAATTTGTTGTAGATCAAGTACTTTCGGCGGCGCTTTGCTCATTGCGATATTGGCTAAATGTGTAGGTTTGCTGATGACGCTTCGGCGTCATCGCTTAAGGTGCGGAATGCCAGGCTTTCAAGCCGTTGACCCAGGACTTTGCCGGCAGCTTGGTGCTGGCCGTGATCTGTGCCGCGCGCTCGTAGAGTGCGGTGAAGTCGGGTTCGGGGGCGTTCTTGAAGGCGATGGCGATGACGTTGCCCTGGTGGACTTCCGGCAGACACCAGACCTCATCGAATGCAAACGACATGGCTTTCAGGTTTTTGGCGTAGCTTGGATGATCGCCGAACAGGTTGACGGTCATGATGCCGTGGTCGCTGAGGCAGGCGGCGCAGGCGCCGTAAAACTCCGGCGTATCGAGCACCGGGCCGCGTGCGGTGGCGTCGTACAGATCGACCTGCAAGGCGTCCACGGTGCCGTGATTGGCGTCGTTCATCACGAAGTCCATGGCGTCCATTTCAATCACCGACAGCCGTTCATCGTCAGGCGGCAGCTTGAACATCGAGCCGCAAATGGCGAGTACCGATGGGTTCAGTTCAATCGCCGTCACGCGGGCGGCGGGGAATTGGCGATAGCTGAATTTGGTCAGCGCCGCGGTGCCCAGGCCCAGCTGCACGATATGTTGCGGCTGATCGTTGAATAGCATCCACACCATCATTTGCTGTGCGTATTCCAGTTCCGGCCAGTCCGGTTTGCGGATGCGCATCGCGCCTTGTACCCATTCGGTGCCGAAATGCAGATAGCGCACGCCGCCTTGTTCGGACAGCGTGACGGGCGCGAATTTGGGTTTGCGGGCAGGTTTGGCGGCTTCTTTTTCCGGGCGTTTTCCGGGGCCGGCTTTACGGTTGGCGTCGGCTTCGATGGATTTGCGTTTGATCAACATGAGGGCGAAATTAAATTGCGGCTTATGAAACTGGATAAGGTCCAGGAAATGAATTTCAGTCAAAAAATATTAGGCAATGATACCGCGCCACAGCAGTAATTTTTGGGCAAATGTTGCCTGGGCATTGGCCGGCGATGAAGAGGGCAGCACCAGCGTATCGAATCCGGCGGCGGTAAATTGCGGTGCGAACTTGCCGGAAGTTTTGCCATTAAAGCAAACCCGCGCGAGCTGCGGGCAGCGCTGCCGCAGGATTGCGAACTGGTTTGCCTGCGGATTGCGGATGGCGCTGTCCAGGCTGCCGACCCGCTCGCAACCGGCGATGACGTCCCATAAACCAATCCGGTGCGTTTGCAGCCGCGCCAGCCGTTCATCATAGTCAAGCTTGACCAGGTCGTCGTCCAGCACTGCGGATAGCAGCGCCCAGAATTGATTGCGGGGATGGCCGTAGTACTGTTGCACCGCCAGCGAGGCGACGCCGGGGAAGCTTCCGAGTATCAGGACGCGCGTTTGAGCGTCGATCACTGGTGCGAAGCCGGTCAGCGCCGGCGGCGTCATCGAAGTCGGTGTGTCGGAGTAGGCGGTCATCGGCAAGTTTGAATTGAAGCGGCGCACTATTATCCACGCATCGCCGCCGGCAGTCGTTAAATGCAGCGGCATTATTTTACGAAAATAGCCGGTTCTCAGTGGAATTGATAGAATGGTCGCTGTTGTTGATCCACGAAAAGATTGTTGTAAAAATAAGCTTCGCCGTCGTGTGCTGCCGTGCCAGTCACCTTGTCACCTTTAAAGCTGCAATCGGCCAGGCGTTGTATGTGTTGAATTCCCCAGAGCCAGATCAATTTAGATGGAGTTATCAAGAATGAAGAACCTGATTGCAGTCGCAGCGATTGTTGCGTTGAGCGGTTGTGCCGTTACCCCGAATTCGGCCAGCGTTTATAACAGCAGGCAAGCCCAAGGTGAGCAAACGGTGCGTATGGCGGTCGTGGATTCGGTGCGCGAAGTGATCATCGACAAGAATCATGGCGGCGGCTCCGGTACGCTGGCAGGCGCGGCAATCGGCGGCGTTGCATCCGGCGCAGCGATAGGCAAGGGTAACGGCTCATTGGCGGCGGGCGTGGTTGGCGCGGTGCTGGGCGGGATTGTCGGCAACCAGGTCGAGGCTAACCTGTCCAAGCGGCCCGGTCTGGAAATTACCGTGCGCCTGAATAACGGCGAATTGCGGGCGATCACCCAGGATGCGGACGAGCAATTCCGTGTCGGCGACCGGGTTCGCTTGTTGTCGTCCGGCGGCGTGACGCGCGTTACACATAACTGATGATCAAGCAGCAGCGACGCGCAGTCGCTGCGACGTCAGAAGGCCTGAATGTGGAAACTCCTGGTTTCTACATTCAGGCTTTTTTTTAAACTATGAATTAAGAGGGTATCTCGAAAAACCGTAGCGAGCGGTTCAAGGTCGAGGCGAGAAGCGCAGCCGTACGGATGTACGGTGAGCATCGCAGCCACGAGATTGGGCCGCGCAGTAGGTTTTTCGAGGTGCCAAGGAGGTGACAACCATGCAAACCAGTACCAGAAAAATTGATGCGCTGTTGGCTATCTATGCAGAAAGTCATCGCAATCCAGTTAATGAAATCATTCACTGCATCTGCATCCCGGCGATCATATTTGCGGCGCTAGGCCTGTGGTGGACCTGGCATCCGCTGGTTGCCTTGCTGGCGGCGGTGCTGGCGCTGCTGTACTACTGCTCGTTATCGCTGGCGTTTGCAGCCGGGATGGCGCTGATGATGGGGGCGATGTTGCTGGTCCTGGCGCTGTTGCCGTCGGCCTGGATCTGGCCGCTGTCGATTGCGGTGTTCGTGCTTGCCTGGATCGGGCAATTTATCGGTCACCATATCGAAGGCAAGAAACCGTCGTTCTTCGACGATTTGCGATTCTTGCTGATCGGGCCGTTATTTGTGCTGGGGATTTTTTACCGGCGCTGGCAATTACGTTATTGAGGCTTGATCATTCGGTAGAGTACATGCGGACGTAGCCGATGGCCTTGCGGCAGTTTGGGATGCTCAAAATCGTCGCGGCAGTCATGCGTCATCCCCAGGCGTCGCATCAACGCTTGCGAACGCAGGTTGATGGCCGCAGTGAACGAGACTATTTCCGGCAGCTGACATTTTTCAAAGCCATATTGCAACGCCAGTTGCGCAGCTTCTGTCGCGTAACCCTGACCCCAATAGGCTTGCGCCAGGCGCCAGCCGATCTCCACTGTCGGTGCAAACGGCGCCTCGAAATCCGCGTGCAGCAGTCCGACGCAACCCGCGAACGGCGTGAGGCCGGGAATCTCCAGCACCCAGAAACCATAACCATGCTGCGCAAAATGCGCGCGAATGCGGGTTGCCAGCGCATCGCTTTCGGCGCGGCTCAACGTAGCGGGAAAATATTCCATTACGACCGGATCGGCATTGAGAGCCGCAAACGGGAGCAAGTCGTCATCGCGCCAAGCGCGGAGCACGAGCCGTTTGCCGGATAGCGGAGGAATATCGGCCATTGATGACGATATGGGGAAGAGGGGGAGCTGGATGGCGAGCCATGTATGGCTCACCATCCAGCAGGCGGAGAATACGCCTTATTTTGTCGCCATGCCCAACAGCATTTCATTCAGGCGCTTGACGAAGCCGGATGGATCGGCCAGCGCGCCGCCTTCAGCCAGCATGGCCTGGTCGAACAGCAGGTGCGACCAATCGCTGAACTTGGCTTCCTCATATTTCAGGCGTTGCACCAGCGGATGATCAGGGTTGATTTCCAGGATGGGCTTGGATTCAGGAGCTTCCTGGCCGGCGGCTTTCAGCATCCGCATCAGGTTGCCCGACAGTTCGTGTTCGTCGGCCACCAGGCAGGCTGGCGAGTCGGTCAGACGGAAGGTCACGCGCACGTCCTTGGCCTTGTCGGTCAGCGCGCTCTTCATTTTTTCGACCAGATCCTTGAACTGGGTTTCGGTTTCTTCGTGCTGCTTTTTCTCGGCTTCGTCTTCCAGTTTGCCGAGATCGAGTCCGCCCTTGGCCACCGATGCCAGTTCCTTGCCTTCGAAATCCTGGATGAACGACAGCATCCACTCATCGACACGGTCGGTCAGCAACAGCACTTCGACGCCTTTCTTGCGGAAGATTTCCAGGTGCGGGCTGTTCTTGGCGGCGGCATACGATTCGCCGGTGACGTAGTAGATCTTGTCCTGACCTTCTTTCATGCGGCCGATATAGTCGGCGAACGACACGGTCTGGGCATCGCTATCGTTGTGGGTCGAGGCGAAGCGCAGCAGTTTGGCGATGCGTTCCTTGTTGCCGGCATCTTCGCCGATGCCTTCTTTCAGCACCTGGCCGAATTCTTGCCAGAAGGTGGTGTATTTATCCTTTTGCGCTTGATCGTCGCTGTTCGCCAATTCTTCCAGCAAGCCCAGCACGCGCTTGGTCGAGCCTTCGCGGATGACGCGCACATCGCGCGATTCCTGCAGGATTTCGCGCGATACATTCAGCGGCAAATCGCTGGAATCGATCACGCCCTTGACGAAGCGCAGATAGACCGGCATCAATTGCTCGGCGTCGTCCATGATGAACACGCGTTTGACGTACAGCTTGATACCGCCGCGCTTGTTGCGATCCCACAGGTCGAACGGGGCGCGGGCCGGGATGTAGAGCAGTTGCGTGTATTCGCTGCGACCTTCGACCCGGTTGTGGGTGTACGTCAGCGGCGCTTCGAAAGCGTGCGAAACGTGTTTGTAGAATTCGGTGTATTGCTCTTCCGTGATGTCGGCCTTGTTGCGAGCCCACAGCGCACTGGCTTGATTGACGGTTTCGAATTCGTCCTTGAGCACGGTTTCTTTTTTCTCTTCGTCCCATTCTTCCTTCTGCATCACGATCGGCAGCGAGATATGGTCGGAATATTTGCGGATGATGGATTTCAATTTCCAGGCCGACAGGTACTCGTCTTCGCCTTCGCGCAGGTGCAGGGTGATGTCGGTGCCGCGGGTTGGTTTGTCGATCGTTTCGATGCTGAAATCGCCTTCGCCCGCGGATTCCCAGCGCACGCCTTCGGCGGCTGCAATGCCGGCGCGGCGGGTGTCGACCGTGATCTTGTCGGCGATGATGAAGGCCGAATAAAAGCCGACCCCGAACTGGCCGATCAGCGCCGCATCTTTTTGCTGGTCACCGGACAATTTCGAGAAGAATTCCTTGGTGCCGGATTTGGCGATGGTGCCCAGATGCTCGATCGCATCGTCGCGGCTCATGCCGATGCCGTTATCGGAGATGGTGATGGTGCGCGCCGTTTTATCGAAAGTGACCTTGATTTTCAGTTCGTGATCGTTCTCGTACAAGGCGTCGTTGTTGATCGCTTCAAAGCGCAGCTTGTCGGCGGCATCGGACGCATTGGAGATCAGTTCGCGCAGGAAAATCTCTTTGTTGGAATACAGCGAGTGAATCATCAACTGCAGCAGTTGTTTGACTTCTGCCTGGAAACCAAGGGTTTGCTTTTCTGATACGACCATTGCTTGTTACCTCTGAAATGGATGGGGGTGAATAGGAAAAATACGATGTAAGCCAGATTCCACCGAAAATGGGGCGTGAATCGGCTATTTCAAGGCCATGTTATTTCGCTATTTATGATCTTTTTGGAACTTATTTGCCGCATTCCTGTTCCAGGAAGCTCCAGACTCCCGGGTCGGACATGGATGCCACATTGATTCGCATCCGCGACGTCGGCAATTGGGTGGGCGAGAACAAGCTGCCGGGCGCCAGCAAATAGCCTTGCGCCAGCGCTTTTTCGGTCAGGACATTGGTGTCGCAACCGGTGTCGGGCCAGACGAACATGCCGGCCGGGGTGCTGATGTCGACTGTCATGCCGACCCGTTCCAGTTGCCGGATGGTTTTGTCGCGCAGGCTGTCGAGTTTGCCGCGCAGGCGGTCGACGTGCTTGCGGTAGTGGCCCTCGGACAGGATCTTGTAGACCACGCGCTCGCCGATTTCGGCGCTGGTCAGCGTGGTCAGCAGTTTGTGGTCGGCAAAATTTTGCGCCAGCTCATGCGAGGTGGCAATAAAACCGACCCGTAGATTGGGCGATAGCGTTTTGGAAAAACCGCCCAGGTAAATCACCCGCTTGAGCTGATCCATGGTCGCAATGCGGGTCGCCGGCTGCACTACGGTGCCAGGGTGCATATCGCAGTAAATATCGTCTTCGACAATCATGAAGTCGTGTTCTTCCGCGATCTTGAGGATCTGGAATGCTTTGGCCGCCGACAGCGAGGTCGAGGTTGGATTGTGCAACACCGATACCAGCACATACAGCTTGGGCTTGTGCAAGGCCGCCAGTTCCGCCAGTTTGGCGATGTCGGGGCCGTCCGCAAGTCGCGGAATGCCGACGATCTTGGCGCCGAGCGCGGTGAACGAGGCAAACATCATGAACCAGGACGGATCGTCGACGAAGATCACGTCGCCCGGCTGGGTAAAGTGGCGCGCCACGATGTCGATGGCCTGGGTGACGCCGATGGTGGTGACCAATTGCTCCGGCGTGGCGGCGATTTCCAGCTCCGCCAGTTTCAATTGCAGTTGCTGACGCAGCGGTAAAAAACCTTGCGGCGTGCCATAGGTCAGGAAGTGGCTGGGACTTTGCCGGCTGACGGCGCGCAAGGCGTTGGCAATCAGTGCGCCGTCCAGCCAGTCGTTCGGCAGCATGCCCGAGCCCGGCATTTTTTGCGGCGGCATTTGGCGGAACATATTGCGCACCAGCCAGACCACGTCCAGCAACGGCGGCCGGCTATCGCCGGACGGCTGGTGTTGACCGTTGCCGATCAACGGCGAACGTTCGCGCACATAAAAGCCGGAGCCGCGGCGCGATTCCAGGAAGCCTTTCGCCACCAGCCGGTCGTAGGCCTCGACCACGGTAAACCGCGAAACGCCATGCAAATCGGCGAATTGGCGAATCGACGGCATGCGTGCGCCGGTACGCAACAGCCGGTCGTCGATGCGCGCTTCGATCAAGCGCACTATCTGCTCGACCAGCGAGGTATCGCTATCGCGCGACAGTAGCTGAGGGGCGGTGGGCGACGCTACGGCGCTAAGCTTGCGGGCAGGAACTGTATTGGTCATATCACCAGGACAATGGTAGAAATTATTTGGTTAACTGTATTGGTACTGTATTGGTTTTATCGCATAGGATACTCCTACATTACAAACGCTGACAACCACTGACCACCATGAAAACATTGTTCATGCAAACAGGGCATACCCAACTGACCATCGCCGGCGGCTGCACGCTGGCCGGTATCGCCGATAGTCCGCGCACCTTGCGGGTGCTGAGCGGGCAGGTATGGATTACTTTCGAAGGGCAGCCGGAAGATCACTGGCTGCGCGCCGGCCGCTCGCTGGCATTGCTGCCAGGCCGCATGGTGGTGGTTGAATCCGACTCGGCCGACAGTCGCATCGAGCTGACTTGTCCGCCGCAACGCGGCTTGTTGACGGCTTTACTATCGGCATTAAGTCGCCTGCGCGACCCCGGCTTCCACCCCGCAACCAATGTATTTGGATTAGATAGAGTTGACTCATGATGATCGAAACCTTATTTCCGCTTGCCCTGTTCGCCTTCGTGTCATCCATCACGCCTGGCCCCAACAACATCATGCTGACCTCGTCGGGCATCATGTTCGGCTTTAACCGCACGGTCCCGCACATGCTCGGCGTCACTTTCGGCTTCGGCGTCATGCTGGTGCTGTGCGCGGCCGGGATCGGCAGCCTGATCCTGGCATTGCCGTCAATCCACGTGATACTCAAAACGCTGGGCTCGGGGTATTTGCTGTACCTGGCCTGGAAGCTGCGCAAAATGACGTTCAACGCCGATCCGAAGGGCGACAACAAGCCCATGACTTTTATGGCGGCATCGCTGTTTCAATTTGCCAACCCGAAAGCCTGGATCATGGCGGTCACCAGCGCTTCGGCATTCTTGCCGCAGATGGAGTCGATCTGGCTCTCGATCAGCCTGTATTGCCTGGTGTTTTGCGCGATCAATCTGCCTTGCGTCAGCGTCTGGGCCGGGGCCGGCTCGGTACTAAGGCGCTACTTGGCGCAAGCGCTGTGGCAGCGCGTGTTTTGCGCGGTGATGGTACTGTTGACGGTTTATTCGGCGGTTTCAATCTGGCTTTAGCGGCCGGAGTTGCTTGTTACACAGAAATGATGATCGCGAAGGACACCTCTAAAAAACTACTGCGCGTCCCAATCTCGGGGCTGCGATGCTCACCGTACCTCCGTACGGTTGCGCTTCTCGCCCCGACCTTGGGCCGCTCGCTACGGTTTTTAGAAGTGTCTGATACAAAGTGGTGAAATAAATAGCAGTATTTTTCCGCAATCTGCACGGCGGATTTGAGATAATCATCAATTAGCCGGCAGCTTCTTCAGAGTTGCGCCGGCTTTACCCCAATTCATCCCATCATTGTTGTTGGCGTCAAAAGCGCCGACAAATGATCTTTTTATCGGAGTGTCAGATGTCTGTTTATGAAAATTTGAAAGCCCTGAATATCACCTTGCCGGCGGTCGCTGCGCCCGCTGCTGCCTATGTGATGTACGTACAAAGCGGCAAGACGATTTATTTGTCGGGTCATCTGGCGAAGAGAGACGGCAAGATCTGGGTCGGCCAACTCGGCAAGGACATTACGACTGACGAAGCCAAACAAGCTGCACGCAACATCGCAATCGACCTGATGGCGACCCTGCAAGCGGCAACCGGCAACGACCTGACTCGCGTCAAACGCGTCGTCAAGCTGATGAGCCTGGTCAATTCGACGCCTGATTTTACCGAGCAGCACCTGGTTACCAACGGCGCTTCGGAATTGATCTCGGAGGTATTTGGCGCCAAAGGCATACATGCCCGTTCGGCGTTCGGCGTCGCGCAGCTGCCGATGGGCGCCTGCGTTGAAATTGAAATGATTGCAGAACTGGAGTAGTCCCGGCAGCAGCGATTATTGAGTGCCATCGCTACTAGCTACCCAATAGCGGAGACGCCAGATCACAAGAATCCGATTATAAAAAGAAGATCACTTGAAGAGAACAGCATGAAAATTAATAATCCAACCCCTATCCAATGGCGCTTTTCGGAGCGTGCGCAAAAGCTGCAAAGCTCGGCCATCCGCGAAATCCTGAAGGTAACGATGCGTCCGGAAGTGATTTCGTTCGCCGGCGGCCTGCCGTCGCCAGCGACGTTCCCGGTCGAACAAATGCGCGCGGCCTACGACAAAGTGCTGTCGCTACAAGGCAAAATTGCGCTGCAATACGGTCCGACCGACGGTTATGGGCCGCTGCGCGAGTGGGTCGCCAATTCGCTGTCGACCAGCGATGCCAAAATCTTGCCGGAACAGGTGTTGATGGTGTCCGGCTCGCAGCAAGGGTTGGATTTGCTGGGCAAGGTATTGATCGACGAGGGCAGCAAGGTATTGGTCGAAACGCCAAGTTATCTGGGCGCCTTGCAAGCCTTTTCCTTATATGGACCGGAGTTCGTGTCGCTGCCTAGCGATGACGGCGGCTTGCTGCCGGAAGCGGTTGAAACCTTGGGGCAGGGCGCGCGCATGCTGTATGCCTTGCCTAATTTCCAGAACCCGACCGGCCGCACGCTGTCGGTGGAACGCCGCCAGGCCCTGGTCGCGGCCTGCGACAAACTGGGCTTGCCGCTGATCGAGGATGACCCGTACGGCGCCCTCAGCTATCGCGGCGAACCGTTGCCGAAGATGCTGAACATGAATCCGGACGGCGTTATCTACATGGGTTCGTTCTCCAAAATCCTGACGCCGGGCATTCGTCTGGGCTATGTGGTGGCGCCGCGGCCGCTGGTGGAGAAGCTGGAGCAAGCCAAACAGGCGACCGATTTGCACACTGCCCAGCTGACCCAGATGGTGGTGTACGAAGCGATCAAGGACGGCTTCCTGAAAGAGCACATCCCGACCATCCGCAAGCTGTATTCGGATCAGTGCGCGGCGATGCTGGATGCACTGCAAACGTATTTCCCAAGCAGCGCCAGCTGGACCAAACCGGAAGGCGGCATGTTTATCTGGGTGACCTTGCCCAAGCATATCGACAGCAAAGTACTGCTGGCGCAGGCCATCGAACAGCACGTCGCGTTTGTGCCGGGCGCACCGTTCTACGGCAATACGCCGGAAAGCAATACCCTGCGCCTGAGCTTCGTCACCGTGCCACCGGAGAAAATCCGCAAGGGAATCGAGATCCTGGGTAAGTTGATTACCGCGATGCTGTGACTTCAGGTTTCAGCGCATGAAAAAAGCCGGCGATCAGCCGGCTTTTTTATTGCCTTGAGAATCAGCAAGTAGGGCGGAAAAGCGCAGCGTCTTCCGCCGTTACTCGGCCCGAACCCACCGCAGGCGGCGGCATCATGGCGGATAACGCTGCGCTCATCCGCCCTACGGGCCTTTTTTTATTTCACAGGTGGCGCAAGACTCACTACTGGGCGGTCAACGTCGCCGGTTTCAATTTCGATTCCAGCATTTTGCCTTTACGGGCGCGCTTGCCGATATGCGCTGCCAGGCCTGAGGCCGACAGCGCCACTTCTTGCGCCTTGCCGCCGCGGCCGGTGCCGGCCACCACGACGCCGCGCTGGCTGATCGGTTGCGCCGCCAGCAGTTTCTCGTTGTTATCCAACTCCATCAGGATCACACCGCGACCGCCATTGGTCAGCGCTTTGCATTCGTCCAGGCCGAACACCAGCAGGCGGCCTTGTTCCGACAGGCAGGCCAGCGCGCTGACGTTGGCGGTCAGCGGGCGCGGCGGCAATACTTGGCCGCCCTCGTCCAGGGTGATGAAGGCCTTGCCGGCTTTGACCCGGCTCAGCATGTCGCCGACCTTGGCGGTAAAGCCATAGCCGCCGGTCGATGCCAGCAGCAGCGTGATGTCGCTAGCGCCGGCAAAGTAATGCAGGATGCTGCTGCCGTTGGCCAGGTCGATCAAGGTGGTGATCGGCACGCCGTCGCCGCGAGCGTTCGGCAGTGCGGTCACCGAGACCGAGTAGATCCGGCCGTTGGAGCCGAACGTCAGCAGATTGTCGACGGTGCGGCATTCGAAAGCGCCATACAGCGCGTCGCCGGCCTTGAACGCAAACTGGCTGGCATCGTGGCCGTGACCGGTACGGGCCCGGACCCAACCCTTTTGCGAAATGATGACAGTCACCGGCTCGTCGATAACCTTGGCTTCCACTACGGCTCTTTCGGCGGCCTCGATCAAGGTGCGGCGGGCATCGCCATATTGCTTCTGGTCGGCTTCGATTTCCTTGATCACCAGACGCTTCATGGAGGCAGGATTGTCGAGCAGGTCGAGCAGCGTGGTTTTTTCGTTGCGCAACTCGGCCAGTTCTTGTTGGATCTTGATCGCTTCCAGTCGCGCCAATTGGCGCAGGCGGATTTCAAGGATATCTTCGGCCTGGCGGTCGGACAGCTTGAAGGCGGTGATCAGGGCCGGCTTCGGCTCATCCGATTCGCGGATGATTTTGATGACCTTGTCGATATTCAGCAGGATCGCCTCGCGGCCTTCCAGGATATGAATCCGGTCTTCGATTTTTTGCAGCTTGAATTGCGAACGGCGGGTGATGGTGGCGAAGCGGAACGCGATCCACTCGCGCAAAATCATGCCTATGCCTTTCTGGCGCGGACGGCCGTCGCCGCCTATCATCACCAGGTTGATCGAGGCGCTGCTTTCCAGCGAGGTATGCGCCAACAGCATGTTGGTGAATTCGGTCTGGTCGAGATTTTTCGATTTCGGCTCAAACACCAGGCGTACCGGGGCATCGCGGCCGGATTCGTCGCGCACCGCGTCGAGCACCGACAGGATGGTTTGCTTCAGCGCCAGTTGTTCCGGCGTCAGCGATTTCTTGCCGAGCTTGATTTTCGGATTGGTCAGTTCTTCGATTTCTTCCAGCACCTTTTGCGAGGAGGTGCCCGGCGGCAGTTCGGTGACCACCACCTGCCACTGACCGCGTGCCAGCTCTTCGATTTTCCAGGTGGCGCGTACTTTCAGGCTGCCGCGTCCGGACGCGTACATTTCTGAAATCGCGGTGGCGGAAGTGATGATTTGGCCGCCGCCCGGGAAGTCCGGCCCGGGGATGATCTGCATCAATTCGTCATGGCTCAGCGCCGGGTTGCGGATCAGCGCGACGGCGGCCTTGGCCACTTCCTGCAAATTGTGCGATGGGATTTCGGTGGCCAGGCCAACGGCGATCCCGGACGCGCCGTTCAGCAGCACGAACGGCAAGCGCCCGGGCAGCAGTTTCGGTTCTTCGGTCGAGCCATCGTAGTTGGGCTGGAAATCGACCGTGCCCATGTCGATTTCATCCAGCAGCAATTTGGCGATCGGCGTCAGCCGCGCTTCGGTGTAACGCATCGCCGCCGCGCCGTCGCCGTCGCGCGAGCCGAAATTGCCTTGACCGTCGATCAGCGGATAGCGCAGCGAAAAATCCTGCGCCATCCGCACCAGGGCGTCATACACCGACTGATCGCCGTGCGGGTGCAGTTTGCCGAGCACGTCGCCGACCACGGCGGCCGATTTGCGCGGCTTGGCGGCGGCGTTCAGTCCCAACTCGTTCATCGCATACAGGATGCGTCGCTGCACCGGTTTCTGACCGTCGGACACATCCGGCAGCGCACGGCCTTTGACCACGGAAATGGCGTAGTCGAGATAAGCGCGTTCGGCGAAAGTGGCGAGGGTCAAGGATTCGCCGTCGGGTGGCGGCAGGTCAAACAAATCGTTTTGTTCAGTCATGGAATTCAGCAGATTATTCGATTAAAGGCGAAGTCGCGGTGGGCATGGCAGCAGGCATCGTGGCAGGCATGCTGCGGCGTCCGGGAATGGTCATGTGGATACGGCTTAATCCGGAGTCGTTGCCTGCGGAGTTGCGGGCCGACTTGGCGAAAGCCGGTTGATACAGTTGGTAGAACTGGCGCACCAGTTGTACGTAATTGCGTGTTTCGGGATAGGGCGGGATCTGGTTGTTGTACTTTTGTACGGCGCCTTCGCCGGCATTGTAAGAGGCGATCACCAATTCCTGCTGGCGCGGAAACATCTTCAGCAAATCACGCAAATAACGCGCGCCGAGGCGGATATTGGTGCGCGGATCGGTCAGCTTTTGCTCCAGTGGCTTGTTGCGATCGCTGCTCAAGCCGTAACGCTCGGCGGTGGCCGGCATGATCTGCATCAGACCGATGGCGCCCTTGGGCGATACCGCAGCCGGGTTGAAGCCGGATTCAGCCGCCATCACCGCCTTCAGCAGAGCCGGCTCCAGCGCGAATTCTTGCGCCGCCTGATCGACGATGGTTTCGTACTTCTTCAGATTGGGATGTTGCGACAGATAGCGGAACAGCGGGCTGTCGAGGCGTTGGGTATTTTGATGACCGGCAGCGCCCGGCGTCAGTTGCGCAGAATCGAACTCGGCGCCGCCGCGCATGAATAACTGATAGCGGCCGTCCAGTTTTTCAGTCGAAAAATGACCGGCGCCGTCGGCGTCGATGTAGCCGTAGACATCGGCATGGGCGGCAGTCGGCGCCAGCGCCGATGCCAATCCCAAAGCCATGGTCAGGCTCAACATCAATCCAGACAGGCGCACAGGCAATTTCATCAAATATCTGCCTCGGCTTCATTGCCGTGCTCTTCAATCCAGGCGCGACGGGCAGCGGCTTCGCCTTTCCCCATCAGCATGTTGAAGCGGTTTTCGGAAGCCAGTAAATCGAAAGCGCCGAGCGAGATCGGCAACAGGCGACGGGTATCGGGATTCATCGTGGTTTCCCACAATTGTTCGGCGTTCATTTCACCCAGGCCTTTGAAGCGGGAAATGGTCCATGCAGTGTCCTTGACGCCGTCCTTGCGCAATTTGTCTTCAATCGCTTCCAGTTCGCCATCGTCCAGCGCGTAGATCTTTTGCGCCGGCTTTTTGCCGCGTGCAGGGGCATCGACCCGGTATAGCGGCGGCCGCGCGACGCAGATGTTGCCGCGGTCGATCAACTGCGGGAAGTGGCGGAAAAACAAAGTCAGCAGCAATACCTGGATGTGCGAGCCGTCGACGTCCGCATCGGACAGGATGCAGATTTTGCCATAGCGCAGGCTGCTGAAATCGACGGTGTCGGTCTTGCTATGCGGATCGACGCCGATGGCGACCGCGATATCGTGGATTTCATTGTTGGCGAACAGGCGGTCGCGCTCGGTTTCCCAGGAGTTGAGCACCTTGCCGCGCAATGGCAGGATGGCTTGGAATTCTTTGTCGCGGCCCATTTTGGCGGAACCGCCGGCCGAGTCGCCCTCGACCAGGAACAGTTCGTTGCGGGTGATATCGCTGGATTCGCAATCGGTCAATTTCCCTGGCAGGATGGCGACCCCGGACGATTTTTTCTTTTCTACTTTTTGCGCGGAACGCAGGCGGTTCTGGGCTTGCTTGATGACCAGGTCGGCCAGTTTTTTGCCGTACTCGACGTGCTGGTTAAGCCATAATTCCAGCGCCGGCCGGGTATAGGTCGACACCAGCCGCACTGCATCGCGCGAGTTCAGGCGCTCTTTGATCTGGCCTTGAAATTGCGGGTCCAGCACCTTGGCCGACAGCACGAAAGAGACGCGGGCAAACACGTCTTCCGGCAATAGCTTGACGCCCTTGGGCAGCAAGGAGTGCATCTCGACGAAGCTCTTGACCGCGCCGAACAAACCTTCCCGCAGTCCCGATTCATGCGTGCCGCCGGCCGAGGTCGGGATCAGGTTGACATACGATTCGCGCACGATGGCGCCTTCTTCGGTCCAGGCCACGACCCATGCCGCTCCTTCGCCTTCGGCAAAACCTTCGGCGTCGGCGGTCGCGTATTGCTCGCCCTCAAACAGCGGGATCAGCGGTTCGGCATTCGACGATTGCGCCAGCGACTCCATCAGGTAGCCGCGCAAACCTTGATCGTATTGCCAGGTCTGGCTGTCGCCGGTTTTTGCGTTCAGCAGCGTGACTTTGACGCCGGGCAGCAGCACCGCTTTGGAGCGCAGCAGGCGCTGCATTTCCGGAAGCGAAATGGCGGGCGAATCGAAATACTTCGGATTCGGCCAGGCTGTGACTCTGGTGCCGGATTTTTTGTCGTCCCGCGCGATCGGACGCGAGTTCAGTTTTTCAATCACATCGCCATCGGCGAACACCAGTTGATGCACGCCGCCTTCGCGCCAGACCGTGATTTCCAGCCGCGAGGAGAGGGCGTTGGTGACCGACACGCCGACCCCATGCAGACCGCCGGAAAATGAATAAGCGCCGCCGCTGCCCTTGTCGAATTTGCCGCCGGCGTGCAATCGGGTAAACACGATTTCCACCGTCGGCACTTTTTCTTCAGGGTGCAAGCCGACCGGGATGCCGCGACCGTCATCTTCAACACTGACGCTGCCGTCGGCGTTCAAGGTGACCAGGATATTTTTGCAAAATCCGCCGAGCGCTTCGTCCGATGCATTGTCAATCACTTCCTGGATGATATGCAGCGGGTTCTCGGTGCGGGTGTACATGCCGGGCCGTTGCTTGACCGGCTCCAGGCCTTTGAGTACACGGATCGACGATTCACTATAGTCAGACAGCGGTGTTTTTTTGGTTGCCATTCAGTTGTGTAGGGGTACGAGGTGAAAAATTATCAATTTGCAATTAACAATGGACTGCAAGTGGAATCGGAAAATATCAAACTGTCCGCATTCTAATGAAAAAAGTCGCTTAGTTGCAGAACTAAGAGTTGGTTAACAAATAGGCCAAGAACCGAAAGGTGGTTAAATGTTGCAAATGCCACACAGGGCGTTGGCAGAAACAAATGCGAATGGTGATGAGCTTACTTGCTGAGCAGGCGCATGCCGCGCTCCAGTCCTTCTATCGTCACCGGAAACATGCGGTTGCTCATCAATTGCCGGATCACGCCAACCGATTGGCGGTATTGCCACAAGCCTTCCGGCTCCGGATTGAGCCAGATGAATTTGGGGAAGGTCTTGGTGAACCTTTGCAGCCACTCGGCCCCGGCTTCTTCGTTGTTGTATTCAACCGAGCCGCCCGGCTGCAAGATTTCATACGGGCTCATGGTCGCATCGCCGACAAAAATCAATTTGGTGTCAGCCGTATATTTGCGCAGGATATCCCAGGTCTGGAAGCGCTCTGCGTGGCGTCGGTGATTATTTTTCCACAGGTAGTCGTAGACGCAATTGTGGAAATAAAAGAATTCCATATTCTTGAATTCGGTTTTTGCGGCCGAGAACAGTTCTTCCGTGCGGGTGATGTGGTCGTCCATGGTGCCGCCGACATCCAGCAACATCAGCACCTTGATATTGTTTTTGCGCTCCGGTTGCATTTTGATGTCGAGATAGCCGGCATTGTTGGCGGTGGCGCGGATGGTGTCATCCAGCGCCAGTTCTTCCGCCGCGCCTTCGCGCGCGAATTTGCGCAGGCGGCGCAATGCCACCTTGATGTTGCGCGTGCCCAGTTCGCGCTCGTCGTCGTAGTCGCGATAGGCGCGCGCGTCCCATACCTTGACCGCGCTGCGGTTGCCGCCCGAACCGCCGATCCGGATTCCTTCCGGGTTGCTGCCGCCATGCCCGAACGGCGAGGTGCCGCCGGTGCCTATCCATTTGTTGCCGCCTTCGTGCCGGCCTTTTTGTTCTTCGAGCAGCTGTTGCAAGCGTTCCATCAGCTTGTCGTAGCCGAATTTCTCCAGTTGCGCCTGCTGTTCCGGCGTCAATTCGCGTTTCATGCGCTGGATCAGCCATTCAAGCGGGATCTCTGCGTTCTTCTCGAAGATGGTCTGGATGCCTTTGAAATACTGGCCGAAAGCCCGATCGAATTTGTCGAAATGCGCTTCATCCTTGACCAGCGTGGTCCGCGCCAGGTAATAAAAATTATCGAGCGATGGGGAAATGACATTCTTCTGCAACGCTTCCAGCAGAATCAGGAATTCCTTGATCGATACGGGAATTCTGGCGTCTTTCAGCGTAAAGAAAAAATCGATCAGCATGGGGGGCTACTTGTTTGGTTTTGCAAAGGTTTGGGGGTGTTTCAAGCTTCTTGCTTGGTCAGTTGGGGACAGAGCAATTCGTCGCGCTGTGGCGACTTTTAAACTCTGCCCAACAATAAGTTACCGATTTTTGCGCGCCATAAAAACCAGCCGCTCAAACAAATGCACATCCTGTTCATTCTTCAATAAAGCGCCGTGCAGAGGCGGGACGACGGCTTTGGAATCGCTGCTGTGCAAGGCCTCGGCCGGGATGTCTTCGGCCAGCAGCAGCTTGAGCCAGTCCAGCAATTCCGACGTCGACGGTTTCTTTTTCAGCCCTGCAACGTCGCGGACTTGATAGAAAGTTTCCAGCGCTTGCGCCAGCAAATCTTTTTTCAGGTGCGGGAAATGGACATCGACAATCTCCTGCATGGTCTTTTTGTCGGGAAACTTGATGTAATGGAAAAAGCAGCGGCGCAGGAAAGCGTCCGGCAATTCTTTCTCGTTATTCGAGGTGATGATGACCAGCGGCCGGTGTTTGGCCTGGACCATTTCACGCGTTTCATATACGTAAAATTCCATGCGGTCGAGTTCGCGCAGCAGGTCGTTGGGAAATTCGATATCCGCCTTGTCGATTTCGTCGATCAGCAGCACTACTTGCTCATTGGCGGTAAACGCCTGCCACAGCACGCCCTTGACGATGTAATTGTGAATATCCTTGACGCGGGCGTCGCCCAATTGTGAATCGCGCAGGCGCGACACAGCATCGTATTCGTACAAACCTTGCTGGGCTTTGGTGGTCGATTTGACATGCCATTGCAGCAAAGGCATGTTCAGCGCGGCGGCAACTTCTTCCGCCAGCATGGTTTTTCCGGTGCCCGGTTCGCCCTTGATCAATAGTGGCCGTTGCAGCGTCAGCGCGGCGTTTACTGCCAGTTTCAGGTCGTCGGTCGCAACATAGCTGGGGGAACTTTCAAATCGTGTCTCGGGTCGCATCGGTTCATCCGGAAGAAAATAAAGCCGAGTATAAGCGAGAAATTCAATCGACCAATCGGTCATCTGTGTCTCAATCCGAGCGCGAAAATGCTTGAACATCAATGTTGGCAATACGCCATTGTTCATTTGATTACATTCGCCTTTTCTTCATAACAACTACAAATGAAAATATTCTTTCTACGTTTGCAAGTCATGTGGCGCCGCTTTCGACGAGGAGGCAGTCGACAGCACGCCGATCAATTGCATCAGGCGTCGCAGCTCGAATCCCTGATGCGTCGCGCAAATCCTTTTGCTTCATGGCAGGAGCGCGCCGACTGGATGATCGACATTGTCGAATGGGTGCGTCATGAACCCACGGTGTCGTTGTTGGAAGAGGGTATCTGGCGTCGCGTCAAGCAACAACGCCTGGTTTTTCTACTGGTGTGGCTGGATGCCAACCGCGACGTGCGCCGGGTGGTGCAGACCACGCTCCAGAAAACGCTGCGCGAGGCGGTCGGCCCCGAGCTTTTTTGTGCCACGGGTTTGCCGCATGAGCCGGCGTTTTTCAGCGAGCTATCCGAGCATGTGGTCAAGCTGGTTTTGCCGAAACCGCCTTTTGAAGCCGACCTGTCGGTCTTGTTTACAGCGTTGTTCCCGGCTCCGGAGGATGCCGCATGGCTACTGAAGCTGGATCAGGAGGCGGTGGCGCAGATCTGGCGCCTGGTCGCTGACGATGGCATTACCCATATGTATCAGCAGCAGATTGACGAGGCCCTGGTGTATCTGGTCACGGCAGTGCTGGCGGACGGCGTCAGTCAAGCCTTCCGCCAACGGCTGGATCCCCGGATGCCATTGCAGGCGACGCCATTCATGGTGTTGCGGCGCGAACTGGAAACCTATTTGTACGTCAACCCCAGAGATGAGGCCGCACTGCGCAGCGTGCGCATGTTGATCGCCGTCTGTCAGGCGCAAACCGATAGGATTTATGCGCATCTTGATGAAAATGGCGTATCGGTCAGCCTGGTGTATCGGGTCGAACGGATGCGTGCGCAATTGACCCGTATGGCGCGTTTGCTCGATGTGCGTGCCGCGATTTACCGGGATCAGGAAACGGCGCAAGACGCGGAACGGAATCCTGGCAAGGATCCGGGGCGAGATGTGAGTCAGATCCAGGCCCTGCTGAGCGACTTTATCGCCGCCCATCATCAGCGCTCGTCGGTGCGTGGCCTGGTGCAGCGCAGTTTTTCCCTGCTGGCGCGCAAGATGGTCGAGCGCAATGCGGATCATGGCGAGCACTATATTGCGCGTGATCGCAGCGAATATCGTGCAATGCTGAAAGCGGCCTGTCGCGGCGGCGTCATCACCGCATTCACGGTACTTGGCAAATCGTTGCTTTCGGGTGCGGGGGCGGCGCGTTTTTTCGAAGGACTGTTTGCTTCGTTGAACTATGCGGTCAGTTTCACGATGATTTCCGCGGTAGGCGGCGTGCTGGCGACCAAGCAGCCGGCGGTCACGGCGCCGGCGCTGGCATCCAAAATGGGCCAGCTCGACACGGTGGACGGCTTGCGTGCGCTGCTGACTGAGGTTGCGTTGCTGCTGCGGTCGCAGGCGGCTGCGGTATTCGGTAATTTGATCGGCGTGATACCGATGATGCTGGCGATCTCCGGAGTCATCATGTTGACCACACATGCGCCGCTGATGACTGCCGAATATGCTCGTTCCAACATACATGATTTATCGCTGATTGGGCCGACCCCGTTGTTTGCCGCGCTGACCGGGATATTGCTATGGTTGTCGAGCCTGGTCGCCGGCTATGCCGACAATTGGTTTGCCTTGCGTCGCCTGCGTGAAGCCTTGACCCATCAGCGGCGGCTGGTGCGCGTATTGGGTTCGATGAGGGCCGAACGCTGGGCGACCTGGCTGGATCGCAATATGGCGCAAATTTCCGGTAACTTATCGCTCGGGCTTTTATTGGGCATGACGCCTGTGATCGCGCAATTTTTCGGTGTGCCGCTGGAGGTGCGGCATGTGACGCTGTCGACGGGTGCGCTGACCGCAGCCGCCGCAAGTCTGGGATGGGAAGTGCTGGCTATGCCGCAGTTTTGGTTGGCGCTAGCTGGGATTGCCAGCATCGGCATGCTGAATGTTGGAGTTTCTTTTGCTTGCGCATTGACCTTGGCGCTGCGGGCGCGGGATGTTCCGGCACGGATCAGGCGCTTGGTATTTCGGGCGGTGTTGCGACGCTTCAGCGTTTCGCCGCGCTTCTTCTTGTTTCCCGAAGAGTCGCCGGCGGCATCGGCGCAGGCCGGGCAGCAAGCTGCGGAAGACGCGGACGACGTCTCGCCGGCTACTGCGGGTGATGTGCAGCCGCAGTCTGCGCGCGACTCTTCCGATCAAGCCGCAAATCAACAAGCGCCGGCGCCGATCAGGCGGCCCGACAGTCGGCAGGGTTAATGGCCGACGCAGCGCCGATATCGGCGCTGCCGATCGTGTGGCTTTGACATCAGCGGGCGTGACTATGCGTGTTTCTTGGGGTAAAATTGTCCGCCTTTGGTGTCGGGTGGCGACGGCAATTTGCGTCTGGCAGGCTACCAAAATTTACACAAAACCGGTTTCGCTTCATTTACGCAGCTCTTTACCCCCAGCTAATATGAAAAAACTAATTGCACTTCTCGCGCTTGCGGGTATTGCCAACATGGCCGCAGCGGCGGACGTGGTCGGCAACGCTAAGGCGGCTGAAAACAAGATATCGATGTGTATTGGCTGCCACGCCATCCCCGGCTATAAAGCCAGCTTCCCGGAGGTATATCAAGTGCCCATGCTAGGCGGGCAATCGGCGAAATATATTGAAAATGCGCTGAAGGCCTATCAAAAGGGCGAGCGCAAGCACCCCACCATGCACGGCATCGCAGCCAGCTTGTCCGATCAGGACATGGCGGATATTGCGGCTTACTATTCGCAGCAAAAATAAGGGGCCCACACAATGAAAAAGATTATTGCTGGCGTGCTGTTCTTGCTGTCCACGAGTGTCTCCATCAATGCTTTCGCTGGCGGTAATATCGCGGCGGGCGAAGCGGCTGTGAAAAAATACGGCTGCGCTTCTTGTCATGGTGCGGACTTCCATACCCCGATCGATCCAAGTTATCCGAAGCTCGCCGGCCAGCCGCAGGATTACTTGCAGCACGCATTGATCGCTTACCAACGCGGCAACGACGGCCCTTATGGCCGCAGCAACGCAATCATGGGTCCTCAAGCCAAGGCCTTGTCGCATCAGGATGTGCAGGATGTCGCGGCTTACCTGCATAGTCTGCCGACGAATTTGGTATTGCGTAAGTAATAAAGTAGCGCTAGCCAAACGCGATATGAAAATAGCCCTCCAAGTCATTGACCTGGAGGGCTATTTTTTTAGTCAGGCTAGCCGATTATTCCGACTGGCGCATCGTCCGCGGCCTATTCGGCAATGCCGCCCACCACGTGCGAGAAACCGCCATCGACATAGGTGATTTCACCGGTGATGCCGCTGGCCAGGTCGGACAGCAGGAAGGCCGACGCATTACCGACATCTTCAAGGGTAACGTTGCGGCGCAGCGGGGCGTGCTCGGCAACGAAGCCCAGGATCTTGCCGAAGCCCTTGATGCCGCTGGCTGCCAATGTCTTGATCGGACCGGCGGAGACGCCGTTGACGCGCACGCCTTTGGGGCCCAGCGAGGCGGCCAGATAGCGGACGCTGGCTTCGAGCGACGCCTTGGCCAGGCCCATTGTGTTGTAGTTCGGTACCACTCTGTCCGAACCCAGGTAGGTCAGGGTCAGCAATGCCGAATTAGGGCGCAGCAAAGGCACGGCGGCTTTAGCCATTGCCGGGAAACTGTAGGCGGAAATGTCATGCGCAATCTTGAACCCTTCACGCGACAAGCCATCCAGGAAATCTCCGGCAATCGCTTCGCTAGGCGCGAAACCGATGGCATGCACCAGGCCGTCCAGCTGATCCCAGGACTTGCCCAGATCGGCAAACAGCGCGTTGATTTGTTCATCGCTGCTGACGTCGCAATCGAAAATCAATTCGCTGTCGAATTCTTTCGCAAAATTGGTGATGCGCTCCTTGAAGCGTTCGCCGACATAGGTGAATGCCAGCTCGGCGCCTTCGCGCTTGCAGGCTTGGGCGATGCCATAGGCGATTGAGCGGTTGGACAGCAGGCCGGTAATGAGAATTTTTTTGCCTTGCAGGAATGCCATATTGACTCCAGATATGCGCGCCTTGAGTGTCGCGGGCGCGGGGTTATGTCAGTGAGGTGCGGGAATGCTACCGGAAATTCTGAACGAACAAGGCAGGATTGTAGGGGTTCGCTGCGGTCCCGGCAACTAGAGGGCGCCGGCGCGATTCTGATGTAAGAGGCACTGGAGTCCAGAAGCGGCCGCCTCGAAGCGGCCTCAACTGCCCCAGCACCTCAGGTATTGATTAGCTGCGCGGGTGTTTCTTGGCGGTTGCTTTGCCTTTTGAGGCGCCATGGCTGACAGTCGCGCTCGCCTTGTGATAGCGCGTGCTATGGCCGCCACTCGCTGCGATCATGCGGTTAGGTACTTGAAGTTGCAGGCTTTGGCCGCGGCTGACGCTGTCGTGATGCAGGCTATTCCATGATTTGACTTGAGAAACGCTGACATGATAGCGCTGGGCGATCGAGGCCAGTGTGTCGCGTTTGCCGACTTTGACAACAATGCGGCGCGTTTCCGGTGCGTCCGGCGTGACTGCCATGGTCGCGTTGTCGGCGACTTCTGCCGTGATGTCGCTGTTGGAGGCTTCAGTCTTCGGCACCAGGATGGTCGAACCGGCTTTCAGCAGCATTTTTGGCGGGATGTGATTGACTTCCCGAATCACCGCCGGGGTGGTGCCGAATTTGGCCGCAATGGTTTCAATCCGCTCGCGTGCGCTGCCGACGGTATGGGCGGTCCACGATGACAGCGTTTGCGTCCATTTTGTCAGGTTGTTCTTGAATTTTTCGGCGTTGCTTTCTGGCAGTAGGATCTTGGTGTCGGAGCTGCCGATGATCACCGGCCGGTTGAACTGCGGATTCAAGGCTTTGAATTCATCCAGCGATAATTCCGCTAGTTGTGCCGCGACCTTGACGTCGATGTCGCGGGTTTTGCCGATCGTGACGAAGTATGGCTGGTTGTCCACTTTCGGTAGCGCGATGCTGTACAGGTCGGGTGCTGCGATGATGTTCTTGACCGCTTGCAGCTTCGGTACGTAGTTGCGGGTTTCTGCCGGCATCAACGGTGCCAGGCTATTGAAATCGATAGGCAAGCCGGCTGCCTGGTTTTTGTTGATCGCGCGCTGCACCGAACCTTCGCCCCAGTTGTACGCCGCTAACGCCAGTTGCCAGTCGCCAAACATGCCATACAGCTTTTGCAGATAGGTCAAGGCCGCATCGGTCGATGCCAGGACGTCGCGCCGCTCGTCCTTGAACATGTTTTGCTTGAGATTGAAGTCGCGTCCGGTGGAGGGGATGAATTGCCACATGCCGGCTGCTTTGGCGCTTGAATAAGCTTGCGGATTGAATGCGGATTCGATGAAGGGCAACAAGGCCAACTCGGTCGGCATGCCGCGCTTTTCCAACTCTTGCACTACGTGAAACAGATAGCGCGACGCCCGTACCGTGGTGCGCTCAAAATACTCCGGACGCGCACTGTAAAACTCGGTTTGACTGAGCACCTGTTGATTTTCCAGGTCGGGTATACCGAAACCCTTGCGAATCCGCGCCCAGATATCGACTTGTTCCATGCCAAGCATTCCCGCGCTGGGATCGTTTGGATCAATCAAGCTGAAAGTGGGAGTGTAGATGGAAATATCGTTGGCCTGGGCCAAGAGCGGGGCGCCGAAAAAAGCCAGCGCGGCAATAGCGAGAGTTTTGAGTTTTAGCTGATGCATGGGTTCGATTTGCGTGACCGGGCTGTCATCAGCCGGTAATAAAGGAATAAGCGCAGTGTACGTAACGCAGTTTTCCTCCGTCAAGTGGAAATTGCGCAAATTTTTGTGGTTAAGTGATTGATTTAACAGGTAATTACTATTTTCGCCATTGCGGGGGAGAATTAAAAACAATTTGCGGGACAGAGTTTAAGAGCTGACGCAGCGCAGCGAATTACTCTGTCCCCAACAAGCCAACTATTTGCGGGACAGAGTTTAAGAGCCGCCGCAGCGCGGCGAATTACTCTGTCCCCAACTAACTAGATGAGACGTATAAATTGCAATGGACAGAATTGGAAGGGCGGCGCCTAAGCATTGCCGCCGCATTACAGGTTGCGATCACTTAAAAGTATTCTTCCATTCCCTCAGCGCCGCGAATGCCGAGACCGGATCGGCAGCCTCAAGACGGCCGGCCGATTGTAGGTTGGCAATGATCGTCGCCTGCCTGTAACGGAGAAACGGATTGGTGGCATTCTCCAGGCCGATGGTGGATGGCACGGTTGGCTGATTGCGGTCGCGCTTGGCTTGTTCCGCTGCGATGCGGGCGATCAGCTTGGCGTTATCTGGCTCGACCG
Organism: Paraherbaspirillum soli; assembly: GCF_042654985.1. Taxonomy (NCBI): domain Bacteria; kingdom Pseudomonadati; phylum Pseudomonadota; class Betaproteobacteria; order Burkholderiales; family Oxalobacteraceae; genus Paraherbaspirillum; species Paraherbaspirillum soli. Next base: position 163,926 of record NZ_JBHSMT010000013.1, on the reverse strand, counting down.
CCAGCGCAAAACGCAAATTCGACAAGGTGTATTCATGTGCGCAAAAGACCAGCGTGTCATCTTGAAGCGCGCTCAATTTTGCCAATGAGTCGGTCATTTGCGTCGGCGTGCCTTCGAACAGGCGACCGCAACCGCCGGCGAACAAGGTGTCGCCACAAAACAGCCAATGCTGTTCGGCCGCAACATAAGCGATGTGGCCGCTAGTATGGCCCGGAACATCAAGCACCGATAAGTGCAGTCCCAGTTGTGGAATGTCGGCTGTATCGCCTTCACTCAATGGCTGACTGACGCCAGCGATGGCTTCGCTGTCAGGCCCAAATACCGGCACTTTAAAACTTTGCAACAAAGTTTGTACGCCGCCAACATGGTCAGCATGATGATGTGTCAGTAAAATAGCGGTGAGTGTCAGGTTATGGCGCGCGAGCGCGTCCAGAATCGGTGCCGCATCGCCAGGGTCAACCACGGCGGCATGCCGGCCATCATGAATTAACCACAGATAGTTGTCGTTAAATGCCGGCACTGCCAATACACTCAACGACCGATTTAATAAGGCAGGCATGGAATATCCGTCTTCAGAAAAATCCATTATAGCGCTCGGCCCCTGGCTGCAGACGCCCACCGGCAGTTACATGCAGGAGTGGGAGCAGGCGCGCCTGGATGCGATGACCGCGGATATTTTCGGTTTTCATGCGATGCAGATTGGCGTGCCGCAAATTAACGCGTTGCAGGCCAATCGGATGCCGTACAAATGGCTGACCGATAGTCGTTTGCCGGAATCGACCGTGGCGGCAAGTCCGACCAGCATCGTAGTGACCCATGATTTTGCAGACTTGCCGTTTGCGTCGCAAAGCCTGGATTTGATTGTGTTGCCGCACGTACTGGAATTTGCCGCCGAACCGCATCAGGTATTGCGCGAGGTCGAGCGCGTATTGATCCCGGAAGGACAGGTCATCATTTGCGGTTTCAATCCAGCCAGTTTATGGGGGATTCGGCAAACGGTCGGTCGCATGTCGGGAGTCCATTTTTTGCCGCAGAATGCCGAGTTCATCAGCCTGCTGCGTTTGAAGGATTGGTTGAAACTATTGAACATGGAAGTCAATCGCGGCCACTTCGGTTGTTACGCGCCGCCGTATACGAGCGCCAAATGGTTGCATCGTTTTGCCTTCATGGAGAAAGCGGGCAATCGCTGGTGGCCGTATTTTGGTGCGGTATACATCGTGCAAGCGATCAAGCGTGTTAAAGGCATGCACCTTATCGGCCCGGCTTTCAGTAAGCAGGCTATCAAGGCCGCGCGCGGCGTACCGGCCACCAACAAGATCCACAAGACACGCCAGAACGGGGCAGGGCAATAGTGTTTTAACTGGGGTGGCAAGCGACCAGCTTACTTACAGCTGGCTTGGTTCTGTCGCCTCGTGTACCTATCGTTGGCGTGCCGATCATATTCGGCGCGCCGGTCAAATCAATGCAGTTCAAGTGAGCTAAATAAGTATGGATAAAGTAGAAATATATGCAGACGGTGCATGTAAGGGCAATCCCGGCACCGGCGGTTGGGGAGCATTGCTGGTCGCCGACGGTAAAGAAAAAGAACTCTGCGGCGGCGAGCGCAACACAACCAACAACAGGATGGAGTTGAAGGCTGTGATTGAGGCCCTGGCGGCATTGAAGCGGCCATGCGAAGTGGTCGTATTTACCGATAGTCAGTACGTGCAAAAAGGCATTAGCGAGTGGATTCACGGGTGGAAGGCGCGCGGCTGGAAAACCGCAGCGCGCGAGCCGGTTAAGAATGTCGACTTGTGGCAGGAGCTCGACGCCGCTCAGGCACGCCATCGGATCGAGTGGCGCTGGGTGAAAGGGCATGCCGGTCATGCCGGCAATGAGCGCGCCGACCAGCTTGCCAATCGCGGCGTGACGACGGTTTTATAATGGCCTCCACGACTTCCATAAATACCCTTGAAGGGTATGTTTTTAATATTCTTTCTGTATTGGCGATCAAGTGACCATGCGACAAATTGTTCTGGATACCGAGACTACTGGCCTTAACCCGCGTACCGGTGATCGCATCATCGAAATCGGTTGCGTCGAACTGATGAATCGGCGATTGACCGGCAAAAATTTTCATCGCTACATCAATCCGGAGCGGGACTCGGAAGAAGGCGCGTTGGCGGTGCACGGCTTGACTACGGAATTCCTCCGCGATAAACCAAAGTTCGCCGAGATTTTTGCCGAGCTGCGCGAATTTGTCAGCGGTGCCGAAATCATCATTCACAATGCGCCGTTCGATCTGGGATTTCTGGATGCTGAATATAAGCTGCTAGGCCACGGGCCTTTCGTGGGCGATGTCAGCGGCGTTATCGACACGCTGGTTCAGGCCAAGGAAATGTATCCCGGCAAGCGCAATTCGCTCGACGCCTTATGCGATCGCTACGGCATCTCGAACGCGCACCGGACCCTGCACGGCGCGCTGCTGGATTCCGAATTGCTGGCGGAAGTGTATTTGGCCATGACGCGCGGGCAAAACAGTTTCAGCATCGACCTTGGAGCGGACGAAAGCGATGCCGGTGGCGGTGGTGAAGTGCTAGCTTTGGCTCCATTGGCCGAGATCATCGTGCGAGTGGCCAATGAAGAAGAGTTGGCCGAACATGAGGCTGCATTAACGGTCCTCGACAAGGAAGTAAGAGGGCAGTGCATATGGCATCAAGCGCCGGCTCAACCGACGGAAAATCAGGATTAAAACTGATTTCGTAAAAAATTCTTACAAGACACTAGCCATAAATAAAATTTGCCACTATAATTTCGTTTCTTTAGGAGGCGCGTAGCTCAGCTGGTTAGAGCACTACCTTGACATGGTAGGGGTCGTTGGTTCGAGTCCAATCGTGCCTACCAGTGATTTCGGTTCTCGGGGACATTCCGGGGACATTTAGCACTGGAATGTATTGCAAGAAAAAGCCCATCGCTTACGTGATGGGCTTTTTTTTCGCTCAATTTCTGAGCGTTGTCGGACTTGACGCGCTTATTTGGTGGTTTTTTATCTCCGCCTCGCCGGCAGTGCTATCCAAGACGGCTTGAAAATAGCATTTTGGCTGAACGATGCCCCATTTGACGGCTGATATAGCTCGGGTTGACCCCGGCCATTAAAGCTGTCTTTTCAAGCAAGGCGTCCAGTAGTGCTCCCGCTGCGACCGCTCGTCGTGCCAGGCCTGCTGCCAGCGGGTCCACTTGCGTTCAAGGTCAATGTCTGAGCTTCCCCCTGAAATTTCGTCTTCCACCGCTGACGTGAAATTGACGTTACTTTGGGATGGCAGGAAATGAAGACTTCAAGATCACTCCCAAGGTACGGCAGCGGGATGGGCCAGCCAAACATGACGATCAATCAAGCGGCGCCATGGCGCCACGCGATATCATCAGTTGCTGCAACTGCCAGTTCCTGAGCTGTCGATATAAATTACGCTACCGGCATCGCATGCCTTCATGCCGTTACGTGACTGTACCCAATTTGGATTGCGCAGCGTACAGCTGCTCAGATAACCATCCGAGCGGATTTCCATTGACGCATCTTCCTTGCAGGTATATTGCAGCACGGTATTACTTCCATAGCGGCCGGCGATATTCATCGGCACTATCAGCGTGCAACTTGCCAGATAGCCATCGGCATTAATTTGCACTGGATTTCCCGCCTTGCACGAGTAAAGCGCCCCACCACTCGGGCCGTTACGCCCGGCAACCTGAATATCTGCCATCAATACACAGTGATTCAGATAGCCATCGGCATTAATCTGCACTGGATTTCCCGCCTTGCACAGGTAAAACGACCCACCACTCGGGCCGTTATGCCCGGCAACCAGAATATTTTCCTTCAATACACATTGATTCAGATAGCCATCGGCGTACAACTCAACCGGCTGAGCGGCGGAACAGGAATAGAATTGCGCGCTGCTGATACCCGTCTTGCCTAGCAGTTGATTGCCATCCGGCACGGTACAACTTTGCAGATAACCATTGTCATACAAAGTCACCAGATGCCCGGCCTGGCACAAGACATTGCGCAAAGGCGTATTGTAATAAGTGTCAAATTGCGGCACCACTGTCTGCCCGGCCCAGCTTTGCCCTGACGCCAGACAAGCCAGGATCAGGCCAAACACTCCAGCCACATGCGGCCACACTATCGCTGCCTTCTTCATTTGTTTCTCCTTTATGAGTCATTTAATTGGTTAAAAAACATGATGTGGCGCATTCGTGGAACGATCCAGATATCCAAGACTTGTGGGCACTCATTTGTGGCGACCAACTAATTCCGGACGCACTGATAGGTGCTTTCGTTGGCGCGTGAACGAATAGTAGCAATATTTCCGCAAGGAAATGTTTGTAGTCTACGGGCGGGGCGGCGTTTGTCAACTTAGTTGTGCCTGTTCCAGCGACGAATTTTGGGGTGAACCGGGGTGATATTGGAAAAGTGCAGGCAACTGGATTTCGCTGCTTGGAGCCAGACGCGACAGACTGATTTCGCCCCGTTTCTGCCATTTGGAATTGTCATTCGCTATGACCGCTTTCGGCATACAACGGCCCTTCGATCAACCACCTTCCTCGGTATACCTTATCAACCAGAGGGGGATGCATCGTCGCCATCGGCCTCGTGCTAAGCGCGAGGTTTTTTCGCTACTGCCTGATTGCGTTTGCCCGCTCCTGTGCGAACGGCGACTTCGTCGAAAATCGTCTCGGCGAATTCGACAGCAGCCGGCAGCCCGGCATCGTACATCATGACGAATTCAATTTCCGGCAGTTCCGGTAAGCCTTCAGACACACCCAATTCACGAAGCTCGTCGTCGATCGCGTTACGCGACATCGGTGCGATGGCGATGCCGGCTCGCGCAAACGCTCGGATGCCAGTGGCACTCGGACTTTCGCATGCGATTCGATAAGGCATGCCGGCTAACGCGAGCGCCTTGACGGCTGCCTCCCGGTACGGACACGGGTTGGGGAAGCATGCCAGCGGTACATCGCCTTCGGGAAGCGGCTCGTGACGAGCAAACGCCCAGACGAGTGACTCTCGCCACAAAGTCACGCCTTTGTCCGAGTGTGAACAGCGGCTGCCGATCACGAGATCGAAATCGCCGTTTGCGTGCCGTCGAAACAAACTGTCGCCAATGTCGACCGTCAAATCCAGCAGCAAACCACGGCGCGCAGCGCTATAGCGGCGCATCGCATCGGGAAGCCAACCTCCCGCAAAGTCTTCCGATACGCCAATGCGCAGCTTGCCTGCGAACGCGTCGCCAGTTCCCAACCTGACCCTTGCTTCCTGGCTCAGATTGAGCATCGCTCGAGCGTATCCGAGCAGCGTTTGACCGTGCTCGGTGAGCGTGACGTTACGCGTATTGCGAACAAGAAGAGCACGGCCGATTTGTTCTTCCAGACGAACAACCTGGGCGCTAACCGCGGATTGACTCAGATTCAGTCTACGACCAGCGCCGGTAAAGCTCCGCACATCGGCGACGGCAACAAACGTATGGAGTAGCGAAGTGTCGAGGGGATTGTTCATTAATCACAGAATAAGGTTAATTCAATCAATTAATATCGTTTCTAAATTATAAGTCAACTCGATACACTTCGAATCACAGTGGGCGACCGCGCATCCTGCGCGTCGCCGTCACCCATGGTAAGGACTGGTTCAATGACTCGCGTGCTCTATATCGAAGGCTCACCCAACAAGGAATATTCGGCGTCCATCGAAGTGTGCAATGCATTTCTCGATGCGTACCGGCTGGAGCATCCCGATCATGTGATACAGAAGCTCGACATATGGGACCTGGCGATGCCCGAATTCGACGGAAACGCCCTGGCCGCGAAATACGCCGGACTGAACGGAGCGGCCTTGACGCCGGCGCAGGCGGCGGCCTGGCAGGGTATCGAAGAACTCGCGGCGCGATTCCACGAGGCGGACAAGTTCCTGTTCGGCGTACCGCTATGGAATTTCAGCATTCCGTACAAGCTTAAGCATCTGATCGACGTGATCTCGCAGAAAGACGTGCTGTTCAGGTTCGATAGTTCAGGTTTTGCTGGCATGTTGCACGGAAAAAAGGCAGCAGTCGTTTACGCGCGCGGACTTAGCTACATGTCGCCGGGTTCGTTTACGCCGGCCAGCGAGTTCGACCTCCAGCGCCCCTATATGGAAACCTGGCTCAAGTTCGTGGGTGTGAAAGACGTCGTCGGCATTGTGGTCGAGCGCACCTTGTTCGGCCCCGACGGAGAGGCCGATCGAAGTAGCGCAATCGAAGAAGCTCGCACGATCGCACGCGCGTTCTAACCCCACTGAGCTTCGGCGCAAATCCATCGTCACCTGTAGAAGCCGGCGTTGACGTTGCCGCATCCAGCGCGCAAGCGGGTCAAGCCCGAGGGCCGCTGCGAAGCGGGGGGGGGCGGACACGCGAACGTCCGTCTGTGCCTGCCGACGAATGTCCCTTCTTGGCCGTTTGGGGCCGGTGGCGACAGGCTGAATTCGACCCTAAGCGGAAGTTCAGACTTCTCCAAACCAGACGGTCATTCAACACTAATCATGACGATTCCGAGTGAGCCCTCTACCGCTTCAATGGAACAAGATTGGTAGGCGCAATTTTCCTTCGATCGAAGGGAAAACGTGTTTTGAAACAACTGCAAGTCAGTCGTTATCGCCATCCGAACTGGCCCCCAACCCACCAGTTATTTGTTGCGTATTCCGGTAAAAACCAACCATACATTCTCGTTCAAAATCAGCCAAGCATTCTCATTGAATGCAGGTCAATAATTCCGATCCGGACTAGGCCACTGATTCCAGTTGAATACCGACATGCGAGAACTTATGAAAAGATCTTGGCAAGAACGGGCTACGCGACCATAACAATGCCAGGTGTTGAGTAACGTTGAGACGTATAGCGCAGTTTTAAGTGAGCAGCGGCTTCCGCCCCCAAGCGGATGTTGTGCTGCACGGCTAACGTAGCTTTCTTTCAGTCTGTCCACTTTCGCGCGTGATCTCACGATAAATAAACACTGAGGCAGCAAACCAATGTGCGACCGCATTGAGAGAACTCCCGGATGAAGCACAGTGTTTCCTGGACAGTTAAACCACAGCAGCGCTGAACGACTCGGGCCGCCGCGCAAGCAGATGAGACAGCCGTTGAAGACCCGCCTGTAAGCGTCCACGGTCCTTGACGCTACCCAAAGAGATCCGAATTGCATTCACTGATCCGCTGCCAGTTGCGAATGCCTCCGCCGGCGTGACTGCGATGCCCTCGCTGTTGGCTGCACGCGCAAGCTGTGAGGAATTCCAATACGCCGGCAACTCGAGCCATACATGCAGGCCGTCTCCGGCGCCGCTGTACCGCCCCGCCAGAATATCCCGAGCCATCCAGTGGCGCAGGCGCACCTCGTTGCGTACGCCTTCCATCAATCCGTCAGCCGAACCGTCGAGGATCCACTGAGTGGCCAGTGCGGCCGTCAGAGGAGCGACCATCAGCGCAAATGATCTTAGCGCGACCAGGAAACGTTCGCGTTCGTGCGGGGCGCGTATTAGCACGAAGGCGACACGCAAGCCGGGCGTCAGGCATTTCGACAGGGTTGAGATGTAGTACACCTGTTCCAGGGCAAACGTGGCAATAGGTGGTGGCGGGGCATCGGCAAGGAGCCAGTATGGATCGTCCTCGACGATGCGTACATTGCAGCGCTTCGCGATGCTGGCGAGCTCCTTGCGCCGGCGTTCCGGAATGGTGATGGCGGTCGGGTTCTGTAATGTCGGATTGAGGTAGACCAGCCCAGGCTTGTGCTGGCGGCACGCTGCCTCAAGCATCTCAGGCACCATCCCGTGCTTGTCCGCTTCCACCGCAATGATGTGCCGGCCGAATTGGGTCGCTGCTGCACGCAAGCCGGGATAACTCGTTGGTTCTGCCAGGATGACATCGCCAGGCTCCGTCAGCGCAAGGATCAATGCGGCGATCGCCGCTTGCGCACCCGGACAGACAACAACCTGTCGAGAATCCAGATGTCCAAACATCGGTTCGAGCCATTTGGCCCCAGCCTTACGGTCGGAGTCGCTTCCCCCGGCCAAGTGGTAAGTCATCAGCAATTCATTATCTGCCCTCATCAGTACTTGAGACAAACCTTGTTTCAACATGTCGTCGAAGTCCACGCCATCCGGCGGTGGTGGGGTATTCATGCTCAGGTCGAGGATCGAGGTCAATTCGACCTTCGGCGCCGCGACATAAGTGCCTCGAGCGCCGCGGCCCTCCAACAAGTTGCGGCGTCTGGCTTCGTCGTATGCGCGCGTGATCGTCGTCAGGTCGACGTCCAGCTGTGCTGCCAACTGGCGCTGCGGAGGTAGACGATCACCCGGTTTCAGCGATCCTTCTACCACCGCCGCCTGCAACGCATCCGCAATCTGCAAAAAACGTGGCCCGCCGTGCACGGCCAATCGCGGCAACCAGATTGGCAAATTTTCATCTTGTATGTTTTTCAACTGGGACATTTTGTCTCAATGTATGGAAATTGCTTTTAAGTAGTATGCATCAGGACGTGCAGCAACCCCATCCTTGCATGGTAGTCGTTGACGTTTTCCTCTATCGTCTGCATTCGGCAAATCACTCCGCTGGATGCCATTCTTATTTCATAGGTAGATGTAATGAAAGATTCAAGCAGGATGCCTGAGGGGACGGTTTGAACAAAAAATGAAGCTGCTGAAGCAGCGTTTTAAGGTAGTGCTCCTCACGATAGATAGTGTCAAGTAATAGCCTGGAAATACTCAAAATGATGGATTGGATCCCTATAGTCTTCGTTACGTTCAAGGTTCTCGTGCTCGGCACGGGCATGTTCTTCGCCATCAAGTGGCATTACGATCAAGGGAAGAAGGAGAAGGAGAAGGAGAAGCGCGCGGTGCTACGCGCGGGCGGCAAGGTGGCCGCAGTCTTCGTGCTATCGCTCCTGGGCCTGGGGCTCGTCACCTTCGTCCTTGCCAGGATGCTCGGTTTGGACTTGACCTTCCCATGATGACAAAGAATAGTCGGGCGATATCCAGTGATGCGGCAGCAATTCCCCGATGCGGCTATTGGGCAGCGTCAGCAGGCGGGTCAGAGTGAATCGCCACGAATCTGCTAGACACTCACTTGCCGTTTAAAATACCGTCAAATTTAGATGACCGCTACTGTCCGATTTCAGCCGATCGAAGTCGCAATTTATCGAACCGCTATCTAGGGACTGGCAACTTTGAAGTGAATACGCAGCAATCAACAGCCGACCTCTTTCTGTACCTGCCACGACAACGGTAATGTGAACAGCAGTATCGCCGCCAACGTTATCACGGCAGTGGGGACTCCAGCGGCGTCACCCAGTCGACCAAACAACACGGGTGATAGCGCCCCGCCACCTATGGTGCCGGTATAGAACAGCGCGAAAGCTTGCTCGCGTTTTCCTGCGCTGGCCAATTCTGGTACCACGCCATACAGTACCGAAGACGTCCCGTTCAAGGCAAGTCCCAGCAGCGGCAACATTGCCATCATTCCGAAAAGCGGTAACCACACCGCTAGCAAGATCAACAGCGATGTGGCGGACTCCGTTATCCACACCGTTTTCATCATGCCGATGCGCGCCCCCAGATAACCGCAAAACAACTTGCCGAACGCGCCGCCAACAAACAATAGCGACAGCGCAAAACCGATGCCTGCCGTGCCGGCGCCTTTGCTCTTCAATAGGAATGGCAAGAAGGTTAGAAATCCCATCCGGACGGCGCTGTCCAAAGTACCGGTCAGCAGCAGCGCACGTAGTCCGCTAGCCGAACCAGTTCCGCTTATTGCCTTGGCGGCTGCTCCCTTGTTGGATGCCTGTTCATCGCGTGCCGGAATAAGCCACCACAACACACCGGCCGCAGCCAAGCCGAGCAGGCCCACCAGCGTAACGCTGGCCTGCCAGCTCACGACCACCAGCAAAAGGCCCATTAGACCCGGTATCAGCGTCTTGCCGATGTCGCCGGCAAAGTTGTACTGTGCCAGCGCCTCTTTGACGCCACCGCCGTCCTCATGCGTATCAGTGATCAATGAGGATGCCAGCGGGTGCTGAGTACTGGCCCCCAATCCACCCAACAACAACGCAATCACCAGTACCGTCAGGCCGCCGGCCTGACCAGCAATCAGGTATGCGATGCCGGCCAGTGCCGTCCCTCCCGTCAGCATGCGTTCTCGCCCCCAGCGTTTTGCCAGCCGACTGGCTAGCAACTGGAAGCCGGCCATCATGCCCGAATAGGATCCGCGTAGCAGTCCCACTAGCGCGTAACTGATGGAAAATTGCGCCTGCCAGATAGGCAGCAGCACATAGATAAGGTCAGTCAGGCCATCATGTACTGCGTGGGCGCTGCAGGCCGCCATCAGGGAGCGGCGACGGACGGAAGTGTCGGCGGCATCCGGATCACGAGAAATTGATACAGCTTTCAGATCGGTCATTATTCTGAGTGCGAAAAATTGAGGTGCGGCAAGCTTACTACTGTATGTCGACCGTCATCAAAATGTGACGATCACTTGGAGCACTCTATTTATGGGTTTCAAAGGCTGTTGCTGGCTGAACTGCGTCAGTCGCAAAAAGTCGGGTTTAAACCTAGTTGCCATGTGATTGAACAGCGAGTGCAGCGTCGGGACGGAGCAGGTCGCGTGCGATCTGCTCCCGGATGGGCGCATGGTGAGATGCCCTGAGGCTCACCGCTATGACGACAGGTAAAGTGCGACCAAAGGCACCAGGTTGACCAGGATGATCCCAAGTTTGTAGAGAGTGATGCCGGCAAGGTTCATTGCGTCAAAGGTTTCAACCGAGAGCTTGAACCAACGCGTATATATTCGATACATCCAGTCGTGGGCATAGATGAAGATGCCGCCCCAGATGAGAAGCGACGCGTAATTGATAACAACACACCAAAGGAGAGCTTCCTTAATCTCATTCATTGTCATGACACATCCTCATGGCATTCAACCCGCTGCCCGACTCGCACAGCACCTTGCCCAGCGGTAGTTCGATCGCTTCAAGCTGCGGCAGCCAGCGCTGCCACTCGGCGTCCGGCAGCGCGGCGAGCAGGCGGTTCCTTCTTGGGGCAGGGGAAATGGCCATCGCGGAACTCCAGGGCTCTAGGATTACCACTGGCGGTGCACACGCACCGGATTATCAGTGTAGGCAATCAACGCTCTGTCCGATAGCGCACAAATCTGGGGCGGTATCGGGAGGGCTCCGGCGACTGCGATTGCGCGATGGGATCACATGGAAACGCTTCGGGGTATTAATGCACGATGAACTAGTCGAATGTGACGAATATCGGCGCTTGTTCGTGGTGCCGGGCTATGCCGGGCAGGTCGGCTAACCGGGTAGGAAGAGCGTCGGAATCGTTAACGTTTTCCATGCAAGCGTCAAACTTAGAAATTGACAAATGGTCAGAATATGACAAAATGTCCTGCATGATGCTTACTGAAAACCAATTACTACTCCGAGAAGGCGAAAAGATCGTAGACGCACTCGGCAAAACCCTCGCCCCGCTGGTGGAGGTGGTACTGCATGACCTGACTCGGCGAGAGCATGCCGTGGTTGCTATTTCCAACAATCTGTCCGGGCGCAGTGTCGGTGATCCTGCTACCGAAATTGGCTTGGCACGGATGGTTGACCCGGAGTTTCCGGAAGTCCTGCAGAACTACCCTAACCGCTTCCCGGACGGCCGACCGGCCAAGAGCACATCGATCGGCCTCAAAAACAGCCGGGGCGACTATGTCGCCGCTATCTGTCTGAACGTTGACATATCAATGCTGACTGCCGTCGCAGCCAGCCTGAGCCAACTGGCGCAAACGCAAGTCTCTCCAACCGACATCCGGGAGTCGCTGGTCTCACCGCGACTAGAGGAGTTGCGCGTAACGCTGGAGCGTTTCGCTACCGGGCTCAATACCACGCCGCGCGCGCTCATTCCCGCCCAACGGCGAGAAGCCGTGCGTCAATTGGCGGAGGCGGGATTAATGGATCTGAAGAACGCCCAATCCGTTGTGGCCGACATACTCGGCGTGGCGCGCTCGACCGTGTACACCTATTTACCAGACCAAGGAGCTAAACCATGAGCAGCCTCGCTATCTCGTTCGACGACATCATCCGGGCGCATGAGCGCATCGCCGGTGTTGCACACCGCACTCCGGTGCTTACTTCGACGACCGCCAATGACCGGACTGGCGCACAAATCTTCTTCAAATGCGAAAACTTCCAACGCGCGGGAGCATTCAAATTTCGGGGCGCCTATAACGCCATCTCTCAGTTCACCCCGGAACAGCGCGCACATGGCGTCGTCACATTCTCATCGGGTAACCATGCCCAAGGCATCGCCCTGTCCGCGCGTCTGCTCGGGGTGAAGGCCGTGATCGTCATGCCGACCGACGCGCCAGCTATCAAGGTGGCAGCTACCCGCGGCTACGGTGCCGAGGTCATTCTCTACGATCGCTACACGGAAGACCGTGAAGCAATCGGGCGAAGTCTCTCCGAAGAACGTGGCCTTACCCTGATTCCGCCGTATGACCACCCACACGTGATGGCCGGTCAGGGAACAACTGTCAAGGAGTTGATCGAGGAGGTCGGAGCGCTCGACCTGTTGTTAGTGCCGCTCGGCGGTGGCGGCTTGCTGTCCGGCTGCGCCACCGCGGCCAAAGCCATGAGCCCCGGCTGCACCGTCATCGGCGTCGAACCGGAAGCAGGCAACGACGGTCAGCGCAGTTTGCGCAGCGGAGAAATCGTCCACATCGATACCCCCAACACCATCGCCGACGGTGCTCAAACCCAGCACTTGGGGAATTACACTTTCCCGGTGCTGCAGCAACGGGTGGACGACATTCTGACTGTCGGCGACGGCGAGCTGGTCGAGGCGATGAAGTTCTTTGCCAGTCGAATGAAGATGATAGTGGAGCCGACCGGCTGCCTGGGGGCAGCAGTGGCCTTCGGCAAGCAACTCGATTTGCGGGGTAAAAGGGTAGGGGTGGTGCTTACTGGCGGCAACATCGACCTGATGCGCTTTGCCGAGCTCATTCAAGGGGCGCTCTGATGTCTGGCGTGAGCATGGTCGGCGCCGGCAAGTTGTTGAACAAGCCGGCCGGGCATTACAGTCACGCCGCTTGCGTCGGCGATCTGGTTTTCCTGTCGGGGCAACTTCCGATCACCCCGCAGGGTATCAAGCTCACTGGTGAACCATTCGATGTCCAGGTCAGCCAGGTCTTCGACAATCTGGATCGGGTGTTAAGCGCCTGCGGCTGCACCCGGGAGAGTCTGGTCCAGGTTCGCGTCTACCTGCTCGATATCGAACATTGGCCACACTTTGACCAGCTCTACGCGGCCTGGCTCGGCGAACACCGTCCAGCCAGGACTGTTGTCCCCGTACCGGCTTTGCACTACGGTCTGGAACTGGAAATCGAAGCTGTCGCCACGCATCCCGCCATCCCATAGTTTTTTAGCGACGGTCTTCACATCACAAAATCATCGCCAGCTATTCCTGGCCGTTTCGAGGCGGTCGCGACGGGCTGAGTGTCGGGCGATCCCGGCTTGCCGTATGCTATTGTTTTTTTTCCTTCCGAATATATGAAAACCCTGCTCGCACTACTGGCCTTCGCCGGCCTGATAAATCCAGCATTTGCCGCTCCCAGCGACGATGCGGCCAAGCAAGCCCTGGTCGGCCACTATTATCTGCAAGGGAAGACTGAACTCGGTTCCGAGCTGTTGTTAAAGAATGATGGCCGGTTCCAGTGGACGATGAGTTATGGCGCGGAGGATCGCTTTGCGCAGGGACGCTGGAGTCTGGACAAGGGGGAGGTCGCGCTGGTGGCCGTGCCTCCGGACAAGGAGCCGGTGTTCCGCTTGTTCCGCGAGGACGAGCTGCGGATCGTCAAGCCGGCGGATGCGGGCAGTTGGGTGGCGATTGTCGGCGTGCCGAATGTCGGACCGGCAGTCGGCATGGAGGTAAAGTTCGAAAGCAAGTCCGGCAAGACCGTAACGGCGAAGACCGATCGCAATGGGGATGCGGAGGTCAGCATGCCCGCCGATGAGACGTGGGCCCGGGCCGGCTTGCGGCGCAGCGGCGATTGGCAGTGGTTTGCGATTCCGGCGGAGCGTGCCGCTGCCCGGATCGCGTCATTTGCGCTGGACGATGTCACCCAGATCCTGCCTCAGGCTTTCGAGCATATGGAGTTGAAGGTGCGGGACGGGCGATTGGAGATGGACGAGGGAATGGTCTACGTCCGGGAGTAAGCAGGGTCGCCTCTCAAAACCTGCTGTCGGGTTTGGTTAGCACGCCGCACCCGGCGGTGCTTGCCACGGTTGTTGGAGGCGTTCTGAAGAGGCCGCTCAACGTTTGCGTTCAGCGGCCTCGAGCAACGCCTTCCGCCGCAATCAGTTGATAGCTGCTGCGCCTCTCAACCCGAGATTCCTTTCAGTCCATGTTCGAGGCGTTCAAGCCCACCAAGAAAGCATCGGCGCGGATTGCTTATTTTATGTCTTGCATGCACTCCTTTGGATCAATGATCCCCAGGCTCTTGATAATCTGAAAATGTCCGCTCTTCAACTGGGCAATGTACATGTTCATCCGAACGTGATGCTGGCCGGGCACCATTTCAGCTGCACCGCCCGGACCCTCGGTGATCTTTGCATGGTCCAGTGCCTTGATGACATCTTCTTGATTTAGCGAGCCTGCCTCCTTCACCGCAGCCTCCCAGAGCCTCAAGCCTCGGTACATGCCTGAACACGCACTGCCGGCAGTGAACTTGGCATTGCCCGGATAGAGCATGTCGTATTGATTGATCAGATCCTTACTGAATGGATCGCTGACGTTCTGGTAGTAGTCGAGACAACTGTACAGACCCTCCACGTGTGCGCCTGGCACCAAGTTCAGGAAGTTCTCGTCGAAGTACGTGCAGACCATGTGCCCACCTCGCTTCGTGAAGCCAGAGTTGTAAAGCTGCTCGAGAAATGGCGTGAGCCCGGGGGGAACGATCGTGATAAATACCACCTCGGCGCCACTGGACGTGATCTTGTCAATGGTCTGGCCATAGTCGGCGTGATCAAGGGGAAAGTACTCCTCTCCGACTATCGTGCCACCGTTAGCCATGACAATTTGGCGGACCTTTTTGTTCATCGTTTGTGGCCAGATATAGTCGGCTGACGGCAAGTAGAATTTCTTCGCCCCGGGTTGTTGCATCAGCCAGGGAATGAGAGGATCAACCTGCTGCGCTGGAACCGGGCCGGTACAGAAAATGAGCGGATCGCATTCCTGTCCTTCGTATTGCTCCGGGTATATGTAAAGCTTCTTGCCGTTGATTACCGCAGGGCCCTTGATAGCCTGCCGCGTGGAGCTATAAATGCCGCCGAAGATCACATCGACCTGATCTTGCTGGACGAGCTTGGCAGCTTTGGCTTGCGCGACACTATCTGTGGTCGCACTGTCTTCAAGGTACAGATCTATCTGACGCCCCAACAAGCCGCCCTTTGCATTGATGTCATTGATCACCATCCTGGCCACGTTTGCATTGGCGATACCCATGAATGAAAGTGCGCCTGTCTGGTCCGTGATTACTCCCACCTTGATGGATGGATTAACTGAAGTTTTTGATTCTTTCATTGCGTTCTCTCCTCTCAAAACTGGTTGTTGGTGAATAGGCGCTGGCTTTTGAAGGGGGGAGCTCGCACATGTGTCTTGACGCGACATGCCATCTCTGAGAGTTCTCGCGCTAGCCTCTGCGGATTCGAATGTCCGGTATCGGCCGAACTGCGTCATTCGCAAAAGGTCGTGTTTAAATCTAGTGGACTGCTCGAACAGCGTGATGTTTTTTGCAAAACAACGAGTTCAGTCTAGGGGCAGGGCGGCGTTTGTCAACGTGGTTGTGCCTGATCGGGCGACGATTTTCGGACAGGGTTGGAGCTATATTGGACGAGGACGAGCAGCCTGCCTTTGATATTGGAACGGCCACTCTTCTGCTCGATGTAACGTCGCTCAGGTCATGAGCTTGGGCAATGCAGCCGCCAATGCATCGATAGCGAGACGGACCTTCAGCGGCAAGTGCGGCGTCTTCAACCATAGCGCATAGGCATCGTAAAGAAATGCCGGCTGATTCGGCAGTAGCTGGACCAGGCTGCCAGCTTGAATGCGTTCATGAACGAGCCAGTATGGAAGCCAGGCGAGTCCCATTCCGGCGGCCGCAGCGTCGGCAATTGCATCGAGGTCGTCGAGCCGCAACCTGTTTGCAGGCCTGACCTCCGCCGGAGGCTGGTCATCGCGAGGAAACAGCCACGGGCGAATGCTGCCCGATCGCCTGTATATGATGGCGTCGTGCCGGCTGAGATCCTCTATCTGCCGCGGCTGGCCGCGCCTATCGAGATAGGACGGCGACGCGCAGACGATCATGCTCTGGCGCGCGATGCGACGCGCTATCACCCCGGCTTTGTCCTCCAAGCTGCCGGTCCGAATCGCAAGATCGTAGTCGTCCTCTGCAAGGTCGGTGAAGCGGTCGTTAAACGACAGGTCAAGTTCCAGCGCCGGATAACGCTGCGCCAACTCCAGCAAGACCGGCGCAACACAACGCCGGCCAAAATGAACGGGCATGGTGACACGCAGCTTTCCGCGCGGTTCGGACAGTTGATCGGCTGCGAGTGCGTCCGCGGCATCCGCTTCAGCGAGTACTGCCAGGCAGCGTTCATAGTAGGTGCGCCCGAACTCCGTCAGGCTCTGGCGACGTGTGGTGCGAGTGATGAGACGCACCCCCAGACGCTCTTCAAGAAATCGGACATGCTTGCCGACCATCGGTCCGGATAGATCGAGCGCGTCCGCGGCGGCTGCGAACGAACCCAGGTCGACGGCTTTGATGAACACGGCCATGCTTGTAAGGCGATCCATATTGAAAACTCCTGGTTTTGATTGTTCTAATTGTTAAGCCATTTATCCGATTTTTGTGTGGCGCTATAGTACATTCAGTTCAATTAATTTGGAGTTGAGAAAACATGGCACGAATGATTCGCTTTCATCAGCATGGTGGTCCGGAGGTTTTGCGCATCGAGGACATCGAGGTTCCACGGCCCGCTCAGGGCGAGATCCGGATCCGCGTCAAGGCCTTGGGCCTTAACCGGGCCGAGGCGTTGTTACGCGCGGGCTCCTACATCGAGACGGCGACGTTTCCTTCCGGCCTTGGACTCGAGGCTGCGGGCGTCGTCGAATTGGTCGGTGCAGGCGTGGCGGGTTTCGCGCCAGGCGATGCCGTCAGCGTCGTGCCGCCGTTGTCTATGGTGCGTTGGCCGGCCCATGGCGAGCTTGCAACGTTTCCTGCCGAGCTGGTTGTCAAGCACCCGCCATCGCTTAGTTGGGAAGCGGCCGCAGCCGTTTGGATGCAATACCTCACCGCTTACGGTGCGCTGATCGACATTGCCAAGCTCACCAAGGCGGATTATGTTGTCGTGACTGCGGCATCGAGCAGTGTCGGTCTTGCCGCGATCCAGATTGCCAACATGGTTGGCGCGACGCCGATCGCCGTCACGCGGACCTCTGCCAAGAAGCAGGCCTTGCTTGAGTTGGGCGCCGCCCATGTCATTGCTTCAGCGGAGGAAGACCTGGCGGGCCGGTTGAAGGAAATCGCCGGGCAGGAGGGCGTAAGAGTCGTGTTGGACCCAATCGGCGGTCCCATATTCGAGCCGCTAACGGCCGCGATGTCTCGTGGCGGCATTCTGATCGAATATGGCGGCTTGAGCCCGGAGCCGACGCCTTTCCCGCTGTTCGCCGTGCTGAGCAAGACACTGACGCTGCGCGGTTACCTCGTCCACGAGATCGTCAGCGATCCGGCCAGGTTGGAAGCCGCCAAGACCTTCATCCTCGACGGGCTGAGGTCGGGGGCGCTGCAGCCAGTCATCGCCAAAACCTTCCCGTTCGACCAGATCGTCGAGGCACATCGCTTTCTGGAATCGAATGAGCAACTCGGCAAAATCGTCGTGACGGTGTGATCAAGCGTGAGGCTACCCGCCCGAGGTGCGCCGACGCGAAGGGTTGGATCTCAGCGGATTGTGTTTAAAAACTCGTCCAAGACGCGTTCCTTGACATTCATAACTACTTGGTTATGATTGACACATGTGAGGTAGCAAATTCACTGAAATTGAAACGAAGTTAACATAGGCAATGATTCGCAATGCACGCAGAACCGACCGCTGTTCTAAAAATCTTGTCTGATCCAACCCGGCGCGCAATTTTCGAGCGCTTGAGCAGGGACGGTGAAATGACGGTGCATGCCTTAACTGTTCCGTCGGGGGTGTCGCAACCCGCCATTTCGAAGCATCTCGGTGCGCTCAAGCTAGTTGGCCTGGTGCGAGGCCGGCGCGACGGACGTGAGACGTATTACAGCGCCGAGCCGAAAGCGCTGGCACCGCTGATTGACTGGATTAATTTTTATGCGACCTTCTGGAACAGCCGATTTGACCGCTTGGAAACCCTATTGAAAAGGATGGATCAATGATGCAAACCAACGACACTAAAACGCTGATTGTAGAGAGGGAAATGCCACATTCTCTCGAAAAAGTCTGGCGGGCGCTCACGCAGAGTCCTCTCATTGAAGAATGGCTGATGGAGAACGACTTCAAACCTGTCGTGGGTCATCGTTTCGATCTTCGTGCGGACTGGGGCGTGGTTGAGTGTCAGGTCCTTGCGATTGAGCCGAACAAAGCGCTGTCTTACAAATGGGAAGCCCTGGGTCTCAAGAGTGTCGTCACCTGGACTCTTACCCCGACGAACACGGGAACCCATCTGCGCATGGAGCAGTCGGGCTTCCGGCCGGATCAGCAGCAGGCCTACGAGGGCGCCAAGTACGGGTGGCAGAAATTCTTCGCAGCGCTCGAACGCGTGGCGGGAGGCCTTTCGTGAGCCGCGTTTTCCGCCGCATGTGGTTCGGGCAACGCACAATCGCTCCGGTAGAAAAATAGAAAGAAGCGGTCACCATCACTTGCAACAAAATATATCTGTAACTTCCAGGACGAGAACATGAAAAAAATGGACGAAATCCAAAGCTCGCCGGCATCGGACCTCATCTCTAAAAGAATCACCGAACTCGGGGACTGGCGCGGGGAAACCCTCGGCAAACTGCGCCAGTTCATCAAGGAAGCAGACCCGGACGTCGTCGAGGAATGGAAGTGGATGGGCACTCCGGTCTGGTCGCACGACGGTATCATCTGCACCGGCGAATCCTACAAGGATAAGGTGAAGCTTACCTTCCTCAAGGGCGCGTCTCTGAAGGACCCGGCCCCTCTCTTTAACTCAAGTCTCGACGGAAATGTACGCCGCGCGATCGACATTCACGAAGGAGAAGAAGTTGACGAGTCGGCCTTCAAGGCGCTCGTCCGTCAGGCGATTGCTCTCAACAGTTCCGGCAAATCGAAACCTGCGAAGAAAGCGAAGTCTTAGGAAATCCCGCGATTGAACGGGGCCGACATCGGGATCGTCTCGAGGTCTTCAGTGTCCGCTTCCGGCCTAACTGCGTCACGCGCAAAAGGCTGCATTCGAGCTAAGCCGACTCGATCAACGCAGATGCTCAACCAGCGCATCTGCCACATCGTCCGCTGCTTCCCTCGGCGGAAAATGCCCGACACCGTGCATCAAAAGGCGTCTGTATCCCGCCGTGAAATGCTGTTCCAGGTTTTCCGATGAGCTCGGTTCATCGCATTGATCCGCGGCGCCTTGTACCATCAACGTCGGCGTTGCGATTCGATCAATTGTGCGCAGCCGTTCTGCGAGCTCCGAATACGCCGGGTCCGATGGTTCGTCTTTCCGCCAGCGTCTCCGATACCCATTGAGGGAAATTGGAACCCAATCGGGATTGTCAAAGGCCGAAGCGGTCAGCGCGAACTCCTCGTCATCGAACCAACCGGGCGGGGACCACGTGTCCCATTGAATCCGCGCAAAACCTTTTGCATCGGCGCGGATTGCAGCAGGGCCGTCATCGAGCGCCATGAACCACTGATACCAGAATTTTCTGGCTTGGGAAAATGCTGGAAGCTCGAACTTTCCGTAAGGCTGGAACGCCAGGGCTAGCGCTGCGATGCGACGAACACGGTGCGGATAGAGTGCCGCGAGTGTGTACGCGGCGCGAGCGCCCCAGTCGTGGCCGACGACGTCGAAGCGTTCGAGGCCGATCGCATCGGCGAGATCGATGACGTCCTGTGCGAGAGCCACACCCGATCCGTCGCGCACGGCATCTGCTCGCAAAAAGCGGGTATCGCCCGTGCCGCGAAGCTCAGGGATGACGGTTCGAAAGCCCGCGCCGGTCAGCCGGCTGGCGACGTCCTTCCAAGCTCTTGCCGAATCGGGCCACCCATGTAACAGGATCACCGGCGGACCGTCGGCAGGCCCGGCATCGAAAAACGAGATGTCGAGCGTCTGAGTCTTTGCGTGATGTTTCTCATTGTTCATGTTCGACCCCAACTGAGATTTAAAAGACCATTCGGGCGGTGACACCGGGCAGCAGGGAATGCGTTTGCTGATGTGTAACCCTGCTATCTATGACGGGATGTTGCCCAGATTTTTATAGGTTACTGTCCGCTTCGCAGAGGCATAACAAATGCGCCTGACTGCGCCCCGTAATCCCATATGAAAGGAAATTTGCAATGAGCAACGTACCTTTAATTGGAAAATATATATCTGCGGACAAGAATTTCACACTGAAAATTTCTTCGGCAAATCCGTCGAATGGCGTGATCACCGGCGTTTACAGCGCCAACTACAGCCCCATCGGCGGATTGGTAGTGGAAGGGGACGTTGGCACATACGGCTGGGTTTTCAATAAAGCCCAGGGCAAAGACGGCGTTGCTCCATTTAATCTTTCCTTCGGCGGTGCTCAGCGCCCGGACAAGCGTCCTTACAATATCGTTGATAACTGGAATGGAGCCTATCTGGCGAACAATACTATTTTGGCCGAAGGAAGCCGTTCGTTCGTCAACAGCGAGGGACTTGTCGAGGTAGGTAGTCTCGGAACCATGCTGTTCTCTCTCGTTCTCTGATGCCGCCTTACGGCGTTGTTATACAGCCCCCTTGCAAAAAATTCACTTGAGCAACAACTTTGTGTAATGCTCCCTGGTGCAGCGCGAGAACCCAAAATTTCGTTGCACCAAAATAAGTTGCGTACCATGTGCCAGTATTGATTGAGCCGCTATTCACTGATTCATTCAACGCATAAAGACTCGATCAGTTTTTGTCGCAGCTCATCGGGCACGCTATCTTTTGACTGCTTATCTGCGCTCGTGACCGATTGCAGCCGCGCGTAAAATTCCTGCAGTCTTGGAGCTATTTCCCGTCAAGCTCACTCTTAGCCTCCATTAAACAACGCCTTCGCCATATTCCTATGAAATGTCACCTTCGAATCGCCCGCCCCGTGAGCGACCTGTCGCAAACCAGTTCTATGTATTGCGAGGGCCTGGGTCTTCGCGTTCTTGGGAGTTTTGAAGGTCACGAAGGATTTGATGGGGTCATGCTAGGCAGGGCTGGATCAAGTTATCACTTCGAGTTCACGCACTGTCGAACCCATCCGGTGGAGCCCAATCCCACATCCGAAGATCTGACGGTCTTCTACTTGCCGGACTCAACCGAATGGAAGGATAGGTGTGCAAGCATGTTGGCGGCCGGGTTCAGGCAGGTTGCTTCGTTCAACCCGTATTGGGATGCTCGAGGACGCACTTTCGAAGACCTTGATGGCTACCGTGTCGTCTTGCAGAACGCCGATTGGAACAATGCCGAAGTTGAATAATTTTTACGTCCAGGCCTAATGCTGACGCCCATTCCCGCCGGACCAACAAAACGAGATGCGAGGCCCGCCTTTTGTCGCGTGGTCATGCGCTGCCTATTATTGTCAAACGATGGCAATATCTACGTTGCTGCTGACGGGAGTAGAGATATTGCCTACTTCTTCACCAGTGCTATTCAAATTTGCCCCGGTTGGGGTAAATATCAATCGCATGGTTCACCGTTCGGGATGCCTGGACGATATTGAGAAATTTAAGGCGGAGCATTACCATGACTGAAGACTCCCAGAGCAGTGATTTTGTCAAACTCCGCGAGGTAATTCGAATCTTTGTTGCCGAGCGTGATTGGGATCAATTTCATACGCCGAAAAATCTATCCGCTGCACTGTGTGTGGAAGCCGCCGAGCTTCTCGAACACTTCCAATGGCTCAAGACGGGCAACAAAGATGAACTCAATGAGGCGAAATTTGAACAGGTTCGGCACGAAATGGCCGATGTTTTAGTTTATTTGGTTCGTCTCGCCGATAAGCTTGATGTTGATCTGATCGCGGCGGTCGACGAGAAAATGGAAATTAACCGTGCCAAGTATCCTGCAGAAAAAGTGCGCGGCGATGCTCGCAAATACTCCGAGTATTAAAGTGAAAGATTCGGCTTAAATACCCAACAGGTTCAGGCGGACCTGTGGTGTTCCAATCGGTTCCGTTCGCGGACCGGTCAGACTAGGGGGAAATCATGACGCTCAATCGACAAGTTCTTGCAACTCTGGCACTTACGATCGCTTCCATCACATCGGCCGGCGCGCAGGCTCCGCTCATCGAGAAGAATGTATCGATGAAAATGGCGCTGGCCATTATTGACGGCGCGCTTGCGCAATGCGCGAAGGATGGCTACAAGGTTTCCGTGGTAATCGTGGACAATGCCGGATTGGTGCGCGCATCGCTTCGTGGAGACGGCACCAATCCGCACACGATGGAAGTCGCGCGCAAGAAGGCTTACACGGCCCGCACGCGCGGCCAGACATCGCTTGAATTTATGAAGCTGACCGACGATCCTGCCAACGCGTATTTGCGTCAGATTCCCGATGTCGTCGCCATCGGCGGCGGTGTCCCGATCAAGATCGGCAACGTCGCCATCGGCGCGGTTGGCGTCTCCGGCGCCCCCGGCGGCGAGAAGGACGAAATCTGTGCCAATGCCGGCATCGCCAAGGTGGCCGATCAGCTGAAATAAGCGATGGCGTGACGGCCCGGCAAGGGAGGATCAATGCGGTCGCAATTGAGGTCCGGCGTACGCTTGAAACGCAATGCAATCACGGTTGCGGCCGTCGTCGTCGGCCTGATCATCGTTGGGCGCATCACCGGCGTCCTGGTCGACTGGTTGTGGTTTTCTTCGATCGGCTACGTCGAAGTTTTTTGGACGGTCCTGTCCGCCCAAGCGCTCTTGTTTGTCGCCGTGTTCGCCGCCTCGGCGGGCGCTATATGGGTATCCGGGTTGCTGGCACATCGTTACGCGAGGAGCCTCGGTACCTCGCGAGCGAAAACAGCCTTGTCGTCGGGTACGCCGGTGGTCATAAGCGAACTGGCCGACCAGATCGCGCCGCGCATTCCTTGGCGCTCCAGCATCGCTTGCGGCGCGGTCCTCTTTGGGTTGCTTATCGCTTACCTCGAAATCTCGAATTGGGGCGTGGCGCTTCGCTTCCTTCATCAGGTGCCCTTTGGCGAGCGCGATCTGATCTTCGGCAAAGACATTGGCTTCTATCTCTTCTCGCTGCCCGCCTATCTTGCGCTCAAGAATTGGCTGCTGCAGCTGCTCTTCTGCAGCGCGCTCGTTGCAGGTGTGGTCTACGGGGTGCGCGGCGACATCGCGCTCGGGCAGTCGTCGCGTGGGGTCTCGCACGCCGCCGCCGCGCATGGTTCGGCAATGCTCGGTTTGTTCTTTTTGCTGAAGGCCTGGTCCTACGCACTCGACCGCTTTTTACTGCTCTACGGCGACAACGGCGTCGTGGTCGGCGCCGGGTATACCGACATCCACGTCGAGCTGCCGGTCTTGTGGCTAATGGTCGGTCTTGCCGCTGCCGCGTCCGTCGCTTCGTGGATCAATATGCGCTGGCGCGGCTATCGAATTCCTGTGGCCTCGGCGTTGCTGGTGTTTGGTAGCTCGTTTGTGTTCGCCCTGATCTTTCCGGCGCTGTTCCAGCGCTTTTATGTCAAGCCGAGCGAGCTACAGCTGGAGACGCCCTATATCGAGCACAATATCGCGCTGACGCGGAAGGCCTACGGCCTGCAACAGATCGTGGTAAAACCGTTTCCGGCCGAGCAGGGGCTGAATTTCGCTTCGCTCCAGGCCAATCGCGCGACCGTCGACAACGTCCGCCTGTGGGATGTGCAGCCGCTGTTGGATACCTATGCGCAACTGCAGGAGATCAGGACCTACTACAAATTCCTCGCCGTGGACATCGATCGCTACCGGCTTGACGCTGGCTACCGGCAAGTGATGCTGTCGGCGCGTGAATTGGAGCCGGCGATGCTGCCGGCGAACGCCCAGACCTGGGTCAACCTGCATCTCCTGTTCACCCACGGCAACGGCGTCGTAATGTCGCCGGTCACCGAGAAATCCACCGAAGGCTTACCTTCCTTTTATTTGCAGGATATTCCGCCCGTCGCCAACGGCGGCCCGGCCATCCGCGAACCGCGCCTCTATTTCGGTGAAAGCGGTCATGGCTACGTCATCGTGAAGGGCAGCGTGCCCGAATTCGATTACCCGATGGGAAAGGACAATGTCTACACCAGTTACAGTGGGCGCGACGGTATCGCGATCGGCAGCATTGCGCGGCGCGGCCTTTTCGCCTGGCAGCTCGACGATCCCAACATCCTGCTTACGGGCTACATCACGGACCAGAGCCGGATCCTGCTCCACCGTAACATTCAAGACCGGGTACGCACGATCGCCCCGTTTCTCAGCCTCGACCATGATCCCTATATCGTCGCGAGCGACGGCCGCCTTTTCTGGATGCAGGATGCTTATACCACCAGCCGCTGGTTCCCCTACGCCCAGCGAATGAGCGGCGACGGCGCCAACTACATCCGCAATGCGGTCAAGGTGGTGATCGATGCGTATAACGGCACGGTCGACTTCTATGTCAGCGATCCTGCCGATCCGATCCTGCGGACTTACCGGCGCATCTTCCCAGGTCTATTCAAGCCTTTGGCGGCGATGCCGCAAGACCTGCAGCAGCATATCCGCTACCCCGAGGATTTGTTCCTGATCCAGGCGCAACTCTACCGCGCCTACCATATGGATGCGCCGGAAGTCTTCTACAATCGCGAGGATCTGTGGCAGTTCCCGCGGGGATTGGCCGGCATTGATGGTGGGAGTGCCCCCGGCACGCCGATGACGCCTTATTACATGATCATGCGGCTCCCTGGGGAGTCGCGCGCCGAGTTCGTCCTCATGCTGCCGATGGTGCCCAGCCAGCGCGACAATATGATCGCCTGGCTGGCGGCGCGTTGCGATCCGCCCGAGTACGGCAAGCTCATCGTCTACACCTTCCCCAAGGACAAGCTGGTCTATGGGCCGTTCCAGATCGAGGCGCGGATCCAGCAGAATACCGAGATCTCGCAGCAGATTTCGCTGTGGAACCAGATGGGCTCGCGCGTCATTCGCGGTCATCTCCTGGTGGTGCCGATCGAGAGCTCGATCCTCTATGTCTCTCCGCTCTACTTGCGTGCGGCGTCCGGTCAACTGCCCGAGTTGAAGCGGGTGATCGCCACCTATGGCGACCGGGTGGTGATGGAAGAGACCTTGGGCGAGGCCTTGGCGGCGCTGTTCAAGGAGACGGTCCCAATGGCATCGCCGCTGCGCGGCACGGCGGATGCGCGCGCCCGCGAGGCACTCGCCCACTATGACCGCGCCATCGAGCGATTGAAGGCGGGGGATTGGAACGGTTTCGGCTCCGAACTCGATGCCCTCCGGCCGCTGCTCGAGACGCTCGGCGCCGGCCGTCCCGAGGGTCAGAGGTGAGCTGAGTGTATTTGAAAGAACGTCTACTCAACTCATTGCGTCGGGAGCACGCGTTCCATTCTCCCCAATTGCCCTGCATTTCAGAGCCGCGATGGCTTCGACCTCGAACAGCATGCCGTCTAGCGCCAGCCGGGGAACCGGAATCAGGGTGCATGCGGGTTTCGCCGCAGTGCCCCATGCCTGTGCAATTTCATGCGCGAGTACTGCAAGGCGCGCTTCGCTGTGGTCGACTATCAGCACCGTCAGTTTCGCAACGTCCGTCAGAGCGGCGCCGGCGCAGGCCAGCGTCGCACGCAAATTGACAAAGGCCTGCTGCACCTGATGGCTGAAGTCAGGCGACAACTGTCCTTGTGAATCTTCACCGCCTTGGCCGGCGGTATAGACCAGCTGCGCTCCCGGGGCGAGCCGGGCAACGTGGGAATAGCCGTTTGCGCTGGGATCATAGAGGTCTGGAGGGTTCAGTAATTCAACAGCTGGGTGATCAGGCAAGCGGGCGGCGTGGGTCATTTTGTCCATTTCTAGGCTGGTCGATTGTGCAGGGGGCAGGGCGCAAAAACGTCGCGACATCTATTTAATGGGTAATGCGACAGGGCGGATCGGCGCGGCGTCGGCGCCGCGGAGTTTGAGCGAGGCGCCGACGAAGGCAAACTGGTAGACGCGATCACGCGACAAGGCCTCTAGATTGACCAATTCGATAATAGGTGCGCCTTGTTGCGCCAGCAGATAGGTATGCAGCGGCAGATAATTGTCAGCCACTTCGGACGGGAAAGTTTCGAAGCTCAGATTGTCGGCGCCGACCACCATGGCGCCGCCATCTTCGATCAGGAATTTTGCTGCATCCAGGCTCATCCCCGGCGGATTGGCCATATAGGCCTGCGCCTTCTCATAGTTGCGCATGCGGCCGGTGCGGATCAACACCACATCGCCTTGCTCCAGGCGCGTTCCTTGTTTGTCGAGCGTCTCGCGCAGATCCTTGCGGGTCACTCGATAGCTGTCGGGCAGCATGTCCACCCCCTTGGCCGTTGCGACATCAAGCAGCACGCCGCGGGCAATGATGGGCGGCAGTTTCTCTGCGCCCGTCACATTCCAGCCGCGATCTCCCAGGTGTTCGGCAGCGGAAAAGCCGTTCCAGATCTTGTCGTCCAGTCCAAAGTGATTCAGCGCGTCGATGTGCGTGCCCATATGGGCATACATCGAGATCGCTGAGCCTGTATAGCTGACGTGCCGGTTCATGGCTTCGCCAACTTGCATCGAATCGGCAACCAGGTTGCCATGCGGCGTATGGGTCATCCACATCTGATAAGGCGGATCGCCTGCGGCCTGCCAGCTAGGCATGCCGATGAAATACTCCACCGCCAGATCGTAGGCCTTCGCGCCGGACACGCGCGCCATGATGGCAGCACGCGAGGCGGGAGTCATCAGGTTGAGGCGGCCGATCTCATCTTTTGGCCCCCAGGGACTTGCGCCGACTTTCTGCGCTAGCTTGCCGCCGTTTTCCGGCGCCGCATTGGCTGCATTGGCCGCATTGGCATTCCCTCCTAGCAGTGCGAGTAATAGCGGCATGAAAGCTAAACGGCGCGCGACGCAGATAGGACTGAATTTGGATTGAAAGCGGTTAAACATCATGGGACTCCGTGATTTGGTTGCTCGATTTTTTGCTTCTTCCCGCTGGCTTGGGGAACGCATGTCGTCATGATATTGTTGTTAAATAGAATGATAATCAGCTAAAAAATTAAAACATATTTAACTGGATGGAAAATATATGGACTTGTTAGCGCACATGCGAGTCTTCCGCCGGGTCGTGGAGCGTGCCAGTTTCAGTAAGGCCGCCGAAGACCTGCGGCAGTCAACCGCGGCAATCAGCAAACAGGTGCGCCAGCTCGAAGAGCGTCTCGGCTCCTTGCTGATCATTCGCACCACCCGGCGTATGAGCCTGTCCGAAACCGGCCGCGCCTACTTTGCCGAATGTTGCCGTCTGCTGGATGAATTGGATGCACTGGAACGATCGACGGCGACCGGGGGTGGCGAGGTTGCCGGGCGCCTTCGGGTCAACGCGCCGCTATCGTTCGGACTTAAGGTGCTGTCGCCAGTGCTGGCGCAATTCATGGCGCGGTATCCGCAACTGACGGTCGAATTGACCCTGGACGATCACCTGCTGGATGTTGTTGCCGAGGGCTTCGACGTGTCCTTGCGCATCCGCGCGACCTTGGTCAATTCGACGCTGATAGCGCGGCGACTGGGGGAAGTGGAGCAAATCATATGTGCCGCGCCGAGCTACTTGGCGGCGCGCGGCACGCCGCTCTGTGTCGAAGACCTGCGCCAGCACGACTTGCTTGCCTACCGCTTGGCAGATCATCCGGGCAGCTGGCATCTGGATGGGCCGGAGGGCGCGATCAGCATAGAGTTGCCGGCACGTTTTTCGGTCGATAACAGTTTGATGCTCAGTGACATGCTGCTGGCAGGAGTCGGGATAGGCGCGCTGCCTTCATTCGTTGCGCGACCTGCGCTGGAACGCGGCGAATTGACCCAGGTACTGCCGGAACATAAGCTGGCCCGGCGTAGTATCTTTGCGCTTTATCCCAGCAGTCGCCACTTGCAGCAAAAGGTAAGGGTGTTTGTCGATTTTCTGGCCGCAGCGCTAAGGGAAGCTTGAGCAGTTCAAGCCACGCCGGAATCGGCGATGGTGCAGCAGTTGAACAAAGTGAGGGCGACCGCTCATCATGCGCATCGTCCATCTCATACTTATTTTTATTCAGGAGAACAACCGTATGTCTAACCGCACACTCAATCTCGACGACACGCTGTACCAATATGTACTGGATCATTCGATCCGCGAGCATCCGGCGCAAGCGGCCCTGCGCGACGTTACGCGCAGTCATCCGTATGCGGGAATGCAGATTTCGCCCGAACAGGGTCAATTCATGGCGCTACTGATCAAGCTGATGGGGGCAAGGCGCACCATTGAAGTAGGCGTCTTCACCGGGTACAGCGCACTGACGGTGGCGCTGGCTCTGCCGGATGACGGCAAGCTGCTGGCCTGCGACATCAGCGATGAATACACGCAGATCGGCCAGCCATTTTGGGCGCAGGCCCATGTTGGGCACAAGATCGATCTACAGTTGAGACCCGCGCTGGAGACGCTCGATGCCCGTCTGGCCGCGGGCGAGGCCGGCCAATATGACTTCGCCTTCATCGATGCCGACAAGACCAGCTACGACGACTATTACGAACGCTGCCTGCAGTTGCTGCGCACCGGGGGGCTGATCGCCATCGACAACACATTATGGAGCGGCAAAGTGGCAAGCACTGATGCCAGCGCCGACACGGCCGCCTTGCAAGCGCTGAACATCAAACTGCATCAGGATGAACGCATCGACCTGTCGCTGCTGCCGATCGGCGACGGACTGACGCTGGCACGCAAACGCTGATTCTGCCGGTAAGGTCAGACCGTCCGGAAAGCTTGGCTGGCATTCGGCGCTCGTAGCTTTCCGCACAATCAGGCGATGAATCTTCTTACTCGAGGAAACGCCAACGCTCTCACTATCCAACAACACGATGTCCTTACTGCCAAGCGCATTCAAGACCAGTTGCTTGTCGAATGACGCATACAAACGCCCGAACTAAATTCTCATGCCGTCCAGACTGAGTGACTGAGTCTTCGTCGACGCGAATTGGCCGATGTCAGGAATGCTCTCTAGAAATCGGTTTTTCCAAAACGTGCGACGCCTTTGTTCATGCCCGGAGGATCGAGCGGAGTGAGATCAAGTTCGAGGGATGCCCCTATCCACTGAGCCAAACTTGTGTGGTCGGCGAGGTCGTCGTCGGTGAGCGGATGCACAAGCGCCGTGAGTCCCGATGCCTCGATGATGGGTCGAATCGCCGACAGATGCTCTTCTGTGAAATGGATTTCGAATTGGGGCATTGGATGCGGACCCGCCTTGTAATCCCGCAGCTGCCCGACAAAAAGAATCGGGGAAATGCCTCCAGATTCTTTTAATTCGCTCAGGCGACGGTGTACGGCTTCGGCGACAGCGCGATTGTCGAGTTGGTAGTAGATGTGTGCGTGGTAAGGAGCGTTGTTCATGTTGCTTTCATTTCGTAGCTTGTAAAACGGCTGGCCGACTAGTCGCATGATGCGTGATTTTACGTAGCATGTGAAATTGCAGCAAGGAAACGACAAGAGGGCAAAATTATTTTGATATACTGTATATATGTACAGTACTTGAAAGCCAGCCATGAGCCTCTTTGCAAGCGTGCAACCATACGCCCCAGTTAACTTGATGCAAACACCGCAACGCGCCCCTGAAGCGCCGGCCGCTTGTCCTATCTTATTGTTTCCAAGCAAGGTTCCTGCCAGGTTTCCCTCTCGGACAGCCAACTATTTCGAGGGCAGTCTGGACGCTAATGAATATCTGGTTAGGCACAAGGCTGCATCTCTCTACTTCACGGTGGAGGGCGATAGCATGAGCGGCGCCGGCATCTTGAGCGGTGATCAAGTCTTGGTCGATCGCTCGATAGGGCCGAAGCACGGCCATATAGTGGTGGCGATCATCCACAACGAATTTAATTTGAAGCGACTCTGCCGCTTGCACGACGCGATTGAACTGCGACCTGAGAATCCGGCATATGACGCGATTCGCGTCGGCGAGGACGACGATCTTCTCATCTGGGGTGTGGTTGTCGGCGTTGTTCGTAAAATCGCGGTCTGACTTCCTTACTTGGTTTTCCCTCGCGAAGAGGGCGCGTTCTCGACGCGAAGCAACAAGTCGGCGTGGTGATGTCCTGTGGACGCTGGAAAAAGCTTGCCGTCCAAGCGCACAAGGCGGCCCAAATACGGCCTAAGCTCGGCGTACTGTTTTTCATTCAATACCAGCTGAACCTCCCGCACAGCGGCAAGTCCGTCCATCTGATGTGCCGGGTCGGCGATCGTGCAAATAGCTTGCGGCAACGTTAAATAAAATCCGGTTTCCGGCTCGTCTCCTTGCGCAATACTTTCATAATTGGGCCTTCCGGGGAAAGTTTCCCTATGAAGCATTCCGGAAATAGCTGCACTGGCTGGTTCATACGCAAGGCAAGTTGCCTGCGCAGCTTGGGATGTTTGAGTAAGCAGTTGCGGGAGCAATACAAGTAAAGCGAATTTCAATATTTTCATTGAGTTTGAAGGATATAGGATGTTTGAAAAATGCTGGAGGCTGTGGAACGGCTGCTAGCGCAAGCTCGACACCAGCCTCCAAATTATTATTGTTTAGTGAAGCGCAACGACCATCAGTCGTTCGCCGATCACGCCGCCATTTGCAAGGTGCTGGGCCGGCACGACCATCAGCAGTTCTCCGCTCGCATCATTATCCCCGCGCAGATTTATCGTCATTTTCAATTGTTTGTCCAAGGCGACGAAAACATTCGATGCGGTGGAGACAATTTCATGCCGTCCCTGGTCTTCCACTTCGGCATACATTTGTCTGCCTCTGTAGAACAGGTTAAGTGTCATGCCATTGGAAAGATCGTACGAGCGCATATAGTCATAGAATTCTTCCGGCTGCATCCGATGGTACTGACTGGGGAGGTCAATTCGGAGTGTCGGGCCAGTGACTTCCACGGTTTGATTATCTGATGCTGTTTGCGCCGCGGCAGTCAATGAGAGCGCACTTAAAATTAAAATCAAGACAATGTGTTTCATGATATGCATCCTTTCTGTTATTGCTAGAAATGCAGATTCCGTCACGTACGTCATAAGGTCGGTCCTCCTAGGTCCGTACCAGCAAAAAATAAATATCCCTCCCTCGAAATATTTTACTTCTCCGTGCGACGGATATATTCATCTCAGGATGGCGCATCGTTATAAAAAAGCAGCTGGTTTTATATTGACCTTGCCGAGTGCCTTGATCTGCCTGATGTCGAGATCGCGTTTCCGTCGTAACGACATCTTGCGCTCCGAAACCAAAGCTCGGAAGGCGATCCCTCTGCTCAGCCAAAAAAAATTACAGAACCCTGTCAAATGTCACCTTGATTATGGCGATTTCTTTGCATATATTGATGCACGGAAATAATTTGCTTCCCATTTCCCCACCGCCTTTCAGTCCGTAAAAACCCCATCTTGCATGTGGCCGATCCGACCCGGATCGACGTCAGCGACTTGCTTCGAAGCGACGTCGTATCTGCTGCGATAGTGCGCTGATACCGGCAGCTATCGGAGTGGGATTTGACCGTTCACTGCAAGCAGTACCGATAAATATAACGCGAGGACAATATGTCGATGAAGCGAAAAATACGGTTTGCTGTTGCCTGTTCAGTACAAATTTTGATGTTCGGATTCGGCGCAAATCATGCGCTGGCCCAGAAAGCGCCGCAACGTGACATCGCAGCAGTGCGGTTGCCGCCCGATCAGGCGTATGACGACAAGACGCTATATGGTTTTGGCGCGAACGATGGGTTGCCGCTGGCACAGGTGACGGAAAACGCCGCGGTCACCCACCGACGCATTACGATCAACGGCAAAAATATCAATTACACGGCAACTGCCGGCCATCTGACCGCGACCGACCCCAAGACCGGTAAGCCTGAGGCGACCGTTTTTTACGTTGCCTATACCGCGGACAAGCAGCCTGCGCAAAAACGGCCGGTGACTTTTTTCTATAACGGCGGCCCGGGTTCTTCGTCGGTATGGCTGCATCTCGGCTCGTTCAGCCCCAAACGCGTCGTGACCGGCGATCCAAATACCCCGGAGCCGACGCCGTTTCCGTTCGTCGACAACCAGGAAAGCTTGATCGATACCACGGATATGGTCTTTGTCGATGCGGTCGGCACCGGATTGTCGGAAGCGATCAGTCCCAATACCAACCAGACTTTCTGGGGCGTGGATGCCGACGCGGGTGTTTTCAGGGATTTCATCCAGCGCTACATCACGGTCAACAATCGCCTGCAATCGCCCATTTATCTTTATGGCGAATCGTATGGCACGCCGCGCACCGATGTGTTGGCCAATCTGCTGGAAATCGCCGGCACCAAACTGACCGGCATCGTGCTGCAATCGGCTATTTTGAACTACAACTCGAACGCCGATATGAACGGTGGCTCGTATGGGCCGTTTTTCCCCGGCTATGCCGCGGTTGGCGCCTATTTCAAGCTGGTGACGCCAGCCCCCGGCAATCTGACCGCGTTCATGGCGCAGTCGCGCCGCTTTGTGGTGAGTCGTTATGAACCTGCGGTGGATGCGTTTCTGGCCTCGCAAAAGCCGCCTTCAGCCGACCTGTTGAATCAGCTTTACTGGAATACCGGTTATCCGCAAGCGCAATGGAGCGCCGATTTCAATCTGGATGAAGGCACTTTCCGGCAGAATCTGATCCCGGGTTCGCTGATCGGCCGTTACGATGGCCGTGTAGTCGCAGTCAACGGCAGCCCGCAAGCGGCCGACGGCGATCCGTCCAGCACCTTGATTACGCAACCGTTCACCGATCGCATGAAGGATTACCTGCCGCACGACCTGAAATACAACACGGTCTCGAGCTACAACATAAGCAACGGCAATGCAATTCAGGTTTGGGTCTGGAGCCACGACGGTCTGGTCATGCCCGATACGATTCCTGACCTGGCGGCAGCCATGTACCTGAATCCCAAGCTCAAGGTATTGTCGGTGAACGGCTACCACGATCTCGCCACGCCGTTTTACAACACCGAGCTGGATTTAGGGCGGCTCGGTACGGTGCCGTATCTGCAGATCGCGCATTATCGCGGCGGCCATATGACTTACCTGTTTGATCCGTCACGCGTAGTCATGAAAGCCGACCTGGTCAAGTACTACGGCAGCGGCTCATGACGCTTAGCGAATTTCTGTAATTCGACTGGAAATGCCCGGGCAAGCCAACAGGCTGCCCCGGCTTCCTCGTGCAGTTCAACCTGTTCAGGCAATGATATGAAAAATTTTCTTATCCTCTCCGCATTGGCAATTTCTTCGCTGGCCGTGGTTCAGGCCAATCCGGCGGCGGCTCAAACCGCTGCCAACCTGTCTGCTGTGCCGTCCCGCGCAGGGATGGCGCAGTTGGGTGATCCCTATGTCCCGCCTCATGTCAAAGCCGCCGCACGGACCGCAGTGGCCGCGCCGGCGGTTGCCAGAGGCTCGCTGCAAACCCAGGCATTGCAAAAGCTGCAAGCAAAATTCAATGAGGCGGATACCGATAGCGTCGGTTCGGTGACCAAAGCCCAGGCCCAGAAGGCAGGATTCGGGTTTGTCGCCAACAATTTCGAGCAGATCGATGCCGGCCACACCGGGCGAGTCACGTTTGAGAATGTGAAAAGCTTTATGCGATCAAACGGGGCGAGCTTCTAGGCGTCGCGTGCCGTGGCTGCTCCCGCGCGGCGGTTCGGCTCAACGCTTGGGGCCTTTCATGCTCTCGGATTCCATGGCGGCTTTGTGCTCCTCACGGGCCTCAATGGGATCCATGGCGTCGTCGATGAAAGCCGCCGCGCGTTCTGCCGCCGCTGTCGTTTCGCTAGCGGCGGCGCCGAATTCGTCGTCGTCGTCGCTTGGAGGCTCCAGCATGTCTTTAAGCATGGCCGCCAGTTCCGGCGTATCCCACGGCTCGCCACGCTGCGTTTTCTTTTTTATGTAATGCCTAACTTCTGCGTCTTGCTCCGCGGTCAACGGAAGCCCGCGGAACGTGCTTTCAGGATCAATTTCAGGCATGGTGTTCCTCCTGGACTCTTCCAGCTCTGACTGGCCGCTATTGCGGTCATGGGGCCCCAACTCCCGCTTCAGCTATCGACCTACGAACGATCCGCCCGTGCTTATCGGTTCGGCCAGCGCCGTGGTGTCATCCTAGCCCTATTTGGCCTCCGGTGGGAGTGCCTCGGCTACCTTGCTGCCGGACTCCCGACCTGCTTGCACCTTGGATCAATCAGTCGCGAATTTCAACGCCGATCTTAACTAGCAGATGACCGTTGTCCCTGTGACGAGGGGAGTTTATACTGCCACCGCTCTGTAGAGACGCGCCGAAATAACTTGACCACTTCAGATTGATCCAACCATGAGCAACGCCAAATTTTCGTATGCAGCGCAGGTCAACACGCCGCTAAAGCGATGCCTGATCCGCGCGGTTGAAGTAGCCACCGGGCGCGTGCATCTGGAACGTCTGTATCTTGACAATCAGCGAGCGCCCAAGGCCAACGAAAGTTTTTGGGCGGCTTGTATCAGACGCCTTCAACTCGACGTGCAATTCGATCCGGCGGCCTTGGACAAAGCGCCGAAGACGGGCCCCCTGGTGGTTATCGCCAATCATCCGTATGGCGTGCTTGACGGCCTGACCATAACGTATCTGGTGGAAAAAATACGACAAGATTTTATGATCCTGGCCAGCGCAGTGTTGGTCCAGGCGCCGGAGATCCAGCCCTTTACTTTGCCGGTCGATTTGTCAAATAGGCCTGAAGCCCGCGACCTCAACCTGGCAACGCGGCGGAAGGCGCTTGCGCATCTTAAAAACGGCGGGTCCTTGATTATCTTTCCGGCGGGTCTTATTTCGACCGCGCCCGATCGTTTGGGGCGCAAACAAGCAATCGACCCGCCTTGGGGCACTTTTACCGCACAATTGATTCAGCGCTCACAGGCAAATGTTTTACCGATCTTCTTCTCCGGACAAAACAGCCGCATGTTCCAGATTGTCAGCCATATCAGTCGTTCGCTCCGCCTGTCGCTGATTTTTCACGAAGTAAAAGCACGGATCAAAACCTGTTTGCCGGTCGCCATCGGCGACGTCATTTGCTATCCGGAATTGGCGTCAGTGGGGGACAACAAAACCTTGATCCAGGAACTTCGACGGCGCACCTATGCGCTAGGGGCTGTCGATGCCAGAACTTGTGAATCAATTCAGGCCTGACGTTTTCTGACGCGCATTTTCATGCCGTGAGCCGGGCGCATCGTAAGGCGTACCTCTGGCGCGACCGGATGACCGGGGGCAAGGTCGAAGCGAAACTCCCGCAGAAAATGACCAAGGATCACCAGCATTTCCGACATCGCAAATCCCATGCCGATACAGACTCGCGACCCGACGCCAAAAGGCAAATAAGCGTAGCGATCAATGTCGCTCCGGTTTGCCCCAAGAAAGCGCTCGGGGTCGAACACATCGGGGTCGTTCCACAAGGTCTGGTGGCGATGCAGGACATACGGGGCCACGGTGACTATCGTCCCCGCGCGTATGGCGGTGCCGGCCACCATGTCGTCGTGCAAGGCGACGCGGCTCATCATCGAAACCGGCGGGTAAAGCCGCATCGTTTCTTCCACCACAGCCTTGGTAACGGGCAAGTGAGCGGTAGGGGCGGCTGGATCAAAACAGGCATCAATTTCCGCCTCGACTCTTGCGCGCCAATCCGGGGCTTGCGACAGAATATAGAGCGTCCAAGTCAAGGCGTTGGCGGTGGTCTCATGGCCGGCGCCAATGAAGGTCACGATGTTGTCCCGCAGTTCTTGCTCGCTGATGAAGCGGCCCGTATCAGGGTCTTGCGCTTTCAGCAGCAGAGTCAGTATGTCCGGCGGCGCATCCGCGCCAGACGCCAACAGATGGCGACGGTTTGCGATGATGTCGTTAACCACACGTGCCGAAAACTTGAGAGTGGCGCGCCCCCGCAGGCGATTCAGGCGCGGCAGGAAATCAGGCAATCCCAGCATGTCGAAGGCGTCGAGTTGACCCAGCGTATCGAAATACCGTGTGATCGCGTGCTGGAATTCACTGGCGTCCCGCCCCAAGCCTTGGCTGAATAAAGTGTGTTCCAGCATTTCGAGCGTCAATCGCCCCATTTCCAGCGACATATCGACGAAGCTGCCATCCTGGGTTTGTCGCAGCCGTTCCACGGCATGGGCTGCTACGCGTGCTTTGGCTGCAGTGAAAACCTGAATCTGCTGCGGCGAGAAAAGTGGCGCCAATATGCGCCGCTGCCGCCGCCAATCCTCACCGTTGGAGGTCAGTACCCCCGCCCCGAGCGCAGGGCGGAGCATCCTCAGCTGCAATTCGTTCTTGGGGTAGTTTTTTGCATTGTCGAGAAAGACATGACGAATGCCGGCAGGGTCACAGACCAGCGCACGTTTGTCGACGATCGTCTGCCGGACCTGAATCGGCAATACAAAATCCTGGGCCGACCAAATTTCGAGCACATTGCGACGTAGCGCCATCAGCAGTTGCAGCGACCCAAGCGGACTATCGTGCGGCTTGGGGGCTGGGGGGCGAAAGCCGGATTTGCTTGCGACGACGGTCATGCGGGAAGCTTCCGTTGACATCGGCGCTATCAATTAAGAAAGCTTTGCGATCCGGAAAGAAACTTGGCCAGCAACTGCTCAGGTGGCGCGTCTTCGACAAAAAGCGCGCTATTGATCAGGCATCCTACGGCTCCCAGCTTATGCGCATGCGCGTAATCCTCAGCGCCCCGCACGCCGCCGTCAAGCACTACTGGCACAGGCAATGCGCAGATCCGTTCGAATTCATTTGCATCCACGATCCCCAATCCGTCACCTATGCCGCTGCCCATCACTCGCAGTAGCGGGCAGCCGAGTTCGACTAGCGTTTCGGCTGATTCGTAGTCGTTGTGGAGCAGCGGCATGATGATCAATTCCGGAAGATCCTTCCTGAGTTGTTTTACCGCCTTGATCAATTCCGCATTGTTTGATGTGCGCAGGTCATTATTCAGAACCTCGAGCTTGACGACCCGTTCGCCGGTTAAAGCGTAGGCGAGCTTGGTCTTGTCAATTGCCGCTTGCGCGCTTGTCTGGTGGTTGATGTTGAGCATGATGACCATCTCATCCATGCTGATTTTTTCGGCCAACTGATCAAATTGCACGCCGCCAAATCCAATGTTGAGACCGCTCCGTCCGGAGGCCTGGTCCAGCAAGTGGGTATTAATCGGGAGCACATTGGTTTTTGATGCGGACAGCATATTAAGAACCGTATCGAGATCCACCTTATGCATGTAGTTTCCAAAACAATGCCAGATTCGCGTCATGCGGAGACCTGCGACATCGAA
This sequence comes from Paraherbaspirillum soli, assembly GCF_042654985.1. Taxonomy (NCBI): domain Bacteria; kingdom Pseudomonadati; phylum Pseudomonadota; class Betaproteobacteria; order Burkholderiales; family Oxalobacteraceae; genus Paraherbaspirillum; species Paraherbaspirillum soli. The sequence continues at coordinate 126,144 of NZ_JBHSMT010000013.1, read as the reverse complement.
AACCGGGTTGATGGTATTGCTCGGCATTTCTATTTCCTTATTTTTTAAATTGATGTTTTCCACTAGCTTTGTGTTTCAAGTTGCCAACGGTTGATTTGCCGCAATGTTATCAGGTAGCGCCGCAGCTATATGGATAACGGCATTTGTTCTTCGGGTAAGCAGAATACGAGAAAAATCCCACCTGTCAATTCAGACTGGTTTCTGCGTGGAAATAACGACTTAGAATCGTCGGCATTGCTCCTCATCCTCGCTATTCATCGTCCGACTGCGTCTCTGCAGCGGTAGCGGCGTTGCTGACGAACGTGCGGGCCGTCATGCCGATATCCGTGCCTTTGCGGCTCTGATGCGTATGAGGTCGAGGCATGGTCTTTTTAGTTGGGTAACTTAATCTAAACAGGAGGGGACAAATGCCGAATCACCTTGGGCAGGCACCGACACGCTGGGCGCGCGACTATGTTTTCGATATCTTGAGCGAACTGGGTATCCACCATATTTTCGGCGTACCGGGCACCAATGAAATCCCGATTATCGACGGCACCTCTTATCCGGAAAACAAGGTGGAGTACATCGAGTGCCTGCATGAAAACATCGCACTCGGCGCGGCCATGGGCTCGGCCCGCATGACCGGTTTGCCCGGGGTGTTGGTGGTGCACGTCACGCCGGGTATTGCGCATAGCATCGGCAATTTATTCAACGCGGCGCGCTCGCAGGTGCCGCTGGTGATTTTATGCTGCCAACAGCAAAATGAACTGGTCACCCAGGAACCACTGCTGGCATCCAATCTGGTTGATTTAGCCAGGCAATACACCAAATGGGCGCATGAAGTACGTGCCGCCGAAGAGCTGCCGCTGGTACTGCAACGAGCCTTTAAAGAAGCGATGGCGGCACCGAACGGCCCCGTTTTCGTATCGATTCCGTGGGAATTCACGATGCGCGAAATTGGCCCCGACGACAAGATCAAGGGCGTAACGCGTATCTCGCCGCATTTCACCGGCGCGCCGGAATCGATTACCCAGGTCGCCACGGCGCTCAGGGAAGCAAAAAATCCCATCATCATCGCCGGCGATGCGGTCGGTTATGCCAATGCCTGGACGGAATTGCAGCACATGGCGCAATTGATCGGCGCGCCTGTGTTGTTGCAAACCTTTAGCAGCGTGGCGAACTTCCCGAATGACGATTGCCATTGGCAGGGCGAATTGCCTGGCACCCAGGCGGGTGTGCAAGGTGTGTTCAAGGATCATGACGTGGCATTTCTGTGCGGCTTTAGCAACCAGGCGCAGATCACGATTTTTAAATATTCGGATGGCGCGTTAATTCCGCCAGCGGTCAGGCAGGTTTATCTCAGCAATAACATTTGGGATATAGGCAAGAATTATTATGGCGAAGCGGCGGTATTCGGCGACATTAAAGCGACGCTGCCGCTGATTAATGCGGAGCTGGGCGCGACGCCGTCTGCCGCAGCTGCTGCGCGCAACGGGCATTTGGCCGCGCTCGCGGCGAAGCGGCAGCAGCAGTGGAATATGTACTTTGTCGAAGCGCTGGCGGAGCCGAATATTCTGGCGGTAGTGATTGCACAGGCTTTGCGTGAAGAGATCAACAAACGCGATCTGAACAAGAAATTTGTGTACGTGCATGAAGCGGTTTCCGACCCCGCACCGTTCCAGTATTTGCTGCCGTTCGGTACCGCAGGCGCAGCACCGATCAGTTACTACTGCGTCGGCGGAGGTTCGCTGGGTTGGTCGATGCCGGCGACGCTCGGGATTAAATTAAGCCAGCAAGGATGGCAACAGATCGATGCCGAATTTGTGGTGGCGGCAACGGGCGACGGTTCTTCGCTGTTTTATCCGCAAACCTGGTGGACCGCAGCGCATCGAAAACTGGCGGTGTTGTACATCATTACCAATAATCACGAATACCATACTCTGCAAAACGGGCTGAAACAGTTGGTCGCGGCGTATGGCGATGCGCCCGGCTATGAATGGCATCCGAAAGACAACAATACCGATCCCTCTTATTTACGCATCGAAAGCCCGGTAATGGATTTTGTTGCGATTGCAAATGCGCTGGGCGGACTTGCCGGCGAAGTGGTGCGCACCCCGGAAGACGTCAAAGCCGCCGTGCGGCGCGGCATGGACCATGTTTTGCATCAGCGGCAAGCTTATATTCTGGATATGCGCACGGCCCAGAATCCGCCGCCGCCGCCCAGCACGGATGACGCCACCGGCAGCACAAGAGCGCTGGTACAGCCTGCCTTGAATGTGTTCCACCAGCAAAGCCAGCTACTGAGTAACGCAGGGCCTGACGACAATCAGAATGCGCCGGTGATTTTCTAGGCCGTGTCAGGTGTAAGCGCAGCACTCGGGCTACTGGCGGGCATTGGCATGCTATCCGCCAGTCTCCTGGGATTCGTTTGTCCATTTACTTATAAAAAAAGGGATATGCATCATGGCAGATGAAAAAATTGATATCGCCATCGTCGGCGGCGGCGTTTCTGGCGTGTATAGCGCATGGCGGCTGCAACAAGCCAATCCAAAACAAAAAATAGTGGTGTTTGAAGCAAGCGACCATATTGGCGGCCGCTTGCTGTCGGTCACGCCGCCCGGCATTCCCGATATGGTGGCGGAACTGGGCGGCATGCGGATTCTGCCCGAGGTGCAGCCGTTGATCGGCACCTTGCTTAAGGTGCTGAATAAGGCGCTGCCGGAGAACGAACAAATTACGACTTATCCGTTCCCGGTCGACCAACCGCAAAACATCGCCTATTTGCGTGGCACGTATTTGCGCCTGTCCGACTTCACCAGCAATCCGGATAAAGTGCCGTACCGGCTTGGCTTCCCGAATCACGGGCAAACCGCCGGTTCCATCATGATCAATGCGATCGAGCAGATTGTGCCGGGCATTACCAATAAAAAGTTAAGCGAAGAGCAGCGCCGCGAAATGGCGCAGCAAGCCAGTTTCGCCGGCAAGCCCTTGTATCAGCAGGGGTTCTGGAATGTATTGATGCGGGTCATTAACGGCGAATCGTATCAATATTCAATGGATGCGGGCGGTTACGACTCGACCTTGAGCAATTGGAACGCCGCCGACGCCATTCCCTGGTATTTGTCCGACTTTGGGGCCGATTCTGTGTACGAGGGCTTCACCAAGGGTTTCCAGCAGGTGCCGCAGGTTCTGGCTAAATTCTTCACTGATGCGGGCGGTGAAGTTCGGATAAACAGCAGCGTATCGGCGCTTCAAAGTGTGGACGGCGCAGTTGAATTTCAGGTCAACGGCAGGTCGGTCCGCGCCAATTCCCTGATCCTGGCGATGCCGCGCCGCTCGCTGGATTTGCTGGCCGACAGCAGCCCGATTCTGCAAGAAATCAACGGCTTGATTGCTTCGGTCACTCCGCGTCCCTTGTTTAAGTTATTTACCACCTATACCAGTCCATGGTGGCGCGCTGCCGGATACACCGAACCTGACGGTACCGTGGTGCCGGTACAAGCCGGGCGCAGCGTGACCGACATACCGGTACGGCAAACCTACTATTGGCCGAAAAGCAATGGCGCACCGGTTAAAACCGGACCCGCCATGCTACTGGCCAGTTATGACGACGGCGACAATACCGGATTCTGGGACGGCTTGCGGCCGCAGCGGCATAAATACAAATCCAAGGGGCAGCAGGTCGCCAAAGTGGACGAACCGTTTGTCGCCGAAAACCGGAAACACAATCCGGAACTGACCTGGGACCAATATCAGGCGCCATACCGCATGGTGACCGAAGTGGCGCGCCAGCTTGGAACCATGCATGGCTTGAGCTACACACCAAAAGTACAGGACGCCTGCTTCCGCGATTGGGGCGACGACCCGTTCGGCGGCGGCTGGAACAGCTGGAACATCGGCGTAAAAAGCTGGGAAGTGAAACAGAAAATCATCCAGCCGTTCAGTCAGCAACACTTGTATATTTGCGGCGAAGCCTATTCCGATGCGCAGGGTTGGGTGGAGGGAGCGCTGCAAACTGCGGATATGATGCTGGCGAAATTTGGGCTGGAGAGATTAAAGAAACCGTAATTCAGTCTGGAATGAAACAAAGCCCGGCAAATGCCGGGCTTTTCATATTGCGTATCGAGTGTCCACTAGTGATCACTTGGGCAGCGGCGGTATCGGGATCGCACCCGGGAAGACGTAGGCTTGCAGCATGGCGATCACGCCGATCATGGCGGCGCCGGCGATCGAGTACCAGAACACCTTGCGGAAAATCGGTCCGAGCGCATGCGCGCGCTCGTGCGGATCGTCGTAGCAGGCGGCGCAGGCCACCATGATGGACTGGGCGTCTATCATCTTGCCCATGACGCCGCCGGTTGAGTTGGTCGCCACAATCAGGATTTCATTCAGATGCAGCTGTTGCGCCGTGATTCGCTGCAGGCTGCCGAACAAGGCGTTGGATGCCGTGTCCGAGCCGGTCAGGAAGACGCCCAGCCAGCCCAGATAGGCGGCAAAGAACGGATACATCGGGCCGGCATTGGTGAAAGCCAGACCCAACACCGCGTCCGTGCCCGAGTAGCGGGTCAGAAAGCCGAGTCCCAGCACCAGCGCGATGACCACCACCGGTGTCGCCATGCGGCGTCCGGTGCGGACCACGGCCTCTTTCCACTGCGCTGCGCTCAATCTGAGAACCAAGCCGGACAAGATCGCGGCAACGAACACGCCGGTCCCCGCGGCCGACAGCCAGTTGATGACGAAACGCGCCGCCTCGGGCTTGGCGCTGGCCGCAACCACCGGAGGGGTGCGCTGCACCAGATTGTGCAGCGCCGGCATATCCCAGGTCGGCAAGGACAGGGTGCCGGTAAACGGCGAGCCTAGCAGTGTGGTCTTGAATGCGATGCCGGAGAACAGCGCATTCAGATACTTCTTCCATTCGGGCATGCCCCATACCGCGCAGCAGATGATCAAAATGGCCCACGGCAGCCAGGCGTAGATTGTTTCCCCCACGCTGTACGAGTATTTCCAGGCGCTGCGGTCAGTCGTGACGGCTGCAGGCGCGCCGGTTTTCGCGAGCGCCTCGCGCTCCGATTTCAGCAGGAAGCGGGTCTTCGGATGCCAGACAAAGCGCAAAAACAAAGCGGTGCAGATGACCGAGAAAACGCCCGACACGACATCGGTCATCAGGTGGAATTGATTGGTTCCAGAGGCCAAATACTGCATCAGCGCAAACGACCCGCCGGCGCACAGCGTGGCCGGCCACACCTCGAACACTTCCTTCCACGTGCCGCCCTCCATCTTCACAAAAACAGCGACCAGCCAGAACGGCACCAGCATCGAGATCCAGGGTAACTGGTGACCTGCCATGGCGGAGAGCGTGACCTGGTCCAGGCCGCTGACGGACGCCAGCACCACGATCGGTGTGCCGATCGCGCCCCAGGCGACCGGGGCGGTGTTGGCGAGGAGATTCAGCACGGCGGACTGGAACGGCTTGAATCCCAGGCCCACCATCACGGCGCCGGCGATCGCCACCGGCGTGCCGAAGCCAGAGGTGCCCTCGATAATCGCGCCGAAAGAAAAGGCGATCAGCACACACTGGAGCCGGCGGTCGAAGGAGATTTGAATGATGGATTCCTTCACGATCTCGAACTTCCCGGTGACCACGGTCATCGTGTAGAGCAGCATCGCGCCCAGAATGATCCATATGATCCCCAGGAATCCCGAGAGCGAGCCCAGTGCGAAAGCCGACGCCGCTGCGGCAAGCGGCATCTTGAAGGCGATGCAGGAAACCAGGAAAGCGGCGGTTACGCCGAACAATGCCGCGTAAGGAGCGGGGATGCCCAGGCGTTTGGTTCCCTGGACGTCGCGATGTGGATGAAGGGCAATGAAGTACAACAAAGCGGCAATCGGGACCGCTGCTACCAGGGTGGAAAGAAACACGTTCCCCATCGGGTTGTAACTTTGGTAATACATACATTCTCCTCGTGGCGGAACGCAGTGTTACCTATCATTTTTGTTCACACTTTTGCAAGTGTCAATCTACCAATCTGTCAATCGCTGCCGCGGCTTCGGATAATTGCTGGAGGGCTGCTTGTGGCCGGTCGTGCGATATGAAAATCAGCCGCCGGCCCGTCGTGTGGCCTGCGAGTCAGAGCCGCCGGCTCGTGTCGATTGCAGATCGAAGCCGCTGTCGCCACTGATCCACGTGTCCTTGTCTCGGATAATCGCCTGGCAGGGAAGGGAGGGGGTGACGACGCTGAAGCCGGGTAACTTGCGAACAGCAGTTCCTATCGCGATCACTTCGATCAAGCCCGAGCCGAGTTCGACAATGTAGGTTTTGGTCCCGACCACTTCTTCCGCGCCGACTTCCGCTGCATCCGACTTCAAGCGGTCGAACACGTTCTCTCTGGCATCGTAGATCAGCGTGGTCAAGTCGCTGATCTCGCCTTTGATAAACCCTTTGAACATGGCTTTCAGCCCGCCGATGGCGCCGAGCGAATAGACCGAAGTGGAGATCAACAGCTTGACCGGTGCGTAACCAAGGCTGGTCATCGACCACAATTCTTCGCCTGTCAGGTCGCTGGAAACCGGTGAGTCGTAGCATGCGGCGGGCAGGCTGGGATGCATGGCTGCCGTGCCGGTCATGTACATCTCATGGATGCCGTTCAATTTCTTGACGTTGGTTTTGACGCCGATGACGGCGTTGGCGCCTACCTTCTTGGCCTGGTTAACCAGGCGCTCAAGCGCGTGATGCCGGGTGGCGTTGAAGATGTCGCTGAATTCCTTGATTTCTCCACGCACCATCGTCTTTAAGGTGCCGGTGATTCCACCCACCACGCCGACCGAGTAAGCGATATTTCCAAAGGCAAAGTGGATCGGCTGGTATCCGGCATCCATGTGGCAATACAGTTCTTGCGCATCGCCGGCGCTGGTGAACATCCTGCTTGTACTGTGCCCAAGCACCCCTGATCCGACAAAGAGGAACTCGGAATTTCCTGCCAGCGCTCGCAGTTCCGAAGTGACGCCAACCACGCCATGCACGCCTTCGCGTTCGGCCTCTTTGGTCATCCGTTCAAACGCCGCTTCGCGTCCGGCATGGATCATGTCGGTTATCGCCGGAACCTCGCCACCCAAGGCTCCTCGGAAGGCAGAGCCCAGACTGCCGAGGACACCCATAGACTGCACGCTGTTGCCAACCACAATCCCGGCGGGCGTGAATCCTTTCAGGTGCATGCAATAGATTTCATTACCAGATAAGCCAGTGACCTTCGGTTGCAGCATATGCAGGATTCCTTGGTTGGAAATGCGATTGTCGATTTACGGCATGTGTTTGGCCGAATCAGCTGCCGCGAGAGAATTTCGCCGTGAGTTGGCTCAATTTCTCGGCGCGTTGGCGCGCTGCCTGATCTAATTCACGTTGAGCTTCTTCTGCCTTGCGCTGAGCTTTGCGCAGCTCGGCATCTTTTTTTGCACGCTCCAGCAGAATTTGGGATGCGTGGGTGCGATGGATTTCGGTGACTTCGCCGGCGGCATTGCCGTCGAGGTCAAATCTGACGGTCGCCTTCGCCATTACCTTCAGATACCGCAATGAGTTGGTGTGAATCCCCAGCGCGGTGCGCATAGTCTTGCGGTCAAGCTCGGGGAGTTGCGCGATAAGCTGCTTGTCGATGCCAATGGCCAGCGGCATGCACTCGCGGAAAGCGGCGAATTTCTCTTGAAATTGCTTGAGCAGGATGCGTGCGGACTGAAAAGGGCTGAGGGTAGGGTTGGTGGTATTCATTAACAATAATGTGTACTAGATATTCCGGGTTGCGCAGCATAGCACGGAGCCGTTCCAAGCTGCGAGCATGAGCCCGATCCAAGAGGCTTTGGCGCCGCCGGCAGACTGCCGGCCACGGGTTTTATGTCACGCCGCGCAACGCGTGCATCGTGGGAGCGGGGGCAATATTGACGGTTCATTCATGCTAGGATTTCCAATCATTGATACGGAATTTAGAAAGGTTACCGATGGCTACTATTCGAATTTCCCCGACTGAGATTCAAGTCGATGACACGATTTACGTATTCGCCTCGGCAGACCATGCGGATGCTTTTGAAGCATGCATTGCGGCTGCGGATACCGAGTTTTGTGCGACGGAGCATCTGCCGTTGAGTACCAAGCCTGCCGATACCCGGTCGCAGGATATGACGCCTTAGCATTGAATGTTCATGCCGGAACCGGTTTTCGTTCAGGTAAATTGCTGTCTGAATGCTCCTTCCGTCCGCCGCGGAGCTTGGTTGCGTTTGTGCGCCAAAAAAATCTCAGAGCGGCATCAGAATTGCAGTTGGTAGAGCGCGATCATTCAAATACACTAGCGCAACATTTGAAACATTTGATTTGATAAGAAATAGCTCTATGACCGGTAACAAGTATGACTTTCAGGACAATGAACACCCGATCGATCCGCTAGTACGTATCGAAATTGAAGCGACCCTTGCCCGGGTCGAGGCCGAACATTCGGTAAAAGTGCTATTCGCCTGTGAATCAGGCAGCCGTGGCTGGGGCTTCGCTTCGCCCGATAGCGATTACGACGTGCGCTTTATCTATGTGCACCAAGTGGATTGGTATCTGACCGTTTTCCCGGGGCGCGATGTGATCGAACTGCCGATCAACGATGTCTACGATGTCAGCGGCTGGGATTTGCGCAAGGCATTGGGCCTGCTCCGCAACGGCAATGCCACGGTGGTGGAATGGCTGTCGTCGCCGGTCATCTATCGAGCCGATCAAGCGTTCCTGGGCGCGGTGCGTGCTGCAGCCGAACAAGTGTATCGGCCTGAGCGCTCGTTCCATCACTATCTGCATATGGCGAAGAAGAATTATCGCGAGCATTTGCGCGGCGATCTGGTTCGCCTCAAAAAATATCTGTATGTGTTGCGGCCATTGCTCGCTTGCCTGTGGATAGAGCAGCAGCGCGGCGTGGTGCCGATGCGCTTTCAGGACCTGGTTGACGCCATCGTCACCGATAGCGCGCTGAAAAATGCGATTGAAGAACTATTGACGATCAAACGGCAAGCGCTGGAGTCCGAGCAGGGATTGGCGATGCCGGTCATAAATCAATTTCTCGAATTCCATCTCGACCGCTTGAGCCATGCGTTCCCGCCACCCGAACAGGAAGAGCGGGACTTCACCGTGCTGGATCGCTTGCTGCACGATACCGTGCTTGGCGGCGCCCTCCCTTTAATCTGAGACATCGCAAACATGACTATTCGCTACTCTGCATTCAAGACAGCGGTCGGCATCGATCATCCGATCGTGCAAGGACCGATGAACGGCGGCTCGCCATTGGAGCTGACGGTCGCCGTCAGCAACGCCGGGGCACTCGGTTCTTACGCCGCGGCGCTGCTGGCGCCAGCGGCGATCATCGAAAACGTGGCGAAAATCAGGGCCCTGACCAACCGTCCATTCAATGTCAATCTGTTCGTGCAAGAGCCGCCGCGTCCGGCGGCCGCCGAAGTGCTGGCGGCGCAGGATTTGCTCGCTCCGTTCCGGGCCGAACTCGGGCTCGGCCCGACATCGGTTCCGGACAAATTCTGCGAGGATTTCCGCGATCAAGTCAGTGCGCTGCTGGAGGCCGCGCCGCCGGTTGTAAACTTTACTTTCGGCATCCTCGACAGCGAAACCGTATCCCGCTTCAAGCGCGCCGGCTCTCTGGTCATCGGCACCGCGACCACGGTTGCGGAAGCGCAAGCATGGGAAAGGGGCGGAGCCGATTTCATTTGCGCCTCAGGCTCGGAGGCCGGCGGTCACCGCGCGACTTTCCTGGGCGATTTTGAACAGTCTTGCATCGGCCTGATGGCGCTTGTCCCGCAGGTTGCGGCGGCGGTAAAAATTCCCGTCATTGCGGCTGGTGGCATCATGAACGGACGCGGCATTGCGGCATCGCTGATGCTAGGCGCGCAGGCGGCGCAACTCGGCACCGCCTTCTTGAGCTGTCCGGAATCGGGCATCGCTCAAGCCTGGCGGCAGCAGCTGCAAAAGGCGCGGGACGACAGTACGCGCCTGACGCGCACTTTCTCAGGTCGGTATGCGCGCGGCATCGTCAATCAGTTCATGGAGCGGATGCGGCCGTTCGAACAGGAAGTCCCGCCTTATCCGGTCCAGAACGCGCTGACCGGTGAAATGCGGCAGGCCGCCGCCAAACTCGCTCGCCCGGAGTTCATGTCCTTGTGGGCCGGGCAGGGCGTAGCGATGGCGCGTCCGATGCCGGCGGCAGAACTGGTGAAGACCCTGGCGGACGAACTGCAGGCGCTGCTGCCCAATCAGTGATAGACCGACCTGAAATCGCGGCAGCGATTCCAGGTGTTTTGCAAGCCCAACAAAAAAGCGTAACAAATTTATTACATATGCAACAAAAAGGCCGCACCGGCTGGAATTTCTGATACATTTGCACGGGGGTAATGTTCACCCCAATCAACTTTTCGGTTGTCGGCTTTGGCTGCGCCAGTGGCGACCGAGCGACTCATTGGAGCTTTTGTTATGCGTGGTGTGATTAAGCATGGTTTGACCTTGATGTGTATTCTGACGCCGCTAGCCGCAACGGCTGGCGATACCCTTGCCAAGATTCGCGAAAGTCAGAGCATCACGCTCGCGTATCGTGAGACCGCGCCATTTTCCTACACCAATGAAAACAAGCAGATCACCGGCTATTCAATCGGCCTGTGCTTGAAAATCGCCGATGCGGTCAAGCGCGAACTGAAACTGCCGAATTTGAAAGTGCAGTATCTGCCGGTCGATTCGAGCACCCGCTTCACCAGCATCATCGAAGGCAAGGCCGATCTGGAATGCGGCTCGACGACCAATAACGCCGAGCGTCGTGGCCGCGTCGCCTTTACCGTGCCGCACTTTTTTTCCAGCGTCAAAATGCTGGTGAAGAGCGACAAGGGCATCAAGAACTGGTCGGATCTGAGGGGCAAGACCATCGTCGTTACCAAGAGCACTACCACCATCGATCTGATCAATGCGCGCAGCAATGTACGTGCGCTCAATATCAAGGTCATGGAGGGGCGCGATGTCGATGAATCGTTCTCACTGGTCGATCAGGGCAAAGCCGATGGCTACGCGATGGATGACGTGCTGCTGTATAGCCTGCGCTCGAACGCAAAAAATCCTGCCAGCTTTGCTGTAGTCGGCGATCCGCTGTCAACCGAACCGTACTCGCTGATGTTCCGCAAGGATGATCCGGGCTTCAAAAAATTGGTGGATGGCGAGATGGCGCGCCTGATTAACGATGGCGAATTCAAGAGGCTCTATGACTACTGGTTCCAGCAACCGAACGGCCCCAAAGGCACCAATTTGAACATGCCGATGAGTTATCTGTTGCGCGATTCATTGGCTTACCCGTCGGACAAGGTCGGTAACTAAGCGGCAGATCCTGTCAGGCCGCGTTTGGCCTGCTCGGCATACAAATGGAAGCGCAGTCCGGCTTCCATTTTTGTATTCTCTGCATCGCTTGCTCGCAGATGCGTAGGGCGACCGGCGCAATTAGGTCAGAAGCGGTCACTCCGGGTAAATCATGCACCACCAGTGGATAAGGAAATGGCGAACCCTGGTTCGCCATTTTCATTTAATAACGTTCGAGCCAGTGCGCGTACGGTGCCGGTAGCGTCCACGAAGCACGCTCAACGCCCAACTCCTTTGCAGCGGAATAGGTCCAATGGGGATTGACCAAATGGCTTCTTCCCACCATGACGACGTCGAGTTGCTGCTCTTTGACGGCGCGCTCGGCAATCTCCGGTGTGCCGAAGCCCCATGCTGAAGATACAGGCACATCCGCTTCGCGTCGAACGCGTTCAGTAATCGCCCCCAAGAAAGCCGGTCCCCACGGAATCGAGGTTTCAGCAATTGTAAAACCGATGCTGACGCTAATCATGTCCATGCCAGCGGCTTTGAAATCGCGCACAAGGCCAATCGACTCGAGCAGTGTTTCCTCATCACGTCCATCGTATTCAATAACACCAAAGCGTACAGTTAGCGGCAGATTTTCTGGCCAAACTTCACGTACTGCTTTCAACGTCTCGAGCAGGAAGCGTGCGCGGTTCTCGACGCTACCGCCATAGATGTCGTCACGATGATTCGAATGTGCGGAAAAGAAGGTCTGTGCCAGATAGCCATGCGCGAAATGGAGTTCCAGCCATTCAAACCCAACATCACGCGCCCGCTTGGCTGCGTCAACAAAGTTCTGACGCACGCGAGCGATGTCATCCAATGTCATCGCTCGAGGGAGCTTGGGCAAGCCTTTTCCATACGCAACTGCTGAGGGAGCAATCGTCTGCCAACCACGCTCATCGCCTTCAGCGATATGGTCGTCTCCTTCCCAAGGGCGGTTGGCGCTCGCCTTTCTGCCCGCGTGAGCAATTTGAATTCCAGGTACTGAGCCCGCTGCCTTGATGGCCTGCACAACAGGAACAAACGCTTGTGCCAAATCATCGTTCCAGATACCGGTACAACCCGGTGTGATGCGTCCTTCGGGAGAAACGGCAGTTGCTTCAACGATAACAAGTCCGGCGCCGCCACGCGCCATATTTGCGTAGTGCGATTGATGCCAGTCATTGATTAGTCCATCGACCGCCATATATTGGCACATTGGCGGGACAGCAATACGATTGCGCAGGGTAACGCCTTTAAGCTTGTATGGTTGAAACAGGGCAGACATGGATGACCTTTACGAAAGTGGAGTATTTATTCGTTAGTTCGAAGATATACGAACAATGGAATAATTATAATCCAAAGTGTATGATGGTGCTCATGCGCCCATTCAAACATCCTGCCGCTAGTGAGTTTTCCCTCGAACGTGTGCTGTACGCATTGAGCGACTCCATTCGACTCGACATCGTTCGACATCTTGCTTGCGTTGAGGCAGCAACCTGCGGTGAGCTGGACGGAGGACGTCCCAAGTCCACTGTCTCTCATCATTTCAAGGTGTTGCGTGAAGCTGGATTGGTGTTCACGGAGAGCAGCGGCACGAATCATATGAATACACTACGACGTGCGGACATTGAAGGTCGCTTTCCAGGCTTGTTGTCGGCGATATTGGCACAGCAAACTTCTTGAGGGCCTTTGCCATACAACAGGCGAATGTCTTGAAGATAGAAGTAGATGGTTGAATGTCCGCTTTGAGTCGTTGCTGTCCGTCGCAACACGCATCAGTCGGTCATTCATGAACCGTGAGATCAACGCCATCAGGATGGGGCAGCGCGGATCAGCACAATCGGTCGGCCAGAACCGGCGCAGCGGTCAATTCGCACCAGCGCCTTCATTCTCCGCTGCGGATGCTTTGGCGTATATTGCAGCAATGGCATTGCGGAGCAGATTGACATGCGCGTTCTCATTACCGGCGGAACTGGTTTGATCGGGCGGCGCTTATGCGCCGCTTTACTGCGAGAAGGTCATGAAATATCGGTATTCAGCCGAAAGCCGGAATCAGTCAAAGACAAATGCGGGCCAGCCGTAACGCCAATAGCCTCGCTGGCTGAATGGGGGCCGGACGACATGTTCGATGCCGTCATCAATTTGGCTGGTGAACCCATCGTCGATGCGCGCTGGACCGAGCAACGAAAAACCAAATTGTGGCAAAGCCGCGTTGTATTGACCGAGGAACTGGTGCGCCGGATAGAAGGCGCAAGAGTCAAGCCTGCCACTCTCCTGAGCGGTTCCGCGGTTGGCTATTACGGCGATCGCGGCGATATCAAATTGAGCGAGTCTGCCGGACCTTCGCCAGCCTTCAGTTCAGAATTATGTAAAGCATGGGAGCAGGCCGCTCAAAGGGCGGCGGCTTTCAATGTCAGGGTCTGTACCTTGCGCACCGGATTGGTGCTCGATGGCACTGGTGGGTTTCTGGGGCGCATGCTGCTCCCGTTCAGGCTGGGCCTGGGCGCCCGGATCGGCGACGGCAGGCAGTGGATGAGCTGGATTCACATAGACGATTACGTGGCCATCGTGCTCCAGCTGCTGGAGAACTCCGATGCGCGCGGACCGTTTAACATGAACGCGCCCGAAGCAGTCACCAATGCGGAGTTCACGAGCAAACTGGCGCACGCCCTGCATCGCCCGGCCGTGTTTGTGGCTCCCGGCTGGTTGATGCGGCTTTTGCTGGGCAGCCGGGCCTATTTGCTGCTCGGCGGTCAACGGGTGCTGCCCGCCAAGCTGGAGGCGATCGGCTATCGCTTTTCGTTCCCGACGCTCGATGATGCGCTGCGGGATTTGATCCGATAGTTCTAGTGAACTACTAAGGCCGATAACCGTCGGTCAGCGTTTTCATGAAGGCGATCACATCCTTGATTTCGGCATCCGACAGCGCCGGCTGATCGCCGGGCTGACGGTCAAATGGCGGTTCGACGTTCACATTGCCGTGGTATGCCGGCGGCAGGTCATCGAATTTTTGTACCTTGCCAGCGTGATTGCGCGGGTACCATTTTTCCGGATGGGTATCGCGCTGGACGTAAAACCGCATGACTTCCTCCAGGTTGTGGAAAACTCCGTTGTGGAAAAAAGTGTGGCGCAAGGCGACATTGCGCAAGGTCGGCGTTTTGAAGCGTCCGCAATAGTCTTTCCTGTCGGTGAAATCGGTGCGGTCGGGTCCGCACAGGCCCAGATCGAAGTAGGCCGGATCGGCATTGGCCTGGATCTTTTTGTTGCGGGGGACGCCGATCGCGATCAATCCGTAATCGGTGAATTGCGGGAATGCGCCATTCGGCATTACCGCGCTGATATGGCAGGAGGCGCAATTGCCTTTGCGCTCATCGTTGAATAGCGCCAGGCCGCGCAATTCCTGCGGGCTCAGTTCTACCTGCTTGCGCAGAAAAGCATCGTACTTGCTGCTGTACGGGTAAAAGTCGACGGGACTTTCCTGGAATACCTCCAGCGCCATCAATGCCGATTGGAATGCTTGCTCAGTCCGATCGAAAACATCATTGCCGAAAGCGGCGCGAAACTGTCCTGCATAGCTGGCTTTTTTCAGTTTTCCGACCACCTCGGCCTGGCTGGCATTGCCCATTTCATGGATCGCCAGCAGCGGAATCCGGGCCTGGTCATGCGCCGAATCCGCGCGCCCATCCCAGGTCCGGCCGCCGGTCGGCCCGGCATCGATGCTGTCGTCGCCATCATCGTCATGATAGTGCTCGGTGAACGGCGGCACGTTCTGCATATAACGCAGCGACGGCACGGCACGGGTGCCGACCAGCGTCATGTCTTTTCCGCCCAGTTGCACCGATAAATCGTTGGGCGGGCCGAACGCATGGTCGGGGCTGTGGCAGGTGGCGCAAGCTTGTTTTCCCGATGCCGACAAGGCCGGGTCGAAAAACATCAAGCGTCCAAGATTGGTCATCGCCTCCACCGTCGGCCGGGTCTTCTGCGGCGCATAAGCGGCTTGACGATAAGCGGGGGCGGGGCTTGACTGGGGGGCGGATACGCTGGCCCGGTTAACTTGCCAGCCGATGAGGGCGAGTCCGGTTGCGGCGGCGGCAATGAGTAGTTGTTTTAGTTTCATGGTGGGGGAGACTAGCATGCATTGATGACAAAACAATGACGCGAAGAATAATTGCTGCCCTGAAAAAATAGTGCGAGTTTGTCATCGGCCGGTCATTGTTGATTGGTATCATATTGCCTTCTAACAATAAGGGGGAACTATGAATCGCATTTTTCGCTTGTCCTTGCTCTCTGCCGCGCTTGCGGTCGGCCTGGGTGCTTGCGGCGGGTCAAGCACTGTCACTGCCGATGGGATCAATCAAATCGATACCGTTGTCGTGATTTACGCGGAGAACCGCGGCTTTGATACTCTTTACGGCCTGTTTCCGGGTGCCAACGGCATCCCCGGCGTCAATCCGAGTTCCAAAATCCAATATGTGCCGCAAAAAGATTTCGATGGCTCCACCTTGCCGGTATTGCCGCCGACCTGGGGCGGCATGACCGTGCCCGGACAAAGCAAGGTAGTCACTCAGGCGCAATCGGCCAACCTGCCTAACCAGCCGTTCCAGCTCGATAGCGCCAGCGGCTTCAACCTGGACAGCACGGTGATCACGCGTGATCTGGTGCACCGCTTCTATAACAACCAGATGCAGATCAACGGCGGCAACAACGATAAGTTTGCGGCTTACTCCGATGCCGGCGGTATGACCATGGGCTATTACGATGGCAGCAAATCGGCCATGTGGCAGCTTGCCAAACAGTACACATTGGCCGACAACTTCTTTATCGGCGCATTCGGCGGATCGTTCCTGTCGCATCAGTTCCTGATCTGCGCCTGTATCCCGCAATATCCGAATGCCGACAAATCCGTCGCCAGCGGCTTGATCTCCAAGATCGACGTCGATGCCAACGGTAATTTCTTACGGCTGACACCGGCTCCGGGTTCGCCAACCTCGGTCCTGAACGGCGCGCCGAAATACCTGAATGACGGCGCGTTGACGCCGGCCGATGCCAACGGCATGTTCTATGCGGTCAACACCATGCAGCCGCCTTATCAGCCGAGTAACGTCAAGCCTGCCGCAGCAGATGCCAGCAAGTTGTATGCCGATACCAGCATGCCGTCGACCTTGCCGCCGCAGACGCAAAAGAACATCGGCGATCTGTTGTCTGATAAAGGGGTCGACTGGGCCTGGTATGCCGGTGCCTGGAACGCCTCGCTCGCGGCCGCCACCAGCGACCGCAAGTTCGGCGTCCCGGTGCCGAATTTCCAATTCCATCATCAGCCGTTCAATTATTTTGCGAACATGGACCCGGTCACGCATGCCGATTACCGTGCCAAGCATTTGAGGGACTTCGATAGCCAGTTCCTGAGCGATGCGGCGGCCGGCAAATTGCCGTCGGTAACCTTCTACAAGCCGCAAGGCAATTTGAACCAGCATTCCGGTTATGCCGATATCGCCTCCGGCGACGCGCATATCGCCGATGTCATCAACAAGCTCAAGCAAAGTCCGCAATGGGGCCATATGCTGATCGTTGTGACGTATGACGAAAACGGCGGATTCTGGGATCATGCGGCGCCGCCGAAGGCCGACAAATGGGGCCCGGGTTCACGCGTGCCGGCGATCATCGTGTCGCCGTTCGCCAAGAAAGGCTATGTCGATTCGAGCTTGTACGACACGTCATCGATTCTGCGCTTCATCACCCGCCGCTGGTCGCTGCCAGTGCTGGACGGCATCGCTGCACGCGACAAGGCAATCGCGGCAACTGGCGGCAAGCCGATTGGCGACCTGACCGGAGCGCTGGTGTATAGCCAGGATTAACGACACACGGGACATTCAATAGAGGTGACTGGAGGGCGTAAGAATATTTCCGTGTGGATATATTTTTGCGGATCCGTTAAAATCTGTTGATGTCTTTGTCTCCCTCCTCGACGTCTCCGAGGGGTTTAGCCCGCTGCCGTAAGGCGAGCGGGTTTTTTATTGTCTGAAGCCACCTCTAAAAACCTACTGCGCGACTCAATCTCGGGGCTGCGATGCTCACCGTACCTCCGTACGGCTCCGCTTCTCGCCTCGACCTTGAGCCGCTCGCTACGGTTTTTAGAGGTGGCGATAAGCCTGTCAACAGATCATTGTGCGGATTTAGGTGCCCTTTAAGCGTCGCCGATGCACGGCGCCAACAGCGTATCTAGCAACCAGCCGCCAGCCGGTCCAAGCCCATGGCGGCGCGACCATAGCGCATCCACCTGTATGCTCTTGGGCCAGCCGCGCACCCGTAGTTCGAGCAGGCCGTCAGCGGCAAAACGCTTTGCCAGCCAGCGCGGCAGTTCGGCCCAGCCAAAACCCAGCTCGGTCATTTCCAGCAATAGCAGATAACTAGAGGCCGACCAGCACTTGCCGCGACGGCGTTGCACAACGTCGTCGAGATAAGTGTTGAGGCGCAGCTCGCGTGCCTGATGCAGCATTTCGGTGGTGACGTGCGGCGCGCTCGCCAGCGGGTGCCGCTTGCCGACGTAAAGGCCGATGGCGGAGCGTTCGGCGATGGATTCGAAACCGATATCCGGCGGGTAGTCCGGCTGCGCCGCCACCAGGCCAAGATGGGCGCGGCCCTCTTGCACCAGCGCCACCACGTCGTTGTGCTCGGCAATCATGCATTCGAGTTCCAGCTCGGGATAACGTTTTTCAAATTCGGTGAGAATCGCCTCGAACCGATCCGATTGATAGGTATCGGACAGCACCAGCGTCAGCTGCGGTTCCAGGCCTTCGGCCAGGCGATGGGCCGAACGCTGCAGCCGGTCGCTGGCCTCCATCACCTGCTGCGCATAGACCAGCATCGCCTGACCATGTGCGGTCAGCGTAGGGCGGCGCGTGCTGCGATCGAACAAGCTCAGTCCCAAGTCGATTTCCAGGTTGGCGATGGCTTCGCTGACGGTGGATTGCTGTTTGCCGAGTTTGCGCGCTGCGGCTGAAAACGAGCCCAGCGTGGCGGCTTCGACAAACATGACGAGTGATTCCAGAGATTGGCCCATGCTTGATGACTCTCTAAAGTATCGGTTTAGCCGATGGTTATTGCTTTGATGGTATCAGGGAACTGCCGGAGAATGACCGGGTTGAAACTGGATAACACAGGGGGAAGTATGAATACGAACAAATCCTGGATCGAACGTGCTGCGCATGCGCTGGTTTTTGAAATCCTGGCGTTGGCCATCTGCGCCCCGGTATTGGCGTGGGCCATGGGCAGCTCCATGGCCCACGCGGGTTTGCTGACATTGATGATTTCGCTGATTGCGATGCTCTGGAACATGATCTTCAACACGCTGTTCGAGCGTGTCGAGCGGCACTGGGGGCTGGTGCGGACATTTGCGGTGCGGGTGATGCACGCGGTGGCATTCGAGGCCGGCCTGGTGGCAGCGGTAGTGCCGCTGGCGGCATGGTGGCTGAAGATCAGCTGGTTCGATGCGCTGCTGCTCGACATCGGCTTGCTGCTGTTCTTCCTGCCCTATACCGTGGTGTTTAACTGGGCTTACGACAAGCTGCGCGAAACGTTCATCAAGCGACGTTCAGCAGTGCGTCTTTAACAGGCAGGACTATTTATTTACCAGGCGTGCCGGCACCGACAGCGTCAGCAAAGCCCCGATCACCAGCGCCGCCGCCAGCACGAACATGCCGCTGTTGGTGCTATGGGTCAGATCCTTGAGCCAGCCGACCAGGTAAGGGCTGACGAAGCCGGCCAGGTTGCCTAGCGAGTTGATCAGCGCGATCCCGGCCGCCGCCGCGACCCCGCCGAGAAACGCGGTGGGTAAACTCCAGAACAGGGGCAGCACGCTCATGATGCCTATCGTCGCCAGCGTCAGCGCGCTCATGGCGAGCAGGGTGTTATGGTCGTACACCGTGCTCAGCAACAGGCCGATGCTGCCCAGCAGCGCTGGAATCGCAACGTGCCAGCGCCGTTCGCGCCGCAGGTCGGCACTGCGGCCGATCAAAATCATCGCCGCTGCCGACACCCCGTACGGAATCGCCGTCAGTAAACCGATATGAAAGGTATCGGTGACGCCGGTGGTCTTGATGATGGTCGGCAGCCAGAAGCTGACGCCGTACAAGCCCATGACGAAGCAAAAATAGATCAGCGCCATCAGCCACACCTTCGGATTGGCGAACATACGGCGCAGCGATTCTTCCGATTTTTGGCTGGCTTCAGCCTGCACTTGCGATGCCAGCAGTTGTTTTTGCTCCTCGCTCAACCACTTGGCGTCCCGGATGTGGTCCTTCAAATAAAAGATGACCAGCACGCCCAGCAGCAGCGACGGAATCGCCTCAAGAATAAACATCCACTGCCATCCGCTCAATCCGTGCAGGCCGGGCATGGCTTGCATGATCCAGCCCGACAGCGGACCACCGATGACGCCGGAGAGCGGCACGCCGGTCATGAACAAGGCGGTCATCTTGCCGCGCCGGTGGGCTGGATACCAATAGGTCAGATAGAGAATCACGCCGGGGAAGAAACCGGCTTCCGCCACGCCCAGCAAAAAACGCATGACGTAAAACGAAGTCGGACTATCGACAAAGATCATCGCGCCCGAAATGACGCCCCAGGTGATCATGATGCGGGCAATCCAGAGTCGGGCGCCGACCCGGTGCAGGATCATGTTGCTGGGGATTTCGAAGATGAAATAGCCGAGGAAAAAAATTCCGGCGCCGAGGCCGTAGATGGTTTCGCTGAACTTTAAATCGCTCAGCATTTGCAGCTTGGCGAAGCCGACGTTGACCCTGTCCAGATAGGAAGCGACGTAGCACAGGAACAGCAGCGGCATCAGGCGCCAGGTCACCTTGGCGTAAGTCGCGGCTTCAAATGCGGGATGGCTGTCGGCAGGTGCAGCAGTTGAGCTTGGGGTAGGGGGCATGTCTCTCTATCCATTCGTTTAGCAGGTAGGGCGGAAAAGCGTAGCGCCTTCCGCCGTTGGATGTACCACCAATGTTTGACGCATCGAGCACGGCGGAAGGCGCTACGCTTTTCCGCCCTACAGGTTGTTGGATTTTAAATATGCTCTCGGAACCGTTCGGCATTGTAACTTCACGCACATGGCTTGGCCAATGCGCGGTTCAGCGACGGCCGCAGGAAGTCGTTTACACTCCGCTATCCCGCTTTCACGACGGGTAAGCAAAGAATCATTTTTCAATCAAGATCAGTGAGGCCGGTGTTTTATGGAGTTGCGTCAACTGCGTTATTTCGTCGCCATTGTCGATCACGGTTCGCTGTCGCGCGCCGCGCGCGTGCTGCATATTGCGCAACCGGCGCTAACCCAGCAGATCAAGCAACTAGAGGACGAACTCGAAGCGCAGCTGCTGCATCGCTCGGCGCAAGGGGTGATGGCGACCGACGCCGGCAAGACCTTCTACCAGCACGCGCAAGCGATCCTGAAGCAGGTCAGCGATGCCAAATCGGCGGTCGCGCAATCGACCGACAAGCCGACCGGCACCGTTGCCCTGGGTATCCCGCAAAGCGTATCGGCGGTGCTGGCGCTGCCATTGCTGACGGCGGTGCGCGCCAAATATCCCGATATCTCGCTGCAACTGACCGAAGAGCTGACCGGTAATTTGATCGAACAATTGAAGACCGGACGCATCAATCTGGCGGTGTTGTTCGACGACGGGCAATTGGGCACTTTTGCGATGACGCCGCTGGTGGAAGAAGAAATGATGTTCATCACCCGCACCGACTCGCAATATGCAGCGGCGCGGCGTTCGGTGACGCTGACCCGGGCCATCAAGGCGCCGCTGATCTTGCCGGGCTTGCAGCACGGGGTGCGGCCACGCATCGAAAACATCGTCAGAACGGCCGGCCTGGCTCTCGATAACGTGATTGAAATCAATTCCGTCGCGATCCTGAAGTCGGCCATCCTGGCCGATATCGGCGCCACCATCCTGCCGGTGGCGCCGCTGCTGGCGGAGATTGCGCGCGGCGAGATGCGCGCGTACACCATCAGCGGCGCCAGCATTTCACGCACGCTCGCGTTGTGCGCATCAAAAAATATTCCGCTGACCAATGCGGCGGCGGCGGTGGAGCGATTGGTGCTGGAGGTGACCGATGAGTTGTGCCGTAGCGGCCGCTGGCAGCATGCGAAGATTTTGCCTCGCTAGTGATTGATTGCCTGGATATCGTTTTTCCTTATACCCCTATCCAGAATCGGTATTTCCACCGGCCCGTCCTGCTCCCGTAGACTTCAATCACTGCAAATTTCAACCGACGTTTTTTGCTACGAAGGCCGCCACCATGGCCGCATCGTCTGGCAGTCGAACACCTTACCAGGTGTTCATATGCCAGACGCTTCCGGATGACAAATCTGGAAAATGCGATACAACAGGATCTGCTGGATTACCGCGTAATCCAGCACCCGGTTTAAGCGGCTTGTTGTTGAGCTTGCTGAAGCCGATCGTGTTCGGCAAACACTTCTTTCGCCGCAAACATGCCATTCAAGGCCGCCGGAAAACCGGCATACAGCGCCATCTGGATAATCGTTTCGGTGATTTCGGTGCGCGACAGGCCGACGTTCAGCGCCGCCGCCAGATGCACCTTCAGTTGCGGTTGTGCCGTGCCCAGCGCGGTCAGCGCCGCTACCGTCGCCAGTTCGCGCTGTTGCAGCGTCAGGCCGGGGCGGGAGTAAATTTCACCGAAGCCGAATTCGATGACGAGGCGGCCAAGATCCGGTGAAATATCGGCCAGGCTGTCGATCACCTTATCGCCGGCTGCGCCGTCCACTTCCTTCAAGCGCTTCAAGCCTCTTTCGTACACTGTTTGATCCATGTGACTTCCTTTCTAAGTTATTGCTCAGTTATTAATTAACGGGTTCTTTCAGCTTTTCTTCCATGCTGGCGTACATCGCAACTTTGCCGTGCAGCACAGTCAGCGTTTCCTGCAAGACCAGCAGTTCGGCCTCCAGCGCAGCGGTGTGCTGTACCAGCATCGCTTTGCGTTCCGACACACTGTCCAGGTCGTCCCCGCTACGGCGCAATTCGGCATAGCGCAGCATTTGCTGGATCGACATGCCCGTAGCGCGCAGCTTTAACAGGAATGCAATCCAGCGCATGTCGTCCTCACGGTACAGGCGATGCTGATTGTCTAGCCGCGATACCGGGTCGATCAATCCGATCCGCTCGTAATAGCGCAAGGTATGGACGCTGAGGCCGGTTGCCGCCGCAGCTTGTTGAATCGAGATGGCAGTGTTCATAGGATCAAGCTTAAAAGTTAGAGTGCGCTCTAGGTCAAGAACTATTTTTGTCTGGATCATGCGGGCCTCGGCACGAGACGAAACCACGCGGATAGGCTGCGACGGATTAAAATCGCGTTTTTATTGGCAATGACAACAACGATGGGTAGTGGAGTTTGTTCTGTCACTTGAACAAGCTCCAGGATAGGTAAACGGCATATGCATATTCTTTTGGTGGAAGATGATTCGGTACTCGCGGATGGGATTTTACGCATCTTCAAAGGCCATGGGATGGTGGTCGATGTGGTGCAGAACGGCACCGATGCCGACGCCTTGTTGCAACGCACGGAGATTTCCGCGGTGGTGCTGGATATCGGCTTGCCGGGGATGGACGGCTTTGAAGTGATACGGCGCTTGCGCGCGCGCGGCAGCCAGGTTCCGGTGCTGTTGCTGACGGCGCGCGATTCGGTGCAGGACCGGGTATACGGCCTGGAACTCGGCGCCGATGACTACCTGGTCAAGCCATTTGCCACGCAGGAGCTGGTGGCGCGGGTGCGGGCGCTGTTGCGGCGTAGCGCGCCGCAGCCGGTCGAAATGCATCTGGGCGGCCTGTCGCTGAACACCTCGTCGCGCCGCGCAAAAATCAACGGCAAGCCGATTACGCTGTCGGTGCGCGAATGGGCGGTATTGGAATACCTGCTGCAACAAGCCTCGCGCGTGGTTTCCCGGCAGCAGATCATCGACGCCATCCTGCCCTGGGGGGCGGAGCTGACGCTGAACGCGGTAGAGGTTTATATCTCCAGGATCCGCCTGAAGATCGCCGATGCCGGGATTGAAATCCGCACCATTCGGGGTTTTGGTTACATGCTGGAAAAAGTGGAATCTCAAGCATGATTCCAAGCATCCGCATGAGCCTGTTGAAGTGGCTGATTGTGCCGCTGCTGATGGTCAATCTGGTCGGTGCCGGCCTGACTTATTGGCTGGCCTGGATCCCGGCCCAGATCGCGTTCGATCAGAGTCTGGCGGACGCCGGCTGGGCCTTGATTCCGCGCTTGCGCGAGAGCGGCGGGCAGGTTGAAATCGCCTTGTCGCAGCAGGCCGAGCAGGTATTGCGGGTCGATCATTTCGACGCCATTTACCTGGTGGTCCGCAATGGCCAGGGCAGGTTGCTGGCCGGCGATGCCGATTTTCCGGCGCTGCCGGAGAAGGAGGCGCTGAACGATCCGAGCACCTACGATGACCTCATGCGGGGCGAACCGATACGGGTGATGGCGCTGAAAACCCGGATCGGCAACGAGTCCATTTCGATCGGCGTCGCCGAAACCCTGCGCAAGCGCACCCATATCCGCTCCGTCATATTGCTGGCGCTGGTCGCGCTGGAAACCGTGCTGACCATGGTGCTGATTGCGATCATCTGGATTGCCGTCAGCAAGGGGTTGCTGCCGTTGAAGAAGATGCAAGGCGATCTCGATTCCCGCAGCCACGACGACCTGTCGCCGCTTGATGAACAGAATGCGCCGCGCGAACTCAGTCCGTTGCTCAAGGCCATCAATGCGCTGCTCGACAAGCTGCAAATCGACGCCAAGGCGCAGCAGAATTTCCTGGCCAACGTCGCCCATCAACTGCGCACGCCGCTGGCCGGCTTCCGCACGCAACTCGAATGGCTGCTGCAAAAGCATGCGCAGGAAGCGGAAACTGCCCATTCCATTGCGTTAATGGCATCGTCAACCGAAAGAATGATCCGTCAGACCAACCAGTTATTGACGCTGGCGCGGGCCGAGCCGAGCAAGTTTGAAAAAGAACGGCTGGCGGTGGTGGATCTGAACAAGCTGGTGGAAGAGTCGATCCAGCATTTTGTCGAAGAAGCGGACAAAAAAAATATCGACCTGGGATTCAACCTGAACCCGACCCGGGTCATGGGCGATCAATTCCTGTTGCGCGACCTGATCGATAACCTGATCGACAACGCGATTCGTTATTCGCCGCGCGACGGCAGGGTGACGGTGCATACGATACAGGGCAAGGATGGCGGCATTTTCTCGGTCGAGGATACCGGGCCGGGGATCGCCTCATCGGAGCAGGAGTTGATCTTCAACCGCTTTTATCGGCTCGACGACAACGTCGCCGGCAACGGCCTCGGACTGGCGATTGTGCGCGATATCACCAAAGATCACGGCGCCAGGATTACGGTCGAGCCGGCCACCGGCGGCGGCACGATTTTCTCGGTGTATTTCCCTTTTCCCATCCTCGGCGCCCCGGCCAAACTGCCATTGTAGAAATTCTGTCGCGTGCTAACCTTTTAGCTTCGGGAGTCCGCACAGGCCTGAAGTTGAATCTTGCTGAAGTTGGATCGTGTTTAAGGAGATGATGATGAGCAACCGGTTAAGCGAAGATGGACAGGATTTGTTGTTTCGCAAGGCGCGTACCTACAGCGACTGGGTTAACAAGCCGGTGGAAGACGATGTGTTGCGACAGCTCTACGATTTGATGAAATGGGGTCCGACCAGCGCCAATTGCTGTCCGGCCAGGATTCTGTTCCTGCGCACGCAGGAAGCGAAACAGCGCCTGCTGCCGGCGTTGGCTCCGGGTAATGTGGAAAAGACCATGGCCGCGCCGGTCACTGCCATCGTCGGCATGGATATGAAGTTCTACGATGCGCTGCCGCGATTGTTTCCGCATGCGGACGCCCGTGCCTGGTTCGCCGACACGCCGGAACTGGCGGAAGTCACGGCGCGCCGCAACGGTACCCTGCAGGGGGCGTATTTCATCATTGCAGCGCGCTCGCTGGGGCTGGATTGCGGACCGATGTCCGGTTTCGACAATGCCAAGGTGGACCACGAGTTCTTCCCCGCCAGCTGCGAACAGGTCAAGTTCCAGCAGGAATATTTTCCTGACAGCCATATCAAATCCAACTTCCTGTGCAACCTCGGCTACGGTGATCCGGCCAAATTGTTCCCGCGCAGCCCACGGCTAGATTTCGATGAGGTCTGCAAACTGCTTTGAGTTGTTGTCATATCGCTGTGCTCAATCTGATAATTTTCATTTGTCAGGATTTTGTCAGCTTTGCTTCAGGTTTTTGACAGGATGCATCGGTAATCTGTAGACGTCCCATGGTGGGGCAGCGTGCCAATCCCGCGAACAACAGGATTGGCACTCTTCAATTTGTCTACTGGCGGTACTTTCCGATGTCTCTCATTGCCCCGGCCGAAAAAAGCCAAACCCCGCGTCGCTTCCTAATTGCCCTGGCTGTCGTCACTCTGGCCGTCGCCGCTATTGCCGTTATTAATTTCGGCAAAGGCGCCGCCCATGCCGCCGATGGCGGCTCTGAACCCGTCGTCAATTTCACCCGGCAAGGCGAACGGATCGTGATTCCGCCGCGTTCGCCGTTGCGCCAGCGCGTCGCCGTGCAAGCGGTAGCGTCGCTGGACGCCGCGCATGCGCTGGAATTGCCGGCGCAGGTGGAAGCCGACCCGTCGCGCACCGTCAACATCGTGCCGCCGGTCGCCGGCAAAGTGCTCGAACTCAAGGTCGGGCTTGGCGATCATGTCAAGAAAGGGCAGTTGCTGCTGGTGATGGCATCGGGCGATTTTGCGCAAGCCACTGCCGATCAGCAGAAGGCCCGCGATGCGTTGCAACTGGCCAAGAGAGTATTGGAACGGGCACGTGGCGTGCAGCAAGCCGGCGCCGGCGCGGCCAAGGATGTGGAGCAGGTTGAAAGCGCCTACACCCAGGCCCAGGCCGAATTTGCGCGGGCCGATACGCGTCTTAAATCGCTCAGTGCAGGCGGTGCAACCAGCGCCGATAGCAGCGGACAGCGTTTGAACGTGGTGGCGCCGAGCTCGGGCAGCATTACCGCGCTGTCGATCGGCGTTGGCCAGAGCGCCAATGATCTGAATGCGGTACTGATGACGATTGCCAACCTGGAAAGCGTCTGGATCACCGCCAACGTCCCGGAAAACCTGCTGTCGTCGGTCAAGAAGGGGCAAGCGGTGACTATCGGTTTGCCCGCCTATCCGGGCGAGCAGTTCCACGGCACAGTGGCGTTCGTCAGCGATGTGCTGCAGCCGGACACGCGGCGCGCGCTGGTGCGCATCGCAATCCCGAATGCCGACGGCAAGTTCAAACCCAATATGTTTGCCAACGCGGTATTTTCGGTAGCGCAAACATCGGCGCCGGTGGTGCCGACTTCCGCATTGCTGATGAATAACGACAACACCACTGTTTTCGTTGAGGTGGCTCCCTGGACTTTTGAGCGACGCACGGTGGAAACCGGCACCGAAGATAACGGCAACGCCCGCATTCAAAAGGGCTTGACTGCCGGCGAGCGGGTCGTCACCAAAGGCGGAGTGCTGCTGAATGATTAACAAGATCGTCCGCTATTGTCTGCAAAAGCGCTATGCCGTGATCCTGGTGACGCTGTTGGTGGCGCTGTTCGGTTATTACGCCTGGACCCGGATGGCGCTGGAAGCTTATCCGGAACTGGCCGACGTCACGGCGCAGGTGACCACCCAGGTGCCGGGTCTGGCTGCAGAAGAAATCGAGCAGCAAATCACGATTCCGCTGGAGCGCCAGCTGAGCGGCACCCCCGGCCTGGCGCAAATGCGTTCCTCCAGCACCTTCGGCTTGTCATTGATTACGCTGACCTTCAAGGATGGCGCCGAAGATTACTGGTCGCGTCAGCGGGTAACCGAGCGCATCGCGCAGGCGACGCTGCCTACCGGCGTCACGCCTAGCCTGGATTCGGTGAGCGGCTCTTCCGGTGAAATTTATCGCTACACGCTGGAGTCCGACAGCAAGAATCTGATGGAGCTGTCCGAGATTCAGCGCTGGATCTTGATTCCGGCGCTGATGCAGGTGCCGGGTGTCGCCGAGGTGAATAATTTCGGCGGCTTCACCAAGGAATACCAGCTGGAAGTCGATCAGAGGCAATTGCAGCGCTATGGCGTTTCGCTATCGGACGTGACCACCGCCATCAACGGCAACAACTCCAATGCCGGCGGCAGCCGTATCTCGCGCGGCGAGCAGGGCTATGTGGTACGCGGCATCGGCATGATGCGCAGCCTGACCGACCTCGGCAACGTGGTGGTCAAGCAGGTGAGCGGCGTGCCGGTGCTGGTGCGGGATCTCGGCAAGCTGCAATACAGCCATCAGGAGCGCCAGGGCATCCTCGGCAAAGACAATAATCCGGACACGATCCAGGGCATCGTCAAGCTGCTGAAATACCAGAATGCGTCCGAAGTGATCAAGGAGGTGCACGCCAAAGTCGACCAGTTGCAAAAGCAGCTCGCCCCGCAGGGGGTAAAGATCGTGCCTTACATCGACCGCGACGACCTGATTCAGCTGACTGTGCATAAGGTGAGCCATACGGTGCTGGAAGGAATAGGCCTGGTGTGCATTGTGCTGATCCTGTTTCTGGGCAGCCCGCGCAGCGCACTGGTGGCGGCCGTCACCATCCCGCTGGCGCTGGTGACGGTGTTCATCATGATGGCTCTGACCAAGATGCCGGCCAATCTGTTCTCGCTGGGGGCGATTGACTTCGGCATCATTGTCGATGGCGCGATCGTGGTGACGGAAGCGATTTTGCGGCGGCGCGAAGCCAAGCCGACCGAAGAGCTGAGCGAAGGCGAAGTGCGCGCCGCCACCACCGAAGTGATCAAGCCGATTTTCTTTGCGACCCTGATCATCATCAGCGCCTATCTGCCGCTGTTCGCTTTTGAACGGGCCGAGGGGAAATTGCTGTCGCCGATAGCGTTCACCGTCAGTTATGCTTTGCTGGGCGCGCTGTTGTGCAGTCTGGTGCTGGTGCCGGGATTGGCCTATATGGCGTTGCGCAAGCCGCGCCGGATTTTTCACAACAAACCGCTCGAATGGTTGAGTGCCGGTTATCGCAAGATCCTGGGCCGCTTGCTCGACCAGCCGGCGATTGCCTATGTGATTGGCGCGCTGGCGTTGGCCGGCGTGATTGTGCTGGGGGCGGCGACCGGCAGCGAATTCATGCCTAACCTGGATGAAGGGGCGCTCTGGCTGCAAGTGCAAATGCCGTCCGGCCTGTCGCTGGAAAAAGGCAGCGAGATGGCGGGTGAATTGCGCCGCACGCTGCTGGAATTCCCCGAGGTGTCTTACGTCATTACGCAGCTTGGCCGCAGCGACGACGGCACCGATCCCTGGACGCCGTCGCACATGGAAGTTCCGGTTGGGCTGAAGCCTTACAACACCTGGCCCAGTGGCGAAAACAAGGCGCAATTCGTGCGTCGCCTGAATGCCCGTCTGCAGCGACTGCCGGGCTTTTCAGTCGGCATCAGCCAGCCGATCAGCGATGGCGTCAATGATGCTGTGGGCGGTGCGCATAGTCCGTTGGCGATTCGCGTGTATGGCGATGATTTCAAGGAATTGCGTCGCATCGGCAACCAGATCGTCGATGTGCTGCATGGCGTCAGGGGCACGGCAGACGCCTCGATTTTCCAGGAGCCGCCGGTGCCGCAATTGGTGATCGATATCGATCGCGCCGCTGCTGCGCGCCTGGGCATCAACGTGGCCGATATCTCCAGTCTGATCCAGACCGGTATCGGCGGCGCATCGGTGACCCAGCTGTATGTGGCGGATCGCATTTATAACGTGACGGTGCGCTTTCCCAAGGAGCGTCGCAACAATCCCGATGCGCTCGGCAATTTGTTGCTTACCACGGCCAGCGGCGCCCGGATTCCATTGTCGCAGGTGGCGCATATCCGTACCGCCACCGGCGAGAGCACGATTAGCCATCAGAGCACCCATCGGCAGTTGACCGTGCGCCTGGATTATGCCGATCGCGATTTGCTGTCGTATTACCAGGAAGCGCAGGCCAAGGTGGCGCAGAACGTGCATTTCGATCAAGGCAAATATCGGTTGGAATGGGCCGGACAGTTTGAAAATCAGGAGCGGGCGCAGGCGCGTCTGATACTGGTGTTCGGCCTGGTGCTGGGTTTGATGGCGATTATTTTATATGCGGGCTTCGGCAAACTGCGGCAGGCGCTGTTGATCCTGGGGGGAGTGCCGTTGGCGGCATTGGGCGGCTTGATTGCGCTGTATTTCACCGACGGCACGATCAACGTGGCGACCGGAGTCGGCTTCATCGCTTTGTTCGGGGTGGCGGTCCAGAACGGCATCATCATGGTCTCCAATATCAACCGGGTCCGGCAGCAAGGCATGGCGTTGACCGACGCGGTACTGGCCGGTGCTTCAGAGCGCTTCCGTCCGGTGTTGATGACGGCGACCGTGGCTTCGGTCGGCATGTTGCCGGCGGCGCTGGCGACCGGCGTCGGCACCGATGTCCAGCGCGGTCTGGCGACGGTGGTGGTGGGCGGGCTGGTGGTCGCGACTTTACTGACTTTGTTTATCCTGCCGACTTTCTATTTCTCGCTGGAGCGCTGGATAGAGCGGCGGCGCGGGACGGGTGCAGCGCCCGATGGTCGATAAGCAGCGCAAAACAGAATATTAGGCAGGTAAAAAACATGAGCAAAATCAAACTTCGTCCACTCTGTGTGCTGGCATTCGTGCTGTCCGGTTGCGCCGTCGGTCCCGACTTCAAGCAGCCTGACGCGCCGGCCGTGCAGGGTTACACCAAAGAACCGCTGGTCACGAAAACCGCTGCCGCCGACACCGGCGGCGGTAACGAACAGCAGTTCGTCGAACGCATGGATATCCCGGCGCAGTGGTGGACCCTGTTCGAGTCGGCGCCGTTGAATGCCGTGATCGAACAGGCGCTCAAGGCCAGTCCGGATCTGCAATCGGCGCAAGCCGCATTGCGCGCAGCCGAAGAGCAAGTGTCGGTGCAGCAGGGCGCATTTTTCCCGAGCGTCAACGCCAGTCTTACGCCGACCCGTCAGAAGCCGGCCGCAGCGGCGGGGCAGGGAACGTCGCCGTTTAATCTGCATACCGCCCAGGTCAACGTCGCCTACACGCTGGATGCGTTTGGCGGCAATCGACGGCAGGTCGAGGGCTTGCAGGCGCAGGCCGAACAGCAACGCTTTCAGCTGGAGGCGGCCTATTTGACATTGACCTCGAATGTGGTGGCGGCAGCGGTGCAGGAAGCCTCGTTGCGGGCGCAAATCAGTGCGACCCAGGAAGTGCAGAAGGTGCAGACGGAGTTGCTCGAGCTGTTGCAGCGCCAGTACCGGCTTGGCGATGTGGCGATGGCCGACGTCATGACTCAGCAGGCGGCGCTGGCGCAGACCCGGGCCGGTTTGCCCGCTTTGCAGAAATCGCTGGCGCTGCAGCGCGACAGATTGACTGCGCTGGCAGGGCGATTCCCGAGCGAAGAACTGGAGCAGAAATTCGAATTGGCGCAGCTCGCCTTGCCGCAGCAATTGCCGCTCAGCCTGCCATCGAACCTGGTTCGGCAACGGCCCGATGTGCGTGCCGCCGAAGCCCAATTGCATGCCGCCAGTGCGGCAGTCGGGGTGGCGACCGCCAACATGCTGCCGCAGATTACGCTGAGCGCCAGTATCGGCAGCGCGGCCGCAAAAATGGGTGATTTGTTTACTTCCGGCACCGGCTTGTGGACTCTGGCTGGCGGCTTGACCCAACCGTTGTTTGCCGGCGGTGCGCTATTGCATAAGAAGCGTGCGTCCGAGGCATTGCTGGAGCAGGCGGCGGCGCAATATCGCAGCACCGTGATCGTCGCCTTCCAGAATGTGGCCGATAGCCTGCGCGCCTTGCAATACGATGCCGAGGCGCTACAGGCGCAGGTGGCGGCGGAACGGGCAGCCGCCAACAGTCTGGCTATTACGCGCCGTTCGGTGCAGCTCGGCGCTGCCAGCCCGCAGACGCTGCTGACCGCGCAGCAAACTTACCAGCAGGCGGTGATCAATCTGGCGCAGGCGCAAGCTGCGCGCTATGCGGATACGGCGGCCTTGTTCCAGGCGCTGGGCGGCGGTTGGTGGAACCGCGACCAGGCGCTGGCCAGCAATAAGTTGAAATAAATCGCGATGCCGGCCATGCCATCCCGATTAAATTTTCTGGTATTATCGGCAGCTTCTGGTTGACTGTCGGCATCGGTATGTCAACCCAAACGGAAAACGACATCTGTAAGAGCGAGAAAGGCATCCTGGTTATGACACCGCGAACTACCACCACAATTTGCGAGCGACACTAGTCGAGGTCTTTTTCCTATGGATGTTGAAAAAGCGCGGCTGGTTCGCGTTTTTTTTCGTCCGCGTTTTTGTAAAGAATTGTTCAATTTAATCTGGCGTCGCTCAACTGATGGCGACGGCCGCTATGGAGTTCAAAATGATTTCAGTCAAACTTCCCGATGGTTCGCAGCGTCAATTCGAGGCGCCGCTGACAGTCGCCCAGGTGGCCGCCAATATCGGCGCCGGTCTGGCCAAGGCGGCGTTGGCCGGCAAAGTCGACGGCAAGTTGGTGGATACTTCTTACCTGATCGATCGCGATATCGAGCTGGCGATTGTGACTGACAAGGATGCCGATGGCCTGGAAGTGATTCGCCATTCGACCGCCCACTTGCTGGCATACGCGGTCAAAGAGCTGTTCCCGGATGCGCAAGTCACCATCGGACCGGTGATCGACAATGGCTTTTTCTACGATTTCTCGTACAAGCGGCCATTCACCCCGGACGACTTGGTCGCAATTGAAAAGAAGATGGCTGAACTGGCGAAAAAGGACGAGCCGGTGACGCGCAAAGTATTGCCGCGCGACGAAGCGGTCGCCTATTTCAAATCCATCGGCGAAGCCTATAAAGCTGAAATTATCGAGTCGATCCCGCAGGACCAGGACGTGTCCCTGTATACAGAAGGTAATTTCACCGACCTGTGCCGCGGTCCGCACGTGCCGTCGACCGGCAAGCTGAAGGTATTCAAGTTAATGAAGCTGGCCGGCGCATACTGGCGCGGCGATTCCAAAAATGAAATGTTGCAACGCGTGTATGGCACTGCCTGGGCCAAGAAAGAAGAGCAGGAAGCCTATTTGCACATGCTGGAAGAGGCCGAAAAGCGCGATCACCGCAAACTGGGACGCGCGCTCGACCTGTTTCATTTCCAGGACGAAGCGCCGGGTTTGATTTTCTGGCATCCGAAAGGCTGGACTGTCTGGCAACAAGTCGAGCAATTCATGCGTCGCGTCTATCAGGATAATGGTTATCAGGAAGTCAAGGCGCCGCAGATTCTCGATCGTTCGCTGTGGGAGAAGACCGGTCACTGGGATAACTATCGCGACAATATGTTCACCACAGAATCGGAAAATCGCAGCTATGCGCTGAAGCCGATGAACTGCCCAGGGCATATCCAGATTTTCAATTCCGGCTTGCATAGCTATCGCGACCTGCCGTTGCGCTACGGCGAGTTCGGCCAATGCCATCGCAACGAATCGTCCGGCGCCTTGCACGGCATGATGCGGGTGCGCGGTTTTACCCAGGATGACGGCCACATTTTCTGCACCGAAGAGCAAATCCAGGAAGAGGTTGCGGCATTCGATAAAGTGGTGCGTCAGGTGTATACCGATTTCGGCTTTACCGAAGTGGCGGTCAAGTTGGCCTTGCGGCCGGACAAGCGGGTGGGCGACGATGAGGTCTGGGATAAGGCCGAAATTGCGCTGCGCGAAGCGATCCGGGCCTCCGGCACCGAGTGGGAAGAATTGCCGGGCGAGGGCGCGTTCTACGGTCCGAAGATTGAATACCATCTGAAAGACTCGATCGGCCGCTCATGGCAATGCGGCACCATGCAGGTCGACTTTTCAATGCCGGGCCGCCTTGGTTCAGAATATGTCACCGAAGACAATGGCCGCAAAGTGCCGGTCATGTTGCACCGGGCGATTGTCGGTTCGCTCGAGCGTTTTATCGGCATCCTGATCGAGAATCATGCCGGCGCGTTGCCGCTATGGCTGGCCCCGGTGCAGATCGTTGTTTTGAATATTTCCGATGCGCAATCGGAATATGTGCAGAATGTTGCGCAAACTCTGAAGAAACAAGGCTTTAGAGTCGAGACCGATTTGCGTAATGAGAAGATTACCTATAAAATACGGCAGCATTCTTTGCAGAAACCGCCTTATATACTGGTTGTTGGTGATAAAGAGCGGGATGCAAACACAGTGGCCGTGCGTGCGCGGGGCAACGTTGATTTAGGTGTCATGCCGATCGACGTGCTGGTGGAGCGCCTCAAGAACGAGGTCGATACCAAAGCCTGAACGGGGTAACCTGTAGCGCAAAGAGCACGGCTTAATTATTTGATTTTTAAAGGAAACTACAATAGCTACGGACAAGTCACATCGCATCAACGGCGAAATTACTGCGCCTGAGTTGCGCCTAACCGGTGTCGAGAACGAAGCCCTCGGCATCGTTTCTTTGGCTGAGGCCTTCCGCCTGGCGGAAGAGGCAAACGTTGATCTGGTTGAAATCGCACCGACGGCGCAGCCGCCAGTAGCCCGCTTGATGGACTATGGCAAGTTCAAGTACCAGGAACAAAAGAAGGCGCACGAGGCGAAGTTGAAGCAGAAGGTCATCCTGGTGAAGGAAGTCAAATTCCGCCCAGGTACCGATGATGGCGACTACAACATCAAGCTGCGCAATCTGACCAAGTTCCTGGAAGATGGCGACAAGACCAAAATCACGCTGCGTTTCCGCGGTCGTGAAATGGCGCACCAGGACATCGGTATGCGGATGCTGGAACGTCTGAAGCAAGATCTGGAACCGTATGGACAGGTCGAGCAGTGGCCGAAGATGGAAGGGCGCCAAATGATCATGATCATTGGGCCTAAAAAGAAAAAGTAATCACGGCTGTGGAATCGAGCTTATAAACCGCCGAAGCGTGGCGGTTTTCTTTGTTCCCAACTGATTAAAAATTTTGAGTGGTTTAAGTGCTTAATCGCTCAAAAGCAGCAGGCTAAACTCTGCTGCCAAATCTGGCTGTGGAAATGATGCAGCTGGGTTTAAACAAGTGAGAGCAGGCATCCAAGCGTAACGAACTGTTGCCACCTGCAATCATGTTAAAAAAGGAGCTGTCCCTAAGGACAGATAGTGTCATGCCAAAAATGAAGACGAAAAGCAGCGCCAAAAAGCGCTTTCGTGTGCGTCCAGGTGGTACTGTTAAACGCGGTCAAGCGTTCAAACGCCACATCCTGACCAAGAAAACTACCAAAAACAAACGTCAATTGCGCGGTTCCGTCGGTGTCCATGAAACAAACATGGCTTCCGTGACTCGCATGTTGCCAACCGCTTAACCTCACACTATTAAGGAGTTATTATGCCTAGAGTAAAACGTGGGGTTACAGCTCGTGCCCGTCATAAAAAAGTTCTCGCCCTTGCCAAGGGTTACCGCGGTCGCCGCAGCAAAGTCTACCGTATCGCCAAGCAAGCAGTCATGCGCGCTGGTCAATACGCGTACCGCGATCGTCGTAACAAGAAGCGCGTATTCCGTGCATTGTGGATCGCTCGTATCAACGCCGCTTCGCGTGAGCATGGCGTTACCTACAGCGTATTCATGAATGGTCTGAAACGTGCTTCGATCGAACTGGACCGTAAGGTTCTGGCCGATATGGCAGTGATGGACAAGCCGGCATTTGCCGCGATTGTCAATCAAGTGAAGGCCAACATCGCTGCGTAAGTGATGACGTAGTTTTGCTGACGCTGCCGCGCAATCAGGCGGCGCAGCAATCTCCAGCGGGGCAGAGGTCAACACCTTATGCCCCGCTTATGCATTCAACCGCCGCTTAATAGCGCTTTTAATTGCAATATACGGCCACTTAGCGCCCTTTTCAGCTTCACTGTGAGGCAGGAAACACTGCATGAATTCCCTAGAACAACTCGTAACGCAAGCCCAAACCGATTTTGCTGCCGCCGTAGATGCTGCCGCTTTGGAAAACGCCAAAGCCAAATATCTGGGCAAGACTGGCCAGATCACCGAGCAGATGAAAGGGCTGGGCAAGCTGGCGCCGGAAGAGCGCAAAGTCCAGGGTGCGGTCATCAACCACGCCAAAGAGCAGATCGAAGCCGCGCTCAATGCCCGCCGTGATGCGTTGGCAAATGCGCAGATGCAAGCACGTCTGAATGCCGAAGCGATCGACGTGACGCTGCCGGGCCGCGGTCGCGGCGTCGGCGGGATTCATCCGGTTATGCGTTCGTGGCAGCGCATCGAAGAGATTTTCCGTTCGATCGGTTTCGATGTGGCCGACGGCCCCGAAATCGAAACCGACTGGACCAACTTTACCGCATTGAACAGCCCGGAAAATCACCCGGCGCGTTCGATGCAGGACACCTTCTATATCGAAGGCAACGACAGCGACGGCAAGCCGCTGCTGCTGCGCACCCATACCAGCCCGATGCAGGTACGTTATGCGCGCATGAACAAGCCGCCGATCAAGGTGATCGCGCCAGGCCGTACTTACCGGGTCGATAGCGATGCCACGCATTCGCCGATGTTCCATCAGGTCGAAGGCCTGTGGATTGCTGAAGACATCAGCTTTGCCGACCTCAAGGGCGTGTACCTGAATTTCGTCAAGGCGTTCTTTGAAACCGATGACTTGCAGGTGCGTTTCCGGCCATCGTACTTCCCATTTACCGAACCTTCGGCCGAGATCGATATCGCCTTCGGCAGCGGGCCGCTGAAAGGTCGTTGGCTAGAGGTGTCCGGCGCCGGTCAGGTGCACCCGAACGTGGTGCGCAACATGGGACTGGATCCCGAAGAGTTCATCGGCTTTGCGTTCGGCTCCGGCATCGAGCGTCTGACGATGCTGCGCTATGGCATCAACGATCTGCGCCTGTTCTATGAAGGCGATCTGCGTTTCTTGAAACAATTTAACTAAAAAGCTGTTCGCCGAAGACGCTGGGATTGTTTTGAAATAAAGCCGCAACACGGCACACAATCCGGCGTTCCCTGCTTCTGTGACTAAAGGTTTTTGAAGGTTTTACCTATGCAATTCTCTGAAAGCTGGCTGCGTACCATGGTCGATCCGAAGATGACTTCGGACGAACTGTCCCATTTGCTGACAATGTCCGGCCTCGAAGTGGAAGAGGTCGAGCCGGTCGCGCCGCCCTTTACCAATATCGTGGTCGGGCTGGTACTGGAGACCGCAAAACATCCGAACGCCGATCGCCTGAACGTGTGTCAGGTGGATGTCGGTACCGGCACCACGTTGAATATCGTCTGCGGCGCGCCCAACGTTCGGCCCGGCCTCAAAGTGCCATGCGCGATGGTCGGTGCGGTGCTGCCGCCGGGCGCCGACGGCCAGCCGTTCGAAATCAAGCTCGGCCAGTTGCGCGGCGTCGAGTCGCAAGGGATGTTGTGCTCCGCGCGCGAACTCAAGCTGTCGGAGGACCACGGCGGCTTGCTGGAATTGCCGCACGATGCGCCTGTGGGCCGCAATTTCCGTGATTATTACGAGCTGAACGACCTTAAGTTCACGATCAAGCTGACCCCGAACAAAGCCGATTGCTTGTCGGTGCTGGGTGTCGCCCGCGAAGTCTCTGCGCTGACCGGTACGCCATTGAAGCAGCCGGTGTTCCAGGCCGTCGGCACGAGCACGGATGAGACATTGCCGGTCAAGATTTCAGCGCCCGATTTGTGCGGCCGCTTTTCCGGTCGCGTGATTCGCGGCTTGAACGCCAAGGCGCCGACTCCGCATTGGATGAAGCAGCGCCTGGAGCGCAGCGGCCAGCGGCCGATTTCGGCCTTGGTCGATATTTCCAATTACGTGATGCTGGAACTGGGCCGGCCGAGCCATGTGTTCGATCTGGACAAGATCCACGGCGGCCTTGAGGTGCGCTGGGGCAAAGCAGGCGAATCGCTGAAACTATTGAACGGCAACACGGTTGAAGTCGACGACTGGATCGGTGTGATCGCCGACGATCATCAGATCGAATCGCTGGCCGGCATCATGGGCGGCGACGCCACCGCGGTATCGCTGGAGACGCAAAACATTTATCTGGAATCCGCTTTCTGGTGGCCGCAAGCGATCCAGGGTCGCGGCCGTCGTTTCAACTTCTCAACCGATGCTGCGCATCGTTATGAGCGTGGCGTCGACTTTGCTACCACGGTCGAGCACCTCGAGCGGATTACTGCATTGCTGATTGAAATCTGCGGTACCGCAGAGACCAAGGTCGGTCCGATCGACGATCAAAGCGTCAACCTGCCGCAACGGACGCCGGTGCGCGTGCGTACCGCGCGTGCGATCAAGGTGATCGGCGTGCCCTTGTCCGACGGCCAGATTGCGGATATTTTCACGCGGCTTGGCTTGGCGTTTGTGCAAGGGGACGGCGTGTTCACCGTGACGCCGCCGTCCTACCGTTTCGATATCGAAATCGAAGAAGACCTGATCGAGGAAATCGCCCGGGTCTACGGTTTCGAAAACATTCCGGCCTTGCCGCCGGTGGCGCCGAACGCGATGTTCATGGTTCCCGAAAACAGCCGTTCGCTGTTCACCATCCGGCGCCAACTGGCAGATCTGGATTATCAGGAAGTGATCAATTTCAGCTTCGTCGAAGAAGCCTGGGAAGCCGACTTCGCCGCCAATCTGCAGCCGATCAAATTGCTCAATCCGATCGCCAGCCAGATGAGCGTGATGCGCTCCTCGCTGATCGCCAGCCTGGTCGCCAACGTCAAATACAACCTGAACCGCAAAGCCAGCCGGGTCCGTATTTTTGAAACCGGCACCGTATATTCGCGCGATCAGCAGGTGCAGGACGGGCCGCTGTCGGTGGCTGGCTTCTCGCAACCGAAGCGGGTTGCCGCACTGGCCTACGGCCCGCAGGCCGATGAGCAATGGGGGCAAGCGAGCCGCACAGTCGATTTCTTCGATGTCAAAGCCGATCTGGAAGCGTTGTTTGCGCCAGCGTCCTTGCGCTTCGCCAAAGTGGAGCATCCGGCATTGCATCCGGGCCGCTCGGCACAAGTGCTGCTGGGCGACCAGGTGCTTGGCTTTATCGGCGAATTGCACCCGCGTTTGCAGCAGAAATACGACCTGCCGTTGGCGCCGGTATTGTTTGAAGTCGATGCCGAGGCATTGCAGCAACGGCAATTGCCGGCGTACGTCGAGATTTCCAAGTTCCCGGCGGTAGTGCGGGACCTTGCCGTAGTCGTCAAACACGGTGTTTTGGCACAGGATTTACTCGATGTTTTTGCTGCCGAACAGCAAGCAAATCCAGCCTGCCGGATTCTGCAAGCCATTGTTTTATTTGATGAATATCATGGCAAGGGCTTGGAAAACGACGAAAAAAGTCTTGCTTTCCGTTTTACCTTGCAAGATACTGAAAACACCCTGCAAGACGACACCGTGGAAGCCGCAATGGCTGCTTTGATCACCGCCGTCAGCAAATTGCCAGGTGCCAAATTACGTGCTTGAGTAACTCAAAACAGTCAAAAAATGCTCAAACAGCGTGCCATGAAAGTGGCACGCAGCTGCTACAAAGTTGACGCATCAATTGGCAATAAGCCAAAAGTGGTTGAAGCCGTGCTGAACAATGTGTCAGCCAGAGTAAATATGAAGCCTGCAGCCAAACCAGCATGATTGGCGCCGCGAAACCCAAAAAGACAGGTTGAACACCACAGAATGAACGATATGCAAACAGTTGAATTTGAATCCGTACTGGATGCCGAGCTGATTCGCGCAATGCAGGAGGCGCAAGCTCGCTCGCAGGCGGAAAAGAATTTGCCGACCTTGACCAAGGCTGAATTGGCCGAGCTTTTGTTCGAACAAGTCGGTCTCAACAAGCGCGAAGCGAAGGATATGGTCGAAACGTTTTTCGATGAAATCCGCAATGCGCTGGAGCGTGGCGAATCGGTCAAATTGTCGGGATTCGGCAATTTCCAGTTGCGCGACAAACCGCAACGTCCGGGCCGCAATCCAAAAACCGGAGAAGAAATTCCCATCACCGCACGCCGTGTGGTCACCTTTCATGCGAGTCAAAAACTCAAAGGCATGGTTGATGTCGCAAGCCCTCAACCGTTTTCAGCCTCTCATTAAGCTAATTCATGAACGATCGCATTAGTAAATCCGAACTTGTCGTACTGCCGCCGATTCCGGCCAAGCGTTATTTCACCATTGGCGAAGTCAGCGAGTTGTGCGGCGTCAAGCCGCATGTGCTGCGCTATTGGGAGCAGGAATTCACCCAGCTCAAGCCAGTCAAGCGGCGCGGCAATCGCCGCTATTACCAGCATCATGAAGTGCTGCTGATTCGTCGTATCCGCGAGCTGCTGTACGAACAGGGCTTCACCATCAGCGGTGCCCGCAACAAGCTCGACAGCCGCCTCGGCGGCGCCGAATCAGCCGAGTTTGCCGAGGCTCCGCAAAGCGACGTCAATATCGCGGAAGTGCGTCACGAGTTGGAACAAATCCTGGCATTGCTGACGCCTCCTGTGCCGGAAACCGCAAAGTAGTCGCCGTATCAGGGAAGGGGGGATCATCCTCCCTTTTTTATATTTGAAACCACCGTTTGCAAAACCGGTTTTCGCTGCCAGGAGTTCGATCGCTTCCTGGGAACCCCGCCACTAGTGGACTGTTACAGTCCACTAATTACTTTATTTATCTCCTGATCATGCTCAGTGACCCGCGCTTCCCCAATCTGTTCATCCTCAACCATCCGCTGATTCAGCACAAGCTGACGCATATGCGCAGCAAAGAAACCTCGACCCGCACCTTCCGCCAGCTGCTGCGCGAAATCACGCTGCTGATGGGGTATGAAATCACCCGTGACCTGCCGCTGACGACGCAACAGATCGAGACGCCGATGCAAAGCATGGACGCGCCCGTGATCGCGGGCCGCAAGCTGGCGGTGGTGCCGGTGCTGCGGGCCGGGATCGGCATGAGCGACGGTTTGCTGGACCTGGTGCCATCGGCGCGGGTAGGGCATATCGGCGTCTACCGCGATCCGGACACGCATCAACCGGTCGAGTACCTGATACGGCTGCCGGATCTGGCGGAGCGCACTTTTATCGTTTGCGATCCGATGGTGGCGACCGGTAACTCGGCGGTACACGCGGTGGATGTGCTGAAGAAGCGCGGCGTCAGCGACGAGCAAATCATTTTCCTGGCGCTGGTGGCGGCGCCGGAAGGCGTGCAGGTATTCCAGGACGCCCATCCAGGGGTGAAGCTGTACGTGGCCGGGCTCGATTCACATCTGGATGAACATGCGTATATCGTTCCGGGCCTGGGCGATGCCGGGGATAGGATCTTCGGCACCAAGTAGGATTTGAAGCACGGAGGTCTGCTCCGCGCTTCGTAAAAAGGGCAGAGTTTTTTCGCAGTATGTTCGCGAAAATGACTCTGCCCTTTTTTCAATTTCAGCTAATGGGGACCTCGAAAAACCTACTGCGCGGCCCAATCAGGCAAGCAATCTCAGCACTTCCTGCGCCGCCGCCACAGACGATGCCGGATTCTGCCCGGTGACCAGCTTGCCATCCACCTGCACATAGCTGTGCCAATCCGCAGCCTTGCTGTACTTGCCGCCGAGGCGTTTCAATTCCGCTTCAACCAGGAACGGCACAACGTCGGTCAGTTGCACCGCGGCCTCTTCGCTATCGGAAAAGCCGGTAACCCGTTTGTCCTTGACCAGCGACGCGCCACCGGCGGTGCGTGCGTGGCGCAATACGCCCGGCGCGTGGCATACCGCCGCTACCGGCTTGCCCATTGTGTGCATGGCTTCAATCAATGCGATCGACGTCTTGTCTT
Organism: Paraherbaspirillum soli; assembly: GCF_042654985.1. NCBI lineage: Bacteria > Pseudomonadati > Pseudomonadota > Betaproteobacteria > Burkholderiales > Oxalobacteraceae > Paraherbaspirillum > Paraherbaspirillum soli. Next base: position 84,895 of record NZ_JBHSMT010000013.1, on the reverse strand, counting down.
CGGCCAGATCCCACAGTGGGCCGTGACCGCCTGGATAGAACAACGCGTCGTATTCATTGGCTTTGACATCGGATAATTTGATGGTCGACGCCAACGCAGCTTTGGCCGCGCTGTCTTTGCGAAAGCGTTCGGTGGCCTCGGTCTGGGCATCGGGCGCATCGCTCTTCGGGTCGAGCGGCGGCTGCCCGCCCTTGGGCGAGGCCAGTGTGATCTCGGCGCCGGCATCGAGGAATGCATAGTAGGGCGCAGCGAACTCTTCCAGCCAGAAGCCGGTTTTCTGGCCGGTGTTGCCGAGTTGGTCGTGAGAGGTAAGAACCATCACAATTTTCATTTCAAACTCCTATAACGATGCGATAGAAAGAAGCTGTACGACGCGATGCGTACTGGCTTACGCTTCGCCGACCCGCACCACCAGCTTGCCGAAGTTTTTACCTTCCAGCAGGCCGATGAAGGCTTGCGGCGCATTCTCCAGGCCATCGACGATATCTTCGCGGTATTTCATCTTGCCGGCTGCGATCCAGGCGCTCATGTCCTTGAAGAACTCGGGATAACGGTGGCCGTAGTCGTCGAAAATGATGAAGCCCTGCATCCTGATGCGCTTTTTCAGCAAGGTGCCCATCAACAGCGACAAGCGGTCCGGTCCCGGCGGCAGGCTGCTGGCGTTGTAATGTGCGATCAAGCCGCACACCGGAACCCGGGCGCCGGTATTGAGCAAGGGCAGTACCGCATCGAAGACCGCACCGCCGACGTTTTCGAAATAGACGTCGATGCCTTTGGCGCAGGCTGCCGCCAGTTGCTGCGGGAAGTCGGCGCTGCGATGGTCGATGCAGGCATCGAAGCCCAGTTCCTCGACCACATAGCGGCACTTGTCGGCGCCGCCGGCGATGCCGATGACGCGGCAGCCCTTGAGCTTGGCAATCTGCCCGACCACCGAACCGACTGCGCCGCTGGCCGCGGCCACCACCACCGTCTCACCCGCCTTCGGCTGACCGATATCGAGCAAGCCCATGTAGGCGGTGAAGCCGGGCATGCCGAGCAAGCCGAGTGCGTAGGAGGGTTGCCCCATATTGGCATCCAGTTTGGTCAGGCCGTCGCCGTTCGACAATGCATAATCCTGCCAGCCGGAGTAGGCCAGCACCAGATCGCCAGTCTTGTAATCGGCATGTTGCGATGCCTCGACCCGCGCCACAGTGCCGCCGACCATCACCTCGCCGACCGCCACCGGCGCCGCATATGACGGCGCGTCGCTCATGCGGCCGCGCATGTATGGGTCGAGCGACAAATGGGTAGTGCGCAGCAGCACCTGACCGGCAGCGGGTGTCGGCAACGGGCTTTGCTCCAGCCGGAAATTGTTGGCAGTCGGCGCACCGTGAGGGCGTGAGGCGAGTACGATGCGGCGGTTGGTGGTTTTGCTTTGTGACATGTTGAATACTCCAGTTCGATGGAAGGGATACAGACGTTAAGGTTTGGCGCTGGCCGCAGCCGGCGAACCCGATGCGATTGCGATGCTATAGCCGATGCGCGGGAAATGAACGTGAACAAGTCCGGTCGCGTCGCTTTCGCGTGCCAGCACGATGCGCCGGCGGCTGGCATGCACCAGCTTGCCGCGCACGGCTTCAGCGGGATAATTTTCCGGCGTGACGGCAACTTGCGCGCCTATCGGCAACGCCGGATCGGAACCGTCGGCTGCAATCGCAATCGGCGTGCTTTGCAGGCTGACGGCAATGGTTTCAGCCGCGCTGATCGGCGTGGCGCTGCCATGACCAAAAGCAGCCATGCGTGCCAGCCAGGCGTGCAGATGGCGGCAGTCGGCAGCGAGCGCATTGATGCCGTCGACTGTTTGCAGGAACCATAGCGGCTGATACACGGCGAAGTCGCCCAACGCAGGCATTGCACCGCCAATAAAATCGGCGTCGGCCAGTGCCGCATCGAGCGTGCTCAGCAGCGGTCGTAACTGCGCCACCACCTGCGGCAGATCGGCCGCCAGCGTGCCTCGATCGAAGTGCAAATGCGGATGCATCGCCGCCCGGTCGTCCAGCAAGCGCTGCGGAATTTGTTCGGCGCGCACTCCCATCACATAGCGCACTGCGCGCCAGAACAGATCGACGTCGACCAGATGCGCGAGCAGATCGGCATTCGCACTGCGGGCGCCGGTCGCCACAGCAGGTTCGGCAAAGCGGTGTTCGATCTCGTCGGCGATCAAGGCCGAATCGCAGTAGATGTCGGCGCCGATTTGCAGCACCGGCGCCCGGCGGTAGCCGCCGGTAAGCGCCATCAGATCCGGCTTGGGCAAAATCGGCGGCATCGCTACCGAGCGCCAGGCCAGTTTTTTATAGCCGAACAGCAGCCGTATCTTTTCTGAATACGGCGAGCCGTCGTAATGATGCAGGATCAGTTGGTCGCGCATTACAGCGCGCCTTCCAGGATGGTCCGGCTGACGTCGAGCGTCACGTCGCGCTGCTCACCCAGCCGCGTCATGCCATGTTTGCTCAATTGTTCCAGCACGGTTTCGACCGCGGCTTGGCCGAGTTGATAGTCCGACAGGCGGGTCTTGATGCCGACGCTTTCGAAAAAGTCGCGGGTGCGCTGGATTGCCAGATCGATGCGCGCATCCTCGCTGCCTTCGGTGATGTGCCAGACACGCTCGGCGTACTGCAGCAGTTTGGCGCGCTTGCCCTGGCGCCGGACCGACATCAGCGACGGCAATACGATGGCCAGGGTGCGTGCGTGGTCAATATCGTATTGCGCGGTCAGCTCATGGCCGATCATGTGTGTGGTCCAGTCTTGCGGCACGCCGGCGCCGATCAGGCCGTTGAGCGCGAGCGTGGCAATCCACATCAGGTTGGCGCGGGCGTCGTAGTCGGTCGGCTCGGCCAGCACGCGCGGGCCGGTTTCGATCAGGCTCAATAGCAGTCCTTCGGCGAAACGGTCCTGCACTTGGGCTTGCACCGGATAGGTCAGGTATTGCTCCATGGTGTGGACGAAGGCGTCGACTACGCCGTTGGCAATCTGGCGCGGCGGCAGGGTGAAGGTCTTGCTTGGATCGAGAATCGAAAACTGCGGGTACAGCAGCGGGCTGTGAAACGCCAGCTTGGCCTGCAACGATTTGCGGGTAACCACGCCGCCGTTATTCATCTCGGAACCGGTGGCCGGCAAGGTTAGCACGGCGCCGAACGGCAGCGAGCTGGTGACGTTGGCGCCGCGCTTGACTGCGATGTCCCACGGCTCGCCGTCGAAGCCGGCGGCGGCAGCGACAAACTTGGTGCCGTCGATCACCGAGCCGCCGCCTACCGCCAGCAGGAAGTCGATCTTGTCGCGCCGTACTTGCGCCACCGCTTGCATCAGGGTTTCGTAACTTGGATTGGGTTCGATGCCGGCAAACTCGTGCACTTCGCGCGCGCCGAGTGCGGCTTTGACTTCATCCAGCGTGCCGGTTTTTTGGGCGCTGGCGCCGCCGTACAGAATCAATACCCGCGCCGTGGTCGGGACCAGCTGCGACAGTTTGGCGACGGTGTTGCGGCCGAAGACGATTTTCGTCGGATTGTAGAATTCAAAATCAAGCATGCTTTCTTCCTTAAAAATTAGACCGGTCGACTATCGAATCGGTAAAAAAATGCACGACCGGAATCGTGCTGTAAATCTGATGCAGGACCTTAACTAACCGGTGGCTGCGCCAATACATTCAATGTGGTGTCCATCGCATTTTGGAGCCCGCTGCGGTCGCGCTGGATCTTCGCCAGCAGGCTGGCGCCTAGCCACAATTGATACAGCATCTGCGCGGTTTGTTGCGGTTCCAGTTCGGTTCGCAGCGAGCCGTCGGCGACGCCTTCGGCGATGCAGGCGGCCAGACGCGTCACCACTTGGCGGGTGCCGTTGCACAGCACCATGCGCATGTCGTCCGACAGGTCGGCCACCTCGGCCCCCAATTTGACGATCAGGCATTTGCCGCTGGCATCGGAACAGGATTGCGATTCCAGCCAGTGTCCCCAGTAACGCAGCAAGCGTTCGCGTGCCGGTTCCGGTGTTGCGGTGTCTGGCAGCGGCTGCAAAACCCCATCCAGTGCCAACAGGTAGTCGCCGACATATTGTTCCATCAGCGCGCGCCCGTATTGCTCCTTTGAACCGAAGTAGTGATAAAACGACCCCTTCGGTATCTCGGCAGCGCTCAGGATTTCGCTCAGGCCGACGCCGGCAAAGCCTTTGACGACAATGATTTTATGTCCGGCGTCGAGGATGTGGCGTCTGGTTGTGTCGTAGCTTGCTCTCATGATTGGGCGATTATAATCAAAAACTAGACCGGTCGTCTAATTTAATTTTTCGCTTATTTCCGGACTCTCCAAAGCACCTGTATCAGCGCAAGTCAGACATGACCCGTGCCGAATACGGTGACTCATAAGATGCGGGATTCAACTGCTCATTGCGCGCAGTATTTGTGCCGCTTGCACCGCCTGCACCGCATTCAAAATCGCTTCGCTGGTGGCCGGCGCTTTTAATGGCGGGTTGATGCGCTGCTCGGCGACGGCGGCAATTGCATCGCGGATCGCAAAGAAGGCCGAGAACGCCAGCAGCAGCGGCGGCTCGCCGCTGGCCTTGGAGCGGTGGATGGTTGCCGCCGGATTGGTATTGCGAAACAGCGCGACCCGGAAGTCACTCGGGCAATCGCAGATCGCCGGGATTTTGTAGGTCGATGGCGAGTGCGTCATCAGCTTGCCATCCTGGTTCCACCACAGCTCCTCGGTGGTCAGCCAGCCCACGCCCTGGATAAAACCGCCTTCCACCTGACCGATGTCGATCGCCGGATTCAGCGATTCGCCGGTGTCGTACAGGGCATCGACGCGCAGCAATTTCCACTCACCGGTCAGGGTGTCGATCACCACTTCCGAGACCGCCGCGCCATAAGCAAAATAATAGAAAGGGTGGCCGGTCAAGGTCGCCGTATCCCAGTGCAAGTCCGGGGTTGCATAGAAGCCGTCCGACCACAGTTGAGCCCGTTGCAGATAAGCTTTTTTCACCAGCTCGGTGAAACTGATTGAATGCCGGTCGGTACAGACCCGGCCATCGGCAAACAGCAGCGCAGCAGGATCGACGCCAAATTCGGCAGCGGCCACCGCCGTCAGCTTGTGCCGGATATGTAAAGCCGCATCTTGGGCTGCCATGCCGTTCAGGTCGGAGCCGGTCGAGGCCGCAGTGGCGGAGGTGTTGGCGACCTTGCTGGTATCGGCGGCAGTGCAGCGTACCTGCTGCAGCGGAATGCCTAGCGTATGGGCGACTACCTGCGCCACCTTGGTGTTGACGCCTTGCCCCATTTCGGTGCCGCCATGATTGACCAGGACCGAGCCGTCGAGATAGACATGCACCAGGGCGCCGGCCTGGTTCAGATGGGGCAGGTTGAACGAGATGCCGAACTTGACCGGGGTCAGCGCCAATCCTTTCTTGAGTATCGGACTGGCTTGATTGAATGCCGCGATTTGCTGGCGGCGGTGCTGGTAGTCGCTGCTGACCTCCAGCGCGTCGACCAGGGCGTGGATCACGTTGTCCGTGACTTTTTGACCGTAGGGTGTGATGTTGCGCTCGCCATTTTTGCCGTAGAAATTCCGGCGTCGGACGGTCAGCGGGTCCAGGCCCAGATTGCGGGCAATTTCATCAATCGCGTATTCAATCGCAATCGCGCCTTGCGGTCCGCCGAAGCCGCGGAACGCGGTATTGGATTGCAAGTTGGTCTTGCCGCACAAAGCCAGGATGTCGACCTCGGACAGAAAATAGGCATTGTCGAAGTGGCATACCGCACGGGTCGCAACAGGGCCCGACAGATCTGCCGAAAAGCCGGCGTCGGCCACCATCTCCACCCGCGCCGCCAGGATGCGGCCGCTATCGTCGTAGCCGACTTCGTACTCGTAATAGAAGCCGTGGCGCTTGCCGCTGACTTGCATGTCGTCGTCGCGGTCGGGACGCAATTTGACCGGGCGTTGCAAGCGCGCCGCGCTGACTGCGGCAGCGCAGGCCCAGATCGCCGATTGCGACTCTTTGCCGCCAAAACCGCCACCCATGCGGCGGCATTCAACCAGCACATGGTGGGCCGAGCGTCCCAAGGCATGCGCGATGACTTGTTGCATCTCGCTCGGATGCTGGGTTGAGCAATACACGTGCATGCCGTCCTGTTCTTGCGGAATGGCGTACGAAATCTGGCCCTCCAGGTAAAACTGTTCCTGGCCGCCGACTTCCAGCGTGCCCTTGACGCTGTGCGGGGCCTGGAGCAGTGCCCGAGCTGGATCGCCGCGCACCAGGCGCATAGGCGGCAGTACATAGGATTGCGCTGCGCGCGCCGCTTGCGGACTCAGGATGGCCGGCAGCGGCGCGTAGTCAATTTGCGCCAGGCGGGCGGCGCGGCGTGCCGCATCGTGCCCAGTGGCGACCACGATAAAGATCGGCTGGCCGACATACTGCACCAGGCCATCGGCCAGGATAGGATCGTCGTGAATGATCGGGCCGCAATCGTTGGCGCCGGGAATATCCTGTGCGGTGAACACCGCGACCACGCCGGGAGCGGCTTTGACCGCGCTCAAGTCGATCGCCAGAATCCTTGCATGGGCTTGCTGCGACAGTCCCAGTGCCGCATGCAGCGTGCCTTGCAGCTCGGGAATGTCGTCGGTGTAAGTGGCTTCGCCGGTGACGTGCAGCCGCGCCGATTCATGTGGATGGGCTAGCCCGACTTCGGCCCATGCGTGCGGCGGCTGGTACGTGGAATGATTGGGCGGTGAGGCAGGCTGGTTCATGGCAGGCCTTCGACGCTATGGAGGGCACCGCGGTAATAGAAGCGGATCGGTGTGTTACTGGTGTCAGCCATGATGCTGGCCTTGAAGTGACATAGTGGGGGCGCAGATTGAATCACTATAGCACCGCGGAAAATGGTCTGTAAGCGGCGCTTAGCACTAGGAAGCCCTTGCTGTTTTGCCGGTTCGGCCCTAAATTACCGGCAACGAACATTCGGTACACACCATCATGCCCGCAGCAACTCTTACCCGCGACGAAGTCGTCGAACGCATTCTGGCCGCCTTCCGTCAATACGGCTACGAAGGCAGCAGCCTGAGCCGGCTGTCGGAGGCCACTGGTCTGGGGCGCTCAAGCCTTTATCATTATTTTCCGAATGGCAAAGAGGATATGGCGAATGCTGCGCTGGCTTCGGTCGGGGCCTGGTTTACCCAGCATGTGCAAGCCACCTTGGGCGGCAGCGAGCCTCCCAGAGTGCGCCTACAGCGCTTTGCCGCCAGGTTGACGGAATATTACATGGATGGCTTCGTCCCTTGCCTGATGGATGTTTTCACGTTCGGCGAAGCCGGTACGCTGTTCCAACAACATCTCGGCGGCCGGATGCGGACGCTGATCGCTGTATTGTCATCGGTGGCAGAAGAGGCCGGCGTCGACAAGGCCGAGGCGGACCGGCGAGCGGAGAGTGCGGTTGTGACTATCCAAGGATCGTTGATTGTGTCCCGCGCATTAGGCAGCAATGCGCCATTCCTGCGCATGATTGAAAACTTCCCGACGCAACTGATCGGCGAACAGGCGGCTTGAAAAACTGCCAGTTTTTGCTTGACAGAATTATTTTGCGTTTGTATTGTACCGATTGTTCGGTACAGAATGCTTGATTCAAACTGTTCGATGCAGGCTGTCCGACACCGATTTGCATTTATTTCACGTCACTCAGGAGATCCACCATGTCAGCCGTCCACCCAGCCCATCCGATCCGCCTTTACCGTTTTGCTTTCTCCGGCCACGCCCATCGGGTTCAGCTGTTTCTGTCCTTGTTGGGATTGCCGTATGAAATGATCGATGTCGATCTGCGCAAGGGCGAACACAAAAAACCTGAATTCCTTGCGAAGAATCCGTTTGGCCAGGTGCCGGTGATCGAAGACGGCGAGGTGACGCTGTCCGATTCCAATGCGATCCTGGTGTATCTGGCGACCAAATACGGCGACCAAAGATGGCTGCCGCGCGACCCGGTGGGGGCGGCATCGGTGCAGCGCTTTTTGTCGGTGGCGGCGGGGGAAATCTTCCGCGGACCGGCAATTGCCCGTGTGGCTAACTTGTTCGGCTTGCCGCTGGACGGCGACGCCGCTCGCGCCACTGCACATCATTTGTTCGGGATTCTGGAGCAGCATCTGGCGACGCGTGCCTTCCTGGTCGATGCGCAGGCGACCATCGCCGATGTCGCCGCGTACAGCTATATCGCCCATGCGCCGGAAGGCGGCATCGCACTGGACGCTTATCCGAATCTTCGCAGCTGGCTAAGCCGGATCGAAGCCCTGCCCGGTTTTGTGCCGATGCAAGCCAGCAAGATAGGTTTGGCTGCCTGAGCAATTCAACCAAGCACGTCGATGAGGTGATATCCATGTCTACTACTGAGATAGCCGAGCGCCGGCCCGATGAAGCGCCGTACCACAGCGGCGAACGCGCCGTGCAGCAACGCGTCGGCGTGCTTGAAAAAATGGACGCTCGCGGCCGCGTGGCGATCCGTACTTTCATGCCGGACCAGCATCGCGAATTCTTCGCGCAATTGCCGTTCGTCATCATCGGCAGCGTCGACCAGCAGCAACAGCCGTGGGCATCGGTGCTGGTCGGTGCGCCCGGGTTCGTCACCTCGCCGGATCCCGAGCATCTGCTGATACGCTCCCATGCCCCGACCGCCGATCCCTTGCATGACACGCTGGCGCTCAATGCTGCGATCGGCTTGCTGGGAATCGAGCCGCACACTCGCCGCCGCAACCGGATGAACGGCAAGGTCGAACAACTGACGGCCGAAGGCTTCAAGCTGAAAGTCGACCAGAGCTTCGGCAACTGTCCGAAATACATTCAAGCGCGCCAGCCCAGCTTGATCGACGACAACGCCGCTGCTCCGCAGCACGTCATCCATCGCGGCGAACGACTGGACGCCGCGATGCAGCGGCTGGTCGGAGCGGCGGATACTTTCTTTATAGCCACAGCATTCATGGGGGAAAAGGGCGATCAAAGTCGCCCATACGGTGTCGATGTCTCGCATCGCGGCGGCAAGCCCGGCTTTGTCAGGATCGATGGCGGAACGACGCTGACGGTGCCTGATTTTGTCGGCAATTTTTTCTTCAACACCATCGGCAACCTGGTCGAAAACCCACGCGCCGGCCTGTTGTTTATCGACTTCGCCAGCGGTGACCTGCTTTACCTGGCGGTCGACGCCGAGCTGATCTGGGATGGTCCCGAAGTCGCGGCATTTGCCGGAGCCGAACGCTTGCTGCGCTTCCATATCAGGCAGGCAATCAGGGTCGAGGCAAGCTTGCCGTTGCGCTGGACCGAGCCGCAACTGTCGCCGGCACTGGCAAGCATGGGGGCTTGGTAAGGACAGGGCACCTCTAAAAACCGTAGCGAGCGGCCCAAGGTCGGGGCGACGAAGTTGCAACACCTGCAGTCGTACGGCTGTACGGCGAGCATCACAGCCCCGAGATTGGCGGGCTTGCCAAATCCTGCAGTAGGTTTTTAGAGGTGCCCGACTGTCGTGCATGGCAGGCGGCTGTTCATGGGCGCGCTTATCCGTTATCCTGCACTTTGATTTCCTCCTTGCCAGCGTCGCCCATGACCTCCCGCACCAACCACCATCTCGATACTTATCTGCTGCGCGTGCTGCACACCTTGCTGATAGAAAAAAGCGTCTCGCGCACCGCAATCAAGCTGGGGCAGTCGCAGCCGACCATCAGCAATACGCTGAAGCGTTTGCGCGAGCTGACCGGGGATGCGATTCTGGTGCGCGGCAAGAGCGGCATGGTGCCGACCGAGCGCGGACAGGAATTGCTGGCGCTGGCCAAACAGGGTCTGGACGTGATTGAAAAGATCGGTGCGCCGGTGGCCGCGTTCGAGCCTGCCAGCACCGCCCGGGTTTTTCATATCGGCACGCCCGACTACCTGAACATGCTGTTGATCCCGTCGATCATCGAACAGGTGCGGCGGCGGGCGCCGGGCGCCAGCCTGGTGGTGCATGCGCTGGATGCCAATCTGGATTACGCCAATGCGCTGGAAACCGGTCGCCTCGACCTGATCATCGCCAATTGGCCGGACCCGCCGGAGCACCTGCATCTGGCGCAGCTGTTTGACGACGATGTGGTGTGCATGATGCATCGCGATCATCCGGTCGCCAAGAAGGGGTTGACCCTGAAATATTATCTGGAGATGCCGCATCTGGCGCCGACCCCGTACATCGAAGGGCACCGCAGCAGCATCGACGCGGCGCTGGCCGAGCAGGGCTTGAAACGCAACATCCAGGTGACGATTCCATATTTCGCGCTGGTGCCGCATGTGCTGGCAAAATCCGACCTGATCTTTACCACCGGCCGTCAGTTTGCCGAGCATTTCGTCGAAGACTGGCCGATCGGCGTGTTCCCGGTGCCGTTCGACCTGCCGAAAATGCGTTTTTACATGCTGTGGCATGCGCGCTCGCATGTGGCGCCGGACGTGGTCTGGTTGCGCCGCCTGATCGCGGAAGTGTCGGCCGGGTTGGGCATGTCGGCCGCGGGCCGAGCTGGCTAACTTCGCTCACAGCAAAGCGCCTCTAAAACCGTAGCGAGCGGCCCAAGGTCGGGGAGAGAAGCGGAGTCGTACGACCGTACGGCGAGCATCACAGCCCCGAGATTGGGTCGCGTAGTAGGTTTTTGAGGTGCTTTTATTCGCCGCCGTTGAATTGCAGGGCCGCCAGGCTGGCATACAGCCCGCGCTGCGCAACCAGCGATGCGTGGGTGCCGGTTTCAACGATATGGCCATGCTCTAGCACGATGATGCGATCGGCGCGTTGCACGGTCGCCAGACGGTGGGCGATGACCAAAGTGGTGCGGCCGACCATCGCCGCTTCCAGCGCGCCCTGGACCGCGCGTTCGGATTCCGCATCGAGGGCGCTGGTCGCCTCATCCAGCAACAATAGCGGCGGATTCTTCAGCAGCGCGCGGGCAATCGCGATGCGTTGCCGTTGGCCGCCCGACAGCCGCACGCCGCGTTCGCCGAGGAAGGATTGATAGCCTTCCGGCAGGCGTTCGATGAATTCATGCGCGGCGGCCATTTTGGCAGCCGCGATCACTTCCGCATCGGTAGCGCCGACCCTGCCGTAGCGGATGTTTTCCATCGCATTGGCGGAAAAAATGACGGTGTCTTGCGGCACGATGCCGATGGCATTGCGCAAGGTATGCAGATCGAGAAATTTGATGTCGACGCCATCGAGCCGGATGCTGCCTTGCTGCGGGTCATAGAAGCGCAGCATCAATTGGAACAAGGTGGTTTTGCCGGCGCCCGAGGGGCCGACCACGGCCACTGTTTCACCTGGCCGGATATCTAGCGATAAGCCTGACAGGGCCGCGGTTTCCGGGCGCGACGGATAGCGGAAAGTGATTTTTTCCAAGCTCAGCGCAGCGCCTTGCTCGGTGCGAGGCGGCAGCTGCTCCGGCAACAATACCGATTGCACCGGCGATTTTGCCGATAATAATTCCAGCAAACGTTCGGTGGCGCCGGCCGCGCGTTGGGCGTCGCCCATGACTTCCGCCAGCGCGCCGATGGAGCCGGCGACCAGTGCTGCATACAGGATGAACTGGCCGAGTTCGCCGCCGCTCATGCGGCCTTGCACCACCGCGTGCGCGCCCAGCCACAGCACGAAGACGATGGCGCCGAATACCAGCAGGATCGCCATCATGGTCAGCAGCGAGCGGGCACGGATGCGCTGCATCGCGGTGCCAAAGGCGCTTTCAATCGAGACGCCGAAGCGTCCGGCTTCAATGTTTTCGTGGGTGAAGGCTTGCACGGTCGGCATCGCGTTCAGGATTTCACCGGCCATCGCCGAGGCATCGGCGACCCGGTCCTGGGAGGCGCGCGACAGCTTGCGCACGCGGCGGCCGAACCAGACGATAGGCAGCACCACCAGCGCCAGCATCACGATAATGATCGCGCTCAGCTTGGCGCTGCTGACGAACAACATGATCAGGCCGCCGGCGAACAGCAGCGCATTGCGCAGCGCCATCGAAATGCTGGTGCCGACCAGTGCCTGGATCAAGGTGGTGTCGGTGGTAATCCGCGACAGCACCTCGCCGGTCTGGGTGGTTTCAAAGAATTGCGGGCTTTGCGTCACGACATGCGAATACACGGCGCTGCGCAGGTCGGCGGTGACCCGCTCGCCGAGCCAGGACACCATGTAAAAGCGCGCCGCGGTGGCGACCCCCAGCACGCAGGCGACTCCGAACAGGGCGAGAAAATACAGGTCGATGTGGGCGCTGCCCTTGATGCCGCCGGCGCTGAAGCCGAGATCGATCATCTGCCGGAACGCATATGGAATCGCCAGCGTGGCGCCGGCTGCGACCAGCAGCGCAATCCCGGCCAGCACAAACTGGCGCTTATACGGCGCCAAATAAGGCAGCAGTCCGGCCAGCAGCGCCAGGCTGCGTTTTTGAGGTTCTCTGGGAGGTGTGGTTGTCATGTTGCTCGGCTTGATTGATGCTGCACAGAAAAAATAGGGCCCTAGCCGAGGCCGGGCTACATACGTTTACCTATTGTCGATATACTTTAACGGCATAAATAATGCCATATGCAGCGACCGGCGGCAGTTGCCGACGGACAGCCCGCTAGTGTAGTGGATGTTGCGTTGTGGCGGTGGAACTCGCGTAGATTCGAGTACCTAGCAAATGAATTGTTAATTGTTCAGCCTTGCAGGAGATTCCTTTGACCCAATTGCCACAACCGGCGCAGCCGGACCACTGCGTATCGCTAGACGAGATTGCAAATCAACTGGTGGCCGGACTGATGTCGCCGCATGCCGCCATTTCGCCGAAATACTTGTACGACGTGCTTGGCTCCCGCTTGTTTGCCGCCATCTGTGAACTGCCGGAGTATTACCCGACACGTACCGAGGCCGCCATTTTCGAACAGCATGCAGCCCACATTGCCGATGCGGTCGGGCGCGGCGCCACGCTGATCGATCTGGGGGCAGGCAACTGCGCCAAGGCGGCGCGACTGTTCCCGGCATTGCAGCCGCGCCAATATGTGCCGATCGATATTTCGGCAAAATTCTTGCAAGAAGCGGTCACTTGCCTGCAGCATCAATTTCCGCAGATCGAGATGACTTGTCTCGGCATGGATTTTTCTGCCGGGCTGGAGCTGCCGGCTTCGGTCCCCGACGAGCGACGGCAATTCTTTTACCCAGGATCGTCGATCGGCAACTTTACTCCGCTTGATGCACTGATGTTTTTGCAGCGCATCCGCAAGGCGATACGGCCCGGCGATAGCGGCAGCGGCTTGCTGATCGGAGTCGACTTGATCAAGGACAAGGCGATCCTGGATGCCGCGTATGACGATGCGCTGGGAGTGACTGCGGCCTTCAACCTGAATCTGCTGTTGCATGTGAATCGGCTGCTGGATGCCGATTTCCGCCTATCGGATTGGCGTCATCGCGGGTTCTACAATGCCGGGCAGCAGCGGATAGAAATGCATCTGGAAGCCAGGAGCGATGTCACCGTGTGCTGGCAAAACGGCGGCATCCGGCATTTTGCGCAAGGCGACTGGATTCACACGGAAAACAGTTACAAATACACGCAGCACGGCTTTGTCGACCTGCTGCAGCAGGCAGGCTTCGGCAACGTCCAGAGCTGGTGCGATCCGCGCCAGTGGTTCATGGTCTGTCATGCGCAGGCCGTATGAGCATGACCGCGCAAGCACCATTGAGTGCGGAAGTCAGGGTGCGCAAGCTGGCGGCCGCTTTCCCCGTCGTGCGCGAGCGGTCGATGACGCTGGCGCAGCCCTTGTCGGACGAAGACTGTTGCGTGCAATCGATGCCGGACGCGAGTCCCGCCAAGTGGCATCTGGCCCATACCACCTGGTTCTTTGAAACCTTTATCCTGGAGCGCTTCGAAGCGGACTTTCAACCGTTTCATCCGGCTTTCCGGGTTTTGTTCAATTCTTATTACGAAGGCGTCGGCGAGCAGCATCCGCGCGCCCAGCGCGGCTTGCTGACGCGGCCGTCGCTGGCCGAGGTGCGGGCTTATCGCCTGAACGTCGATCAGCGGCTGCAGCGGCTGTTGTCGGCCATGCTGCCGTCCGCCGCGTCGCATGCATTGGCGAGCTTGCTTGAACTCGGACTGCAGCACGAGCAGCAGCATCAGGAATTGTTGCTGACGGATATCAAACACTTGCTGTCGCTGAATCCATTGAAACCGCCTTATCTGTTGGATGGGCGGCCTGAATCCGATCGCCAATCTATTACTCCAGCGCCCCTATGCTGGCAGCCATTCGAGGCCGGTATTGTCGAGGTCGGGCATGCCGGGCAGGGCTTCTTTTTCGATAATGAAAGGCCGCGCCACCGTCAGTTTGTCGAACGGTTTTCAATCGCTTCGCGCTTGGTCAGCAACGGCGAATATCTGGCATTTGTCGAGGCCGGCGCTTACCAGAATCCGTTGCTGTGGCTGGCTGCCGGCTGGGAATGGGTGGTGCAGCAAAACCTGACGCATCCCTTGTATTGGCAAAAATCCTATACGCAATTCGATTCCGCCTGGCAGGAATTCACGCTGCATGGCTTGCAGCCGCTGGCCTTGAACGACGCTGTCACGCATCTTTCTTTTTTTGAAGCGGAGGCCTATGCGCGCTGGGCCGGCGCCCGCTTGCCGACCGAAGCCGAGTGGGAATGCGCCGCCGCTGCCAATGCCGCCAGCCAGGATGCGGACTATTTCGGCATTGCGTGGCAATGGACCGGCAGCAGTTATGCGCCGTATCCCGGGTATGTCCCGCAGGAGGGGGCGGTCGGCGAATACAACGGCAAGTTCATGGTCAATCAGTACGTATTGCGCGGTTCGTCATCGGCGACGCCGCCCGGCCATGCACGTCTGAGCTACCGCAATTTCTTCCCGGCGACGGCCCGCTGGCAGTTTAGCGGGATTCGTCTGGCGCGTTCTTAAAGCACCCCTTAATCAGCTTGCGCGACACGATTGCGCTTAGGCGGGAGCAGCCTTGCGACTCTGCTCCCGCAATTTGATGCGCGATTTACCAGCTCAACGCAGAAAGCCGAGCACGGCCTGCATGAACTCGGCCGGGTACTCGACGTTCGACAAGTGAACCGCAGGCAGGACAAGCAGCTTTGAGCCAAGCACTGTCGCAGCGATCAGCTCACTATGACTGAGGGCCGTCACGGTGTCATGCTGGCCGGCGATCACCAGCGTCGGCCGCGAGATAAGCGCTATGGTCCGGCGCAAGTCCGCATCACGAACCGCCGCGTACAAGCCAGCCAGGCCTTGCCGGTCTGTAGCCAGCAGCATGGCGCGGAACTCCTCGACGATGCCCTCGTTGGTTGCCAGCATGTGTGCAGGGAACCAGTTGGCTAGGAACATCTCGGCGGTTTCCGACATGTCCGGCGCCTGCAACACGGCGGCAATCCGCTCGTCAAACTGCCTGGCCGGCCCGAGGTAGGACGAGGTGTTGCTCAGGATCAGACGGTCGATGCGCTCCGGCGCATGCACGGCTAGCCATTGTCCGATGAAGCCGCCCAGTGACAACCCTAGGAAGTGAGCGCGTTCAATGCCCAGGGCATCGAGCAGCTCGATCACGTCGCGGCCAAGGCGGTCTAGCGAATAGGCTCCAACCGGGACGCTTGACTCCCCATGGCCGCGCGTGTCGTAGCGCAGAACGCGGAAATGTTTCGACAGGTCGTTGATCTGCAGGTCCCACATCCGCAGCGTAGTGCCGATGGAATTCGACAGCACCAGCACCGGCATGCCGGCGTCGCCGTCAATCCGGTAGGCGATGCGAGCGCCATCGCCGGCGGTAACAAAATTCAGGTCATTCATAGTGAGTACGCTTTCTTATTGATTGATAGGAGAATCAATTGTAGTTGCGGCTCACTCAGGAAAATATTACAAAGATTGATCAATCTTTGTAATAATATCTGACATGTTCGAATTCACCTTGCACGACCTTCAGTGCTTCGATGCCGTGGTCCGTACCGGCGGCTTTCAGCCTGCGGCGGTCGCGCTGCATCGCTCGCACCCGGCAGTGTTCGCCGCGGTCGCCAAGCTGGAACGGCAACTCGGCCTTGTCCTGCTGGATCGCAGCGGCTATCGCGTGCGTCCCACCGACGCTGGGCTCTCGTTCCTCCGCCGGGCGCAATCACTGCTGCGTGAGATGGAAGGCTTGCGTACCCATGCCGCTCAGTTGTCCATGGGTGAAGAAAGCGATATCCATGTGGTGATCGGAGACCTGTGCCCACGCCCGCAGGTACTAGGGATGCTCGGGCGGTTCTTCTCGCAGTGCCCGAACACGCGCCTGCATCTACACTTCGAAGCGGTCGCCGGCCCGCAGGAACGGCTCTTCGACGGCGAAGCCGATTTGATTCTGCACAGGATCGACAAGAGTGACCCGCGACTGGAGTGGCTCGACCTGTGCAAGGTGCCATTCATTCCCGTAGTGGCGCCCGGCTTTCTTCCGGAGCGCAGCAGGCACGCAATCACGCCCGATCAGATGCGTGCGTTCACCCAATGCGTTATGCGCGACACCGCGCGCCATTCACCGCAACATGACTTCTTCGTCATCGAAGGTGCGCCTCAATGCGTGGTGGCCGATCAAGGGATGAAGAAGGAAATCATCCTGCAATGCCTAGGGTGGGGCCACATGCCACGCTTTCTGATTGAGGAGGAGCTGCGCGACGGACGCCTGCGGTCTATTGCCGGCCGTTACCTGCCCGGCGGTACCGAGGAACTGGTCGCGGCACGGCGCAGCGACCGGCCGCATGGACCGGTCTCGAACCGC
The DNA here is from genome assembly GCF_042654985.1 of Paraherbaspirillum soli. Classification (NCBI taxonomy): domain Bacteria; kingdom Pseudomonadati; phylum Pseudomonadota; class Betaproteobacteria; order Burkholderiales; family Oxalobacteraceae; genus Paraherbaspirillum; species Paraherbaspirillum soli. The sequence continues at coordinate 68,113 of NZ_JBHSMT010000013.1, read as the reverse complement.
TTGTGGGATCACATCCAACAGGAGGCGCCGGCGTTGCGCGGAGCGCTCGACTCTCAAAAGACTGTCTAGCGACGGTCGCTAATCGCCTTTGAGCGTCTTGGTGCTGTGACCGTGACGGGTGTTGGACGTGTCGTTGGTGACCGAACTGCGCTTGTATATTGGGTTGCTCTGATTGTTATCAGGCCCTAATACCCCGATTATTTTTCCGCCAGCTGCTCGACCAGAAAATCGACAAACGCGCGTACCGCCGGCAGTAGTCCGCGTTGGGTCGGATAGACCGCTTGCAGGCTGCCGCTGGGCAGTGACCAGTCGGGCAGCACCTCGATCAATTCGCCCTGTTCCAGCTCTTTGCTGCAATAGCCGAGCGGCAGTACGGTCAAGCCGAGGCCGCGCAATGCGGCGTGTTTGCGCATCGTAAAATCCTCTACCGCCAGCCTCGGCTCCAGCACCACGGTGTGGCGCTCATTGTGCGGACCGATCAACGGGCAATGCATGCGGCTATCCGGGCCGACCGCGCCGAGAAAGGGGAAATCCGCCAGCGCCCGCGGGTGTTCGGGCGGCGGGTACTGTGCCATCAAGCTCGGTGCGGCGACCAGTTTGCCTTTGGTAGCAACCAGTCGCCGCGTCGCCAGGTTCGGGTCTTCGTCATCGCTCGACCTGACCCTGAGCGCGACATCGACGCCTTCCTCCACCAAATTCACGCGCCGGTTGGTCAGCACCATATCCACGCTGACACGCGGGTAACGTTCCAAAAAAAGCGGCAATACGTCCGCCAACTGATCGCGCGCGATCGCCACCGCGCAACTGACGCGTATCTGGCCGTTGGGTTCCGCCAGTGAACTGGTGACTGCGAACTCGGCTGCCTCGGCCGCGGCCAATACCTCCTGGCAATGCCGATAGTAGCGATTGCCTAAATCGGTGAGCGCGATGCCGCGCGTATTCCGTTGCAGCAGGCGCGCGCCCAAGCGGGCTTCCAGTTCGGATATGCGGCGCGAAAGGCGGGATTTCGGGATGCCCAAACTGCGCCCGGCAGCGGTAAATCCGCCTTGGTCGACGACATTGGCGAAGTAATACAGGTCATTTAAATCTTGCATGGGATGGCTACACTGTTCTATGTGCAGAACAATATATCCTGTTTTTGCCGACTAGTTCGATATTTGGTTCGAACGTACTATGGCGACTCGTTACCGGATTTGAACCGGCCCTTTAGCCAAGTCAAAGGAAATACCATGAAACTTTTACATATCGATTCGAGCATTCTTGGTGAAGCGTCGGCTTCACGCCAATTGAGCCGTGAAGTGGCGCATGCATTGCAAGCCGCGGAGCCGGCGCTGGAACTGGTCTATCGCGATTTGAGCGAAGACCTCACCGCCCATCTGTCCGGCGCGTCATTCGCCGCCAAGGGAACGCCGGTGGAGCTGCGCACTGCAGCGCAAAAGCTGGAAGTGGAGTTGGCCGACTCTATCCTCAATGAATTCATGGCCGCCGATGTGATCGTGATCGGCGCCCCGATGTACAACTTCTCGGTGCCGACACAATTGAGGACCTGGATCGATCGGATTGCCGTGGCTGGCGTCACTTTCCGTTATACGGCCAACGGCCCGGAAGGTCTGGCCAAGGGCAAGCGGATCGTGATCGTGTCTACCTCGGGCGGCAAACATGCCGGCCTGCCTACCGGCATAGGGCACGAAGATTATCTGAAACTGGTGTTCGGCTTCCTTGGCATCACGGATATCGAGATTGTGCGTGCCGACGGTCTGAGCTATGGAGCGGAGGCCAAAGAGGCGAGTTTTGCTGCTGCGCGGACGCAGATTGCCGGGCTGTCCGGCGCTGTTGCAATGGCCTGATTTTGTTCGGGTGTGACAGCGTGCGCCCGTCAGCTTGTGGCTGGCGAAGCGCAGCGCCTGTGCAATCCGGCATGTACGGTAATACACGAGGATTTCTGCCCGGCCATCGGATCGCCATGGCTGGGCAGAGATAACTAATTACGCTGCCGCTATCGTTCGCACGGTTTCCTGATTGGCGGCAGCGCCGGCAATGTCGATTTGCCGATTGACTGCGCTCAAGATCGCTTTGAACGAGGCCGTCACGATATTGGCGTCGACGCCAACCCCGAAGCCGGTAGGCGCATCGTTGAGTCGCAGTTCGATATAGCTGGCCGCTTGCGCATCGGCGCCGGCGCTGATCGCATGCTCATGGAAATCCATGACCTTGATATCCAGTCCCAGCGCCGCCACGAAAGCGTCGATCGGACCGTTGCCGTGACCGCGCAAGGTTTGCGGCTGGCCGTCGCGCATGATGTCGATATCGATCTTGATCGGCTGCGCCTGATTCGAGTCCTCGCTGATGCGGTGGGCGCAATAGCGATACGGCGTTTGGCGGTCCAGGTATTCCTGCTTGAAGATGCCGTAGATGTCGCGTGCGGCGATTTCCTTGCCGCTGGCATCGGCGGCTTTCTGGATCGCCCGGCTGAATTCGATTTGCAGGCGGCGCGGCATCGCCAAGCCGTATTCCTGCTCCAGCAAATACGCCATGCCGCCTTTGCCGGACTGACTGTTGACGCGGATCACCGCATCGTAGCTGCGGCCGAGATCGGCCGGGTCAATCGGCAGATAAGGGATCTCCCAGATGGCATCGGCTTTTTGCGCGGCGAAGCCTTTTTTAATCGCATCCTGGTGCGAGCCGGAGAAGGCGGTGAACACCAGGTCGCCGACGTAAGGATGACGTGGATGCACTGGAATCTGGTTGCACTCTTCGACACATTGACGGACGACGTCGATGTCGGAAAAATCCAGCCCTGGATTGACTCCCTGCGTGTACAGGTTCAAGGCCAGCGTGACCAGGTCGACGTTGCCGGTGCGCTCGCCGTTGCCGAACAGGCAGCCTTCGACTCGATCGGCGCCGGCCATCACTGCCAGCTCGGCAGCGGCGACGCCGGTACCGCGATCGTTGTGCGGATGGACGCTGATGATGACCGCGTCGCGGCGCGCCAGGTGGCGATGCATCCATTCGATCTGGTCTGCGAAAATATTGGGCGTGCTGCACTCGACCGTGGTCGGCAAGTTCAGGATCACTTTGCGGGTCGGACTGGCTTGCCAGGTATCGACTACCGCGTCGCAAACTTCCTTGGAAAAATCCAGCTCGGCCATGCTGAAAGTCTCGGGCGAATATTCGTAACGCCATTGCGTTTCCGGCCGGGCATCGGTCAATTCCTTGATCAGGCGGGTGCCGGAGACGGCGATCTCTTTCACTTCGGCGCGGCTCTTGTCGAACACGATACGGCGCCAAGCCGGAGCGATCGGATTGTAGAGATGGACGATGGCCTGTTTAGCGTCCTTCAGCGAATCGACCGTACGGCGGATCAAGTCTTCGCGCGATTGCGTCAATACGATGATGGTGACGTCGTCGGGAATATGATTTTCTTCGATTAATTTACGGACAAAATCGAAATCTGTTTGCGAGCCGGAAGGAAAGCCCACTTCGATTTCCTTGAGGCCGATCTTGACCAGCATTTTAAAGAAGCGCAGTTTGCGATCGGCATCCATCGGCTCGATCAAGGCTTGATTGCCGTCGCGCAGATCGGTACTCATCCAGATCGGCGGCGCGCTGATGATTTGATCGGGCCAGGTGCGGTCGCGCAACTGAACCGGTGGAAACGGGTGATATTTTGCGGCAGGGTTTTGCAACATCATGGTGAACCTCTCGTGGAACGGGTGAAATGCGGGGGAATGTTCTGCTGTGGCGCGGAGAGGCTGCCTGACTGCCACTTGAAACTTAACGCGAGGCCAGGCAACCGATCGGTAGCGGTAGTAGTAGCGATAGCGCACGAGCGAAGATCATCCCGGCGCATACAGTGCCGTTGATGAAGGTATCGAGAAGTGGCTTGAAATACATGGAATCCTGCTCTTCGTAATCGGAATTCATCGTCGAATCCCGGGTTGACTACATTTGCTTTATCTTTTTCTGGCTGGAGTTTTGCTAGGCTTGCCAGTTGGGTCCCGGTCGGTACCGGGGCGAGATCATAGTGCGCGTAGTAGCGATAGCGCTAGTAGCGGCACTAGCAGCATTGCCGGCAGGGAGCCGGTAACGTGTAGTAGGGAGCAGGAATGGGTTTTTGCGGAAGGCATTGGGCTAATGTACGAGACTGGGCCGGGGCTTGTCAAGCGCTCAAGAATCAAGGAGCGTAAAAAAACGGCTTGGCTAGCGACTGTATCAAGAGGAGCGACCGTTACAGTTTTGGCTAATGCCGATAAGGACACACATCCATCAGGCGCTCGATCTGAACGCGTAGATCAGCGTCAGCAACCGGCAGATTGTCGACGTCGCATATTGCAGCTCAAGTGCGAGATGGATTCACTCCCTTCCCGGGGAATTCGAATGCATGGTTTCCGGATACGCGATTAGAGCTCGCCCTAAAGCGCACGCGTGCCCGAAATCAAGCGCGTAATAAAGGCCGAACGTTCCGTCTTCGGCTTCGGCGAAGCGCGTTCCACGACCAGCGACCACTGCTCCGACAATTGCTGGCAGGTGGCGCGCAACACCGGCGCCAGCTCCGGCCATTCGGACAGCGTCCGCAAGTGGCGCTCGATCGTAGCCGCCGACTGCGGGCAGGCACCAGCTGTCAACGTCTGCGTGCTGTATTGCGAGATCAGGTGCAGCACCGCCGATACCAGCAATTCCGGCGGGGTTTGATAATCGTCGGCGTTGAGCGTGATCGGATCTGCGGCATGGTGTGGATGGTTCATCGTAAGCCTTTGCAGGATTCGTTTAAATGAAAATGATTCTCATTTAAATTATTGTCGATTCCATCCCTGAAAGCAAGCGCTTTGATGCTGTCAATTTTGCCGGGTATGCCGCCGGACCGAATGTGGCGGGGGCCGCGCAGTAGGTTTTTCGAGGTGTCCCTGTGCAGACTGCGTCTATGACTTGCTTACGCGTTTAAAAGACGTTCGCGTTTTTGTTCCTCATCGAAGAACAATCTGGACGGCTTGATCAGGTCGCTGCGACTGACGATCCCGATCAAGCGCAGCGTATGCAGGTCGCTCACCACCGGCAATCGTTCCAGGTGGTGAGTCGCCATCCGCGCCGCGGCGAGGCGGCAGGTTTCGGATGGCAATGCCACCAAACCGGCGCCTTGATCCTGGTGATGGCTGAACAATGTCGTCAGCGGATTGGCGCCATCCGTCAATGGGCCGAAGCTGCTGCGATCGACCATTCCCAATAGTCGTTGCTCGGCATCGACTACCGGGTAGCAGCGATGCACCTGTTGCGCGCCGAAATAGCGTTCCAGCACCGCCGCGATGGATAGATTGGCCGGAATTGCTTCCACCGCATGGGTCATGACTTCTTCAACATGCTGGCGTTCCAGCGGATCGACGCCGTACTCGCGATAGATATGCAAGCCGCGCCGGGAAATCTTCTCGGTCATGATCGAGCGGCGCATGGTCAGCACCGTAAAGCCATAGGCGACGCCGGTGGTCAGCAATAGCGGCAGCAAGGCATTGACGTCATGGGTCAAGCCGAATGCGAACACGGCGGCAGTCAACGGTGCTCCCAATACGCCGGCCAGCACGGCCGCCATGCAAACCAACGGCCACAAATGCGCGTCGCCGCCCGGCAGCCACGGCGCCAGTACGGTGCCGAGTCCGGCGCCGATGATCAATAGCGGCGCCAATACGCCGCCGGAAGTGCCGGAGCCAAGCGCGATGACCCAAATGACCGCCTTTACCAGCAACAGACTCAGTGCAATCTGCAACGCCAGGTGATTATTCAACAGGTCGCCAATCACGTCGTAACCGACACCTAACGCCCGCGGTTCAAAATAGCCGCCAATCCCGACCACGATGCCGCCCAGCGCCGGCCACCACATCCAGTGGACCGGCAGTTTGCCGAACATGTCCTCAACCCAGTACAGCGCGGTCGACATGAAGGCCGACAGCGCCCCGCCCAGAATGCCGGCGATCGCGCAAGAGAATAGTGCGGCGATGCCGATTTCCGGGGTTTGCAACGGAAATAGCGGACCCGCTTCCAGCAGCAAGGGGCGGGTGAAGCCGGCTACCGCACAGGCGACGATGACCGGCAGCAGACTGCGCGGACGCAATTCGAATAGCAGCAGTTCGATCGCCAGCAGCACGGCTGCCACCGGCGTGCCGAACACCGCCGTCATGCCGGCGGTGGCGCCGGCCACCAGCAAGGTCTTGCGTTCGGCGGCGGTCAGATGAAAAAGCTGCGCTATCAGCGAACCGATGGCGCCGCCCGTCATGATGATCGGCCCCTCCGCGCCAAACGGTCCGCCGCTGCCGATCACGATGCCGGAGGACAGAGGTTTGAGAACCGCGACTTTTGCCGACATTTTGCTTTTGCCAAACAGGATCGCTTCGATCGCTTCAGGAATGCCATGACCGCGAATTTTTTCAGAACCGAAGCGCGCTATCAGGCCGACGATCAAGCCGCCCAACACCGGCAACAGGATGACCCATGCGCCGAGGTGATGCGCGGCAGGCGAGCGCGTCGCGAAAGAAAAGGATTGGTAGAAGAACAGATTGGTAAACAGCCTGATCAAGTTCAACAATACAAATGCCGCCAGCGTGCCGCAGCCGCCGATGGCGATGGCGATTAAGGAGGTCCTGAGCAGGCGCGTGTCGGCCGCGAAATCGCGTTTGTGTAAGTGTGCGTGGGAAGCCATGACGAGGGTTTTAACTATTAATGGTCGGAATTCGGAAGGTTTCAGTCAATGTATTCAGCTCGGCATGATGCAAGCTTGCAAGTTTTTCCAGGCAGCGCTCGCCAGCCGGCAATAGATGCACGTTGACCTGACGGCGATCGATTTCGCTGACGCGGCGTTCCACCAACTTGAGTTTTTCGCAGCGGGATACCAGCGCCACGACGCTATGATGCTGCGACTGCAGGCGTTCCGCCAGCTCGCCGATGCGAGCCCAGTCGCGCCCTGGGAAGCCCTTTATATGCAGCAATAACAAGTACTGTTGGGGCGTGACGCCTTCCGCCTGAGCCGCTTCTTCGCTGAAGCGCAGGAATTTCCGGAGTTGGTAGCGAAACGTGGACAAGGCTTCAAAGTCTTGTTTTTGCAACGAAGGTGGGGATGGTGCATTCATCTGGCAGCCGGCTTTACTGGAAGTGGGACGCAGATAATATATCAAAGTACGATATATTTTTTCGAAATCCTGTACCGGAAAAGAAAAACCCGCCGGCAGGCGGGTTGTAGCGTCATCAGGGAGCCGTCTGCATCAGTTCAATTCCATCGGCCATTGCTGCCGCCGACGCTGTATCGGCCGGCTCCCAGCAGCAAAATGGTTACTGCCGTAAATAGGAAAAAACCTTGCAGCTCAAGCGCCCAGCCGCCGGCATCGGACAAGGTCAGCAATTGTTTGCTGTGTACCAGCGCGAATGCGGTCAGCATATTGGCGATGACAAGCAGGGCGCCGATGCGCGTCCAGAATCCAAACAGGATTAATAACGGCGCCACCACTTCGCCGAAATAGACGCCATAGGCCAATACCGGGGGCAAGCCGGCATTGTTGATCAGGCCGACGACAAAGCCGGGACCGTTGAGGATTTTTGAAACGCCATGGAATAGAATAAGGATCGCCAGAGTTGAGCGCAGTACAAGCTTTCCCAGGTCGTCGGCATTTTTCATAAGCACTCCTCTTGTAAGAAGGTGTCTATCATGATCCGTCAAAAAATCCTTGCCAGCGCCGTCATCTTGTTCATCGGCTTGCTGGCAGCTTGTCAAAGAAAAGACGCGCCTATGCCGGAAGTTGCGAAGCCGGCAGCGCCCGCTGCACAAGTGCCGCCGACCGCGAATACGCCGGCGAGCACTGACGAAAAAAAGTAAGCCTGACTATCCATCATGTGCTGGACGCGCGCCGTAATTAATGAAAATAGCCGCTGCCGATAAGCAGCGGTTTGCCGGCAACGCCGGCACCGATCAGGCGACGCGCGACGCCTTCGATTTTGGTCTGGAACGCATGATAAGTGTCGAGCAGATCGAGTTTGGGATCTTTGGAATGGGACAGGTCGGCGAGCGTCGCTCCGGGCACCAGGCACTGATATTGTTGATATTCGACTACCACCGAAAATAGTACGCCGGCATTTGTCAGGCGAGGTGCAGCAAGTACGTTGTCCATCATGATCTCCACGGGAATACGATTGTGCAGAGTCGGTATGCATCGGTAAAACATGCAACTGACTGCTCGTCTATCGTGCACGGAAAATAGCCTGCTAGCAAGGACAAGAGTACATATTCGTCAGACTGGCTTCGATATCGTGGCAGGGAATTTTTAAATGCGGCCGCTAAAAATACGATGTTTACGGCCAGGGCATCGGCGTGACGTTGATGTATTGCGGCTCATATTCTTTATCTTCGATCAAGTCGTCGGGATCGTTGCTGTCGCCTAGCCTGGGGCCGAGGATTTTGGCGATCTCTTTGTGGCACTCGGCGAAGTCGGTCGCCATCAGCGGCACATTCTTGACGGGCCAATTGCTGATGGCCCAAGTGGTGAATTCTTCGAAGCGCTTGCTCATTTCCGCTGCGTATTGATTGCGAATGTCGTGCTTGTTTATCACCACGTTGCTCATCACATTCTCCGGTAGCGGCTGAAACAAATTTGACCATTTTGATCATTGAATGTTTCTGTAAGAATTTCGCCAACAGTTGCCAGTAAGTATTTGTTATGCGTTTGAGAAATATCAGGTATTTGAACAATAAAGCATACAGGCGGGCGGCGGATCGCTATAGTTACACCTGTCTCCTCCAACACCTCCTAGGTTTGGATTCAGCCCGCAACCGAATGGTCATGCGGGCTTTTTTTTGCCGGCTGATTTTGCGACGAAAAAAATCCGCCGCACCGGAGTGGCGAGGCGGATGGGTGATCATGTCCAGCGCAGGTAAATCGGAGCGCGATCAAGTCGCCGTGCAATAACTATCCAGCTCCAGCAGCAGCCGCTGTTTTTCCGCAGCCGGCAAAAAGCTCGCTTCGAAGCCGTTACGGGCCAGCATCACGAGTTCGGTACGGCTCAGTCGCAGTGCCTCGGCTACCGCCAGGAAATTGGCGTTCATGTATCCGCCAAAATAGGCCGGATCGTCGGAATTGACGGTGACCGCCAGACCGGCATGCAGCAAACGCGCCAGATTATGTTTGCGCATGTCGTCGACCACGCACAACTTCAGATTCGACAGCGGGCACACTGTCAGCGGGGTCCGTTGCTGCGCGAGCCGCTGCATCAATGCCGGGTCTTCTTCGCTGCGAACGCCGTGGTCGATGCGCTCCACGTGTAATACGTCGAGCGCATCGACCACGTATTGCGGCGGACCTTCTTCACCGGCGTGCGCGACCAGATGGAAGCCGAGTTCGCGGCAACGCGCAAACACGCGCGCAAATTTTTCCGGCGGATTGCCGCGCTCGGCCGAGTCGAGGCCGATGCCTATCCACAGGTCGCTATAAGTCTCGCGCAGCGGCAATGCTGCTTCCAGCGTGGCGAAAGCGTCGTCTTCCGACAGGTGGCGCAAGAACGACATGATCATGCCGCTGCTGAAGCCGTGTGTATCGCGTGCTTCGCGCAAGGCGCGGGCGATCCCGGCGAACACCACGTCGATGCCGATGCCGCGCTCGGTATGGGTTTGCGGGTCGAAGAAGATTTCTGAGTGGCGCACATTGTCGGCCCGCGAGCGGGCGATATAAGCCGCCGTCATTTCATAAAAATCCTGCTCGGTTTGCAGCACCGCGGCGCCGGCGTAGTACAGATCGAGAAACGACTGCAGGTCGCTGAAATCATAGGCGGCGCGCAAGGCATCGACCGAGTCGTAGGCCAGCTTGACATTGTTGCGCTGCGCGAGCGCGAACAGCAATTCAGGCTCCAGCGTGCCCTCGATATGCAGGTGCAGCTCTGCCTTGGGCATGTCCTCGATGAAGGATTTGAGGTCGGCTGGGAGCGAAGGAGTAGGGGAAGCGGTATTCATGGCGGTACCTGGTTTCTTCTGGTCGGACAAGTGATCGGGATGGAATTTCGCAATTTTACAGAATCGCGGCGGCGCTTTCGTCCTTATCAGCAAATAAGCGAATTGCGATTTTGCTTCTTGACTCGGATGACATGCGGGGCCACAAATGCGCAGGCCTGAATTGCTCATGGTCAATTCAGGCCGTCGCCGCATTTTATGAGATCGGCATCAACCGGTATTGCGCAAGCCCGCAGCAATGCCGTTGATGCTCAAGTGAATGCCGCGTTTGACCCGTTCTTCGGTGACGCGGCCGGCCGCGGTAATGCTGCGGTGGCGCCGGATCAGCTCAACTTGCAAGTGATTCAGCGGGTCGAGATAGGCAAAGCGGTTTTTGATCGAGCGTGCCAGCAAGGGATTGCCCGACAAACGATCCTTGGAGCCGGTGATCGCCGACAGGATGCTGCTGGTACGTTCGTGCTCATCGACGATGCGCTTGAAAATGCTGTTGCGCAGCTTGCGGTCGGTCACCAGTCCGGCGTAGCGCGACGCCACCGCCAGGTCGGTCTTGGACAGCACCATGTCCATATTGGACAGCAGCGTGGCGAAGAACGGCCATTCCTTATACATGGTGCGCAGCGTCGCCAGCTTCTGGTTCTTGAGCTTGCTGCCGTTGCCTTCTTGCAGCCAGGCTTCGATCGCGCTGCCGAAGCCATACCAGCCCGGCAGCAAAAGACGGCATTGGCCCCAAGAGAAGCCCCACGGGATCGCGCGCAGGTCCTCGATGCGGCGGGTCGATTTGCGCGAGGCCGGACGCGAGCCGATATTCAATTCGGCAATCTCGGCAATCGGCGTCGACGCAAAGAAATAGTCGGTGAAGCCGGGTGTCTCGTAGACCAGGTTGCGGTACGACTGATACGCGCGCTCCGACAGGTCGTCCATCAACTGTTCGAATTCGCCCAGCTTTTTGGCTTGCTTGCTGTCGGCCACGTTCGGCATCAGGCTGGCTTCCAGCGTGGCGGCGACCAGCAGTTCCAGGTTGCGGCGGCCGATCTCGGGATTGGAGAATTTGGAGGCGATGATTTCACCTTGTTCGGTCAAGCGGATCTGGCCGTTGACGGTGCCCGGCGGTTGCGCCAGGATCGCCTGATAGCTCGGGCCGCCGCCGCGGCCGACGGTGCCGCCGCGGCCATGGAACAGACGCAGCTTGATGCCGGCCCGATCGAACACGCGCACCAGCTGGATCTCGGCCTTGTACAGCTCCCAGTTCGAAGTCAGGAAACCGCCGTCCTTGTTGGAATCGGAATAACCCAGCATCACTTCCTGCAACTGGCCTTGGCGGGCGAGCAGGCGCGCGACCGGCGGCAATGCCATCCATTGCTCCATGATGGCCGCGGCGCGGCGCAGGTCGGGAATCGTTTCAAACAGTGGAATCACCATCACTTCCAGCTCGCTGCTTTTGAGCGCTTTGGCGCCCGTGCCCGACTGAGCGGGGCGCAGCAGGCCGGTTTCCTGTTGCAGCAACAGGACTTCGAGCAAGTCGGACACGGTTTCGGTGTGCGAAATGATGTAGTTGCGGATCGCGCGGGCGCCATAGCGCTGGCGCATTTCGCGTGCCGCCCGCAGGATAGCCAGTTCGGAATCGGTCTCGTCGGAATAGTCGATATAGGGTGAATACAGCAGCCGTGGCTTGGCCAGTTCCGCCAGCAGCAGTTCAATCTTTTTTTCTTCAGTCAAGCTGGCATAGGCCGGTTCTACCTGCGCTTGCGCAAACAGCTCTGCCAGCACTCTTTCATGCACATCCGAGCTCTGGCGCATATCCAGCGATGCCAGGTGGAAGCCGAAAATTTCCGAAGCGCGCTTGAGCGTCGCCAGACGCGGTTTGACCAGCGCGCCGCCATGGTTCGCCTTCAGCGAATCCTCGACGATTTGCAGTTCCTGGGTAAATTCCTGGGGCGAGTCATAGTGCGCCGCAGCGCCGACTTCCTGACGCAGGATATTGGCGGCGCCGAGTTCGCGTGCGGTCGCGGCCAATCGCGCATAAATCCCGATCAGTGCGCGCCGGTAGGGCTCGTCGGCCCGATGATCGGAGGTGTCGGGCGACGATTCTGCCAGCATCAACAGTTCCTGGCTGACGCCGACCATCAGCGTCGACACCGACAGTTCGGCGCCCAGTGCGTGCACTTCTTCCAGGTAGAAATCGAGGATGGTGGTCGATTGCCGCGTCAGCGCGTGCTGCATGGTGCCGGCATTGACGTTCGGATTGCCGTCGCGGTCGCCGCCGATCCAGCTGCCCATTTGCAGGAACGGCGCCAGCTCGGTATTGCTGCCGGCTTGCCGCGCGCGGGTCGGGAACTGGGTCGCGATTTCGGTTTCGATGTCGTCATATAGCGCCGGCAATTCGCGCAGGAAGGTGATGCGATAGTAGGACAGCGCGTTTTCGATTTCATCGGCCACGGTCAGTTTGCTATAGCGCAGCATCCGGGTTTGCCACAAGGTCGTGATGCGGCCGCGCAGCAGCTCGCTGTTGTCGCGCAACTCCTTCGGCGTCAGCGGCCGGTCGCGTTCGGCCAGCAAGCGCGCAATGTCGCGCTCCGCATCCAGGATGCTCTTGCGCTGCACTTCGGTCGGATGGGCGGTCAACACCGGCGAAATCAGGGCGTCTTTCAAAAAACCGCGGATGCTGCTGCCGGACACGCCGGCATCATCCAGTTTGCTCAACGCATGGGCGACGCTGCCGGCCTGCGCTGCCGATCCCGCCAGCAAATGCGCGCGGCGGCGGCGATTGTGATGCTGGTCTTCGGCGATATTGGCCAGGTGCGAAAAATAGGAAAAGGCGCGCACCACCGAATTGGTCTGGTCGCGCGTCAGCTTCTTCAGCAACTTGTCGAGATCGGCGCCCGCTTGCTGATCCGATTCGCGCCGAAAACGCACCGCCGTCTGGCGTATGGTCTCCACCACGTCGAATACGGCGTCGCCTTCCTGGTCGCGCAGCACATCGCCCAGCAGGCGGCCCAGCAGGCGAATATCTTCTTTTAGCGGTGCATCTTTATTGGGAGCGGCTTTTTTGACTTGGACGGCAGGATTTGCTTGTTTTTCCATGTTGGACGAGGCAATCAGTTTTTTAGTGGAAGACGTGCTGTGGATAAGAATTACAACGAAGAGCGCATGTTAAAATTTATCGTTAAAACGTCGCGCTTTGATGGGATCTGCTTGCGGTTGGGCTAACCACCATCGATACAACTTGAAAGAATCTGTGCCGAAAATATCTACTCCCTCCAAGTTAGTGATTGCATCGCGTGAAAGCCGGCTCGCCATGTGGCAGGCAGAGCATGTGCGCGATAGATTATTTGCATTATATCCAGACTGTAATATAGAAATCCTTGGCATGACCACCCGCGGCGATCAAATTCTGGATCGCACTTTGTCCAAGGTCGGCGGCAAAGGCCTGTTCGTCAAGGAGCTGGAAGTGGCGATGGCGGAAGGCCGCGCCGACCTGGCTGTGCATTCGCTGAAAGACATGCCGATGGACTTACCGCCCGGCTTTGCGCTGGCGGCCGTGCTGGAACGCGAAGATCCGCGCGATGCCTTTGTTTCCAACGATTACGCCTCACTTGAGCAGTTGCCGGAGGGCGCCATCGTCGGCACCAGCAGCTTGCGGCGTCAGGCGCTGATCGCAGCGCGCTTCCCGCACTTGCAGATCAAACCGTTGCGCGGCAATCTCGATACCCGCCTGGGTAAATTGGACCGCGGCGAATACGCGGCGATCATTCTGGCCGCCGCCGGCCTGAAACGACTCGGCTTGACCGCGCGCATCAAGGCGTTGCTGGAACCCGAGCAGAGTTTGCCTGCGCCAGGGCAGGGCGCGATGGCGATTGAAATTCGCGACGACCGCGACGACTTGCGGCAACTGCTGGCGCCGTTGAACCATGTGCCGACCGCGCAAGCGGTGACCGCCGAGCGCACTTTGTCGCGTGCTTTTGGCGGCAGCTGTCAGATTCCATTGGCGGCTTTTGCGACGATAGACGACGGCAACATGCGCTTGAGGGCGATGATCGGCACCCCCGACGGCCAGCGCGTGGCGAGTGCCGAGGCTACGGGTGCGGCCAACGCGCCGGAAGAACTCGGGAAAAAGATCGCGGAAGCGCTACAGGCGCAGGATGCGGCAGCGATTCTCGCCGCCTGCCTACAGGAGCACTAATTTGCCCCCTGTCGTTATTACCCGGCCCGCAGCGCAGGCGGCGGAGCTTGCCCAGCAAATTGCTGCGCGCGGCCGGCAGCCGGTCATTTTTCCGTTGCTGGAGATTTTGCCGCTGAACGACAGCGCCCCTTTGCAGGCAGCATTGGCGCAACTCGACCGCTATGCGCTGGTGGTTTTTGTCAGCCCGAACGCGATCGACGCCGCTTTTCGCTATTTGTCGCATTGGCCGCAACAGGTGGCGATCGGCATAGTCGGGGAGGGCAGCCGTATCGCGTTGGCGCGACATGCCGTGAATGGGCAGAACGCCACCATCTTTAGCCCAGCCGACCCGGCCAAGACAGATTCGGAGGGATTGTTGCAAGCGCTCGATCTGCCGGCCTTGCGCGACCGTCAGGTGCTGATCGTGCGCGGCGAAAGCGGCCGTGAATTGCTGGCTGACGCTTTGCTGGCAGCGGGCATCAAAGTGGTCCCGGTCGCCGCTTACCGGCGTCAGGCGCCGGCGTTGACGACAACGGTCGAGGCGCAACTACGGCAATTGCTGAATACCGAAAACGCCTGGATCGTGACCAGTTCAGAAGCATTGCGAATTCTGATGACCTTGGTGCAACAAGTGGAAAGCAGTGCCGGTGTTGCAAAAATCCAACAACAGCAAATCGTTGTGCCGCATGCCCGTATTGCCGAAACGGCACATGCGCTTGGTTTTACTAAGATAACTCTCACCGGCTCAGGCGACGAACGGCTACTTGACGCGTTACAATTCCCGCTATGAACGAATCGCTACCCACTCCTGAATCGCGCCAGCATGCTGGCCCTGCCACCAGTTCGACGACCTCGGCCAGCTCTTCCGCCGCTCCGTCTTCAGCGTCGCCGCCCGCGCAACAAGCTTATGAACGCAGTAAAAATCCAGGCAAGCAACTTGGCTTGATTTATGGCGCGTTGCTGCTGCTGGCCTTGCTGCTGGCTGGCCAGTGGTGGTCAGCACACTCCGAAAACGCCAAGCTGCGACAGGAACTGGCGCGTCGCCTGCAAATCGGCGACAGCAGCAACTCCGAAACCAAGACGATCGTCAAATCGGTGCAAGAAGGCACCAAAGAATTGCAAGCCAAGGTCAGCGTGCTCGAGAGTAAGCAAGTCGAAGCGCAAAGCCAGCAACTGGCGCTGGAGCAGCTGTACCAGGATCTTTCAAAAAATGGAGATGACTGGGCCTTGTCCGAGGTCGAAGACGTGTTGTCGACCGCCAGCCAGCAATTGCAACTGGCCGGCAACGTGCAGGGCGCATTGATTGCGCTGCAGAACGCCGACAAGAACCTGTCGCGCTCCGACAAGCCGCAATTCATTACCATCCGGCGCGCCATCGCGCACGATATCGAAAAGCTGAAAGCGTTGCCGACGCTGGATGTGACCGGGATCGCAGTACGTCTCGACAGCGTGATCGGCCAGGTCGACAGCATGCCGCTGTTGTCCGACGAAAAGCCGGTCACCGGTTCGCTGCAGCCTAGCAATCAGGCGCCAAGCCGCAGCAAGGCCGCAGCCGGCACCAAGTCATCCAAGCAGGCGGGAGTTTCCCAGCCGCTGACTGAGCCGCAGGCTGCGAACGACGGCGTGGTCGCCGACTGGAAGCGGACGCTGAAGGATAAATGGCAAAGCTGGAGCAGCGAGATGTGGACTGAAATCAGCCAACTGGTGCGGGTGCGCAGCGTTGCCACGCCGGACGCCTTGCTGTTGTCGCCGACCCAAGCCTATTACGCACGGGAAAACCTGAAGCTGCGTTTGCTGAATGCACGTCTGGGCTTGTTATCGCGCAATGAAGCCGCGTTCCGCAGCGACCTGATCGCTGCGCAAGAAACGGTCAGCAAATATTTCGATACGCGCGCCAAGCAGACGCAAACCGTGCAAGCACTGTTGAAGCAGGTGCAAGGAAGTAATCTTTCGATCGCGATGCCGGTGTTGGACAGCCTCGCCGCGATCCGTACTTATAAAGGCAAGCCATAGTCATATGCGATTCTTTCTCCGGCTTGTTGCTCTGTTCGCTGTCGCCATCGGCCTGGCCGTGATGGCTCGTTACAATCCCGGTAACGTGGTGCTGTTCTTCCCGCCTTACCGGATTGATTTGTCGCTGAATTTTTTCGCGGTACTGCTGACGATTCTGTTCATCGTTCTGTACGTGCTGATCCGGACGATTCGAGCGACGCAGAAGTTGCCCGGGCGGGTGATTGCTTATCGCCGTCACAAGCGTGAAACCAATGCCAACAATGCGTTGCGCGACGCCCTCAAAGCATTGCTTGAGGGCCGCTTCGGTCAAGCCGAAAAGGCCGCCACGCGGGCGGCGGAATTGCCGGAGAATCTCGGCGTGTCAGCATTGATGGCGGCACGTGCCGCCCATCGCATGGGCCAATCCGAGCGCCGCGATATCTGGCTGGCCAGCGTTGAAGACAACCAGGCGCTGAAAACAGCGCGTCTGATCACCGCGCTGGATTTGCTGGTCGATGATCACAAATCGCATGCTGCGCTGGACGTGGTCAAAGAGTTGAACGCCAGCGGCACCCGCCATATCCACGCCTTGCGACTGGCGCTGAAAGCCAATCAGCAAGCCAAGAACTGGCCTGAAGTACTGCGTCTGGTGCGCACGCTGGATAAACACGCAGCGCTCCATCCTGCCTTGTCGAAGCGCTTGCGCGAATTGGCCTACGATGGATTGCTGTCGGATCCGTCGCATGATGCCGAATCGATTGGCCGTTTGTGGAGCACGGTGCCGAACGAAGACCGGATCAAACCCTTCATCGCGATGCGTGCCGCCCAGGCTTTCAATCAGCGCGGTTTGCATGGCGAGGCCCGCGCCATCGTCGAGAAATCGCTGGTCGCGGAGTGGGATGTGCGCTTGTTGCCGGTATATCGGGACGCCGCGGCAGACGAAGCCAGCCCGGAGTTGTTGGCGCAGATTGAGCATTGCGAACGCTGGGCCGCCAAATCGCCGAACGATGCCGAACTGGCATTGACCCTGGGCAGCTTCTGCCTCAAGCAAAAATTGTGGGGCAAGGCACAACGGCATCTGGAGCAGGCGCTGTCGGACGCCACCTCCCCGAACTTGGTGCGCGAAGCCCATTTGAAGCTGGCGCAGTTGCACGAGGGCGTCGATCATCAGGAGCAGGCGGCTGAGCACTATCGGCAATGCGCGCTGGCGACGATGTTGTAACACCTTGAGAGGCTGACATCGCTGTCAGCAAGTAGGGCGGATGAGCGTAGCGTTATCCGCCGCTTGATGCACCACCTGCATTCGATGTATCTAACACGGTGAAACGGCGGATAACGCTGCGCTCATCCGCCCTACAGACGGTTGCAGATTTTGAACAGGCGGCAAGAGCATCCCGAATAGGTGCAAAAAAAAATGGCTGACATCGCTGTCAGCCATTAAAAAGATTACCCCGGATTTTCCCGGCAACTGTCAGGATCATCCTGACAGCTGCAAGACCTCCAGAGTATTCTCCTCGCAAATCATCAGCCCGGCACCTTGCCGTCAACTCCTTCCACATACACCTTGAGTCCGTGCAGCTGGACGTCATCGGCGACCGCATCTTTGGCGACGATGTCCTTGCCGGTATTGTCCTTGATCGGACCTTTCCAGATCGGGGCTGAGCCGTCGATGATGGCGTTCTTGCGCTGTTCAACCAGTGCTTTGACATCGGCCGGCAGTTCAGGGTTATACGCGGCCAGGTCGATCGCGCCGTCTTTCAAGCCGAGCCAGACGGTACCGCTCTTCCAGGAGCCGTCCAGTACAGCGGCGACCCGTTGCGTGTAATAACCGCCCCATTTATTGGTCGATGCCGCCAGGTGCGCCTTGGCGCCGAAGCTCGTCATGTCGCTGTCCCAGCCGAACGCGTACACGCCTTTTTCCTGTGCGGTTTGCACCACGGCGGCCGAGTCGGTGTTTTGCATCAGCACATCGACGCCTTGGCCGATCAGCGTGGTGGCGGCTTCACGTTCCTTACCCGGGTCGAACCACTTGTTGACCCAGACTACGCGCGTGGTGGCTTGCGGATTGGTCGAGCGCGCGCCCAGCGTGAACGAGTCGATATTGCGGATCACTTCCGGAATCGGCACCGATGCGACGATGCCGAGCTTGCCGGTTTTGCTCATTTTGCCGGCGACCACGCCGGCCAGATACGCGCCTTCATAAGTGCGGACATCGTACTGCGCCAGATTGTCGGCGGTTTTGAAACCCGTCGCATGTTCGAATTTGACATCTGGGAAGTCCTTGGCGACTTTCAGCATCGCTTCCATGTAGCCGAAGGTGGTGCCGAAAATCAGCTTGTTGCCATCGGTCGCCAGTTGGCGGAATACGCGTTCCGCATCGGCCGCCGATTCCGGCACGTTTTCAACGAAAGTAACCTTGACCTTGTCGCCGAATTTATCGGCAACCGCTTTGCGGCCCAGATCGTGGGCGTAAGTCCAGCCGGCGTCGCCGACCGGGCCGATATAGACGAACGCGACTTTTAACGGCTCAGCTGTGGCTGGGGCAGCAGCGGATGCCGGTGCTGCGGTTTCCGCCGATTGCGGCGTTTCTTTCTTGCCGCAGCCGATCAGGGCTACGGTCGCTAGCGCCATCAAAGCGGCCAGCGAGGCTCTGCGTGAAATGATCATGTGCTTCTCCTATTAAAAAAACGAATGGTCGACCACGCCGGATTTCAAATGCTGCCGGGACGGAACGGCTTGCCCAGCGATGCCGGCATATTCAAGCGAATCCAGTCGGGGTTGCGCGACATCAGCGCCAGTACCACGATGGTGGCGGCATACGGCAGCATCGACAGAAACTGGGATGGAATGGTGACGCCTATGCCTTGCAAATAAAACTGCACGATGGTCACGCCGCCGAACAGCAGCGCGCCCAGCAGCACGCGAGCCGGACGCCAGGTGGCGAAGGTGGTCAGCGCCAGCGCAATCCAGCCGCGCCCCGATACCAATCCTTCGACCCACATCGGGGTATAGACCAGCGACAGGTAAGCTCCCGCCAGTCCGCAGCAGGCGCCGCCGAACAGCAATGCCGCCAGGCGGATGCCGCGCACCGAGTAGCCCAATGCGTGGGCCGACTCCGGCGCTTCGCCGACTGCGCGCAGCACCAGCCCGGCGCGGGTCTTGTACAGGAACCAGGCGATCGCGCCGCACAACAGCAGCGCTGCATAAGATAGCCAGTGTTGGCGGAACAGGGCCGGGCCGAAGAACGGTAGTTCGCTTAACCATGGAATGGCAGACGCCTGATTCGGCAGCGCCAGGCCAACGAAGCGCTGCCCCAGAAACGCCGACAGTCCAGTGCCGAAAATCGACAAGGCCAGGCCGGTAGCGACCTGGTTGGTCGCCAGTACCAGCGCCAGCCATGCAAACAGGCTGGCCATCACCATCCCGGCCAGGGCGCCGGCAACAAAGCCGAGCAGCGGGCTGTGGCTCTGGTAGCCGACCGCAAAGCCGACGATCGCCGCCACCAGCATCATGCCTTCGGCGCCCAGGTTGAGCACGCCGGCGCGCTCATTGATCAGCAAGCCGAGCGCCGCCAGCAACAGCGGTGTGCCGGCATTGACGGAGGCGGCGATTACGGGGGCGAGTTGGTCCATATCAGTTGAGCGGGGCAGGTTGTGGGTTGGCGGCGCTGAAGATCGAAGTGAGCATTATTTGTGCCACCGCAGGCGATAGTCGATCAGCGTGTCGCAGGCCAGCAGCAGGAACAGCAGCAACCCCTGGAACACGCCGGTAATCGCGGCCGGCAGGCCGAGCCGAGATTGCGCCAGTTCACCGCCGATATAAAACAAGGACATGACCAGGCCGCCGAGGATCGCGCCCAGCGGATGCAGACGGCCGACGAAGGCGACGATGATCGCGGCAAATCCATAGCCGGGCGAGATCGACGGCAGCAATTGCCCGATCGGGCCGGCCACTTCAAATGCTCCTGCCAGACCGGCGAATCCGCCCGAGATCAGCAGCGACAGCCACAGCGCGCTGCGGCTGGAGAAGCCGGCATAGCGCGCCGCCAGCGGCGCTAGGCCGCCCACGGTCAGCGCATAACCGCGAAAACTGCGCAGCATGAACACCGTCATGCCGAACGCCGCTGCCAGCATCGCGATAAAGCCGATATGCAAGCGGGTGCCGGGGATCAGCGCCGGCAACAGGAATTCAGCGGAAAAGACCTTCGATTGCGGAAAATTCATGCCATTCGGGTCCTTCAGCGGGCCGTTGACCGCATACATCAACAGCAATTGCGCAATGTAAGTCAGCATCAGCGACACCAGGATTTCGTTGGCATTGAAGCGGTCGCGCAGCAAGGCTGTGATGCCGGCCCACAAGGCGCCGCCGACGATGCCGGCCAGGATCATCAGCAGCAAGCCGAGACTGCCGGGAATGGCGTGCCCCGGCACGTCCAGCCAGACCAGCGTGGCGCCGGCGAACAGGCCGCCGACAATCAGCTGGCCTTCGGCGCCGATGTTCCAGACATTGGCGCGGTAACAGACTGACAGTCCAAGCGCGCACAGCACCAGCGGAATGGTTTTCAGCAGCAGTTCGCTGATGGCGCGCTTACCGTTGAATGGATCGATCAAAAAGACCTTGAGGCCGGCCAGCGGATCCTTGCCCAGCGCGATGAACAGCAGGGCGCCCAGGATCATGGTCAGCACGATCGCGATCAGCGGCGACGCATAGGCCATAGTGCGCGAAGGCGTGCCGCGCAGCTCCAGCCGGAGCGGGATCAGTTGCAGCGGATTAAACATGCGCCGCCTCCGCCATGTCGCCCGCCGCGCCGTGCCACAAGCCGCTCATCCACAAACCGACTTGTTCGCGCGTGGCTTGTTCGATCGGGATGGCCGGCGACAAGCGGCCTTTGGCGATCACATGCAGGCGGTCGCAAATTTCAAACAGCTCATCCAGTTCTTCGGAGATGACCAGCACCGCACAACCTTGCTGCTTGAGCGCCAGCAGCTCGTCGTGGATCTGCGCCGCGGCGCCGACATCGACCCCCCAGGTCGGTTGCGCCACCACGAAGACGGTGGGGGCGCGTTCGATTTCGCGGCCGACGATGAATTTTTGCAGGTTGCCGCCTGACAGGCTCTTGGCCAAGGCCTGCGGACCGCCGGCCTTCACTTTGAAGCGCTGGATGATGGCGGCGGCGGCCGTCCGGGCCGTGTTGAAATCGATCAAGCCATGCTTGACGTACGGCGCTTTCTGGTGCGACAGCAGCATGTTGGCGCTCAAGCTGAGCGACGGCACCGCGCCGCGTCCCAGTCGTTCTTCCGGCACCAGGCCCAGCCCCAAGGCGCGGCGCGGATTGGGACCAAGGTGGGCCACCGGCTGATCCAGCACCCGGATCATCTCCGGCACGGCGCGCTGGTCTTCGCCCGACAGGGCCGCCAACAATTCCTGCTGGCCATTGCCGGAGACCCCGGCGATGCCGACGATTTCACCGGCTCTTACCGCACAATCGATGGCTTGCAGTTCGGTCGCGAAAATATGCGCCTTCGGCAGCGACAACTGATTGAGCAGCAATTTGACCTGACCCGGCGCCGCGGCTGTGCGCCGCTGATGCTGCAGTTCGCCGCCTATCATCATGCGCGACAGGCTGGCGCTGGTTTCCTGGCGAGGATCGCAGACGCCGGTGACTTTGCCGCCGCGCATCACGGTGGCGCGGTGGCACAGTGCGCGAATCTCGTCGAGTTTGTGGCTGATGTACAGAATGCTGCAACCCTCGGCGGCCAGTTGGCGCAGGGTGACAAACAGTTTCTCGACCGCTTGCGGCGTCAGCACCGAGGTCGGCTCGTCCAGGATCAATAGCTGAGGATGAGCCAGCAGGGCGCGCACGATTTCGACCCGTTGCCGCTCGCCTACCGACAGCGTGTGGACGTGGCGATGCGGCTCCAGCTCCAGGCCGTATTTTTCCCCGGTCTGGCGAATTTGCGCGATCAGCGCCGGCATGTTGGTGCTGGACGGCAGGCCGAGCGCAATGTTTTCGGCGACGGTCAGCGTGTCGAATAGGGAAAAATGCTGAAACACCATCGCGATGCCCAGTTTTCGTGCATCTTGCGGCGTGTGCACATGCACCAATTCACCATTCCAGTGCATTGCACCAGAATCGGGCTTGATGGCGCCAAATATGATTTTCATCAACGTCGATTTGCCGGCGCCGTTTTCACCCAATACCGCGTGAATCTCGCCGGGTGCCACGGTCAGGCTGACGTCGTCATTGGCGACGACGCCGGGATAGGTTTTGCGGATATGGGAAATATCCAGCCGGTGCGCGCCCTCAGTCACTTGGTGTTCTTTCTTGTTTTATGCACGGCGTGTCTCACGGTTGACTTACGCACGTTCTTGGTTCATTGCGATCAGCGGCCGGAAAAGTCATTTATCGCACGCTCGGCACAATACCTACCGGCCGGGGAAAATTGTACATAAGAATTGCCGTTATGAATGCCTGTATTGCATGAAGTTATATCAATTTTGTAGGAAAGCACTACCGTCGCCTATACTTGTCATCCCTTTTTGTTTGTAGAAAGAAATGCATTGAACAACCTGTTACTGGTCATTGGAGCGATATTGTTGGTGGCGCTCAACGGCTTTTTCGTCGCGGCCGAATTCGGCTTGGTCAAGTTGCGCCAGACCCGCATCCGCGCCATCGCCAAGACCCAAGGGCTGCGCGGGCGCATTCTGGCGATCGTGCATGGCCAGCTGGATGCTTATCTGTCGGCCTGCCAACTCGGCATTACCCTGGCCTCGCTGGGGCTGGGCTGGATAGGCGAGCCGGCGTTTGCCAGCTTGTTGCAGCCGGTATTTGCGATGCTCGGCATTGCCGCGCCCGAACTGATGCATGCGGTTTCGTTTTTCTTTGCATTTTTCATTATTTCCTATCTCCACATCGTGGCCGGCGAACTGGCGCCGAAGACCATCGCGATCCGCAATCCGGAAGCGATCGGACTATGGTGCGCGCTGCCGCTATACGGTTTTTACTGGGCCATGTATCCGGCCATCTGGATCTTGAATGCCAGCGCCAACTGGATGTTGAAAGCGGTTGGGCTGGGCAATGCGCATGGCCATGACGCGCATTATTCGGCGGACGAATTGAAATTGATTTTGCGCAGCAGCCGCGCCGGCGAAAAATTCAATCGCGACGAGTGGAACGTGCTGGCGCAGTCGCTCGATTTCAGCGAGCTGGAAGTGTCCGACCTGATGCGGCCGGTTAATGAAATAACGGCGCTGCATCAATCGCACAGCTTGCAAGAGAATCTGCAAACCATCTATCGCAATCGTTTCAGCCGCTATCCGTTTTTCGATCGCGACGGCCTCAATGTATTGGGCGTGATTCATCTGAAGGATTTGTTTATCGCGCAGCAGGAAGGCAAGTTGATCGATAGCCTGGACGACTATTTGCGTCCGGTGCAGTACGTGTCGTCGCGCATGCCGGCGCTGGAATTATTCCGCCGCTTCCGTACCGGCGCACCGCATTTCGCCATCATCGGCAAAAAGGGCATGCTGCCCGAGGGTTTCATCACGCTGGATAATCTGCTGGGCGCGATGGTCGGTGAAATTCGCGACGAATTCCGCCGCAACGACAACGAGTGGACACGTCAGGACGACGGTACTTTGCTGGGCAAGGGGAGTTTGCCGATCTTTACGCTGGAGCGGATTCTCGGGGTCGACGTCGTGATCGACGGCGATGAAGATGTCGATTCAGTCGGCGGCCTGATTATGGCAAAGCTCGGCGATTTGCCGCGGGAGGGGCAAAAAATCCAGTTCGACGGCTTTGCTATCGTGGTCAAGAAAATGAATGGCCCGCGGATCGTGCTGGTGAAGGTTTATCCTGAAGCGTGCTTGAGCGAGGTTGAGTAGAAAAAAGCAGGAATGACTTCCTGCTTTTTTTATTGCGCTCTTTACGGCGGACTTTTATTGCCGCATTTATTGCCGTCTTTACTGCATATACCAGCCGTGGCTGACCACGATAGATTGTCCGGTCAGCGCATTTGACTCGAAGCCGCCGAGGAATATCGCTGTTTGCGCCACATCGTGGGTGGTGGTGAACTCGCCGTCGACGGTGTCTTTCAGCATCACGTTCTTGATCACCTGGTCTTCGCTGATGCCCAATTCCTTGGCTTGTTCCGGAATCTGTTTTTCGACCAGCGGTGTGCGCACGAAACCCGGACAGATGACATTGGCGCGGATCTTGTTTTTGGCGCCTTCCTTGGCCACCACTTTTGCCAAGCCGAGCAAGCCGTGTTTGGCCGTGACATAGGGCGCTTTCAGCGGCGACGCTTCATGCGAATGCACCGAGCCCATGTAAATGATGGCCCCGCCTTTGCCGCCCTTGATCATTTCCCGCATCGCGGCCCGCGTGGTCAGGAAAGCGCCGTCCAGGTGGATCGCCAGCATCTTTTTCCAGTTATCCAGCGTCGAGTCGACGATGGGGCTGATGATCTGGATCCCGGCATTGCTGATCAGGACGTCGATGCCGCCGTAAGCGGCCACGGTATCCGCAATCCCTTTATCGACCTGCGCTTCGTCGGTCACGTTCATCGCAACCGCCATGGCGATGCCGCCGGCTTGCGTGATTTCGTTGGCGGTCGCGGTGGCGGCATCCAGCGCCAGATCGGCGATCACCACCTTAGCCCCGGCGCGCGCATATTCGATGGCGATTTCTTTGCCGATACCGCTGGCGGCGCCGGTAATCAATGCGACTTTATCTTTGAGTGACATGGCATTCCTTTATTTTGAGTTGGCGAGATAGTCATAGGCGACCGTGCCGAGCGGCAGGGTCAGGTCCGACAAAATATGTACCGCCGATAGCACTTCCAGTACCGGCAAATCCGCAACCGGGGCTAATGCATGCGGATGCAGCTCGAGCGCGCCGGGGCCGCTCCAGGCACCTTTGATAGTGATGTCGGTCAGGCTGTACTGTACCAGTTCGCAAATACGCGGTGTGCCGTCGACGTGGGGAATGATTTTCAGCAGGAAGCCGGGGGCTGCAAGCGATTTCCTGGCCGTTTCCCGGTCGAGCGCCTGGTGCTTATAACCCATGGTGCCGGTGGCGATCCGGAAGTCGCTGTAATCCAGCGTGCCGATCAAGGTGTCTTTGTGGACCCGCAGTTCCGGCTCTCCCAATTTTTTCGGAAAACCCCACAATTCGCGGCCGCCGGCAATCGGCGGGTGATCGTTCAAATACATGCAGTGCGAATAGCCGCCGGCCACGCCGTCCAGCGTCACCGGAATGACTTGGCCCGATTCGCAGTAATGGCCAAAGCCGGTGGAGTCCGGCATGTTGATGAATTCGAACTTGACGATAGGCTCGACAAATTGCAGCGGTGCGGGAAGGATGCGTTTGAGTGCGGCGGGATCGGTGCGGTAGGTGATGATCAGGAATTCCCGGTCGACAAAGCGGTAGGGGCCGGGAGGGTAGGCCGGATTGTGGATCGGCATGGCAAATGCATTTTGGCGGACATCGTTCTCAGTCATGGTTTTTCCTGGTTAAGAAAAGAACTGCTGTGGGCGATATTGCTGGGTGTGATCAACGGATTGAGACAGTTGACATAGGGAAAAGTTTGATGCTGCTTTCCTTGCCTTTTAAATTCGGGCGTTTCCTCCTTTTCTTGTATAAAAACCATGCATTTTATTGCAGAAATATTATTTCAACATGAATGAATGTAAATCACTTGAGCGATGGTAGCGTTATCAGATAAAGTTGCGCTCCTTGTCACTCTTTCTGAGGTGTCAGGCAGGAAAAGAATTCCAGTATCATCAGCGCAGACCAGTCCCGGCAGTCTGCGCCAGTACCGGCGATATTCTAAAAAAAAACGTAGTAGCAATCGGAGAAGACAAATGACAGAACAAGCGCTGAATAAATCGCCGCTGCAAAAATCACCGCTGTACAAATCGCTCTATGTGCAAGTATTGACCGCCATCGCTATCGGCGTCGTGCTCGGACATTTTTATCCGGAAACCGGCGCCGCAATGAAGCCGCTGGGCGACAGTTTCATCAAGCTGATCAAAATGATCATTGCGCCGGTGATTTTCTGTACCGTGGTAATCGGTATCGCCGGTATGGAAGATATGAAGAAAGTCGGCAAGACCGGCGGTCTGGCCTTGCTTTACTTTGAAGTGATGAGCACCGTCGCATTGATTGTCGGGCTGTTGGTGATTAATGTGTTGCAGCCCGGTTCCGGCATGCATATCGACGTGAATTCGCTGGATACCAAGAGCCTGGCCGCTTATACCGGCCCCGGCAAGATGGAATCGACCACCGAATTCCTGATGCACATCATTCCTTCCAGCATGGTGGACGCGTTTGCCAAGGGCGAGATCCTGCAGGTGCTGCTGATTGCGGTGTTGTTCGGCTTTGCCTTGCACAAGTTCGGCGGCCGCGGCACGCTGGTGTTCGATTTTATCGAGAAGTTCTCGCACGTCCTGTTCGGCATGGTCGGCCTGATCATGAAAGCGGCTCCGATCGGCGCCTTTGGCGCGATGGCTTTCACCATCGGCAAGTACGGCCTGGGCTCCTTGCTGTCGCTGGGCAAGCTGATGGGAGCGTTTTATATGACCTGTCTGCTGTTCATCTTCGTGGTGCTCGGCATCGTCACCCGGCTGCATGGCTTCAGCGTCTGGAAGTTCGTCAAATACATCAAGGAAGAATTGCTGATCGTGCTCGGCACCTCGTCATCGGAGTCGGTATTGCCGCGCCTGATGGGCAAGATGGAAAATCTGGGCGCCAAGAAATCGGTGGTCGGCCTGGTGATTCCGACCGGCTACTCGTTCAACCTGGACGGCACCTCGATCTACCTGACGATGGCCGCGGTATTTATCGCCCAAGCCACCGATACGCCGATGTCGCTGATGCAGCAACTGACGCTGCTGGCCGTATTGCTGCTGACGTCCAAAGGCGCGGCCGGGGTCACCGGCAGCGGTTTCATCGTGCTGGCCGCCACCTTGTCGGCGGTAGGGCACGTGCCGGTCGCCGGACTGGCCTTGATTCTCGGGATCGACCGCTTCATGTCCGAAGCGCGGGCCTTGACCAATACCGTCGGCAATGGCGTGGCGACCTTGATCGTGGCGAAATGGACCGGTGAACTGGATGAGCAGCAACTGCACCGTCAACTGGACAATAAAGGGATAGATGCGGAGCAGGAACTGGCGCTGAAAGAGGCTGCGATAGCGAAAGCCGATATGCGCGACCACACCTAAAAAGTAGGGCGGATGAGCGAAGCGTTATCCGCCGCTGGATGTGCCGCATGTGGTTGACGCATCCAGAACGGCGGATAACGCTGCGCTCATCCGCCCTACGTTGCGGTCAAAAAAAAAGAGGCCGACCCCATCTGGGGCGACCTCTTTTTTCTTACGTCAACTTATTTACGCCAATTTGACCGCGTGTTCCCGCGTCTCATGGAACGTCAATTGCGGCCAGCGCTCCTGCGTCAGGCGCAGATTCACCCCGGAAGTCGCCAGATACGCCATGTTGCCGGCGGCATCGTAGGCGACGTTATGACCGGCGGAGGATTTCTCGAAGTCGGCCAGGATCTTTTTGTCTTCGCACGAAATCCAGCGCGCGCTGCTGATGCTGGTGCCTTCGAATACGGCATCGACGCCGTACTCGTTGAGCAAGCGGCTGGCGACCACTTCAAACTGCAGCACGCCGACCGCGCCCAGAACCAGGTCGCTGCTGGTAACCGGCTTGAAAACCTGTACCGCGCCTTCTTCGCCTAGCTGCTGCAAGCCCTTGTGCAATTGCTTGATCTTGAGCGGATTGCGGATCCGCACCGAGCGAAAGAAGTCCGGCGCAAAGTAGGGGATGCCGGTGAACTGCAATGGCTCACCTTCCGAAAAACTGTCGCCGATCTGCATATTGCCGTGATTCGGCAAGCCGATGATGTCGCCGGCATAGGCCTCTTCCACCTGCTCGCGGCTGGACGCCATGAAGGTCACCACGCTGGATACCTTGATTTCGCGGTTCAGGCGCAGGTGCTTGATCTTCATGCCGCGCTGGAAATGGCCGGAGCAAACTCGCAGGAACGCAATCCGGTCGCGGTGCGCCGGGTCCATATTGGCCTGGATCTTGAACACGAAACCCGAGAACGGCGCTTCGGTCGGTTGCACCGAACGCACGGTCGCGTCGCGCGAGCCGGGCGGCTGCGCCCAGTCGATCAGCGCGTTCAGGATTTCGCGGATACCGAAGTTATTGATTGCCGAGCCAAAGAATACCGGCGTCTGCACCCCGGCCAGGAAAGCGTCGGCATCGAACGGATGCGAAGCGCCGTGCACCAGTTCGACTTCCATCCGCAGTTGCTCGATTTCGCGCGGGAACATTTCATCCAGGCGCGGATTGTCGATGCCCTTGATCACTTCGAAATCCTGGTCGGCCTTGTCGTTGCCGGCTGCGAACAGCAGGATTTCATCGCGCAGCAGGTGATACACGCCGCGGAACGTCTTGCCCATGCCGATCGGCCAGGTGACCGGTGCGCACTGGATCTTCAGCACCGATTCCAACTCGTCCAGCAATTCCAGCGGATCGCGGGTTTCGCGGTCCATCTTGTTCATCAGGGTGATGATCGGCGTGTTGCGCATGCGGCAGACGTTCAACAGCTTGATGGTCTGCGCTTCGACGCCCTTGGCGGCATCGATCACCATCAGCGCCGAATCGACCGCCGTCAATACGCGGTAAGTATCTTCCGAGAAATCCTGGTGGCCCGGCGTGTCGAGCAGGTTGACCACGTGGTCGCGGTATTCGAACTGCATGACCGAGCTGGCGACCGAAATCCCGCGCTGCTTTTCGATGTCCATCCAGTCCGAGGTCGCATGGCGGCCGCTCTTGCGGCCCTTGACGGTGCCGGCCAGCTGAATCGCGCCCGAGAACAGCAGCAGTTTTTCGGTCAGCGTGGTTTTGCCGGCATCCGGGTGAGAGATGATGCCGAAAGTGCGGCGGCGCGCCACTTCGCTGGCGATCTGCTCGGTGGAAACGTTATTGGCAATGATGTCGGCGTCATCGCCATTGGCGTTCGGCAGATCGGAAACGGATTCTTGCATGATGCGTGGTTCAAGCGATATCGTCGCTTGCCTTGAATATGATTCGGAAAAAAACGGAAAACGTGATGTTGGCGCTGCGGCACCATGTTGGCATTTCCGGGAACCCGCGATTATAGCGTATGTGGGGGTGCCCGGAAGAGTCAGGGCGCGCCGGACGGCCATACCATCTGCCGCGACTCGCCCATCAAAAACGCCCGGTTCGGTTCAATCGCCTCGCGCAGATAGCGCCACAGCGCCGCGACCCGCGCCACGTTGCGGGTTTCGGTGGCGGCCACCAGCCAGAATGTGCGCTGGATATCGACTTGGCCGTCCAGCACCGGGACCAGATCGTCGCTCTGCTGCGCCAGGAAGCACGGCAAAATCGCCAGCCCCTGGCCGCTGCGGGCCGCTGTGTATTGGGCAATCACGCTGGTGCTGCGAAAAGCCCGGAAAGCCGATGGCGCGACGTTGTCCTTGTAGCGCAGCTCTTCGCTGAACACCAGGTCGTCGACATAGCCGATGAAGGCATGGCTGGCCAGATCCTGCACCGAGGCTATCGCCGGATGCTGCGCCAGATAGGACGGGGTGGCGTACAGCTTGAGCAGGTAGTCGGTCAGCTTGGTCACCACGTAGTTGCCGCTTTGCGGGCGTTCGATGGTGACGCTGATGTCGGCTTCGCGCTTGGATAGATTGACGAAGCGCGGCACCGGCAGCAAATCGACGGTGATATGCGGATGGCGCGCGCAAAAATGCGCCAGATGCGGCGCCAGCACAAAGGTGCCGAAACCTTCCGTCGCGCCCAGCCGCACTTGTCCCGACAACAAGCGATTGTGACCGCTCAGTTCCTCGGCGGCGGCATATACCGTGCTCTCAATCCGTTCCGCGTATTCGATCAGGCGATGGCCTTCGGCGGTCAGCGTATAGCCCTGGTTATTGCGCTCGAACAGCTGGCTGCCGACTTGCTCTTCGAAGCGCCGCATGCGGCGCGAGACGGTGGAGTGATCGATGCCCAGTTTTTTGGCGGCATCGACCAGGCCCTGGCTGCGGGTCAGTTCCAGAAAAACGCGCAAATTGTCCCAATCCAGCATGGTTTATCGTCCTTGGTCGACTTGCTGCTTTGCATAAACGCAAAGCCATTGTGGAATATTGCCTATTGTTTCAATAATAATGCACATGCAGAATGTCTTCGCACCAATTTTTATAAAAATAGGGGACATGCATGCATAACAAAGTATTTGCTCGCAGTTTGGCGGTTGCTTTATCTGCATTTTTTGTACTGAGCGTGGGTGTGGGTTTGAGTTCTTTGAACGCCCAGGCGCAAGCGCCCGATGTCTATAAGGTCGGCATCCTGACCGATATGTCGGGGCCGTACTCGGCGATGGGCGGGCCGGGCTCGCTGGTAGCCGCCAAGATGGCGCTGGAAGATTGCTTGAAAGCCGAATGCAAGGGCATGAAAATCGAGCTGCTGAGCGCCGATCACCAGAACAAGGCCGACATCGGCGCCTCCAAGGCGCGCGAATGGCTGGACCGCGACAAGGTCGATGCGATCGCCGACTTGACTAACTCCTCGGTCGCGCTGGCGGTGCAGCGGCTGATTCGCGATAAGGGCGGCATCGCCATGTACAGCGGCCCGGCGACCACCGTGCTGACCAATGCCGAATGCGCGGCAAACGGCTTCCACTGGATGTTCGACACCTACTCGCAAGCGGCCGGTGCGGCTGCCGCGCTGACCCGGATGGGCGAGAAATCCTGGTACTTCGTCACCGTCGATTACGCCTTCGGTCAGTCGCTGGAGAAAGACGCCGGGAATGTCGTCAAAAGCCTGGGCGGCAGCGTCGTCGGCTCGGTCCGGCATCCGCTGAATGCCAGCGACCTGTCGTCCTTCCTGTTGCAGGCGCAAAGTTCGAAGGCGCAAGTGATTGGATTAGCCAATGGCGGTCAGGACACCGTCAACGCGATCAAGCAAGCGCGCTCTTTCGGCGTCGGCAGCAAGAACCAGCGGCTGGCGGCGTTGCTGGTGTTTTTGTCGGACGTCCATGCGCTCGGTTTGAACGATGCGCACGGTCTGGTTTACACCGATGGCTTCTACTGGGATTTCGACAACGACACCCGGCAATTTTCGAAGCGCTTTGAAGCGCTGGACAAAGGCAGCAAACCGACGATGGTGCATGCCGGCGTCTACTCCAGCGTCTACCACTACCTGAAAGCCGCAGCCGCCACCAAGTCGCACGACTGGAAAGTGGTCAGCCAGAAAATGCGCGAGATCCCGATCCAGGATGCCGTCATGCGCAATGCCTCGATCCGCCCCGATGGTCGGGTGATCCACGACATGTATCTGTATCAGGTAAAGACACCGGCCGAATCCAAAGCACCCTGGGATTACCTGAAACTGCTGTCGACGATTCCTGCGCAGCAGGCTTTCAAGCCTATGGATGGGTCTTGTTCCCTCACTCCTCTAGCTATCAAGCACTGAACCTCAACCTCAAGGAAGTCATCATGTCTCAAGCCAACATCCCCAACGTGCCGCTCTACATCGGCGGCAAAGAAGTCCAATCCACCAGCACTGAATGGCGCGAAGTACGGAATCCGGCCACTCAGCAAGTGGTGGCGCGGGTGCCGTTCGCCACCAAGGCGGAAGTCGATCAGGCCGTCGCCAACGCCAAGGAAGCCTTCCGCAGCTGGCGCAACACATCGCTGGCGCAACGCATGCGCATCATGCTCAAGTTCCAGCAGCTGCTGCGCGACAATATCGCGCCGCTGGCCGAACTGATCACGCGCGAGCACGGCAAGACCCTGCCCGATGCCGAGGGCGAAGTGATGCGCGGGCTGGAAGTGGTCGAGCATGCTTGCTCGGTCACCTCGCTGCAACTGGGCGAACTGGCGGAAAACGCCGCTACCGGCGTCGATGTCTACACCATCAACCAGCCGCTGGGCGTCGGCGCCGGCATCACCGCCTTCAATTTCCCGGTGATGCTGCCGTGCTTCATGTTCCCGGTCGCGGTTGCCTGCGGCAATACCTTCGTGTTGAAGCCGTCCGAGCAGGACCCGTCGTCATCGCTGTTCCTGGTGGAGCTGGCGCAGCAGGCCGGTTTGCCGCCGGGCGTGCTGAACGTGGTGCACGGCGGACCGGAGGTGGCCAATATGCTGTGCGATCACCCTGACATCAAGGCGATCTCGTTCATCGGCTCGACCCACGTCGGCACCCATATCTACCGCCGTGCCAGCGAAGCCGGCAAGCGCGCCCAATGCATGATGGGCGCCAAGAATCATTGCATCGTGCTGCCCGACGCCAACAAGGATCAAGCCATCAATAACTTGCTCGGCGCCGCCTTCGGCGCTGCCGGTCAGCGCTGCATGGCGAACTCGGTGGTGGTGCTGGTCGGCCAGGCGCGCGACTGGCTGCCGGAAATCGTCGAACGCTCGCGCACCCTCAAAGTGGGACCGGGCAGCGATCGCACTGCCGACCTCGGGCCTATGGTGTCGAAAGCCGCCAAGGAACGCACCGAGCGCCTGATTGGAACCGGGGTGGAGCAGGGCGCGAAACTGATGCTGGACGGTCGCAATTACGCGGTGAGCGGCTATCCGGACGGCAATTTCGTTGGGCCGACCATCTTTGCCGGCGTCAAAACCGATATGGATATTTATCAGCAGGAAATTTTCGGACCGGCGATGTGCGTGGTCGAACTCGACACGCTGGATCAGGCGATTGCATTCATCAACGCCAATCCGAACGGCAACGGCACCTCGATTTTCACCTCATCGGGTTGGGCCGCACGCAAATTCCAGAACGAGATCGACGTCGGCCAGGTCGGCATCAATGTGCCGATCCCGGTGCCGGTCGCCTATTTCAGCTTCACCGGCTCGCGCGCCTCGAAGCTCGGTGATCTGGGGCCGAACGGCAAGCAGGCGGTGCAGTTCTGGACCCAGACCAAGACCGTCACCGCGCGCTGGTTTGCGCCGGATCAGGATGGCGGCCAGGTGAATACGACGATTTCGATGAAGTAAATCAAACACAGTCACGTAGGGCGGAAAAGCGCAGCGTCTTCCGCCGTCTCGGATGCATCACACACATGCGGCACATCCAACGGCGGATAACGCTGCGCTCATCCGCCCTACGCCGACAACACACAGGAGACTTGCATGAACAGCGAAATCGCTTTTATCGGCCTCGGCCACATGGGTTTACCGATGGCCTTGAATCTGGTGCATGCCGGCTTGACCGTCAGTGGTCACGATCTGGTTGCGACCAGCGTTGAGAAGTTTGTCGCCGGCGGCGGCAGCACACACGCCGATCTGGCAGCCGCGGTCGGTGCGGCCAAGATTGTCATCACGATGCTGCCCGCCAGCCGCCACGTCGAGTCGGCATATCTCGGCGCCAACGGCATCCTGGCGCAGGCCAAGCCGGGCACGCTGCTGATCGATTGCTCGACCATCTCGCCCGACAGCGCCCGCAAAGTTGCGGCAGCGGCGCGCGACAAGGGCTTTACGATGGTTGATGCGCCGGTCTCGGGCGGCACCGCCGGTGCTGCTGCCGGTACATTGACGTTTATCGTGGGCGGTTCGGATGCGGGGTTTGCCGCCGCCAAACCGTATCTCGAAAAGATGGGCAAGGCGATTTTTCATGCCGGCGACAACGGCAGCGGCCAGACCGTCAAGGTGTGCAACAACATGCTGCTCGGGATCATGATGGTCGGCACCTCGGAGGCGATCCGGCTGGGGATGGCGAACGGCATGAATCCGAAAGTGCTGTCCGAAATCATGAGCAAAAGCTCGGGCCGCAACTGGGTGCTGGAAGTCTACAATCCATGCCCCGGCGTAATGGATACCGCGCCGGCTTCGCATGACTACAGCGGCGGTTTCGGGGTCGACCTGATGCTGAAGGATCTGGGACTGGCGGAAGAAAATGCCTTGTCCACCGGCTGCAGCGTGCCGCTCGGGTCATTGGCGCGCAATTTGTACGATATCCATAGCAAGAGCGGCGCCGGCGGGCTGGATTTTTCCAGTATCTTCAGTATGTTGGCGAAGGCGGAGTGAGGCGACTTTTAGTTACGCTCAGATGACCTTAACCGGATTTGAGCAGGCGCTTCCGTTCTGCCGTGTATGACCACCATGGGAGCGCCGGCGCCCCTTCCATGAAGCGCACCACCGAGATGAAAACGTCAATCACACAAGGGTCGTGCCTGGCGCCGGTTTTTGCGCAAAGGGCGTCGTACATCTCGAACGGCGATTTGCCGACCAGCTGATCGGGCCTGTGGATGCCGATGCAGCGCAGGTCGGCGGCGCCGGCTTTGCCGATATTGGGAAGATCTTCCAGTTTGACGACGGCTTCTCTCTCGATGTTTTTCGGCATTTCAGTCTCCGTGGTATTCAATTAGCTGCGGTCCGGGCAGTCTCAGGCTGGCTTATCGGCCGCGGTGCAGCGGTCGCCGGCCGCGCCGCCCATTGTCCCAGCCATACGCTCAACAGGATAACCGCTGCTCCCAGTATTTGTAACGAAGACAGGTGTTGTTCAAGCACCAGCCAGCCGAGCAAGGTCGCCGTCACCGGGCTCAGCAGACCGAGCGAGGAGGCTGCCGCCGCTTGCAGTTTTTGCAGACCGCGGAACCAAAGCCAATAAGTCAGTCCGGCGCCGATCAGACCCAGATAGACGAAGCCGACGATATTCCGACCGCTTAAAGCCGGCAGCGGCGGCTCGAACCATAAGGCCAGCGGCAGCAACAGCAAGCCGCCGGCACTCAGTTGCCATGCGGTAAACGTGAGCAAGGGCACCGACGGCCGCCAGCGCTTGCTGAGAGTGGTGCCGATCGCCATCGAGACCGCGCCCAGCAAGCCGGCGCCGATGCCGATCGCGTCCAGCTTGGCCGATGGCGTCAGCACCAGCAGCGCGACGCCGAAGATGCCGGCCGCGCCCGCTAACAGCGCCAAACGGCGCGGTGCGTCGCGAAACAGTAGCCATGAAAAAAGAATCACCATCAGCGGCTGAATCGCCCCGACCGTAGCGGCCACGCCGCCCGGCAAGCGGTAGGCGGAAATAAACAGCAAGGCCCAGAACAACGTGAAATTCAACGCGCCGAGCACAAACACCCGCAACCACCAGATGCCGCTCGGCAGCTGGCGCAGCAAGACCAGCAGGATCAGGCCGATCGGTAGCGCGCGCAGCATCGCCAGCGTCAGCGGGTAGCCGGATGGCAGCAACTGAGTGGTGACCAGATAGGTGCTGCCCCAGATTGCCGGGGCGAGCGCAGTCAGCAGGGTGTCGGTCAGGGTGTTGTTTGAATTTTTCATGGCATCCATTTTCAAATCGTTGATCTTCTTGCAATCAATCTTCATGTGAACTATCTTCACATCAAGACAAATGGATTTTACAGCGCTTTCTCTTGATGTCAAGATACTGTCTTGGCTAATTTTCTCTGGCCCGACTCAATGTGCTTGAAATAATGAAAACAGACAAAGTAGATGAAATTCTTAAGCAGTGGCAGCGCGAGCGGCCGGATCTCGACAGCTCGCCGATGGGCATTATTGGCCGCATCGGTCGTCTGTCCACTTATCTGGAGCGTGGGGTAAATGACGGGCTGGCGCAGTTCGACCTGACCCGCTGGTCGTTCGATGTGCTGGCCACATTGCGCCGCGCCGGTGCGCCGTATCGCTTGTCGCCGAATGAATTATTGCAATCGCTGATGATCACTTCCGGCACCATGACCAATCGCATCGATCACCTGGAACGCGCCGGACTTGTCGAGCGCGGGCATAACCCGGATGACCGGCGCAGCGTATTGATCAGCCTGACCGCAAGCGGTCTCGAATTGGTTGAGAAGGCGGTGGCGGCGCACGTCGCCAACGAGCATCGCCTGCTGGCCGAATTGGGTGAAGCGGACAGGGAGCAGTTGGCGGGATTGTTGCGTCAGTTGCTGGTCAGATTTGAATCCTGACCGGCGCGTTTTGGATGGCCGATGGGCGAAAAAAAACGCTGCGGAAAATCGGCAGCGTTTTTTGCAAGCGGGAAGGTATTAACCGCGCTTTTTGAACTCGTTGGTGCGTGTGTCGATTTCAATCTTGTCGTCTGTGCTGATAAACAATGGCACCATGACTGTGTGCTGCTTGGCTTCGATGGCGTTTTCGATCTTGGCTTCTTTCAGGACGTTGCCCGAAGTGTTGCCCTTGACCGCTGGTTCCGAATAAACCACTTGGCGCACGATAGTGGTCGGCAGTTCGACCGAAATTGCTTTGCCGTCGTAAAACACAGCTTCGCATTCCATGCCGTCTTTCAGGTAGTTCAGCGCATCGCCCAGGTTCTCTTCTTCAATTTCGTACTGCTCGTAGTCGGCGTCCATGAATACAAACAGCGGATCGGCGAAATACGAATAGGTCACAGGCTTTTTGTCGAGCACGACGACATCGAACTTGTCGTCGCCGCGGAACACGTTTTCCTGAGGGCTATTTGTCAGAAGATTCTTCATCTTCCACTTGTAGGTGAAGCCTGTGCGGCTCGAGCCGTTGACATCCGAGCGCAAGACGATCATCGGCTTGCTATCAACCATAATGATGTTGCCAACACGAATTTCTTTTGCAAATTTCATAGGGAATAGTCGTAAAAAGTAGGTTACTTGAAAATCATCTGTAGCCTACTGGCATGAAGCGCCGCAAGCCCACGTATGATTGAATTTTTAAAATGCGTCAAAAATTAGCCTAGTATTCTAACCCATTTTTGAATATCTCTTACTGAACTGTTTCGGCAAATTTCAGTAAATTAGCGGTCAAATCGCCATTTGCCGACAACTGGAGCTGCCAATCGACGGACATGTCGGCAATTTTTTGCAGGTCAGCTTCAAACGACGGCCATAGCGCAGCCCAATCGATGGCTGTTTTCGCGGCGGCATTCCAGGCTAAGGAGAATTCGACCAAGCTCTCCGTTTTTGCTGAATAGCGCTGCAAAAATGCGTTCAATTTAACGTGGTGCAAGTCTTTGTCTTGCGGGTAGATGTGCCAGACAAAAGGTTTGCCAGCCCACTGCGCGCGCACGAAGGAATCTTCTCCCCGCACAAAATTGAGGTCGCATGCCCATAACAGCTTGTCGTAATCAGGCTGTGGAATAAAAGGCAGCACACGCACCGTTAACGCATCGCGGCTCGCGCTTGCTCCCGCCTTTGCCACTTGCCCGAGAAAGGCTTGCACGGCATCGACCGCAACGCCTTCCGGCACCAGACAGGTAATCGCTGTGCCGCTGCTTTGCCATGCATCGAATAAGGCTGAAACCGGCGCCTGCGGATAGCAAAACAGCGAGACCTTCAGCGATGCCATCTCTGCCGGCGTGACGCCGAATTGTCCGAGAAAAGCGGCCATTTCCGCTTGATCCTGTTGATATGCCTGGCGCTGTTGCTGCAATCCGGATTCGAGCAGCAGGCCGCCGGTTTTGCCGGTGAAGCCAGGGAAAAAGAAATACTTGGTCAAGGACGATTGATGAGGTGACGACAATGTATGGCAGCCCTCTACCCATTCTTCCGCGCTATGGCCTTCCAGGTTTAGCCACACCGGACGAGGAGTGCGCTCTGCCATTGCTGCAATATATCCAGGCGGGATGTCGCAGGCAAAAAATTCGATCACGATATCGGCCACATCGCTGGCCGCAAACACGCCGTTTTGATCGCGCCAATGGCGTACCGTCACGCTGCCGATCTGTTGCGTCTCGCGGTCGATGGCGACTTCCGGGCAAATCCGCTGAAAACTCCGCAAATCGTCCACCCACAAGGTGACGGCGATGCCGTGTTCCTGCTCCAACTGCCGTGTCAAACGCCAGCAGATCCCGATGTCGCCATAGTTGTCGACGACTTTGCAAAACAGCGCCAGCGATGTGGTTTGATGCTCTTTCGGATGCATTTTTTGGTGGCTCAAGATTCAAATTTCGACAGTGTAATGTAATAATGCCGCCCCCCGTATCACACTGGACGATGAAAGATGACTAACGAGCGCGACCTGATTGCCAATCTGACGCTGGCGGTAATCGATTTGGCAGGGGCCGTGGCGCAGATAGCGGAAACCATGCCGGCGCACACCAAAGCGCAAATAAACGATTCCTTGAATGTGGCGGTAACCAAGCTGGAAATGGTGGCCATCGCCATCAGTGAATGCGCCGAGACTTTACCGGCCGACGACGGATCGGCCGCCACTCCGGCCGCCAACCTGCCTGACGCATGACTGCGGATCGCAGTCCTTATTTCTTGCGCGCCTTGGCTAGCTCATGCGCGGCCGCGGCCTGTTCGAACCGTTCGCGGGTGGTCTCTTCATCGCGCGTGCCGAACGCGTAATTGGCTTCCAGCCACATGACGTTGATGATGCCGAACGCCAGCGCCAGCCCGACCCCTAGTATCCATGCGAAGTACCACATCATTTTCTCCTTAATAGGCGGTGTGTTCGTTATCTTCGATATGCTTCAGCGTCACCTTGCCGCGCATCACGCGATACACCCAGCCGGTGTACAGCATGATGATCGGCATGATGATCGCCACCACCCAGAACATAATGCCAAGCGTCTTGTGGCTCGAAACCGCATCCCAGATCGTCAGGCTGCTTTTAGGATCGAGCGACGAAGGCATGATGAATGGGAACATCGAGGCGGCAGCGGTCAGGATGATGCCGGTCACGGCGACGCCGCTGGACAGGAAAGCCGCCAGCACCTTGTGCGCAATGCTGAACGCCAGGCACAGCAAGGCGGCTGCGATAGTCCCGATCGGCAGCGCCCAGATGGCAGGCCAGCGCGCATAGTTGTCGAGCCAGGCGCCGTTGACGACGGTGACGGTTTTGGCGAGCGGCATGAAAGCGGTATTCGGATCGGGCATCGCCGTGATGCGATAGCCGTCGATGCCGAGCGCAATCCAGATTCCGCCGATGACGAATAGCACGACGGTTGCCAGCGCCGCAATCCTGGCGGCATTGCGCGCCCGCAGCGCAATCGCGCCATCGGTTTTGACCTGCAGGAAAGCGGCGCCATGCATGGTCAGCATCGCCACGCTCAGTAAGCCGGACAACAGTCCGAACGGATTGAGCAAGCCGAAAAAGCTGCCGGTATATTCGACCCGCATGCTGTCGTCGTAATGAAACGGCACGCCCAGCAGCAGGTTGCCGAAAGCGACCCCGAAAATAAGCGCCGGCACAATGCCGCCGGCAAACAGCCCCCAATCCCAGAAATTGCGCCAGCGGGTATCGGCCACTTTGCTGCGATAGTCGAAGCCGACCGGACGGAAAAACAGCGAAAACAGCAGCAGCATCAGCGCCACATAAAAGCCGGAAAACGCCGCGCCATAGACCAGCGGCCACACTGCGAACAGGGCGCCGCCGGCGGTGATGAACCAGGTCTGGTTGCCTTCCCAGGTGCTGCCGATGGCATTGATGACGACTCTGCGTTCGCCATCCGTTTTGCCGATGAACGGCAGCAGCATGCCGACCCCGAAATCGAAGCCGCCGGTCAACGCGAAGCCGATGATCAGCACGCCGACAAAGCCCCACCAGATTATTTTCAAGGTTTCGTAATCGAAGATCATGGCGTTCCCTTCAGTTTGGCGGCTTGCAGTTTTTCCAGCGCTTCCCAGTGGTATTTGCCGGTATGCAGGCTGCTCGGCCCGCGGCGCGCGTATTTCACCATCAGGATCATTTCAATCACGAACAGGAAAGTATAGAAGCCGAGGAAGCCGGCCAGGCTGAAATACAGGCTGCCCGGTTGCAGCGTGGAAGCCGACAAATGGGTCGGCAGCACGCCGGAGATGGTCCACGGCTGGCGTCCGTATTCGGCCAGCAGCCAACCCAGTTCGATCGCGACCCAAGGCAATGGAATGCTGACCATCGCCAGCCGCAACAACCAGCGCTGCGGCGCCAGTTTTTTGCGGATCAGGAAATAGAACGAGCTGGCAAAAATAAACAGGAACAGCAGCCCCAGCCCGACCATCAGTCGGAACGACCAGAACATCGGCGCAATTTTCGGGAAGGTGTCGTTGACCGCCATCGCGATCTGCTGCGGCGTGGCGTCGATCACCGCCGGCGTGTATTTCTTCAGCAGCAGGCCGAAGCCGAGATCGCGTTTCAGCAGTTCGAATTCGCCGATGGCGGCCGGCGATATGTCGCCGGATTTGAGGCGGGTGAGCGCGGCGTAAGCCAGCATGCCGTTGCGGATGCGGACTTCATGTTCTCGCTTCAGGTCCTGGATGCCGGCGATCTGCTTGTCGACCGAGCGGGTGCCGATCAAGCCCAGCACATACGGAATCTTGATGGCATAGTCGGTGCGCTGCTCCTTCTCGTTCGGCCAGCCGAACACGGTGATGCCGGCCGGCGCCGGTTCGGTATGCCACTCGGCTTCCATCGCCGCCATCTTGACTTTGTTGACCTCGCCGGCGGTATAGCCGGACTCATCGCCGAGCACGATCACCGACAAGGTCGAGGCCAGTCCAAAGCCGGCGGCAATCGCAAACGAGCGCAACGCAAATGCGGTGTCGCGGCCTTTCAGCAGATAAAAGGCGGAGATGCCGAGCACGAACATTGACGCCGCCACATAACCGGCCGACAGCGTGTGCACGAATTTGACCTGTGCCACCGGATTGAAGATCACATCGACGATGCTGGTCAGTTCCATCCGCATGGTTTCGTAATTGAATTCGGCGCCGACCGGATTGTTCATCCAGCCGTTGGCAATCAGGATCCACAGCGCCGACAGGCTGGAGCCGAGCGCCACCAGGAAGGTGATAAGCAGATGCTGGACCCGCGACAAGCGATCCCAGCCGAAGAAGAACAAGCCGACGAAAGTCGATTCGAGGAAGAACGCCATCATCCCCTCCAGCGCCAGCGGCGTGCCGAAGATGTCGCCGACGTAATGCGAGTAATACGACCAGTTGGTGCCGAACTGGAATTCCAGCGTGATGCCGGTGGCGATCCCCATCGCAAAATTAATCCCGAACAGCTTGCCCCAGAAGCGCGTCATGTCCTTGTAGATAGGACTGCCGGTCATCACGTAGACCGACTCCATGATGACCAGGATCCATGCCAGACCCAGCGTCAGCGGCACGAACAAAAAATGGAACATTGCGGTGGCGGCAAATTGCAGCCGCGACAGATTGACAACTTCTTCAATGGGAATCATGAGGCGCCTCGGGTCGGGAGGTTGGATAAGAGGGGAGCGATGCCGGCGCGACAGCTTGGCTGGTCAGCAGGTGCTGTTCGACCTGGGCGGTCGGCATGCGCATCTTTTTGGTTTGCGGTTCGGAGAAAAAGGCTTTCCAGAGCAGCGTCAGCAGAGCGATCTTGACGATCAGGATCAGGCCGATTTCGAGCGCCAGCGGCAAGCGCGTCAAACGTTTCTTCAGCGTGAACGACGGCATGCGTCTATTCCTTGGTATGAACGTTCAATCGCACGTCAGGATGATCGCTGGTGGTCTTGCTTTTGCTACTGAGGGGCGTGCGGAACTTGTCGCGCACATCCAGCAATTTCTTGACCTTGGAACCCATCTTCATCAGCGATGACAGCGTTTCGGGCGAAAGCCGCTGCACGTCATCGAACCACGAGCTGGACAATTCAATCAAATTGTACATTTCACGCATCCGTTGCTGAGCCTGCTTGTCGCCATCGGTAGTGGGATTTTCCAGCAAGGCGTCGCGCAGCATCGACAGCGTCGGTTCGATTTCGCGGCGGCGGCGTTCTTCCAGAAGGGTCTTGAAAATGTCCCAGATATCCTTGGGCGGCTCGAAGTATTCGCGACGGTCGCCGGGCTGGTGCAGCAGCTTGACCAGACGCCAGGATTGCAATTCCTTCAAACCCATGCTGACGTTGGAACGGGAGAACGATAGATACTCGGCAATCTGATCGGCGTTCAGCGGTTGCCCCAGCACATACAGCAACGCATAAATCTGGCCAACGGTACGGTTAATCCCCCAGCGGCTGCCCATTTCGCCGAAATGCGAAATGAAGCGCTGCGTCAAAGGGGTGAGGGGGCTTAGGGTGATGGATGAGTTGGCGGCGCTGCTGGAAGGGTCGGTTTGCATGGTGATGTTTAATGCTGTTTTGAATTTTCAGTAATTACTGGAATATATGTTAAAGCAGGAAATCCTGCAAGCTAAAGTTGGGGAAATGGCAAAATAATCGCGACGTTGCGTTCGGATTATCAAGGGGGCGGATTCGAATTCAGGAGCACTGAATGCAATGATCTTGCGGCATTCACATCTGAACCATGAGCGGACTTTGGCATCGAAATCAATGCCGCCAATTACTTGGGAGTTCATCATGAAACGTCTCGCTATCTTGTTTTCGTTGGCCGTATTGCTCGGCGGCTGTATAGCGGTGCCGTATGGCTCGGATGGGGAAGGAGCGCATGGCGATCGCGGCGGCGACTGGCATGGACACCGTGACGACCGAGGGGGAGAGCGCCGCGAAGGCCATCACGACGATCGGGGTGGCTCCGGTTACTAGCGGACTGTAACAATAGATTCGATAGTGCCTGTCGCGCACCAGACGCGCATGGCGGCGTTGCAAATGCTTGCGATAGCCCACTATCGCTGCGCTGTGCGCCTTGCCCTGCACGCCGGGGCTTGAAAAGCCTTCCGCTATTTGCTGCCGTATGTTCGCTAGCGAACGGAAACCCTTGATCTTGTAGCGCAGACTTCAGCGTGACTTAACGGAACATCCATTTCTCTGGATTGTGTGAACACGTTCATCGGTGTGTGAGCTGATTTTTGCTAGTGAATCAATACGCCCGCGCATCAGTCGATGCCATCCGTTGTGAATGAATCTTGTTTGAGCGCCTGCGTTATTCAAGGCATTTCCGCTTGATTTGTCGCAGATTTTTTTCGTTTTCGAGAAAGGGGTTCACCATGAAATATTCGATTCTTTTACTGACGCTTGTCGGATCCGTCGCGTTGACAGCCTGTGATCGTCAACCGGCAACGGTCGCCGTTCCGGTCCCGGTTCCTGGACCAGCCGGTGCGCCTGGACAGCAGGGAGCACCTGGGCCGGCTGGTGCGGCTGCTTCGGCTGGCAATGAGGGCGCCCAAGGCGCAACCGGTGCTACCGGCGCAACTGGAGCGTCGGGCGGCGAGGGCGCCAAAGGCGATACCGGGGATACCGGTAAGACTGGCAAGGCCGGTGATACTGTGGTCGTTGTTCCGAAGTAACTACGCCTGCGACACATGGGAATTCGGCTGCCGATCGCGTCACGATCTCAAGCCGGATTACTCGTGTGCCGTGACGGTGGCGCAGATAAGCGTCTGCATTTGACAGCACAAACTTTCCGGACGGCCGGA
The DNA here is from genome assembly GCF_042654985.1 of Paraherbaspirillum soli. Taxonomy (NCBI): domain Bacteria; kingdom Pseudomonadati; phylum Pseudomonadota; class Betaproteobacteria; order Burkholderiales; family Oxalobacteraceae; genus Paraherbaspirillum; species Paraherbaspirillum soli. The sequence continues at coordinate 24,677 of NZ_JBHSMT010000013.1, read as the reverse complement.
ACTTCAGCATCAGGGGTGCGGCGATCCTGAAAGAGTCAGGCATCAATCTAAACAAGAAATTTGTCGGCTACTGATCGGATAGGTAAATCGGTTTTTAGCAGCAGAGGACAAAATGAACTTAATCATCGGTCTTATCGTATATCTTGTCGTGTTCGGACTCATATGGTGGCTAATCAGTATGCTGCCGCTACCGGCGCCGGTGGCGCAGATTGTCCGCATTCTATTCATCATCTTGCTGATCTTGATGATTCTGTCGGTGGTCGGCATCCTCCCTGGCGGTTATCTGCCGCATATCCACCTGTAGCCGGAGCGCTGCCTGGCTGCTTGATTACATTGGGAGTCGTACTGCGTTGACGCGAAGAGGATGCAATGCATCCTCTTCGTTTACTCAGGCTGGCTTCTGATCCGGTTTCGAAGTCCGGCTCAGATCTTGAGGCGCGATACCTTGGTGCCTTCCAGCGTCAGGTTGGCCATCAGGCCGCTATTGGTCAGGACGAATGCCAGCACCGCTGCGGTCGCCGTGTCGGTGTCGATGTTGCCGTTGGCGCCGATCTTCATCACGGCGACCGATGCATCGCCGCCGACCGACCAGCCTTCGCTGTTGCGGAATTTGTTGAACGCTTCCTGGGTCATGAACAGGAAAATGATCGCTTTCGACTGCGCGCCGATCTGCAATCCGACCGAGGCCGACGCCGTGCTGTAATAGCCCGCAGTCGTATTGCCGGTCCGCAGCGCGCCTTCGCCGTACTGCCCGCCGACCCAGAATCCGGCGGCGATGACCGACGGGAACACCAGCGCGCCGTGCGCCTTTGCCACCAATTCACGCGCGCCCGGCGCCGCCGTGTACAGCCGCGCCAGAGCGGTATCGACGCCCGCATCGATTTCATGACGACGCTTGCCCTTATCGGCATTGGAGTCGGCCGTCGTGGTGGTGGTGCAGCCTACAGCTGTCAAACCGGTGACCGCGAGCGAGGCGGCCGTCTTCAGCATGAAATCACGTCTATACATAATGATCTCCATCGGGTTAAACGAAAAGCTGGTTTTAAACACGCAAGCACGCAAAGAAAAATCATGTGGCCTCTTTGGACGCCACTGCCGGTAGTCCTATTTGCCGAATTGGACTTTGGTCGATGCGATGCAAGTATCCTTCGCGGCACCGGCCAAGGCGCTGCATTTCTCAAGGGCGGCGTCATACTGGGCGTCGCGCGTATCTTCACGCGCCTCGGTTTTTGCTTCGGCCACTTTCTTGTGGGCCTTGGCGTCGGCTATCGCCTTGGTCTCGACCGCCTTGGCTTCTTTAATGCAGACATCTTTGTCGTTACCCACCATGGCGCCGCATTTGGCCTTGGCTACCGCATAGTCGGCTTCGGCCATGGCAATCCGCGCACTGGTCCTGGCCTTGAGAGTGTGCTTGAATTGCGCTTCGGCTTCGGCATTGCTGCGCTTCTCGGCGGCCTTGGCTTCTTCAATGCACACATCTTTCGGATTGCCGGTGAGCGAATCACATTTTGCGCGTGCAATTTTGTAGTCGGCTGCCGCGCTGTCTTCGGCTGCTTTATAAGTGGCTTTTGCTTCAGGCGTTGCGGCTGGTGCGGTGGATGCGAAGCCAAGGGTGGCAGCGCATACAAACAGACATGCGAATAGTTTGTTCATGATTTTTCCTTGTCGGGTGGCGGAAGTTAAGGAGCGTCTTTCTTATGACGTTCTTCGAATTCCTTGATTTGCTTTTCGGCTTCGTCCTTGCCGACGCCATAGGTTTCCTGGATTTTTCCGGCGAGCTGATCGCGTTTGCCTGCAATCGTGTCGAGGTGATCGTCGGTGAGCTTGCCCCATTGCTCTTTTACCTTGCCTTTGAATTGCTTCCAATTTCCTGCAACGATGTCCCAATTCATTTGAGTCTCCTTTTAAGCGCGATTTACCTTGGAGTAGCGGCAATCGACATCCATATCAACAGCCACCGCGTCAATACAACGAGCATGTCAAATTCCGCATACTCGAAAACAGGCGAAATGCTTTTTTTTTGAAGCATATTTTTTGAAAAAATCGATTGCGAAACGCATTTTTCGGGACCGCAGTTCGCGTTGTCTGTTAGAAATTCTAGGTTATATAAACTGATTTACAAGACAAATACAGAATCGCATTCAAGTTTGTTCGGCCTCAATACGGCGGCGTAACTGATGCCGGGTCAACGCAGCAATTCGGCGTAGGCCCGCCGATCCACGGCATAACAATCGCAGGCCGCAGCTTCGAGTCCGCTGCGGTCTAGCACCCTTAAGTCGCCGCGGCGGTATTCGATCAACCCGCTGCGTTGCAAGGCGCTGGCGGCAGTCGTGATGCCGACGCGACGCACGCCGAGCATGTAGGACAGAAATTCGTGCGTCATACGGAAGCTGTCGGAGTGGGCGCGGTCCTGGCTCATCAGCAGCCAGCGCGCCAGGCGCGGACCGATCAGGTGAGAGCGAAGACACACGGCCGACGTCGCCATCTGCGCCATCAGCACATAGAGGTAGCGGTTCAGGCCGCGCTGCAGTGCGGCGCTGCATGCCAGTTCACTGCGGAAAGTGGCGGTGCCGATGCGCCAGGCCGAACCCGGGCCTTGCACCAACGCATGCAATGGCGCGGTAACCACGCCCAGCACCAACTGCGCGCCCAGCATGCCTTCACGGCCCACCATGCCGACTTCCACGCCCGGACTGCCATCGATCCGCGCCACCAGCGAAATGAAACCGTCGATCGGGAAGTAGACATAACGAGTCGGCGTACCGGGCTCGCACAGCACTTCTGCCAGCTCCAGTTTGACCGGCTCGCAGACGGCAAGCAGATGCAGGCGGTCCTTGCGCGGAAGCAGTTCGATCAAGTGGTTCTCTATGGTGGCCAACCTGACTCTCCTGTGTATTGCCGGCCCCTCCGTGCGAGGGGCGGGCCGAAGGCCGTGTCGCCGCATAATGCCGTTTCGGCCTATGGAATGAGTCTGCATAAAGTGTTTCCGCGTGACTGTCTGCCAGCGCACATAAGGGAAATTAAATTGATGCATCAGTTGACGTGCAACATCGGCAGCGGCCGATCCTGTCATCGGAGCGCTTTCGAGACTGCGACGGATCGCCCGCGTTGACGTAAGCCGGCGTCGCGGCGCTACGTCGCCAGCTTATTTGGCAACAACCGGTCGCACTCTTTCTTGACCACGGCATAGCACTCGCAGGTGCGCAGCTCCAGCCCCTGGCGATCCAGCACCGTGATGTGACCGCGCGCATAGCGAATCAGCCCGTCCTCCTGCAAATGCAGCGCGGCCGCGGTCACGCCTTCGCGGCGCACGCCCAGCATGTTGGCGATCAGTTCCTGGGTCATCACCAGTTCGTTGCCTTGCAGACGGTCCAGGCTCAAGAGCAGCCAGCGGCACAGCTGTTGATCCAGCGAATGGTGGCGGTTGCAAACGGCGGTTTGCGCCATTTGCGTGATCAGCGCCTGGGTGTAGCGCAGCATCAGGTGCAGCACCGGACCGGCGCGGTTGAATTCATCTTTCATCGTGCGCGCTCGCAGCCGGAAGCCATGGCCGGCGCTTTGCACCACCGCGCGGCTGGGAGTGGATTCGCCGCCCATGAATAGCGAGATGCCGACGATGCCCTCGTTGCCAACCACGGCGATCTCGGCCGATGCGCCGTCTTCCAGCACATACAGCAGCGAGACGATCGCGGTGGTAGGGAAATAGACATAGTTCAGCGTGCTGCCCGATTCATACAGCACCTTGCCCAGCGGCAGTTCGATCGCTTCAAGCTGCGGTAGCCAACGCAGCCACTCGGCATCCGGCAGCGCGGCGAGCAGGTGGTTCTTTCTTGGGTCAGGGGAAATGGCCATCGCGGAACTCCAAGGCTGGTTTGGATTCTGGGGCCTGTTGATATATCAATTGGGAAATTTATATGTCGGCAAGCCCTACGATTACCACTGGTGGTGCACTCGCACCGGAATACCAGTATAGGAAGTCAGCGCTATGTTCGCTAGTGGACAATGTAGTTGTCAGCGTCAGAGCCTGTCATTACTCGGCAGCACAGTGGCGCATGCGGCAGCTGATTTCGTCGAACTGTTGTGGGAAACCATGCGGGTTGTTGCAAGGCACGCTGCATATACTTCGAAATAACTATCGCGGCGATGAGCGCAAAATCAACATCTTGAAGAGTTTTTTGGCGTCCTTCGGATTCACGGAGCCGGTGGCGAACCCTGCAATCCCAAGCCAGGGTTCGCCACCGGCCTGCTAGCGACGCGGCACGATCACGACGGTGTCGCCATTTGGGCTTCCTTTGGCACCTGTGCTTCCTCTTGCGCCAGTGCTGCCGGTTGCACCGGTGTATCCGGTGGCGCCGGTATCCCCGGTTGCACCTGTCCCGCCGGTTGCGCCGGTTCCTCCAGTTGCGCCGGTTCCCCCGGTCGCTCCAGTGTCACCGGTTGCACCGGTATATCCAGTCGCGCCGGTGTATCCGGTCGCTCCGGTATTGCCGGTTGCACCTTGCGGTCCGGCCGGACCCGTGGGAAGCGTGAGACAGCCACCCAGCGCGAGCGTTGCCAATACTGCGGCACACAGTTTCGAATATTTCATGATGATTTCCTTGGTTAACCAGAACTACACACGCCATTGTGGGCAGCCATCCAGATTTGATCGGTCTCTGGCGATAATGATCAGCGTCGGCAGATCAGGCCATCGCTACTGCAAGATCGCATCCGCAGCCGACCTCCGCGAATAGCCCCGGGCGGGAACTCTGTCGGCGCGTTACGACTGCCGACGAGGCTACGCGAACTATTTGCCTGGTTCGGTACGCTAGCGCACAGAATCCGTCGCTTTACCAGCCTATCTTCCATATCGGCACAAGGCGCACGCCTAAGTGCGCGAGGCGAATACGGTACTTTTCAATCGAATGGAGCTCAGCATGAACGGTAATAAAGTTGTTTCCGCCATCATGGCGATGTCTTTGGCGACGGCAGGTTTTTCCTTCGCCCAAGGTTATGGAGAACGCGACGACCGCGGTCGCAACGAACAGATGCAACGCGACAACCAGCAAGATCACCGCGACTGGCGTCAGCCGGATCGCCGCGACTTTCAGGGGCGCGGGCATTACAACGACGGGCGGCGGGATGAACGCGGCGCCGGTCCAAATCATGAATTTCACAGGGGCGAGCGGCTTCCGCCCGAATACCGCAGTAGGCAATATGCGGTCGATGATTGGCGCGGCCACCGGCTGAGTGCGCCGCCGCGCGGTTATCACTGGGTGCAAATAGGCGGTGACTATGTTCTGGTTGCGAATTCCAACGGCATCATCCTGCAGCTGTTCCTGAATAACTGAGCCGGCGATCGGAGCCGCTGTTTTCAGTTTGAAAACTTGTTCATCGCGGTTGATGGCATCAGTGCCCGACTTGACATGGCGAAGATGTTGGGTCCCGATGTCGCGATCGAAGCATTGGGTATGCAACAAACGTTTGAAAATTGTCTGCGCGCTCTTAATGGATAAAGTCTGTATTGCTTACTTCCCAAGAGTCCAGAACATCGTCCCCACCGCGCTTGCCATGACGCCGGTGCAGATCCAGCCCAATAGTTTCAATCTCAAACCAATGACGAGCCGCCCCATGATCGCCGGGCGTACCGCCATCAGCATCATGACGCACATAATGGGGACCGAAATGACGCCGTTAATTACCGCGCTCCAATACAGTGCTTTGATCGGATCGATTGGGGCGAAGCAGAGGGCGACACCGAGCAAGGTTGAAGTGGCGACGATGCCGTAGAATTTTTTTGCCATTGCAGGTTTTAATTCCAGGCTGTTTTTCCAGCGAAAGGCACCCGCCATTGCATAGGCGGCGGAGCCGGCCAATATCGGAATCGCAAGCAGTCCGGTGCCGATGATGCCGGCGCTGAATAACCAGAAAGCAAACTCGCCGGCAATCGGGCGCAAAGCCGATGCCGCTTGCGCCGATGTTTGAATATCGGTGATGCCATGCAGGTTCAGGGTTACCGCTGTAGTGAGAATAATGAAGTAGGCGACGATATTGGAAAATCCCATGCCGATCAGCGTATCGACCTTGATGCGTCGAAAATTGGCTGGAGCTTGGCTTGGTGCATCTTTAAGCGGTTTTTGCAAAGGATCGGCTTGTTGGTCCTCCACTTCCTGCGAGGTTTGCCAGAAGAACAGATAGGGACTGATGGTGGTGCCGAATACGGCGACAACGGTAGTGATGTATTCCGGTTTCCACGACAAGTGCGGCAGTAAGGTTTTTGTCAGTACCTGGGGCCATGGCACCTGCACCACGAAAACGACCCCGACATAAGCCAGCAGGGCGAGCGTGAGCCATTTCAATATGCGGACGTAGCGATTGTAGGGAACAAAAAGTTGAAGCAATAGCGACACGATGCCGAAGCCAAGCGCAAACAAATGTGGCGGGCCGCCGGTCAGCAATGTCAATGCTTCCCCCATCGCGGCAACATCGGCAGCGATATTGATCGTATTAGCGACCAGCAAAAGCCCGACGATGCAATAAAGAAGCCATGCGGGATAGTGGCGGCGAATATTGGTGGCGAGACCATGGCCGCTGACGCGACCGATGTGGGCACTGATAGCCTGAATGCCTACCATCAGCGGATAAGTAAGAAACATCGTCCACAGCATGCTGAACCCGAACTGTGCGCCCGCCTGTGAATATGTGGCGATGCCGCTCGGATCATCATCGGCGGCACCGGTAATCAGCCCCGGACCGAGTTCTCTTATCCAAGAAGCTTCGGAAGATTTTGTCGCTACGATTGTTGCCAGGTTTGTCATTTTTTTTTCGCAAAGCAATCGAGACAAGAATGCAGGAGGAGGTGAACAAAAATGCCGTCTGAAAAACGGCAAGCGAATCGAGTAATGCGTGGAATGCAATCCGGATTGCGCTAATAGCGCAGTGACGACAGCAAGTCCATTGCTGTGACATCACGGAGGGTGGTGCTGGTATATTTCCCGACCGCCAGCCCCGGTAGTCCGATGTCTACAACAACCTCCGCCGATTAAACTGCTTGTCAAACAATTTGGTCCTCAAAGCGCACGCAGTATGGATAGCGTCGCTCTAATCAAGTGGCTTCGGAAGGCCAGCTAGGGAAGATGCAATTACTGTATCGAACGCCCCTCTGTTGGTCTGTACGCTAAATAACATAGCGTCATCTTCAATTAACTCCCTGGAAAACTTATGCGATAGCGCGCCGACTATTGCGAGCGAAAACTTTCGCTATGTGCGTCAGCGTACCGATCCCGCAAAAAAAACGTCATATAACGTCATTGCTTGAGGGTAATTCCACATTCGATTAACGGTCTACGGGAGAGAAATGATGAAAAAAAATTCGAAGCAATGGTTCAGCGTCCTGTGCGGCGCGGTCGTGGTGCTGACTGCCGGCTGCAGCAGCTTGAAAACCCCGGCGACCGCCTCGGTCGCGGTCTCCACTGCGGCTGTCGAAAATGCCTCCGGCGCGGGCGGTGCCGAATTTGCGCCGGCCGAGATGAATTCAGCGCGTGAAAAAATAGCCTTGGCCAATAAAGCGATGGCGGCCAAAAATTATCAGCTGGCCGATGACTTGGCAACCCAGGCGCAGGCGGACGCCAAACTGGCGCAAGGCAAAGCCAATTCGGCCAAAGCGCAAACCGCGGCCGATGCCTTGCAAGAGGACGTCCGCGTCTTGCGTGATGAGCTCGATCGCAGCAGAAAATAAGACACGCCCATCCGCAACCCGACATCTGCAACATTCGGCGGCGCGCATGCATGGCGCCGCTGTAACTCAAAGGATTTGATCATGAACAACAATCATCTTACGCCTACGCTGTTAGCGATTGCCATGCTGGTCGGCGCTTGCAGCTCGATACCGAAAACCACCTATTTGCTGGATCAGACGCGCAGCGATTACGTCGCAGCGCAAAACAATCCGAACGTCGCGAACTACGCGCCGCTGGAAATGAAGCAAGCCGGTGAAGCACTGGGGCAAGCCAATGCCGCGGCCAGCCATGACGACAGCGCCGAAACTATCGATAAGCTGGCTTATCTTGCCAAACAAAAAATCGCGCTGGCGCAAGAAGCGGCTAAACAAAAATCTGCGGAAGCGAACGTCGCCAGCGCCGGCAAGGAGCGCGATCAAATGCGTTTGGATCAACGCACGAACGAAGCCGATCAGGCCAAGATGAGTGCAGAACAATCCAAGCAGGAAGCACAAGTAGCGCAAGCGCGCGCGGCACAACTGGAGGCACAGCTGGCCGATCTGGCGGCGAAAAAGACTGAACGCGGGATGGTCATCACCTTCGGCGATGTGTTGTTTGGCACCGACCTGGCGCGCTTGAATTCGGACGGCATGCGCACGGCGCAAAAGCTGGCCGATGTGCTACTGCAAAATCCGCAACGCACGGTGTTGGTCGAAGGTTTTACCGACAGCACCGGCGTGGCGTCGCATAATCAGGAATTGTCCGAGCGCCGCGCCACCGCGGTGCGCGGCGCTTTGCAGCAACTGGGCGTGCCCGCCGAACGCATCGCGATCCGCGGTTATGGCCAGGCATATCCGGTGGCCGCCAATAATACGGCGCAGAATCGCCAACTGAATCGGCGTGTAGAGATCGTTCTTTCTGATGGCAGCGGTAAGATTTCGCAACGCTAATAAAAGGCGATAGCGTGCCCGCCAGGTCCGGCCGCAGGACCGGCCCGAGGCGGTGCATTCATATCTGTTAAATATTGATATTGAGGAGTTCATCGTGTTGGAATCAAATCTGAAACTGATCAGCAATGACATAAAGACGCTGATCAAGGATGCGCAAACGCTGCTTCAAGCGGCGGCTGCGTTGCCGGGCGAAAAAGCAGAGGAAGTACGCAACCGCGCCATGCGTTTGCTGGATACGGCACTGGCCAAGGCCCAGGAAGCGCAAACCAGCGTGCTTGACGCCGGCAAGGAAATGGCGGTGTCGGCCGACGACTATGTGAAAGAAAATCCCTGGCGCGCGATCGCGACGGCGGCCGGTGTAGGACTGTTGGTGGGCGTGATCCTGGCGCGCAAATAATCAGTCGCTGCATAGGTTGGCCAAGCGTAACCTACAGTCACATGAATACAGTGCGGCAACCCATGTCAGCGCTCGGTTTGCTGTCGCAAGTACTCGGCACGCTTCATCTGCAAATACTGCTCCCGGTCCATCTCGTGCAACTGCCGCGGATACCGCTCGACCGCCGTAAACCAGTCTTGCAAACGTTTTTCAAACTGCGCCGCCGGCGCTGCGCTGGCGGCCCCTAAAAAGCTATCGATGGCGAGGAAATAACGCATCGTGTTGCGTTCCACCATGCCGCGCACCCCGCCGACATAGTTCGGCTGGCCATCGGCTCGTTTGCCGATCACGGTGAATCCGACCTTGCTGCTGCCAATAGTTCCAAGATAGGTTTGCATGGCCAGCCGCGCAGAAAAATTCATCGCGTAAGAATACGTCAGGTGCAAAAACGTTTTGGCGTTCGGCAGCGCCATCGTCTCCAGTTGTATATGGTAGTCGCTGGTGCCCAGCGGCCCGTCTTTTGCATTGAGCCTGATTTGCACATATTCCGAGGTCGCGGCGGCGACGCTGTAATTGAATTCGATTCGTTCTGTATCGGCCAATTCTTCGGGCGTCTTCTTGCCGATATTGACCCTCAGGATGGCGCCTGCCGGCTGCGCCAGTGCGTGACAATATTTGGTATTGATATGCAGCAGCATCACGTCGCACCAATGATCCGGATTGTTCAGGCCGGTGTTCACCGCATCCAACGGGTATTCGACAATCGCGTAGATGTCGCCCTTCAAGCGATTCGGCGTTTCAACGGAATCGAGAACCAGCGGCCGCCCGAACTGATTCCGCTGCAGTTGTTCTTCCAGCGACGCATATTTAGCGTGCAGTGTCGCACCGGGATCGGACTCCGCTAGCGCGACGCCGGCGGCAGCTGCGGCGCAGATCAACAGCAGCCACCTCAAGCAACTCAAAGCACTTGACCAAACGCGCTTATGCATTGCCATTCCATTCCGGTTGAATCCGGGCTTGGAATATTCAAGCGGATGACGCATCGCACCACGCTTCGACGGAGGTGGACGTGAAATTACAGCCGCCCGGCCAGCAACAGGACAATCAGGACGATGACGATCAGACCCACGACACCGCTAGGGGCATAGCCCCAGCTGCGGCTGTGCGGCCAGGTCGGCAAGACGCCGATGACGGCGAGGATCAGGATGATCAATAACAGGGTGCCCATGGTTTACTCCTGGAAAATGGATGAGAAATTGGTCCGCGCAAGAGGGGCCGGCGCCTTCGCCGACCGCCTTTAGACCACAATAGTCAGCGAAAGTCGCAAAGTCTGTACGCTGACGCACCAAGATCGGTTGCCGGTGGAACCCCGCTGGCGGGATTGCAAAGGGAAGTCGCAAAACCGCATTTTCTAAAAGAAACCATCCACAGTTCGATACCGTACAGATGCGCTGCATTTTTCCATCTACAACAATGTCATCATTGGGTTTTGAGCTGAACTGTTTGGAGGCTGCAATGCAATCTGAAACAATTGGCGAATATGAAATCGAGTATTCCGGACTTCAGTTACCCGACAGCGACAACTGGGTCGCCATGCTGGCGATTTATGGTCCTTCTTCCAATCCGATGCATAGGAACGATATTTTTCCGTCGCAACGGGTTGCGCTTGAATCCGTATTTCCAAGTGAACAGGCAGCGGAGGCGGAGGCGCGCACGCTGGCCATTTCGATGATAGGACAGAGAAGTAAAAAACCGGATAGCTGAAACCGGCAAGCAGCGGGTAGCGGGCCGGCGCGCAGCCGGTCGCTGCCACTGTGTGGATGGATGACGTTTCATGCATCGATGCCGCCGGCCATCCGGGCCAGCGGCATGGCGCCGCAACAGGTCCGAGTCAATCAGATCAAGCGCCGTAATAAGTGCGAATGGCATCGACCCATGACTGGTCGGCCATATTGGGCCAGTTGTCGGAATCGAAGCCGGGCGCATTTTTGAAGCGCTCTTTTTCGACGTTAACCACAAAACGCTTATTCAGGGTGTCGAGCTTCAAGGCACTCCAAGGTACTGCAAACAGTTTTTCGCCGATGCTGAAGACGCCGCCGAAAGAAAGCACCGCATACGCGACCGTGCCGGTGCGCATATCGAGCATGATTTCCTTGATGTCGCCCAGGTGCTCATCTTGCGTGTTATGTACTTTGTTCCCAATCAAGGTATTGGCGCCCATTAATTCTGGGCCTGGCCCCTTATGCGGATTCTTTTTATAGATGCCGTAGGTGTCGCGTTCTTCGTATGACATTTTGAATCTCCTCGTGATGAAATCGAGGCTTCAGGATGATATGAAAATCAAATGCAGTCGGTTCGCTAACGCACAGATCGCTTGTCACCTGTATTCACAACGACGGCGAGGTCGTGGATGAAGCGGTATGAATAGCAACTATAGAGTTGCGTCTTTGCAATCAAACATCAAAATAAATGTTGCGCCGCATGATGCGGCCCAGACCCGTTATAATTTCGCGCTATAACATTTTTGAACAACAGATTTTCTGTATTTTTTATTACCGACGAGAGCACACCATGAGTCTGAATAACGTACCGGCCGGGCGCGATTTGCCAAACGATTTCAATGTCATCATCGAAATCCCGATGAATGCCGATCCGATCAAGTATGAAGTCGACAAGGAATCCGGCGCGATTTTTGTTGACCGCTTCATGGGTACCGCGATGCACTATCCGTGCAACTACGGTTACATTCCGCAAACCCTGTCGCCGGATGGCGATCCGGTCGACGTGCTGGTGATCACGCCGTTCCCGCTGTTTCCAGGCGTCGTCGTGCGTTGCCGTCCAATCGGCGTGCTGAAAATGTCGGACGAAGCCGGCCAGGATGCCAAACTGCTCGCGGTGCCGGTCGATAAGGTGTTGAGCATCTACACCCACTGGCAAAAGCCGGAAGACATGAATGAACTGCGCCTGAAGCAGATTCAGCATTTCTTCGAGCACTACAAGGATCTGGAAAAGGGCAAATGGGTCAAGATCGACGGCTGGTCCGGTCCCGATGAAGCTCGCCAGGAAATCTTGTCCGGCGTCGAGGCATACAAGAAGTCGCTGGAAGCGTAAGCAATTCAGCTCAAGAAAAAAGCGCACCTCGGTGCGCTTTTTTACGTTCACCCAAAAATCGAAAGAAGTAGGGCGGATGAGCGCAGCGTTATCCGCCGCTGGATGCGCCACCTGCGCTAGACGCATTCGAAGCGGCGGAAGGGTGAAGCAGGGGTTTCGGATGGCATGCCATCGGCCTGCGTAACGGTATCCGCTTGCAAGCGGATACGCGCCCTGCAAGGGCTGCGCTTTTCCGCCCTACCATCCTGCGACTCTGGAAATATCAGCTCATCGCATTCAACTCAAGCCTTGTACTACCCCGATTCTCCTAAGAAAGAAGTTGCTTTCGCGCATTGAAAAACAGATAATGCGCGGGATAAAGTTACGCAAAGTAACTAAGCGTCGTTAAGTTTCGTTTCCCAAGGGGGAATCCTTGTTTTTCAGTCAAATCACGCTACCGCCGCTGCGCGGTGCGCCAGTCCGCCTTTGCGCCGCCGAATTTCCTGCGTCCTCGATTCCTATCCTGACGATTTAGTAACTCTGGACGCTAGGCATGGATTTTAAATGGAATGTGACGGTGCAAAAATGAATCGCAACAAACAACGCAATAATCAAACAGTAAGCGGTTTCACCTTGCTGGAATTGCTGGTGGTGATCGTCATCATCGGCTTGCTGGCGGCTTATGTCGGGCCGCGCTATTTTGCGCAACTCGGCAAATCCGAGCGCGGCACGGCCAAGGCCCAGATCGAGGGGCTGGGCAAGGCGTTGGATACCTACCGCCTGGATACCGGCCACTATCCGACTACCGAGCAAGGCTTGAACGCGCTGGTGGTCAAACCCAACGATGAGACCAAGTGGAACGGTCCTTACCTGCAAAAAGCAGTGCCGCCCGATCCTTGGGGCAAGCCGTATATCTACCGCTCGCCGGGACAGGGCGGCGACTTCGATTTGATGTCGTATGCGAAGGATGGGCAGCCGGGTGGCGAGGGAGATGATGCCGATGTGTCGTATCGCTAATAAGGTCGCCTTAAAACCGAAGCAGAGGCGATAGCTGCATGTCACGTTCGGATCAATCCAGGCTCGCTGAGGCTCCAGTCCCGGCACCCGCCGTCAATACGTCGACCACCCGCCTGCGCCTGCAAGTGCAGGGCGTGGACGGTCGCGCCCAGACTCTTGAATTCACCGACATCACCGAAGCCGAGGCGATCCGCAGAACCGTCGCGCGCGGCCTGCGGGTGCTGGCGATCGAATCCGCCGCTGCCGGCGCGAGCGCGTCGGACTCAGGCGCCAAGACACGCTTTCCGCTGCTGCTGTTCAGCCAGGAACTGCTGGCCTTGCTCGACGCCGGTCTGAACCTGACCGAGGCGCTGACCACCTTGCACAACAAGGAGCGGCAACCAGCGGTGCGTGCGGTATTGGGCGACTTGCTGCAAACGCTGCGCGAAGGCCGCAGTTTTTCCGATGTGCTGGCATTGGCGCCGCAACATTTTCCCGAAGTGTATGTCGCCATCGTGCGCGCCTCGGAGCGCACCGGCGACTTGCCGCAATCGCTGGCGCGCTATATCGCTTACCAGTCGCAATTCGACGTGATCCAGAAGAAGCTGATTTCAGCCGCGATTTATCCGGTGATGCTGCTGGTGGTCGGCGGTTTCGTCACCTTGTTCCTGCTCGGTTATGTGGTGCCGAGATTCAGCGCCGTGTACGAATCCTCGGGCCGAGAAATCCCGTTCCTGTCGCGCATCTTGCTGACCTTCGGCAAGAGCATTTACAACAATTGGCAACTCGCATTGGGCGCTCTGCTCAGCGTGTTCACCGTGCTCGGCTGGTGGATCAGCCGGCCCGAGGGCCGCGCCCGGATGCTCAATCAAGTGCTGCGCCTGCCGTGGCTGGCCGCCAAGGCAAACGAATTCCGCCTGGCCCGTTTCTACCGCGCCGTCAGCCTGCTATTGGCCGCCGGCATCGCCTTGTCGCGCGCGATGGGCATGGTCACCGGCTTGCTCAGTGCCGAACAGCAGAGCAAACTGGCACAAAGCCGCTTGGCGGTCGAACAGGGACAGAGCCTGTCGACCGCGCTGCTGGCGGCGGGGCTGGCCAGCCCGGTGGCCGAATCGTTGATCAAGGTCGGCGAGCGCTCAGGCCAATTGGCCGAAATGCTGGAACGCACCGCACGCTTCCAGGATGAAGATTTCGCCCGCTGGGTCGACTGGGCTTCGCGCCTGCTGGAGCCGATCCTGATGACGGTGATCGGGCTGGTGATCGGGACTGTGGTGGTGTTGATGTATATGCCGATTTTTGATTTGGCTGGGAGTCTGGAGTGAGCCAAGGCTCACATAAATCCTGAGTCAAGAAGATAGAAATTAGAAACAATATTTTGAAAGTAACGGTATGAAAAAATTATTAACCCTGGCCTTGTTTGTTGCAGTACTAGCCGCCATCGGCGCGGGCTTGTACGTATTGCGTAATTACCAGATGGAAGCCGGCGTGCAGGCGTATAAGGCGGGGCAAAGCGCCACTGCGCTGGAAAAACTGAAGCCGCTCGCTTATCTTGGCGACAAGACCGCCCAGATGATCGTTGGCTCGATCTACGCCTATGGCGTCAATGGCGTCGCTAAAAATGATGCCGATGCGATTTACTGGTTTCGGCGTTGCGGCTCGATCGGGCCGCTGCTGGTCGAGCCGGGCGAGGACCCGGCTGCGCCGCACGAGTTGAGCATTGCCAAATCCTATGCGTATGGCGAAGAAGGCGTGAAAGTCGATCCTGTCGAGAGTAAGAAATGGCTGCAATTGGCCGCCAAGGGTGGCAGCAAAGAAGCGATTGCCATGCTCGCCAAATCTCAACCCTGAGCATTGCCGATTGAATCAAGCGCAAAGAAATATTAAGAAACAATAGGGCGCCTCTAAAAACCGTAGCGAGCGGCCCAAGGTTGGGGCGACTAAGTTGCAACACTTGCAGCCGAATGGAGCGGGTGAGCATCGCAGCCCCGAGATTGGCGAGTTTGCCAAACTCTGCAGTAGGTTTTTAGAGGTGCCCGATAGATGAATCGGTTGGCAATGAATACTACACAACAATGCGTTGGGCAACCCGGCAGGACAGGACAAAACATCATCCGCAAGAACAAGGTGGCTGCGTGACGCAGATGGCCGCGGCAGCGACCAATAGCGCAAGCCCGACACTGACCACAACGCTGATCGACCAGGCACGCCTGCTATCCGCACAAAACGACTCCGCGCTGATCCGCAGCTTGCAGCAGCTCACCGGCTGGGACGCCGAAGAATTGATGCAGGCGCTGGGCGCGCGGTTCGGTTATCCGGTGCTGCCGATGCGGGTGTTGCAGGCGCTGCGCCCCGACTTTGAACGGATTCCGTATACCGAATGCGCGCAGCGCGGCGTCCTGATCGCCAGCGATGAGACGGACACGCCGCATCTGGTGCTGGGCGATCCGTTCGACGGCGCAGTGGAGAACTGGGCTTTGCGGCGCTACGGCATGCACGCGGGGACGCCGCGAGTGGTGCTGGTGCATCCGGATGATTTGCAGGCGTATTTCGCGCAGCAGGAACAACAGTTGCGGGCGATGGACGGCTTCGACAGCGCCAGCGCCGGGCGCAACGATGAAGAGGTGGCGGCGGTCATCACGCTGGCGAGTATCAGCGACGATGCCAGTCCGGTGGTGCGGCTGGTCAATTCAACCATCTACGATGCGCTCAAATTGCAGGCCAGCGATATCCATCTGGAGTGCGACGCCGGCTGCCTGCATGTGCTGTACCGGATCGACGGCGCGCTGGTGCCTATCACCCAGGTGCAGGGGCAGGATATGGCCGAGCAGGTGATCTCGCGCATCAAGGTGATGGCGGAGCTGGATATCGCCGAGCGCCGGATTCCGCAGGATGGCCGCTTCAAGGTGCGGGTCAATCATCGCGAGATCGACTTCCGGGTGTCGGTGATGCCGAACATCTTCGGCGAGGACGCGGTGCTGCGTTTGCTGGATCGGCAATCGCTGACGGAAGAGGCGCGCGCGCTGCGGCTGGACAATCTCGGGCTGGATGGCCATACCATCGCGGCGATCCGCAAGCTGGCGAGCAAGCCGCACGGCATGTTGCTGGTGACCGGGCCGACCGGGTCCGGCAAGACCACCACGCTGTACGCGGCGATTACCGAGATCCATACCGGCCGCGACAAGATCGTGACGATCGAAGACCCGGTCGAATACCGACTGCCGCGGGTATTGCAGATTCCGGTCAACGAAAAAAAGGGGCTGACCTTTGCCCGCGGCTTGCGTTCCATCCTGCGCCACGATCCGGACAAGATCATGGTCGGCGAAATCCGCGATGACGAAACCGCGCAGATCGCGGTGCAGGCGGCGCTGACCGGCCACCTGGTGTTCACCACGGTGCATGCCAATAACGTATTCGATGTGCTGGGACGCTTCCTGCATATGGGGGTGGATGCCTACAGCTTTGCGGCGGCCCTGAACGGCATCGTGGCCCAGCGCCTGTTGCGCATCAACTGCCCGCATTGCGCGGTGGAAGTGGAGCCTAGCGACGACGAATTGGCGACCGCAGGCTTGAGCCGGGCTCAGGTCGACGGCTGGATATTCAAAGCCGGAAGCGGTTGCGGCCATTGCCGCGGCATCGGCTACAAAGGGCGCAAGGCGGTGGCCGAGGTATTGATACTGGACGATATGCTGCGCGAGCTGATCGCCGGTAAAGCGCCGATTTCGGTGCTGAAGGAGCGGGCCGCGCAGGCCGGCCTGAGAGCATTGCACGACACTGCCTTGCAGTGGGCGGCACGCGGCGAAACTACGTTGGAAGAGGTGATGCGTGTTGCTGGGTAAACGAATCAAGCGAATTGGCAAGGCAAGACAAGGCAAGGACCGCGGCACTTTATTCATCGTCATCGGCGCCCAGGAGATCGAATCGGGCGTGCATGCCGGCGGCAACTGGCTGAAGGACAGCGTGCAACGGGCGCCGCTCGATTTGACGCAGGATGCCGCTGCGCCGATAGCGGCGCTGGATCAGATCGAGCTGGCATTGAAGCGCTGGCGCGATGCGCAGCCAGCCGCGGCTTCGCTCAAGGTGCGTGAAGTCAGGGTGCTGATTTCCGATATCTGGCTGGCGACCGCCAGCCTGCCCTGGAGCGGCATGCTGAAGCGCGCCGACACGGCCGAGGCGTTTGCGCGCGGCCAGATGGAGGCTGCCGGCTTCGACCTGACGACGGCCGATACGGTGAAGCTGGATGACGCGCGCTTCGGTGCGCCGCGGCTGGTGCTGGCGTATCCATCGGTGTTGCTGACGGCGATTGCGAGGCTGGCGACCGGTGTCGGTGCGGTCCTCGCCTCGGTGCTGCCGCTCAGTGTCACCGCTTGGGAGGCCGCGCCGCGGCCGCAGCGCAGTAAGGCCGATGCCTTGCTGGTGCTGGAGCGGGGGCTGTTGCTGACAGCGCAGGGCAGCGCACGCATGTCGGAGGTGATGGTACGGGCAGAAGCCGACTTTGGCGCGGATGCCGCAAGAACTGAACAGGTATTGCGTGAACATATCCAGCGCATGCGATTGCGCGACCTGCATTTCTCGCAAGTGAAGCGGATTCCTGTGTTGAATCTGTCAGCGGCGGGGGCAACTTTGACCGACGCCGATCTGCTTTGCATAAGCTTGCCGGCCAGCGCAGTGTCGGCACGTCTGCATCTGGCCTGGTTGTCGCGTCGCTGCCGTCTCGCGATCGACGCCGTCGCCGCCAAACCGGCGATGACTGCCGTGCAATGGGGCGTGGCCGCGATGGCCGTATTGCTGTGCGGCGGCTTGCTGTTCCAGGTTTGGCAGATGCATGGCCGGGTCAAGCTGGTGCGGCAGCAGCTGGCCGCCTCGCAAGCCGCGCAACGGCCGCCGCCGGCGCCGGTTGCGTGGAGCCGGGAAGAAGTGACGCGGGTGCAGGCGGTGAACGTCGCGATCCGCGAGCTGAACCTGCCGATTGCGACGCTGTTGCGCGCATTGCAGCCGCCGGCCGACATCGCGGCGGCAGTGCTGAACGTCGAAGTGATGGGGGCCGCTCCATCCAGCACCGACGGCAGCGCCGGCGTCAGGATCGTGGCGGAAGCGCACACCGGCGCCGACATGGCGCGTTACGTCGCGTTTGTGGCCGAACGCAAGCCGTTTACCGGCGCATATCTGTCGCGCCACGAGATCGTCGAAGCGTCGCCGGAACGGCCTTATCGGTTTACGGTGGAGGCGGTATGGGCGGAATGAAAATGCAAGCGACGCAATGGCTGCCGCAGCTGTCTGAGCAATTGGCATGGGAGGCGCGGCGCGCCAGGAATTGGTTCATGCGGCGCTGCGGGCTGTTCGGTTTGGTGCTGTTGGGCTGCGCGCTGCTTGGCGTCGGCGCGTGGCAGATCAAGCGGCAGCAGGTGCGCGCGCTGGTCAACGTCCACGCACAGCTGCTTCGCATGAAAAATGCGCAGCAGCAGGCGCCAGCCGCCTTGGTCGAGAGCCGCAATAGCGATGGCCGTACCCGGCTCAAGGACTTCGAAGACTTTTTGCTGGTGTACGAGGACATTCCCGAGGTGGTGCAAAGTCTGCTCAAACTGGCTGAAGCCGAGCAATTGTCCATCACCCGCGGCGAGTACCGGCCGCAGGTCGACCAGCCGGGGAAATTCCTGCGCTATCGGATGACCATGCCGGTCAAAGGCGATGCGCATGCCATTTATCGCTTCATGCAAAACGCATTGCACGCGCAAAAAGCGCTGGCGCTGGAAAGCGTGCAGTTCAAACGCGAGCGGATCGACGCCACCGTGGTCGAGGCGCGGATTCAGTGGGTGGTGCTGACACGCTTGCCGGCCGAGAACGGCGCGAGCCAGTCCAACGCCGCAGCGGGAGAGCGTCGATGAAAATGGATAAAGGAAGAATCGGCATGGGCCTGAGCCTGTTGGCGGCACTGCTGGCGGTAGTGTTTGCGCCGCCTCCGGCCGCCGACGATGGCGTGGTGCTGGCGACTCGCAAGGGCGCGAGCGCGACTGCCGTGGCCGTGCCGCAGTCGTCAAAGATAGCGCAGTCCGTCGCGCAGTCCGTTGACGTGTTGCGGATACGGCCGCGCGATGCGGAAGAGGGCGAGGACGACGGCGCCAACGTGTTCGCCTCGACCCAGTGGACGCCGCCGCCGCCGAAAGTGGTGGCGCCGCCGCCTAGCGCGGCACCGCTGACGCCGCCTGCGCCGCAAGCGCCGGCCTTGCCTTTCAAAGTATTGGGCCGTTACGTCGAGGACGGCAAAGACGTGGTGTTCCTGCTGCTTAACGAGCAGAGTCTGGTGGTCCGCGTGGGCGACACGATAGCCGGCAATTACAAGGTGCAGAGCCTGAACGGCGGCACCCTGACCTTGCTGTATACCCCGCTGAATCAGCAGCAGACGCTGGATGTCGGCGTTTTGCCAAGTAATCCGAATTGAGCGAATTGAAAAGAATGACTATGAATAGAGTGCAAACATCCTCCCGCTCCGGCATGACGCCGGGCGCGCCATGGCAACGTCTGGTGGGCGTGCTGGTACTGGGTGCGATGCTGGCCGGTTGCGCCGGCACCAGGGAATATCGCGAAGGCAATACTCTGCTGGCGGAAGGCAAGATCGAACCGGGCCTGGCCAAACTGGAAGAGGCGGTCAAGCTCGACCCAAAAAACGCGGAATACCGGATCGCCCTGTCCAGCCGCCGCTCGTCGATCATCAACCAACTGGTCATGCAGGGTGAGACTGCGCGCCGCGAAGGACGTTTGTCGGATGCGGAAAAAAGCTACCGTCAGGCGCTCAACCTGGACCAGAACAACAACATGGCGCGCCAAGGGATCGAAGCGTTGGTGATGGAACGGCATCATCGTCAGGTAGTGATCGAGGCTGAAGCCTTGTTCAAGAAGGGCAGCCGCAACGACCTGATCGAGGCGCTGGAAAAATTGCGTCCGGTGCTGTCGGAAAACCCCAATCAAAAAGACGCGCTCAACCTGAAATCGCGGATCGACGAAGCCCGCGCCAAGGCCTCCAAACCGGAGGCCAAGCTGGCTGCGGCGTATATGAAGCCGATCACGCTGGAGTTTCGCGATGCGCCATTGCGCACCATCTTCGAGGTGATTGCCCAGGTTTCCGGCCTTAATTTCTTCTTCGACAAAGAGCTGCGTCCGGATTTGAAGGCGTCGATCCTGGCCAAGAACACCTCGATGGCGGATGTGGTGCGGCTGCTGCTGGTCACCAACCAGCTGGAGCAAAAGGTGCTCAACGAGAATTCGATCCTGATCTACCCCAGCACGCCGCAAAAGCTGAAGGATTATCAGACCCTGGCGGTGCGCACTTTCTACTTGACCAACGCGGATGTCAAAGCGGTTTCCAACACCATCAAGACCATTGTCAAAACCAAGGACATGGTGATCGACGAGCGACTCGGCCTGATCATCCTGCGCGATACGCCGGAGGCGATCCGGATGGCGGAAAAAATCGTCGCGCTGCAAGATCTGAGCGACCCGGAAGTGATGCTGGAAGTCGAGGTATTGGAAATCAAGCGCTCGCGCATGCTGGAGCTGGGCATCCAATGGCCGAGTCAGCTGACCCTGGCGCCGCTGCAGGTCGCCGGCGCGCCGCTGACCCTGGACGGCTTGCGGCACTTGACTCCGCAAACCACGCAAGCGACCGTCGGCAGCATGGTGTTCAATGCCAACAAAGGAGATCAGGACGGCAATATCCTGGCCAATCCGCGCATCCGCGTGCGCAATAAAGAGAAAGCCAAAGTCTTGATCGGCGACCGGGTGCCAGTCATCACGACCACCTCGACCAATACCGGCTTTGTGTCGGAGTCGGTCAACTATGTCGATGTCGGCCTCAAGCTGGAAGTCGAACCGACCATTTATCTGGATGAGGAAGTGGCGATCAAGGTCAACCTGGAAGTGTCCAGCATCGTGCGCGAGATCACCAGCAAAGCCGGCACCTTGTCCTACCAGATCGGGACCCGCGGCGCCAATACGATACTGCGTCTGAAGGATGGCGAAACGCAGATCCTGGCCGGCCTGATCAACGACGAGGATCGCTCGACCGCCAACAAGGTGCCGGGCTTGGGCGAGCTGCCGCTGATCGGCCGCTTGTTCGGCAGCCAGAAGGACGATACCCAGCGCAGTGAAATCCTGCTGTCGATCACGCCCCGCGTGGTGCGCTCGATCCGCCGTCCGGACCTGCTGGCGGCCGAGTTCGAATCCGGCACCGAAACCAATATCGGCGCCGAGTCGTTGACCATGAATTCGGTTGAAACAGTAAAAGCGGCGGCGCCAGCTACAACCTCAGCTGCACCAGCAGCAACGCCAGCCGCGATTGCCGCACTTGGCGCCAATGCCGCGCCCGCATCCGCACCCGCTGCGACTGATCCTGTACCGGCCGCGGTCAATGCCGGCCCGCTGAGCCTGAACTGGCAGACTCCTGCCGAGGTCAAGGTCGGCGAACAATTCAGCGCCGTGCTGCGGGTCAGCAGCCAGGGCGCGTTGCGCGGCATGCCGCTGTTGATCGGCTTCGATCCGCAGTTGCTGCAGGTGGTCAGCGTGCAGGAAGGCGACTTCTTCAAGCAAAACGGCGGCGCCACCAACTTCAGTCACCGCATCGACCCGGCGCAGGGCAAGGTATTCATCGCCGCAGTCCGCCAAAACGCGACCGGCACCGATGCCGGCGTCAACGGCGCCGGCGGCATCGTGACGGTCAATTTCAAGGCGCTGAAGCCGACCGCCGCGCCGGCCGCGGCCAAGCTGCAACTGTTGTCGGCCTCGCCGGAACCGGTCAGCGCCACCCCGATCGCGCTGCCGCTTGAACAGCTGGTGCGGATCGTCCCGTGACCGTGCGTCGTCACGAGTTGCCGAGCCGGCAGCGCGGCTTCACTTTCATCGAACTGATGATGACCCTGGCGATCATGGGCGTGCTGGTACTGGTGGCGGTGCCGATGGCGCAAGTGACCATACAGCGCGACAAAGAGCATGAACTGCGGCGCGCGCTGATCCAGATCCGCGACGCGCTGGACGCCTACAAACGGGCCGCCGATCAAGGCCGGATCATCGTCAAGGTGGGCGAGTCCGGCTATCCCAGAAACCTGGAGCAACTGGTGGAAGGGGTGCCGGACCAGCGCAGTCCGTCGCGGCAGAATTTGTATTTCCTGCGCAGCTTGCCGCCCGATCCGATGTATGCCGGCGCCGCCGTCAAGGCCTCCGAAACCTGGGGCTTGCGCAGTTATGCGTCGCCGCCGGACGATCCCAGCGAAGGCGACGATGTGTTCGATATCCACTCCAAATCCGACAAGCAGGGGCTGAACGGCGTGCCCTACAAGCAATGGTGAGGTTCCGCTTGCAAGATAAATTCAACAATAAAACCCGCGGCTTTACCCTGATCGAACTGCTGGTCGTGATGGCGATCGTCGCCTTGCTGCTGACGATTGCCTTGCCACGCTATTTCGGTTCGCTGAACAAGGCCAAGGACGTGGCGCTGCAAGAAAACCTGCAAGTGTTGCGGGTCACGCTGGACAAGTTTTACGCCGATAAGGGCCATTATCCGGAGACGCTGGACGAACTGACCCAGCAAAAATATCTGCGCGCAGTGCCGGTCGATCCGGTCACCGAATCCAGCGCCAGCTGGATCCTGATCCCGCCGCGCGAGGCCGAAGCCAAAGGCATCGCCGACGTCAAAAGCGGCGCCATCGGGCAAGCGTATGACGGCAGGCCGTATGAAACCTTTTAAAACAGATGGTGGTTTTGCCTACCTGTGGGTGCTGCTTCTGGTGGCAATCATGGGACTCGGTTTAACCGTGGGCGTCGATATTTACACCACCTCGGTGACCCGCGACAAGGAGGCCGAATTGCTCGCTATCGGCCGTCAGTTCCGGGTCGCGATCGGTCGCTACTATGAGACCCAACTCGGTAGCGGCGGCAAGCGCGAATACCCGGCCAGCCTGGAAGATTTGCTGCGCGATAATCGCAGCCCCGGCCTGAAGCGGCATTTGCGTCAGGTCTTCGTCGACCCGATGACCGGCAGCGCAGAGTGGGGCCTGGTGCGGGTCGCCGGGCGGATCGTCGGCGTCCATTCGCTGTCGGCCAAAATGCCGATCAAACAGGATCATTTCGAGGCCGACGACATGTCGTTTCGCGGCAAGGAAAAATACAGCGACTGGGTGTTTACTTATCCGTCCGACTTGCTGCTGCGGACCGATGTCAACGGCCTCAATGGTGCTGAAGGCAAAGAGCTGAAGCCGGTTGACCTCAAGAACTCGATCGGCGCGCCGCCTCAGGCCGCAACGCCATTGACCGATAACCCCCTGAGCGGGCCGCCACGCCAACCGGATACAAACTGACTATGTCGAAATCCCTGTTTTCTGCAGCCGGCCGCTGGTTAGGCTGCCTGGCTTGGCTGGTGCTGATAGCCCAAACCTCATCCGCAAACGACCTGCCGGAGGCCTTGAAAGGCATCAAGCAAGTCAAAGTACTGCGCGGCGGCATGCCGTCCTGGCTATTGAGCCGGCAAGCCGTGCTGGGCAAGCCGCTGGATGCGATGCAATCGGTTCGTTTGAGCCCGGCCGCCATCAAGAGCATGATCGAGCAGCGCCGCCGCAAAGGCAGCAAGGGCGCGCCGCTGGCCGCTGTGATCCTGGTGACGGCCGCCGGCGCCACGCCGGAAACCCTG
The DNA here is from genome assembly GCF_042654985.1 of Paraherbaspirillum soli. NCBI lineage: Bacteria > Pseudomonadati > Pseudomonadota > Betaproteobacteria > Burkholderiales > Oxalobacteraceae > Paraherbaspirillum > Paraherbaspirillum soli. Next base: position 896 of record NZ_JBHSMT010000013.1, on the reverse strand, counting down.
CAGCGCTGGCGCGAAGCGGCGCAGCCGACGCCGTTGTTGATCTATGCCGACACCCAGGATGCCTATGCGCGCCAGCTGACTTTGCAAAAAGCGATCTGGACCGCGCAAGCGCATGGGCCGAAGCAGTTGGGATGCGGTTTGTAAGTGACGGGTATTAATCGTAGAAGATGGCTGCAAACCTGCGGCGGGGCGTTAGCCTGCTTGATGCTGACGCCGCCGTCGTTGGCGCAATCCGGCGCGCTCCGCCGCACTATGCCGGTTACATCGCGGACGACCTGTGGGCGCTGTGGGCGCTGCTGCAAAGGAGCGGCGACTGCACCGAGTACGCCTATCTGGCGGTCGCGCTGGCGCGTGCCAACGGCATCCCGGCGCGCATGGTGGGCGGTTACGTCACCGACCGCAACATTGCGCCGCGCGCGGAGGAATACCACAACTGGGCGGAGCTGTATGTGGATGGCGCCTGGCGCTTGCTGGATGCACAAAAGGAGAATTGGCTGGCGCCGGTGCAGCAGTACATTGCGTTTCGTTTTTACCGGGATAGTGTGATCAATCCGGTTGGGTTGGCGCATCGGTTTAATGTCAGTGGGGAGATGCAGGTGAGGTTGTAGGAGAGTGCGACCGTAGGCCGTAGCTCACCGGGGGCAGAATGCAGCGATGACGTAGTTAAATGGGGTCAGAGTTTTTTTTCGTCGGCAGTTTGACGAAAATTACTCTGACCCCTTTTAACGGGCTACGGAGTATGGGCGGTTGCATGCGTTCGTCGTTACTCAACACGGTCGCTACTCCGTGGAAGCTGGTCGGGGGTAGCCCGACAGCTAGTCATATATGGACGCCCTCAGTTTGACAAGCATTCAATCGACGATCACAAACAGGTAAAGATTGCAGCCATATATCCG